>CAVWXD010000013.1:0-91379 GCA_963758935.1 uncultured Methanomicrobiales archaeon | reverse complement strand
TATCGTCGGGGTAAGTTCATCGGCGGGAAGGGTTTTTGCAAGATACATATCACGGGCATAAAACATCGCCTTATTCAGGACAAAATACCTGCGGGGGATGATCTCCTCCTGTTCCATCATCTCATCCATATCCGCCTGGCTCTCCTTCATAATGTGATAGAGTTGTGTCTTACGGAGTTGGGCAAACGGTGGTAAACACTCGCATTGATGACCGGGTTCCAGGGAACTTCGTTCAGGTCCTCGTTAAAGTGCTCATAGAGGATGAACAGCATCTGGATGAGTTTTTTAACCGGAGTCTGTTTGCCTTTTTTGCTTCATCCTTTAACGCGTCGAAATAAATCTGGCGCATTCCCCGGTACACTGAATCCTGGTTGTAGGAGCAGACGAGATATTTTGATCTCTTCGCCGCTGCTCCCTTGATGAGCAGGTTCGTACACTGTTTTGCAATAATGAAATCCTTGAGTAACCCGATGTACTGGGCAGGAAAAATGATGACATTTTTCTCGATAGCATAGGTATATACATCGACGAGCGTTCCACCCGGTTCTGCATCCGGGTTCCGTAAAAGAGAGATTTCAGTCCCAAGCATTTCTTCGGTACTGTTGAGGAACCTGCGGATCGGTTTGGAGAGGGGCATCTCGGTTTTCATAAGAATTTCTCCCGGATTCCATCCCTGCAACAACGATCCATGACTATTCTTCCCATTGGATCGGAAGCGTCATAAAATCTCGGGTTATAAAGATCCAGTCCTTTTTGGGACGCGGGAAAAGCCGGGGAAAGGCACAATACCGCGACAACCTGGAAGTAAAAACCCGGGAGATGTTGGTGCCCGGATGAGGCAAAATCTCCTTAATCCCCGAATAACACGGTTTTTCCGTTAAATAGTTCACGGGAAGGTTCCTGATTATCAGGTGTCCAGATGGGCTTTTCATAATCGATGAAAAAATAATGAACTATGAGTGATGATGATTGAAGTCGATGAAACATGAATCCTGATCGAGCCGGATGGATAATTGTTTTATGCTTGACCTCTGGATTCATCAAGAGAATGTTTGATATTCTCGTGAATTCCCGGATTTGAACCAGAATCAGAAGCGGCATAAAGGACTGTCGATATATATGAAAAATTCCGAAACAAGAAAAACCGCGCCGGAAAACCTGCCGAAATACCTGGAGTTATACGGCAACGCGAGGCTGGTTTTTTCATTATCCGGTTGAAGATCCCGTGGGAAAAATCGAATCGGCGCAGCTTGCAGTTCTTGGAGATCTTGCGAAGAAGGTACGGCCGGGGGGAACTCCATCTTACAACACGCCAGGGTATCGAGATCCTCTGGATACCGGGAAAGGATCTCTAGACGCAAAAAATGAGATATCCGCGGCAGGATTTTTGGTCGGAGCATCGGGGCCACGCGTCCGGGTCATCACTGCCTGTCCGGGCAATCTTGTCTGCCGGGACGGTATCATCAATGCCCAGGAATTCGGCAGGAGATTAGATTCCGGATATGCCGGGGAGATAGTCCCGCATAAGTTTAAGATAGCAGTCGCAGGATGCCCAAATTGCTGTACGAAACCCCGTGAGAATGATATTGGATTTTGCGGCATGGCAGAACCGCGGATAGTTCCCGAAAATTGCATTGTGTGCAAAAAATGTGAAACGACCTGCCGTGAAGGGGCAATCATCTTCAGCAACAACAAAATGGTGTTTGATCCAGCATTGTGCATTTCCTGTGGTGACTGCATATCAGGTTGTCAAAAACACGCACTGACATTAAAACGATCCGGCCTCGCAGTGTATATCGGCGGAAAGATGGGGAGGCATCCTGTTCTCGGCATGAAAATTGCTGAGTTTATCGATGAGGGAGCAGCAATTGGATTTCTCGACCGGACGCTTGCTTTCTACCGGGGTGAGGGAATATCAGGAGAGCGTCTTGCAGATACGATACGGCGAATCGGTAAACGGAAAGCGATTCGTGAGATTTTGGGAAAATAAACTTATTTCTTTTTTCCCCGCGGAAAAGTGATTCAGTAACCCGGTGATCTGGTTCGTTTTTTTTGGTCGGAATACGCCTTCATTCACGTACCGGACGTCCTCAATCGAGAAGAATGCATGAGGGTTTGTCATCTCTATATGCCGGGTAATTCGCGGTACATCGTCCGGTTGACAAGCGAAAGGACGATCTTCACATCGCCCCTTGACCCGTGGCCATCCATGCAGGTAACGCCAAGATTCTCCGACTGCATGAAGGAAACAAGGTTGTCGGTGGATTCCCCGGTTGTGATGATCCGCAGGATCACCATGCCGATTGAGAGTTTCTCTTCAATGATAAGCCCGATATACGTGCCCATGGAAAAACCAAAAGCAAACGCAAAAAAGTTGGCAATATTGGAGAGATCGCTCATCACGACCTCAATTGCGAGGAGCCAGATAATGATCTCGAAAAATGCAATAATTGGTGCCAGGTATTTTATTCCCTTGGATATGTAGATTACCCGGATCGTTTCCATGCTGACGTCGCCGATCCGCGCCAAAAAGATCAGCAGGGGAAGGATAACCCACGAATAGAGTTCAGGGCTGAATATAAAAAATGACATTTTTTCTGGGTCACCATACCTTTTTTTTCTCAATTGCCGGTGGTACTAAAAAAGTGTTGAAGTTTGTTCCTATATCAACATTTTTTAAAAGGGACTTCTCCAGCCGGAAAAAACGAAAAAAAATGTCCGGATAGCGCAGTTGTCCCGACTTGCTTTGATTTCAGCGTTCACCGGATTCCCAAAAAATTTTCTTTGAAATGTATAAAATTTTACTGGACATCACCATTTGCTGGTTTGAACGTGGATAAATTCCGAGAATTCTTTCAAATCCTCCCGATTCCCTAAATCCTTTCCCGGACCGGAAGATGAGCATGTTATGCCCATTTGGTAACAGCAGTCTCTTTGCAAACCATATTTTCAAAAAAATTGGCCGCGGTTATATCTCGGGTAATGGGATAGCCCGGATTGATTTTATGAGGAAGAACGCGACCACGCCGAATGTTACCACCGGTGAAACCCACGAGGGAATTATTATCCCGAAACTGTCGAGTACCATGATACAGCCAAGGAAAAAAATCGAGTACATGGCCCCGTTTTTCAGGAACCGGTATTTCTTGATATTGTCAACATTCCGTATCGTAATCTCCCGCACCACGAATGCCCCGACACCATTCCCGATGAGGATCAGCGGGACTGCAAGGGTGAACGCGAATGCACCGAGAACGCCGTCGATAGAGAATGTTGCATCGATAACTTCAAGGTAGAAAATTTTGCTGATATCCGACATATTGCCGGAGAGCATCTTTTTCTCCTGCTCTTCGGCATTCTGGCGGAATCCATGAACGATAAAAAAGGCGGTTGATCCGATGACAGCCCCAAATGCCATGAGCGGGTTTCTGCCAAGGGCAAACCAGACCAGCCCGGCGAGAAGGATGGAGACAATGGCAAAAAACCAGACCCCTTTTGTCGCGATGTGCTCTCCCCGCGGATCCCAAAATTTTTCTCCTCTAAAAAGAGCCAGTGGAAGAAGAGGAAAAGAAGGAATGTCCCGCCTCCCATCAGGAGCATCGGCGCCGATGCTTCGATCGCAGCGAGTACAACAGGATCACTTGAGAATGTAGTCTGTCAGCGCCCCGACAGGGCCGAGCGAGGGCGTAGACAGCCACACGATAAGCCAGGGGAGAATCCCCCGGACGACAAACACGGCAAAGATCAGTCCGTACACCAGGAACCAGCGGCGGGCCCGTTCTCCCATTGTCGACAGGACTTCTGCGTTGATTATTGCATTGTCGATACTGGAAATAGTTTCAAATAAACACAGCCCGGCAATGATTAGGACGATAGAAAGGATGTCCATAGTTCAGTATGTTATCTTGTCTGTTTCATTAAAAAGAACACGGGTTTGATGGACCTTAAGGTCCGTTATCCTGTCCGCAGACCGGGTTCTTTTTGTAGAATGTGCAGTATTCTCCACACCGCATGCAACCTTCCAGGCATGGTTCTATGTGGATGGTGATGCGTGCCCGGGGAATTTCAAGGCTCAGATCGGCTTCGAGATGGTCAGCCAGATCATGTGACTGGGTGACGGATACATTTCCCGGAACGACCAGGTGGAATTCGATGAAGACTTCAGGTCCTGATCGCCGTGTCCGGAGATCATGAAAACCCGCATAATCGTTGGAGTGTTCACAGATAATCTCCCGGATCCGTTTTTCATCGATCTCGGGAATACTGTGATCGATCAGGTCAGCAAATGATTTTACGGTAAGATCGTATGCGGCTTTCATGATTACGAGGGCGACACCGATCGCAACCAGAGGATCGAAAATAGTCATTCCGGTGAGCCGTATAAGGATGAGGCCGCCAAAAACCCCGAGCGATGTATACACATCGGTCCGGAGGTGCCATGCATCAGCTTCGAGAGCAATAGACCCCGACTGTGCGGCCACTCTCATGAGTCTTTGGGAAACATACCAGTTAGCGAGTGCAGAAATTGCCATAACGGCGATACCGGCAAAGATCAGATCCGGGGAACGGAGATTTTCTTCGCTTGCCGGGTTCATCAGTTTTATCGCAGCTTCCCGAATAATCAGGATCGCCGCGACAAAGATAAGCACAGCCTCGACAAAACCCGAAATATCCTCAAATTTCCCATGCCCGAATGAATGCCCGGCATCGGGTGGTTCGGCGGATTTTCTTACTGAAAAAAAGGCAATCACCGCGGCGAGAAGATCCATAGATGAGTGGATAGCCTCGGAAATAATACTCACGGAACCGATAGCAAACCCGACAACAAATTTCATCAGGACGAGACCGGAGTTGGAGATTATGGAAAGCCGGGCTGTTTTTTCCTTTATTTGATCGAGATTCTGGACTTCAACAGGAGAAACGCTCATTTGTCACTCATATATTTCGTGATGTAATCACTTTAAGTTGTTGAACCCCGGGAAAAATCTTACACTGCTCTAATGATCAGGGATGTGTTTCTCAAATGGGAGTGAATTCCTGGCATGATTAATAAAAATTACCTGATTCTGGTTATAACCGGACCTTTTGGCAATAACCTCATAAAGAATTGACCGTATTAAAAAAAATCCCACGGGAAAAACCGGAAAGACGCAATAATTAGAACCAATCTCCGGAAAACGGATTGGCGTTTACTTCAGACGATTAAAAAATAAAATAAGGTGTGTGTTCAATGGTTAGAACCGTGGTTTTCGGTGCTTGGGAAGACATTCCCGGCAATACACAGGCCGGTCTCCTGATGGTTTAAAGGGCACTTCGCATTCTTTCTTGCAATCTGAACAGGTGACTTTCGTCATTTCACGGGGTGCTCCGAAATCTCTCGGCCCGCCTCTGGGTTTGAAATCTGCCATTCTTATTCCTCGAACAGTATTCCTACTGCTGGATCGCATACTCGCCGTTCCTGCATATAAAAATTATGTTCGTTTTTTAGTTTCGTAAAATTGCCGGAATAATCGTGCCTGCCAGTAACCTGAAACCGGAATGGCATAGTTCTTAGAAAAATTGCCATAAAAACTACGGTAATGATGAAGTCATGTAGCTAGACAGATTATTTATATCGGATCTGTCCAGAAGATAACCCGGAGCCGATTGGAGGGAACGCCATATCATGAAACGGAAGATTATCGAAATTGACGAAAAAAAATGTACGGGGTCTGGGGCCTGCATTCCGGACTGTCCGGAGGGTGCACTCCAGATTATCGACGGGAAGGCACGGCTCGTGAGCGATCTCTTCTGCGACGGTCTCGGGGCCTGCATCAGGCACATGTCCGGAAGGTGCGATATGTGTCGTTGAACGTGAAGCAGGTGACTATGACGAGAAGACCGTGATGGAAAATATTGCAAAGCAGGGGATTTTCGTCATCCGTGCCCACCTCGAACATCTCGTGAGCCACCGGCAGGCCGAATATTACCGGCAGGCAATTGAGTTTTTAAACGATCACCGGATACCGGTCCCGCCGCATAACGGACCGGAATGCCATGAAGGGTCCGGGCAGCGAGGCCATAATCCTTATGCGACCTGCCCGGGTTCTGCGCCGCAGAGCATCGCACGGGAACGCCAGGCCGACGAGAGAGAAACATCTCCGGGCACGGAGTCCGAACTTCGCCAGTGGCCGATCGGCAACTCCACTCCTCAACCCGTCAGCATCCTATTTTGATCATACAGACCTCCTTATCTCGGCAGACTGTATTCCCTTTGCCTACGGTGACTTCCACACAGATTTCCTGAAGGATAAGATTGTCATCATGTTCTGCCCCAAGCTGGACAAAGACCTCGATGGGTACATTACGAAACTCGCAGAGATTTTCACCCTGCATGCGATAAAAACCATCACGGTCGCGAGAATGGAAGTGCCGTGCTGCGGAGGAGTCCGGTTCGTTGTCGATAAGGCTCTCGAAAAATCCGGGAAGGACATACCGGTTACAGAGAAGACGATCTCGATCCAGGGAAAAATCCTGTAAAATATCCCCCCATCTTAACTGTCCGGTTCGCTAAATTCCGGTATGGATGATTCTCTTGCCAGAAAATTTACTCCCGGGGGGAACAGTATTTTCCGGTGGTGCAATCTGCCGATACCGTGACAGGTCTCTGCCATTTTGGAAATTTTGGCCATACCGGTCCGAACGGCGGTGCCATCCGTCTTTTGGAGCCGGGTGCAGTTCTTGTGGTTGCTATCCGTCAGCCCGGGCAACAGAAATCCACACCAAAAGCACGTCGATTTTTCTGCCCGGGTTTTGCGTGCCCGTTGCAGTGCTGACGATGACGTTTCCTAAAAAAAGTTTGAAACGTGCGGGAAACTGGAAGAAATCTTTCTCGTAACCGTGGTATGGGAGGAGGCAAAAAGAAAATTGGATGGAGTAATTCTCTGTGTAAAGAAAAAACTGCGGTGCAATTTTTAATTATGGTTTTTAGAGTGAACCCCCGGAACGATGTTTATTTACAATCGATGAGATGTATAGTAATTAAGGTATAATTTCGGGCACGTGGCAACGTGTACCGTACAAGGTCTTTGGGCAAGTGAAAGAAATTCTCACCGGATAAACAAGAGGCTCTTGAGTTTATGGCTGAAACCCAACCCGATCATCCCTCGAAGGAAAAAGACCATCCTGTTCATATTCTCGTCCTTGAGGCAGGCGAAGTCCACGCCAGACACATACGGCGGTCATTTTCACGTTTCCCGGAAGAGTACCGGCTCACGTTTGCCCATCGCCTCGGTGAAGCCCGCCGGTCATGAAAAATGATCCCCCGGACCTCATTATTGCAGCCTGGCTCTTACCCGATGGAAACGGTATGGAAATCCTCCCGCGGATAAACGGGATGGTCACCACCCCCCTGATTATTTTGTCAGGCCACGGTGATGAGAAACTTGCAGTCGAAACGATGAAGTCGGGGGCTATCGATTATATCGTCAAGTCAGAGCGCACATTCCACGAACTTCCCCGCATTGTGGATCGGGCCCTGCGGGAATGGAATGATATACGCGAGCGGAAACGGGCGGAGGAAGAACTCCGGAAAAGCGAATCAAAATTCCGGGCGATCTACGAAACATCCCCCTATGGAATTGCTCTTGTTGACCGTGAGGGGCACGTCCTTGCGAGCAACCCGGCGCTGGAACGGATGCTTGGATATACAAAAGAAGAACTGCATCTGAAACATTTCTCGGATTATACGTACCCTGATGATACCCCGGTTGAGCAGAACCTTATACAGCAGGTACTGGATGGCCAAATCGACCACTACGCGCTGGAGAAACGTTATATCCGGAAAGACGGCAGGATTATCTGGGCCCTGTTAACGGGATCCCTGCTCGATGAGCAGCTCCGGCCGGCATATGGCCTTGCAATGGTCGAAGATATCACCGAACGAAAAACCACGCAGAACGAGATAGAAGAAAGCGAGCAAAAATATCGCGGCGTGTTTTCTGCGGAAAGCGATGCAATTTTTCTTATTGATCGGGATTCCGGTTCAATTGTCGATGTGAACGAAGCAGCCTGCCGCCTCTACGGATTCAGCCGGGAAGAGTTGCTGCACTTGAAAGGGACTGATGTTTCCGCCGAACCGGAAGAGTCTGTGAAATCCATACGGGAATTATTACCCGACCCGCTTCGCTACCACAAAAAACGGGACGGAACAATTTTCCCGGTAGAGGTATCGGTCAGCTCCTTCAGCTTCAAGGGGAGGAGAATCGTTGTCAGTGTTGCGCGGGATATTTCTCAGCAGAGACACCTGCAGGATTTGCTGATAGCAGAGAAAGACCGGGCAAAGAACCTGATCGACATTGCCGGGGTAATTATCCTTGCCCTGGATTCTGATGGTGCTGTCACCCTCATCAATAAAAAAGGGTGTGATATCCTCGGTTATACAAAAGAGGAAATAATCGGTAAAAACTGGACAGATACGTTCCTCCCGGAAAGAGTCCGGGATCAGACGAAAGAAGTTTTCAATGCCCTGCTTTCGGGAAGATTAGCCGATGTGGGACACTATGAAAACCCGCTCATGACATCCCGCGGGGAAGAACGAATCATCTCGTGGAATAATACGGACATCCGGGACAAATCCGGGAAGATTATCGGGACACTGAGTTCGGGAGAGGATGTAACTGAACGCAAGAGGGCAGAAAAAGCATTGCGGGAGGCAAATTCGTACAACCGGAGTCTTATCGAAGCAAGCCTGGATCCCCTGGTCACGATAGGACCGGATGGGAAAATAACGGACGTGAATAAAGCCACGGAAGAAGTGACCGGATACTCCCGGGATCGTCTTATCGGAACTGACTTTTCTGATTATTTTAATGAGCCGGAGAAAGCACGGGCAGGGTACAGGAAAGTATTCGATGAAGGATTTGTCCGTGACTACCCGCTCGAACTCCACCACGTGAATGGGATGGTAACATCGGTTCTCTACAACGCATCAGTCTATCGCGATCCTTCAGGACAGGTAATCGGTGTTTTCGCAGCGGCAAGGGATGTCACCGAACGGAAACGCGTAGAACAGGAGCTCACCACCCGGAATGCCATCCTCGCAGTCCAGAATGATGTCGCGATTGACGGCATCCTCGCCGTAGATGAAAACCAGAAGATCCTCCTGTACAACCATCGTTTCCTTGAGATGTGGCAAATCCCGCCTGAACTGGGAACGGCCGGAGATGACGAGCCGTTGCTCGGGCACGTTGTCGGGCTGGTAAAAGATCCCCCGTCGTTCCTTTCAAAGGTCAGATCCCTTTACGAACACCGGGATATGAAAGGCCGGGACGAGATAGCACTGGCTGACGGGAGGTTTTTCGACCGGTATTCTGCCCCGATGTTTGGCCCGGAGAACAAATACTTCGGGCGGATCTGGTATTTCAGGGACATCTCCGACCAGAAGAAGTCAGAAGCAATCCTGCGTGAAAACGAGGTCCGCCTCGCAAAGGCAATGAAAATTGCCCAGATTGTGGACTGGGAATTCGATCCCGCAACCGGCAGGTTCAGGTTCAACGACGATTTCTATGCCCTGTTCGGGACAACTGCCGAACGGGAGGGGGGATACCTGATGCTCCCCGAAGTCTACGCCCGGGAAGTTCGTACACCCGGACGATGCCCCGCTCGTTGCCGAAGAGATCGAAAAAGACTCTCTCAACCCGTGATCCTGAATTTAACGGTCAGGTCGAGCACCGGATTTATCGTCGCGATGGTGAACTCCGTTACGTCGCCGTCCACTACCGGGTCGTTCTCGACACCAGCGGAAAAGTCATTGGGACCCGGGGAATAAACCAGGACATCACTGAACGGAAAATTGCCGAGATCGCACTGCGGGATAAGGAGGAGCGGCTTGCAAAAGCCATGGACCTTGCAAAGCTCGTGAGCTGGGAGTTTGACGTCGCAACCCGCACGTATACGTTTGACGACCGGTTCTATGCGCTGTACGGGACGACTGCCCGGCAGGAAGGCGGCTATCACATGCATATGGACGAGTATCTCCGTACGTTTGTCTATCCGGATGATGCCTCCCTTGTCGACGAGGCGATCGGTAAGTCGGTTTTTGTCAGCGACCCGCATTTCGATGGCCAGATCGAACACCGGATTGTCCGCCGTGACGGTGAAATACGGTATATCCTTGTCCACTACTCGATCGTGACGGGTGCTGACGGCAGGCACATTAAGAGCCGTGGGGTCAACCAGGACATCACCGAGCGAAAACGCTCCGAAGAGGCGATACAGAAGAGCGAGGAACAATACCGGAGCCTGGTAGAGACGACGGGGACGGGTTACGTTATCGTTGACGAACAGGGCCGGGTTATCACCGCAAACATGGAATACCTCCGCCTTACCGGCAGGTCATCGCTCAAAGAGCTGCTGGGAAGGCCGGTAACCGACTGGACTGCACCTTACGATATCGAAAGGAATGCCCGGGAAGTCGGGCTCTGCTTCAGTAAAGGTCACGTGAAGGGTCTTGAGATCGATTACCAGAAACCAGACGGCACTATCCAGCCCGTGGAAATTAACGCTTCGGTTATCGGGTCCGTACCGGGAAGATTATCCTGACGCTCGTCCGTGACATTACCGAGAGAAAACACACCGAAATGGCCTTGCGCCAGAAACATGAGGAACTGAATGCAGCCTATGAACAGCTGGCCGGTGCAGAAGAGGGGCTCAGGGAGAGCTATGATGAACTCGAGCAGAGCCAGAAAGCAATATCTGAAAGTGAAGGCCGGTACCGGAACCTGTTTGAGAACATGATGGAAGGGTTTGCCTATTGCCGGATGATTTACGATGAAGTTGGAGAGCCGGTTGATTTCATCTACCTTAATGTCAACCGGGCTTTCAACCGTATTGTCGGTACGGAAACGGTTATTGGTAAACGGGTCACCGAACTATTCCCCGGTATCCGCGAGGCCATGCCCCAGATATTCAATATCTACGGCAGGGTTGCAAAAAACGGGATTCCCGAATCGTTCGACCTCGATTTCACCTTCTCCGCCAAGTGGCTGCACCTCTCGGTGTATTCTCCGGAACCCGGGTATTTTGTCGCAGTTTTTGAGGATATCACCGGGCATAAATTTGACGAAGATGTCATGAACCTCAGGCAGCGAGGTTCTCCAGTTGTCGTACCGGCATACATCCCTCCCGCAGCTTCTCGATGTGTATGTCAGTATCATCAGGAAGTATACCGGATGCGACGCCGTAGGTATCCGCCTTCTGGATGAGGAGGGGAACATCCCGTACGTTGCCTATGCCGGATTTACCCGGGATTTTTATGAGACAGAAAGCCCGCTGTCCATCAAAAGCGACCTGTGCATGTGCATCAACGTGATAAAAGGAACGACCGATCCAGGCCTCCCGTTCTATTCTGAAGGAGGCTCGTTCTACATGAACGGCACGACAAAATTCCTCTCAACGGTATCTGAGGAAGACAAGGGAAAGACGCGGAATGTCTGCAATAAGGTCGGGTACGAGTCTGTCGCACTGATCCCGATACGGGAGCACACCCGGATCGCCGGGCTGATCCACCTTGCGGATGCCCGGGACGACAAGGTACCCTTAAGGATCGTTGAAGTCCTTGAAAAAGTTGCGACCCCGATAGGCGAGGTGGTAAAACGGCTCCAGGTCGAAGCCGATTTGCGCCAGAGCGAGGAGAAATACCGGTCGCTCGTCGAGAACGTTATCGATGTCTTCTACCGGACAGACCAGCAAGGAATGCTCACGTTCGTAAGCCCCCATGCCCTGCCACTGCTCGGGTACGGGAGTTATTCTGAAGTCCTGAACCGGCGAATTGAGGCATACTGGAAGGATCCTGATTCCCGTGCAGGTATGATCGAGCGGATGAAGAAGGACGGTTACGTACGGGATTATGAAGTGGTAATTGTCGGGAAAGACAAACGGGAGATCCCGGTTTCAGTCAGCAGTGCATTTTACCGGGATAAGAACGGGGAAATTGCCGGTGTCGAAGGGGTCATCCGCGACATTTCGGAACGGAAGAAAGCAGAGGCAGCAATCCGCGAGGCGGAGGAGAAGTTCCGGACGATCTTCGATACGTACCTGGACGCTCTTGTCGTCTTTGAGATAACGGCAAGCGGTATGCCGGGAAAGATCATAGACGTGAATGCCGCTGCCTGCACCCAGCTTGGCTACACAAAAGTTGAACTCCAGGCAAAGAGTTTCTTCGAGATAAATGCCGACGAATACTGGGAAGCTGCACTCAACCAGATAGCGGGTCTTTATCTGAGGGGATATGGTTCCTACGATTCCGTGCGCATTAAAAAAGACGGCGTCAGATTCCCCGTTGAAGTCCAGGTCCACCGGATGAAACTGCAGGGGCGTGATGTGATTGTCAGCTCCGCGAGGGATGTGTCAGAACGCCGGCGGCAGGAAAAATCCCTGAAAATTTCCAACCAGAAACTGCATCTCATGAACATTGTCGCGTGGCACGATATCCAGAACAAGATCACCGGGCTTCGCGGGTACGTGGAACTGACCAAAGACATCGTAACCGATGAAAAAGCAAAAGGATTTGTTCGGACTGAAGAAGAAGTCCTCAAAGTGATCGACCAGCAGATCCAGTACACCAAGGAATACCAGCAGATGGGGGTAGCGCCCCCGCAGTGGCTCCGGATAAATGAGGTTCTCCGAAGGGTTTTTGCAAACCAGAATGCCGGCAGCCTTGATACGGCAATTGATGTCGGGGATCTTGAGATTTTCTGCGATCCTACTGTTGAAAAAGCATTTTCCTATCTTGTCGGTTACACCCTCGACCCCTCACGGCATGCTGACCTCGTCAGGATATATCTCCAGAAAAATGCTTCGGGACTTATCCTTTGTTACGATGACAACGGAACGGGGATCCCGACCGATAAGAAAAAAGAGATTTTCCAGCGCGATGTGGCAAAATTCAGCGGCTTTGGTATGTTCTTTATTCACGATATCCTTGACATCTCGGAGATGAGCATCAAGGAAACCGGGGATCCGGAAAAAGGAGTCCGGTTTGAGATCACGATCCCGAAGGGTGCCTTCCGGTTTTCGGAAAAGCAATAATTTTAGCCCCGGAAAATATCCGGCACCATGCCATTTTCTCTCAAGTGTCCTGAAGTTTATCTGCCCCGGATAATTCTTCCCGGACATCATCATGGAAAACGGGGTTTGCATCAGGAGTTGTTGACAAGTTGCGCAAAGGAGCCTGCGATTTTTCACCAAAATGGAAACGCACTTAAAAAAGTTGTCTGTTTTTTTCACTTCCAAAAAAGAAAGAAGATTTTTACAAATATTCTGGGAATAATCCGTTCAATAATTTATCATGGTTCTGACAGGACAAAGATCATCTCGTTTATCTCATCTCCCGATACCCGGACGAGTTCCAGTTTGACCAGGATGGTTATACGTTGGCTGGTACCGGGGACGGTGAGAACAAGTTTCTGAGGCTTTACCCGGGATCCCTCCTTACTCATCCCGGCTGCGATAATCATGTTCGCAAGGATCTCTTTCTGGCCCGGCTCGAAGGGGACGACATCGATCAGCAGTTTACCCGAGATGTCATCCTGGGTTTTACCAAGGATTTTTTCGGCATTCGAGGTTACCCTGCGGATGATACCCTCTTTATCTGTCGTGATGATCCCGTCCGAAACGAGGTCAAACATCGTCCCCATGACCCGTTCAAAAGCGATCGCTTTCTGGTAAGAACGGTGTTTCTGAATTGCCATCTCAATGGTGGAATAGAGTTCCTTTTCATTAAACGGCTTGAGCATGAAACTATGGGATTTTGTTTTGATCGCACGCGACAGGGTAAGATCATCGGAGTAAGCGGTGAGGAAAATGACCGGGATGTCGTGAAACTGCTGAATCTGGTTTGCCGTTTCAATCCCGTCCATCTTTCCCTCAATCCGGATATCCATAAGGATCAGGTCCGGCCATTTCTCCTTTGCAAAGCGGATCGCTGTTCCGCCATTGGACGCGGTCCCGACAATCTCGTACCCCCGCTTCTTCAGCGTCTCTTCCAGTTCCATTGCGGTAATCGCTTCGTCCTCGACTATCAGAATCCTGCCGCCGGTCATTTTTATAAACCTCTAAGTATCGCTCGTATGGATACGTACCTGTTTCATGAGCATCGGACTAAATGGTTGTTATCATTTACCGCTCACGCAAAAATTCAATGATTGTAATCACCACGGTTTTTTTACTGCCGGGTATCGAGTTTTGTGATCGTAATAACTATCTCTCCGACATGCTCCGCTATCTTTTTCATGGTCGGATCTTCCTTTCCCGAAACGAGAGAGGTTATCTCGCTTAAGTGGGAGAGAAGAATCTCGTACCTCTCATCCATCGACCCAATCCGGTCAGCAGCTCCCGTTCCCGGTCTGGCATCAACCAGAAGACCGGCGATATATGAAACAGCACCCTGTTCGGACAGGGGAATTTTCGATAAGGAAAAAGCTGCGGCACGATTTTCGATACCACAGGAGACAGATTTTTTGGCTTTATTTCCCGTCTCAAAAACTGCGGTGTACTCCTGTGGCCATCCGGCAAGTGCGGGAGTGATGGTATCCGCGAGCAGTCTTCCCCGGATTGGCGAGGGAAGCCCAAGCCGTGAGCATAATATCTCAAAAGCAGGATTCCAGTACACCAGTTTCAAATCCCGGTTTACGACAAATACGGCGCTGTCCATCGCGTTGAGGATCGCCTGTTCAAGAGTTACGGTCATCGCTCTTTCAACCCGATCAGGTGAAGGTTCTGCGACCGGCGTGGGTGACGGGGAGCCCCGGGAAGCGAGGCGATTTTTATACAATGCGATCTCGATCGTTGAGTAGAGCTCCCGTGTTCTGAATGGTTTCAGGAAGTACCCGTGAGGCTGGGTTGCCATGGCGCGTTCGAGAGTTTTTTCGTCAGAATGCGCTGTAAGATAAACTACGGGGATATGATAAAGAGCCGTGACTTTTTCCGCCGTTTCAATTCCGTCGAGTTCTCCTTCGATGCGAATATCCATCAGGATAAGGTCCGGATGCGTCTTTCCGATCTGTTCAAGCGCATCCTTACCGTTCGTTGCAGTCCCGGCAACAACGTACCCCAGTTGGGCAAGGGTATCTTCAAGGGTCATCGCAACGATCGGCTCGTCTTCGACAATGAAAATTTTTTTATCCGGCATGGGATCCTCCGATCGATGCCTTTTTCCCCGGGGGTTCCATGGGAGGGAAGCGCAGGATAAATGCTGTTCCATTTTCACGCCGGATATCCATAGTACCTTTGAGCTGGTCCCGGATAAGCCGTGTTACCAGTTTAAGGCCAAGACTTTTGGACTTTGTCGGGTCAATATCCCCGGGGATCCCGACCCCGTTGTCCCTGACGATAAGCGTGAACATAGTATCCGGCCCTTTGTGGAGGCTGATCCGGATGGTCCCGTCTGACATTCCTTTAAACGCGTATTTCATCGCATTGGTCACCAGTTCGTTGACGATAAGACTCGCCGGTATTGCAGTGTTAAGGTCCATCTGGATGTCGTCAATATCAGTTTCCATTTTAATCTGGCGTTCCTCCGTCTCCGACATCAGGAGGTTGGTTACAAGGTGGGTGAGGTGCTGTCGTGCGTTGATATTCGCTAAGTCCCCAGACTGGTACAGGCTCTCATGTACGAGAGCCATTGTGGAGACCCGGTTTTCACATTCCAAAAGTGCGTCAAGTGCCGGCTTATTCGTGATATCCCGGGACTGGAGCCGGATGAGGCCTGAAATGATCTGGAGATTGTTCTTGACCCGGTGGTGCACCTCCATGAGAAGGACGGATTTTTCAGCGAGTGAACTCTTCAGATGCTCCTCGTTCTTCTTGATCTCGGTGATGTCCGTGAACGTCTCGATCAGGTACTGTTTTTCTCCTATTGCAAGAGACCGGACAAACTTCATGATGGGGATACGTTCTCCCTTGGCATTGAGCAGGAACCGCTCTGCCTGGTCTATGGTCTGGCCAAGATTCCGTCACCGGGCATTTGCCGATTTCAGTAGCACAGATAAACATGTGGCAGACTTTTCCCAAAATCGCTTTTTTCTCAAGTCCTATGAGGCTTACCGCTTTCTCGTTTGCATCAACGATTTCGTGGGTCGCTGCATCGATAAGAAGCGTGCCGGTCATCTGGCTCTCGAAGATCCCCCGGAACCGTTCCTCGCTTTCCCTGAGTGCAGTTTCTGACCGTTTCTTGTCCGTAATATCTGTCACGAGAGCAATAGCGCCATTGAAATTCCCGTCGCTTCCCGTGACCGGGGCGATCGAGAGACTTGCAATGATCCGGCTCCCGTCATTCCGGACAAACTCAAATTCGTCCTCTCCCCGGCTTCCTGATTCTCCGCCGTTGTTTGCAATGGAGGAGCCGATCCAGCTCTTCTCGCCCAGAAATTCAAAGAGGGAATGCTCGAGCAGCTGTGATTTCTCGTAGCCGAGGATCTCAAGAAGTTTCGGGTTGGCGTAAGTAGTGATCCCATTTGCGTCGATTGCCCAGATACCCTCCTGAGCGAGTTCGACAAGCGACCGGTATTTCGCCTCGCTTTCCGCGAGGACGCGTGCCTCCTCGCGTTTTATACGGCTGACATCCGCGAGGGTAATTACCGAGAGACCGTCAACATCGAGCGGTGATGCGCTCAGGATGAAATCTTCCCGTGGCCCGTTCTCCGGCATGATTGAGATATCCATATCGGAAACCTGTTCGCCTTTTGCGATTCGGTTCCTGACTATCCTGACGGTGCCCGGTTCCGGGAAAATACGCCGGAAGATCTCCTCCGGGGCATCATCCCGGGAAATGTTGAAGGTCTCGACAAATTTTGGATTTGTTTCGAATACTTTCTCTGCGTCCATATCTGCGAGGCATACAGCATTTCCCGACTCCCGGAAAAGTTCACGATATCTCGACTCGGAGACCTGGATCTTTGCAGAAAGTGATCCTACGACAACGCCAACACTGATGTACACGTAAAACTGCATGATTGCAGGAGCTAAATTTTCAAACCCTGTGCCGGAAGAGAGCAGGACGAGTAACAAATAGATGCCACCAAGTACCACCGAAACGATGACGGCCTTTCGTGCAATCCTGAACGACAGCAGGACAACAGGGATGTAAAAGATCTGGCTCAGGACGATGTTAAACTCGCCGGCGACAAGGTATGTCGTGAGTTCTGCGAATAAAAAAGCGACCACAAGGAGAATGATTACAACCGACTGCACCGCAGAGTTGTTCCGGAACCTCTCTAATTTCATGGGGACACATCTCCTTGTTTCATACGGTACTGGCCGGGAGGTATGGCGATCTCGAAACAGGCCCCCTTCCCGGGCTCCCCGTTCTCCCGGATCGTCATCCCGCTCACCTGCAGGATCTCCCTGATGAGGAAGAGTCCTTTACCTTTAGCCTCAAGAAGATTCGTGGTAAAGAGATCATTTTTCAGTCCCGGCGCAATTCCCCCTCCATCATCCTCAATGACGAGTCGGGCAGAATCCCCGTCTTTCCGGAACAGGATCCGGATGACCGTTACCCGGCCCTCCGTGTTTTGCGCTGTTTTCAAACAAGCGCGGAAAAACCTGGCGGAAGAGGGGATCGGCATAGATCTCAAGAGGACCTGCAAGATTTTCAATGCGAATGGAATCCGGTGGCATTACCCTCCGGGCTTCATCGATGAGCACTGACACGGAGTGCCATTCCGATTCCCCGCTGCCCAGTTTGTGATAGTTCTCCTCGAATTTGATCTGGTGGTTGATATTTTCAAGGAGTCCCTTGATTTTTGAGAGATGTTCCCGGGCAGTAAAACCCTCCGGAATGTCGTGTTCGAGGAGTCCGAAATAACCGGATAGTGCAAGAACCTTGTTGTAAATATCGTACCTGAGTCACGTGGTCCATAACGTGAAGTCTGAACAGTTCCCGCTTTAGTCCCTGCTCGGCATTGAGTGCCCGGTGTTTGTAAAGAGCTGATCTCGATGGAGGTAAAGAGATCGTTTTTCCGGAACGGTTTCAGGATATAACCGTAGGGCTGGAGGTTCATCGCCCGCTCAAGCGTTGAAGGGTCGGAGTGCGCGGTCAGGAAGACGATCGGGATCCTGAACCTGCGGAAGATTACCTCTGCGGTGGTAATCCCATCCATCTCGCTTTTGAGTCGGATGTCCATGAGGATGAGGTCAGGGTGATACTTTTCTGCGAGATCGATTGCCTCTTCTCCCCTGCTTGCATGTCCCACTACTTCGTATCTCAGCCTGTTCGAGCAGGGACTCGATCTCCATTGCGATGACGACTTCGTCTTCAACAATCAGGATTCTTGCGGGCAATAAACACACTCCACAGTCAACCGGTATTTTTTTCGCTCGTCAGCGTGCTGGGTGAGGCACCTGAGGTGTTTTTACCATTAAACGCTTTTTCGATGCTGCTATAGAGTTCCTGCTCACGGAAGGGTTTAATAAGAAAAGCAACCGGCGATGTCTTCATGGCACGTTCCTTTATCCCCTCGTTTGAATATGCAGTTATGTAAATGACCGGAGCCTTGCAGAAAACAGAAATATTTTCCGTGACGGTAATTCCGTCCATCCCGCCTTTCAGGTTGATATCCATAAGGATCAGGTCGGGACATGTCCTGCCCGCCATGGATATTGCATCCTGACCGGTTCCTACTACTCCGGTGATGGAGTACCGAGTTTTTTCAGCCGTTCCTTTGTCTCGAGTGCAACTATGGCGTTATCCTCGACAATGAGAATTTTCTCTCCGGTCATATGATCTCCTTTGCATGGACAGTGTTTCCTGTCGGACTGCCATTACTCTCATTCTTCGTGCTCGCCGGGGAATCCGGTATACGTGCAATTCCCGGGGAATTTTTCGTCATGGGGAACCTGATGGTCAGCATTGTTCCCGGACTTTTTCTGACTTCAAGCGATCCGTCGAGCTGGTCAACGAGGCCCGAAATGAGCCTCATGCCAAGAGTACGGGTGGCCTCCGGTTCGAAGTCTCCCGGAAGCCCGATACCGTCATCGCTGACAGAAAGAATATACTGCCCGTCGGTGTCACGGTCCATCCGGATATGGATTGTGCCTTTGGGGCGCCCCGTAAACGCGTACTTGAGCGCGTTGGTGACCATTTCATTGATCAGCAGCCCGCAGGGAATACCGGTATCGATGTCAACGGAAAGGTCCGGAGGCTCTACTTCGACCTCGATCTGGATCCTGTTCCGGTCAACTCCATACGATTCACGAAGGAAATCGATGAGGCTCCGGATGTAGTCCATGAACGGGATGGTCGCAATATCCGCTGACTGGTACAGTTTCTGGTGGATAAGGCCCATTGAAGTAACCCGGGCACGGGCTTCCCTGATCGCAGCGAGCTCCTGCTCATTTTCCGTAGACAGCGTCTGGAGATACAGGAGGCTTGAGATTGTCTGGAGATTGTTTTTTACCCGGTGATGGATCTCCCTTAAAAGCAGTTCTTTCTCGTCAAGCGATTGTCGCAACTCCCGTTCTGACTGAATCCGGGCGGTTATGTCCGAAGAAACCCCGCGATATCCGGTGAAAACCCCCTGGGGATTAATGATCGGCGCACCCGCGGTTTCAAGGAACACTTTTCTGCCATTCTTATGAAGATCCAGGTTCACAAATCCCCGGAAGGTTTCCTGGCTATGGACAAACGCGAAAATTTTCTCTTTTGGTTCTTTTGCCTCTGGATCAAAATGATCGTAAAAGTGCGCCTTCCCTATAAGTTCTTCAGGAGTGTACCCTAATATTTTTTCGACGACAGGGTTTGAATAAATATACACCCCATCCGGATCAACTTCCCAGATCCACTCTTCGGCATTTTCTGCGATCTGCTTAAAACGTTTTTCACTCTCCCCGATGGCCAGCTCCTGTTTCATGCGTTCCGTAATATCCCGGACAACGGAGAGCACCATTTTTTTGCCGGAAAGATCGATAACGTGGGCGTTGATCTCTACCGGCACGACGACCCCGTCTTTTCTCCGGTGTTCTGTTGTGAAGAGTGAATGACCCTTAGTGACCAGACTCTGACCGATCTCTTCAAGTGGTATACTGTAGTGTGAAGTTGCGAGGTTTAACGGGCTCTTCTGCAACAGTTCATCGCGGGTATACTGGAGCATACGGCATGCGATATCATTCACTTCGATGTACTTCCCCGGG
The DNA here is from genome assembly GCA_963758935.1 of uncultured Methanomicrobiales archaeon. Taxonomy (GTDB): domain Archaea; phylum Halobacteriota; class Methanomicrobia; order Methanomicrobiales; family Methanospirillaceae; genus Methanoregula. Next base: position 71,213 of record CAVWXD010000013.1, on the reverse strand, counting down.
AGCCCGGTTGCAAGCAGTTCCTGCATCTCGATGGCGTCGTTCACATTGTTGAATATTTCACGGTATTTTGTCTCATTTTCTGACAGGGCCTGCTGCGCTGCCTTCGTGAGGGTGATATCTGTTGCAAAATTCAGGGTAGCGGGTCTCCCGTTCCACGGGATCAGGATCGCGTCAAGTTCTATCCAATGGACTTCCCGGTTTTTACCGACAATTCTCACCTGCCATTTGGGGCCGGGATCTTCACCAGTGAGTCTTTTCTGGTGACGGTCGAGCGCTTCGACCCGGTCATCGGGGTGAACAAATTCCAGGAAATTGTGGCGGGAGATCTGATCCGCGGGCTGATCGATGAGGCTGAGTCCGCTTGAATTAGAAAAAACAATTATTCCGTCCTGGATGATGAAAATTGCCTCGTTTGCACTTTCAATGAGGGTCCGGTATTTTTCTGCGCTCTCACGCAATGCTTCGTCAGAACGCTTTTTTTCTGTGATGTCCCGGAAATACCAGACCCGGCCATAGTATTCCCCGCCGGGCCCCGACATCGGGGCAGAGAACCGGTCAAACGTTCTCCCGTCTTTGAGCCGTATCTCATCCTCGCGGGTCTCGGAGCGATGCTCGTTGAGGTAGTTTACCCGGGAAAGAAATTGCGAAGGAGCTTCTACGAGTCCAAGGCACAGTTCGAGAATGGGTCCATCATTCCCCGATTCCATAATACCGGGCGGAACCTCCCACATCGCGACAAACCGGTTGTTGAATGAGAGAACTTTTCCCGTCTCTCCGATCGCGAGAATACCGTCAGGGGAAACTTCCTGCTGGGTTGCGAGGAGAGCGTTCCTGAATTTGAGTTCACTTTCAATTCGTCTCCGGCTTACTACCTGCTCAATCGTCCGGATAAGGTCAATGAACATGACCTTTGGCTCCCCGCCCTTCAGGAGATAATTGTCCGCCCCGGCTTTGTACGCATCGACAACAACTTCCTCGCGTCCCTTACCGGTGAAGATGATGAACGGGATAGTATTACCTTCTTCCCGGAGCGTTTTTAAAAACTGGATGCCATCCATCTCCGGCATCTGGTAATCAGACACTACAGCGTCGTATTTCCCGTTCCTGATTTTTTCGAGAGCCTCATGGGCACCTGTACTTGTGTCTACTGAAAACTCTGCGTTCTTTTCAAGGTACATCTTTATTGATTCGAGAAGAACCGGTTCGTCATCGACATAAAGAACATGCAGCATTCAGACTCCAGAGACCCTTTGAAAAATATTGAATATATAAATGATATATACATTTTTATTCGGTTAAAACCATTCGCCTGCCGATAACCCGTTAAAAAATCGTTCCTGAGGCGAAAGGAACGAATTCTAAAAAATTTTTTGCCAGAGTTTTTTTCCTCATTGAGCCCCTTTCGGTGTCATGGTTCGAATTGTTCGTGAATCTCCTTTCGCATACCGGGTGTAATAACTCATCAGAATTGTCCCGGGATTTCGTTATCTTCTCCACGGCAGATTCCTGTTTTGAACGATGGGGATAGTCGTAAAAATCTCGTGCATGAAAATAGTATAAAAACTTAAGAATCCCTTAAGAGGAATACTATGACCAAAGGAATTTTAGTTAATCAAAACGGGTGCACAAAATGCAATATCTGTGCAACCATTTGCCCCATGGGTGCTATTGCCCCTGCCGATGCAACGACACTTCCGTCACTTCCGAAAGATAAGGAACCATTCTGTATCGAGTGCGGTCATTGCGAAGCCGACTGCCCGTCAGGTGCACTGACCCTTAAGGGAGAACCGGGCGAGGGTATGACGGCATGCACGAGCGTAGTCGATGCGAACTGTCTCGGCGTGTATCTCAAGAGCCGGTGTTCGATCCGTCATTACAAACCGGAACCGGTAGATAAGGAGACCATTACAAAGATCCTTGACATCGCACGGTTCGCAGCATCCGGCGGGAATGGCCAGCCGGTCGAATGGCTCGTTATCCATGACCGTAAGGAAGTAAAGAGGATAGCCGGCCTCACTATCGAGTGGATCCGCACCCTGTCACGGACCGGTCACCCGATGGCGGGCTATGCCCCGGTCCTCATCAGTGCCTGGGACAGCGGCACGGATATCATCTGCCGCGGCGCCCCCCATCTCATCATCCCCCATATCCCCGCTGACAACCCGATCGCGCCGACCGACGGCATCATCGCACTTACCCATGTCGATATTGCTGCACCGGGCATTTGGTGTCGGTACCTGCTGGGCAGGTTTTGTTGCCGGTGCATCTGCATCCTATAAACCGCTGCAGGAAGCGCTGGATCTCCCGAAAGGCCGGGTCGCTGCATATGCGATGATGCTCGGGTACCCGGAATACCAGACCTATCACGTGCCGCGAAGAAAACAGCTGAAAGTCACCTGGCGATAACCGGATTCCACTGCTGTAATACGGGACTTACCGGAAACTCCCGAGTCTTCTATTTTTTTTAGTTTCCTGTCCCTCAAAACCATTAATACATCCTGCGCTGTTAAAGACCGGATTTGTGGAAGAGACAACAGCAGCAGAGAAGTTCCTTGCACGGCATGTGACAGAGGATAAGACCTGTGATGTCCAGTGCATGCTCCTCTGGACGGAATGGGTCCGGTACCATATGCGGGAAAAGAAGAAGCGGGAATTCCCGGAGCGAATCAGGCTTTCTGAATTCAACGAGATGATCCACGCAAAGTTCAGCCCGGGGCTTGCCTATGACGAGTTCAGGGGACCGCTGTATGTCGGGATTCGTTTTGTGAAGTAAACCGGAAAAACCAGCTGAATACCTGAGACCCTGAGAGAGAATGGGAAATGACAAGATCATTATTACGGGATTTGTTCTTTTTCCGCACTCTGCGAATCACATTGCTCACCGGTGAATCGGTTGATCCAGTGCACGGGATTAAGGAATTCAGACGTGGAAACCAGAATGGACGTAAAAGGCAAAGTGACCCTTATCACCGGCGCATCTTCCGGTATCGGTAAAGCAACAGCCGAACTTTTCAGTAAAGAAGGTGCAAAGCTCGCCCTTGCTTCGCGGTCGTACGATACGCTTACCGGAATAGCTGCCGGATTGCCGGATGCGATCGCGATCAAGGTGGACATGACACGACCGGATGAAATTCGCCAGATGGTAAAAACAGCCACCCTGCACTTCGGGCGTATCGATATCCTCATCAACAACGCCGGCCAGGGACTTCGTGCACCTATTGAATTTACACATTACCAGGATCTTGCCTATCTCATGTCGCTCAACCTGTACGGTCCGCTCATCGCGATGCAGGAGGTAATCCCGGTAATGAGAAAACAGGGTGGGGGGACTATTGTAAACATAAGTTCCGGCACAGCACTCGCTGCATTTCCCACACTGGGCGGTTATGCATCGACAAAGGCGGCGCTCAGGATGATCAGCAATACCGCCCGGAACGAACTCGCCAGGGATAATATTGTCGTATCGACGGTCCTTTCCCGGTGCCACTGCGACAAACTTCAGCAGGAACCTGATGAAAGGGAGAATCCCGTTCACTGCACAACAGCTCCCGATGCCGCCCCTAGATCCGGTTGAGAAGGTTTCCGAGGGGATCCTGGACGTGGTCAGGACCGGTGGCGGCAGAGAAAATTCTTGCGCAGATCCGTTAATAATGATAATCCTGAAAAAAATGGGCCCCACTGATTCACCGCCGTTGTGGAGATTCTCCTGAATTTGTGCCGGGAATAAATCCTCAGGCTGGATTCGGGACCTGTGACCCGGACCGGAAGATGTGAAATGATCGCTGGCAGAACAGGGAGCTGCACAGGGATATGTCAGTCATCGGACCGGCACCCACCGATCCTGTTGCTCACGGTTTGGGAAAATTTATCGGGGAATCAAACGAACAGGGAGATAATCATGGCTGAAAAAATGAAGTGCGAATACTGCAATAAAGACGCAATCGGTTACCAGGGATACGGGTGTTGTTCGGCGTACGTGTGTGCCGACCATGCCGACCGTTTTGTTCTTGAACTCAAACCTGGGGAACGGAAGATCTCCGGGGAGTGCTATTTCGAACGGTTTGGATAACGAAAAAACGCCGAAAATTTAATGGATTTCTGGAACTTTCCCCCGGAAACCCGTTCCACTAAAAAACGTGATCTCACATATATTCGAATTTTTTCGAAGTTAACGCCAGATTCATCTCCTTTTCGCGTGTAAACGATCCTGATCAAGTATGTCCCGCAAAACTCTTGTCATTCTCGCGCTGGCTGCGCTCACACTCGTCTTTGCTGCCACGCTGATTGGAGGGTGCACCGGATCGACGGTGCCCGCTTCAAATCCTTCATCGATCAAGAAATTTAATTCCCCGGAAGAAATCAGCGATTACCTGAAAAACGCTACGCAGCTCACAGGTGGATCCTATAACCAGTACCGACAGCTGGGCACGAAATGGTGTTGTCGGGACAGCAGTCCCGATGGTGCAGAAGTCCTCCGAGAGCGGGGTCGCGGTGCCGGCTTCCCTCCCGTCAGGAACGGGTATAGGTGCTCAGGACTACTCGCAGACCAACGTACAGGTTGCCGGCGTCGATGAGCCGGATTTTGTGAAGAACGATGCCCGGTACATCTACGTGATATCCGGTAATACGCTTGCGATCGTTGACGCGTACCCCGCGGCATCGGCGTCGATCATCTCGAAAACGGATATCGGGGATACTCCCCGCGAAATCTTCGTCAACGGTGACCGTCTCGTCCTCCTCTCAACCGGGTATGCGGAGATTACCGCCCCGGATACCCCGCAGAAAATGAGCGGCGGGATCGCTATCATGCCAAAATACCCGGTTTACCGGTCAAACCCTGTCACGCACGCGGTTTTCTATGACATCACCGATCGTACTCACCCGAAAATTTTCAAAGACTACTCAATCGATGGCGATTATGTCAATGCACGAATGACCGGGAACACTGTATATCTCCTTTCCCGGGAATCGGTATATCCCTACAATGACCGGATAATTGTCCCAGCCGTATACGAGAGCGCGAAACGTGTCGCGACTCCGGATGTGTATTACTTCGACAACCCGGAACCCCAGTATGATTTCACCACCATAACCTCGTTCGACATTGCCGGTGGTGCGACAAAAGATGCAAAGACGTACCTCGTCGGTAGCGGTAACATCCTCTACGTTTCACCTGACGCAATGTACGTCAGTCACCAGCAGTACCACAACATTTACACCCCGCGGATGGGAATTGCCGTGCCGGCCCCGGCAGCCAGACCCATATCCGTTGGAGGGGTCGCTGGTGGTGCGCAGGTATCACCCGTGACCGTTCCCGATTTCAATACCCTGAGCGAGAGCGAGAAGCAGGCACTTATCGCGGGCCTGAAAACCGGGGAACAGGATGCGATCAGGAACCGGGAGATTGACCAGACAACGACCATTATCCACAAGATCGGGATACAGGAGGGTGCGATAACCTATCTCGCCCGCGGCGAAGTGCCGGGAAATCTCAAAGACCAGTTCTCCATGGATGAGTATAATGGCAATCTCCGGGTCGCAACAACATCGAACGTCTGGACAAACCAGGGCCAGTACCAGTACAATAACGTCTTTGTGCTCGACAGCGGGATGAAATCCTCCGGGTCCCTTACGCATATTGCCGAGCAGGAGAAGATCTACTCGACCCGGTTTGTCGGTGACCGTCTCTACATGGTCACCTTCAAGCGCATGGATCCGTTCTTCGTTATCGACCTTTCGACTCCGACAGCCCCGAAGATTCTCGGGAAGCTCAAGATCCCGGGATATTCGGATTACCTTCACCCCTACGACAGCACCCATATCATCGGCATTGGCAAGGAAACGGGCACAAATGACTGGGGCGGTGTCTCGACGAAAGGGCTCAAGCTCGCCCTCTTCGATGTGGCCGATGTCGAACATCCTACACAAGTAGGAAAGGTCGAGATCGGTGACGCGGGTTCTGACTCTGCAGCCCTCTCGGATCACCGGGCGTTCCTGTTCGACAAGGGCAAGAACCTGCTGGTGATCCCGGTGCGGGTCGTCAGGCAGAATACTGTAGTCTCCGGGAACAGTATCGTCCAGCCCCAGGTCTGGTATGGAGCATATGTCTTCGGTGTTACGCCGGAGTCCGGCTTCGTTCTCAAGGGAACTGTTGAGCACGGGACGAGCGGCAGCAGCGGGTACTATTATTACGGCAGCTCGCAGGACGAAGTGAAACGCTCGCTCTATATCGGGGACACACTCTATACCCTCTCGCAGAACAAGATCATTGCAAATTCACTTAGTAATATCAATACGACGCTTGCGACCATCCGGCTGCCTGACGGCGGAGAGATCCTTTACCCGATGATGAACGGGATGGAATAAATTCTATCTTTTTGGCATTTTTTTGTAATTTGCCCTGATGTATAATGAGAAAATTTCAACCCGTGACAGCAACCCGACTTTACTGTCTAGGCATTTGGAAAAGAAATCTGGGAAACTTTTTCACGCTGAAAAAGCGGCAGGCTGCCTTTTATCTAAGATTTTTCTTTCTTGCAGTTTTTTTGACCATCCGGACGAAGTTATCGGAGAAAAAGAAGGGTAATATGTTATTTTAATATTTGAATCAAAAAAAGATTTACGGCGTGAAAAATGGCAAAAATTGCATGTCCAAAATGTAATGCAAAAAAGTACATCCGCTTTGGATCAGAAAACGCTAAACGCTCCAGGGGCTTCGCCTCGCCGCTATGGCGCCCCGGTTGCGATTGTGCTGTATTCCTGAATCAGGATTTTTAGGTAATTCAGAGGAATCGCATTCGCCCCCGCCCCATTGGGGGCAGGGCTGGCGGAAGGGGGGGGTGGATGATTGTTAGAGAATTCAGGTTTTAAACTGGTAGTTTACCCAAAAAGAAATGATATTGTCACGCTAGAGAAGAAATGTTACAACGGCAACGACCACGAAGATTATCACAAGCCATTTGGCAATTTCCATGGTAAAACCGGCAATTCCCCGCGCTCCCAGTATGAAAAAAACCAGCGCAAGTACGAGGAATATTACCGCAAGGTAGATGAGATCTGCCATAGTCCTTACCCCAATTTTTTCTTCAACTTTGCTTCAGCGGTATGGGCAGCGATTTTTGCATCGGACACAGCGCGGTGTACATCGATTTTTACTTCATCGGATACTTTCTTTGCTTCCACCCCTGCGTCCTTGAGAGCCTTTTCAGCGGCGACCGATGCGTCGTCATACGCGGCGTGAGCTGCAACCCGTGCATCATCAACCGCCTTCATGGCTTTTACTTTCAGGTTTTCCTTCATAGCTTTTGTTCAGCTCCTTATTTTCGATTGAGAACAAATCCCCCCATCTTATCAGGAAATTATATAAAACTTCGTCCGGATCCGGAAAATGACGGTAAAATCTTTAGAAATTGAGGTTTAGCACCGAACGCCAGAAAGAAATACCAATCCCAATCATCCTCCAAATTTTTCTGTCTCATAAATCCGCTGAGATGTCGATGACATCAGTTCATGCTGTACCAGGAAACCTTTCGCCGAACCTGCCCTTAAAGGGACTTCCACCGGTTTTCAAATTAGGCCGGATTAAGCCGGATTATCTTTTTCATCACAACCGGTTATTGCCGTAGTCCGGCGTGCCCTTTTTATACTACTTCTGCCATATGACGCCTTATTCTGGTATCACAACCAGATCACAGAAGATTCTTCGATCGGCAAAAAATTTCTTACCGGAAACTGGTGCCGGGTGAAAATCCGGCACGTGTCCGTTGAAAACCGTATCAGGATACTATGGTGGTAAATATGGATGATTTAACTTCGCACGAAGAGGAAAAAAACAAGGAACTGGCGCGGGAGATGGGGCGCCAGGAAGAACAGCGGGTCCAGAAGGAACGTGACCTCGCAGCAGAGAAAGGCCGGAAAGAAGAGATGGACCGGCAAAAGGAACGCGACACCGCCGCAGAGAAGGGCCGTAAGCAGGAGCTGGAAGCTGAACGGGCCCGGGCAAAGAAGACGGGCGGGGGGGGATTAAAGATTGCTCTGTTCGTCATCCTCCTGCTCATCATTCTCGCCGTAGTGGCGTATCTGACCCTGGGTGTTTCTGTTACGAATGCGACGCCGGGTAACCCAATGCCATTCACGACAAATTATGGTGTTTCTTTTCCCGAAGGCCAGGTGATAACTATCGGTAACTCCCATATCACCGTTCTCTCGTACCAGAATGAACTGATCACCGATATCGATGGCGACAAGGAGAAACTGGTCGTGGGCGAACCGCGGGTTATTTCCAGCAAACGTGCCGTTATTACGACCTTCAGCTCGGTTACCCTCATGGACACGTTCTTTGAGATCGATTTGACCTACAAAGGCGAACGCGATAACCGGGCATACTTTGACATGGCAGTGCACACGTCAAAACAGGTCCCGGACATATTCCTCCGCAACCTGCTTCCTGCCGAGATTGACGCACGACCCATATGAGATGGTGGTAATATGAAATTTTTTTTGACTATTGCTGTTATCGGCGTTCTGGTATCAGCTCTCTTCTTCGCGGGATGCACCTCCGTACCTCCCGAGACCCGGCCCCGGTTTATACCTCAGTCCCTGTGACGGTTGCGACACCATCCCCATTGACACCCGCAACGACCCCGGTACCGTATCCGAATGCCCTTTCCCTGAACACACACGCAGGTTTTGGGAGCGACCCGATGACCGGCGATGCAACCGTTTACCGGTACCTTGTACTATCGGAATACAACTGGACCGCCCCATCGTTCAACAGTCCCCGCGAACAGGCAGCTTCGTCAGGACCGTTTGATACCCAGTACCGGTACAATAACGCGAAGGCGAAACCCGGAAACACGTTCCTGTTTATTTTTGTCCGGGTTACCGACACTGGTTCAAAAGCCCTGTACGCGCCGTCAGCACACCAGTTTGTCGTGAGTATCGACGGGAAAGCGTACGGTTACTCGCCGCTCGACAGTCCTGATGCGACTATCAACGGGGTGAGCGGGACTCAGGACCGATTTCCAGATCGGGAGGGGCGGAGAGGTCGGGTATGTCCTTCCGGGCGACAGCAACAGCGCTGATGGCTATCTCATCTATGAGGTGCCGGCAACACTCTCTCCAGATAAGGCATACGTCCTCGGAAACCTTGACTATAGGACTCAGGCTGCCTGGAAACTGGGTTAAAAAATCGTAATTTTTTTATTTTTTAGTATAACTGTTTCCTGACCGGAGTCCCGATCAGATCATGGCTTTGTCCCAGCCGGAATGATGTCCACCTAGACCTAGGGTTGGAAAATTGGAAAAAATATTTTTCTTTGTGAGGTAGAGTATGTTCAAAAGACGCCGGTATCCCTAATCCGATGAGCATAAGCGAACGTGTATACATCCCTGCACAGGAAATCCCGCGGTTATCGAGCGGATTGTTGTCTATTACCGACTATGGATTTCTCTGTTAAGCGACAATCGCGATGACTATTGCATTTTTCATGTACCAGCAACGATTTTATCCCCGGTGAGCGTGAAATTTTCCTGGTATTTTCATATCAGAGAAATATTTTAGATGAGGATGATACATTCCTTATGAAGTCCCCGGTCCCCGTCGGAATTTTTGCGCTCCTGATCCTGATTTTGTGTGTGTGCGGCTGCATGGAGTCCCCGATTAAGGAGCCAGCCGTTTCCGTGAGCAATATTTCTTTGTCGGACGTTTCGTTGAAGACGATGACGGTGAACACAACGGTTGTCATCTACAACCCAAACCCCATCGGCGCAAAACTCAACAAGGTCGCTTTCGATGTCTATTATCTTGACGACACCCGGAACTTCCTCGGCCATGGCGAGAAGTCCGATATTGACGTGAAAGAGAATGGCAACACGACGGTTACCATACCGGTTATTATCAGCAACACCCCGGCAATCAACGCAATGGCAGCGCTTGTCAGTAAAGGGTCAATAACCCTGAACGTGAACGGCTCTGCATTCATCGATATCAAAGTTACAGAATACGAAAAACACTTTGAGAAGAACCAGGTGTTCCGCTCAGCGACTTCACCGGCATCCTCCCGCTCAGCACCATCCCGGGCACCTCCATCAATCTTACGGATAAATTGCAGCAGCTTGGCGGATTGCTGAATGCGGTGTCGCCGTGAGCCGTTCCTTCCCCGAATTGTCCAAAAAAAGTAAAAATAAAGGAAAATTCCCATTTTCCCCAATCTTTTCGGGCCGAAATTGGTTTTTCTTCCCGGGTATGCATGATTCGATCGGTAACCAGTTACCCGATGCCGGACGATAAATGGATGAAAGTATGGATGAACCTGAAATCGAAGACGAACCCTGCCAGCAGTGCGGCATCTGCTGTCGTATTTTCGGTTCCGGCATTGCGCCGACTCCGGCGAACGTGTACGTCTGGATGGAGCAGGGAAGGACCGATATCCTGCGCTGGTTTGTTGCGTTCATGGAAAAGGGTGAACCGGTAAAGTGTATCGATCTCAAGCCGGACGATCTTTCAAATGTTGTCTCCTTTGAGTTCCGCAATCCCGATTCGGGTGAATATATTACCGTCTGCCCCTTCCTCCGCCGGGTTGCAAAAGAGCGCTACCTCTGCGGGATCCATGCCGTGAAGCCTGAGATGTGCTGCACGTACCAGCCATGGGTCTGGGGCGAGACCTATTTCACGAAGTGTAAAAGCCTCCGCGACAATCCAAACCACCGGTGGCAGCTCTGATTTTTTTCATTTTTTTGCTGTGGTTATCTCCCGCTTTTTTTGTTACAAACTCCGGATTGAATGTCCCGGCAAATTCCCGGAACCGTGTTCCGACAGATCCTTTATCTCTCCGGAAGAATATGGGGTCAATCATGCCGGCCCGATGGCCGGAAAAGTGAAGGAGTACCATGAGCAAAATTGCAGTGATTATCACGGATATGTTTCAGGATGTGGAGTACCAGAAACCGGCCGAAGCGTTCCAAAAGGCCGGTCATGAGCTTATCCATGTCGGTCTCAAGGCAGGATCCATGGTGAAAGGCGAGCATGGTGCGATTGTGAAGATCGATAAAGCGGTCCGCGATGTTTCAGTAAGCGACTTCGATGCACTGTTCATCCCCGGGGGCTATTCTCCCGATAAACTCCGCATCGACCCCGATGCGGTCAGGTTAGCAAAGGACTTCATGATCTCAGACAAGCCGGTCCTTGCGATCTGCCACGCAGCTCGACTTCTTATCACGGCACAGGTTCTGAAAGGCAGGCGGGTCACGGGCTGGATGTCGATCATCCAGGATATAAAAAATGCCGGGGCAGAGTATGTTGATGCCGATGTTGTTGTCGACAAAAACCTTGTCTCGAGCAGGAAGCCGGATGACATCCCGGCATTTGTCCGCGAATCACTCGCGATGCTCGCAAAAAAGGGTTAAAGATCCAAAAAGCCCGACAGATTTGATGAACAGATACTCATCTCTCTTTTTGTCCGGATTCTTAATGCCAAAAAAGGAATGAAATTTTTTGGAAAAGAGAAGGCGATTTACTATCTCACTCCCGGGATAACCGGAAAGATTAAAGTCTTTTTTGCGGGACCCGCCACTCCTTTCAGAGTGTAGCAATAATCATGTAATGGTATGGCCCGATCCCGGTAAAAGATCTGACAAAAAATCCTCCCTCTTCAATCATTCCCCGGGCTTTTTCAATCGAGAATCGTTTGGCAAGCGGCGGTCCCATGGGCGTCGGCTGATTCTTCCAGTCGAGATCGACCAGTCTTCCGGTCGTCCGGATCATACGTTTTGCGTTACGGATCACCGTCGCCGGGTCGGCAAAATCATGGAGATCGATCCCGAAGAAAACGATATCCGCGCAGCCCTCGCAGGCAACGGTCTCTTCTGCTGACTTATTTTCTGCAGACAGCCAGGTCAGGCCCTCTTCGCCGGCCCGCTTCTTCAGCCGGTCTATCGCTTCGGCATCGATATCGACCGCGAACACTTTTCCTGCCGGCCCGACAATCCGTGCAGCCGGAAGAGCGAAGAAACCGTCCCCGCAGCCGGGATCAACAAAGACCATCCCCGGCTTAAGGCCAACCGACACCAGGATCTCCTCCGGGTTTTGCCATTTCCGCCGTTCGGGGTCGTCAGAACTGAATGTACGAGTCATAGGGTGAAGAGGTGTCACCGGATTATTTATAGGATTGGGAATTCCGGCCGAAAATCAGTGAGCAATCAAAATGTCCGGTTCGTTCCAGGAGCTGATGAAACGCGTGTACCGGCATTGCCCGGTCACATAACTGATCGGATTTTTCCCCAAAATCTGCCAAAATCATTATCCGCTTTGACTCCTACTTCGCCACTATGGGAACTCATCGTACGGGAGCAGCGCTTTTCATCGTGGTGCTTCTTTTAATTGTCGTACAGGTGCAGGCTGTTCTTCCGGCGGGCGATATCGTCGTCCATTCAACCCCAGCAGGAGCGTTTGCCTGCATCGATACGGTCGACTGCAATTATACGACCGCGACGTTTACGGCATCGGCCGATGCGTGGCACACGGTCACCGTTATTCAGGACGGCTACCAGCAGTGGACAGATACCGTGTACGTGACCTCCGGTCAGACCAGCGTTGTTGTTGCAGACCTTCAGTTGAACCCTGATGCAACCGTAATCCAGGTCTATGTCAACCCGGGCGGCGGCAGGGTATGCCTCGATACTACCCGGTGTGACACGAATGCCGGGACCTCAAATGGCATTGGCAGCACGCGTTTTACCGGGGTGAGCGCAGGTCCTCACACGATCTCGGTCGAGACCGATGGTTTCCGGACGTACACGGAACAGGTGTACGCAAGCATTGGTGCGACGAGCACTGTCCACATCGATCTCGTACCACTATCAACTCCCACCGGGAAAATCCAGGTAATCTCGACACCGGATGGAGCTACTGCCTGTGTGGATGGCGGGAACTGCCTTGTCGCACCGGTGACGTTCTCCGGGCTGAACTCGGGCACCTATCATACCGTTGTCGTCGCTCTTACGGGTTACCAGACCTACACGGAAAATGTGTACGTGGTCGTGGACCAGACAACGCTCGTGAGGGCTAACCTAAAACCAGCCACGGGAATTTATGGTACGGTCAGGGTTTCGGTGAACAGGATCGGCAGCACGATCTGTATCGATGGGACAAGCTGCCACCCGGATGTTGGCGGAAAGGCGGGTGAGGCGACGGTCACCACGGATTTCACGGGCGTGACTGCGGATACGATGCATACGATCGACGTTTCTGCCGCCGAGTTTGAACCGGTTTCCGTACAGGTCACGGTCAGTCCGGATCAGGTCAATGTCGTGAACGTTACGCTAACACCAATCGTTACGACGACGCTGCCGACCCCGTCGCCAACCCCGTCGCCAACTCCCGTACCCCCGGCTCCTGTTCCGACTCCACTGCAGACCAAGGCCGGGTATGGCCCGTTCCTGCCGCTTGTCGGCCTTACCCTGTGTGGCGCAATTATCCTGGTAAGAAAAATACGGAAATAATTTTTTTTGCCTTCGTCGATAAACCCTGCAATTCTTTTGTGCGGATAACCGGTGTCAGCATCTCAAAGTCTATATCAAAATGTAACGTATAACTTAACAATGACACCGTACCTGTATCATCCACACCCGCTCGCCGGGCTTGGCCTGATGATTGTCGTCTGGTTCGTACAACTCATCATCGCCTTTTTCATCTATCGTGATGCAAAAGAACAGAAGATGCTTGCCCCGGTCTGGACCATCCTCGCGGTCATCCCTGTGCTCGGGTACCTTTCTGACATGCTGTACCTGGTCCTTCGGGAATTCAGGTATTCGATGAAGGAAGAAAAGCCCCCGGCATCATTGTGACCGGGACTCACTTTTTTAATTAACCGGATTCCGCGGCTCAACCATTGATTTTTGATTCCCGGAACGGGAAATTTGTACTGGTTATTGTTGTAATACTCAGTATTCAACGTCGTTTAAGCCAGGTTCTGCGTCTTTGAGTATCGTACGGAATCAATAGAAAAGTGAGTTTGTTGTGACTAAATTCGAGCACCGGTAAAAAGTATTCAGGAAATTTTTCCGGGTAATTGTTCCAGTTCCTTCACGCTGACGGAAGGATTCCGGTAGCGGGGCCGGGTCTCCGTCAGTGGGCCGGCCTGGATCGCATTGACCGGGCAGATATGGATACACCCGCAGCAGAGTTCACAGTGGTGTTTCCAGGCCGGTTTTCCGTCAACCAGTTCGATATTTTCCGCCGGGCAGATTGCGGCACACGTCCCGCACGATGTACAGTTGTCATTGACCGAGAATTTCCGGTCATCCTCATGGACATGGGATGCGAAACGGGGGTAGGCAAGGGAATGCATCAGGTTTGCGAGCAGGGAAGAAGGTAATTTTTTCTCTCCGCTCCGATCGATTGTTGCTGCAATACCTCCGATCTGCTCGTCTGCCATCGCCAGAAGTTTCTCCTGTTTTTTCCCCATGGGGGACCCGTACATCAGGATGTAATTGCCGGGCATCTTTACCATGAACCCCGCGTTGATTCCCCTGCCCGGCCGTTTATTCAGGATGATGTCGAGTTGCCTGAGTGCAGGTGACCCTGCTGAGCCGCCATAGGTGACTACGGCGAAGGTATAGGGTGAATGCGACAGGTCAAGGCGTTGTGCAAAATCGGCAACCATGACCGGGAGGCCCGCAAAGTACACCGGGCAGATTATCCCGACGCGGTCTGCATGCGGCACAATATCTCCTTGTGTTTTCTGTAGCGATGAAATGGGGATAAGTTCGCAGTCTCCGATTATGGTTGCAATTTTTTTAGCCGCGGCGAGCGAATTGCCGGTGCCGGTAAAATAATAGAGGATAGTTTTCATAGTCAGCCCGTCTGATTTTGTTTACGCTAATTTTATCGGGTACAAAAATTTTTTCCCGCTATAGTCTCTCTAATACAGGTGTTTGGCGGTTTCTTTCCCATAAACCTGTTGTCAGGGAAAAAAATGCCGCGATATCCTCATTTCGCAGCGGGAAATTATCGGAAAACCCAAGAAAAAAACGACACAATTGTGCATCAGGAATGTTTGTACGATAAGATATAATCCCGGATGAAAGATCGTCGGGTTTTGTGTTTTGTGACAGAAAATCAAAAAGGAGTATTTTTAGGATCCCCGGTAAAAATGTGAACGCGTGGGTTATCGGGTGAAGAGATCGTCCCAGGCCGGGTCGTCAGGGGATCTGTTTTGAATGAAACTTTGTCCGGACCTTTTCTGTGAAGTATTTTCCAATCACTTCAGAACTCATGAGATCCTTGAAAATTTTTGGGGGAACATCCGAAAACTGGTAAACAAGATCGTTCTGAAATTCGATCTCAAGGTCTTTTGTTGTGCTATCGTATCCCACCGAGCGCAGGATGCGGGACTTGACGGGCTTTCGTTCCACGGGCATCACTATTCTCCAGATTGTCCGCTGGATGGTTAATGGTTTTTATACTACGTTACGACGGTTATCGTGCTCTCACGGTTTTTTGATTCCGGACATTTCCAAGAAATACAGGATAATTCCGGCGATTTGTGGCACTAAACCGGTTGACCGATTTCCGCACGTGGATGGATTGAAGAAGTACCGTTTGCATCCAAAACGAAAAAAGGGAAAGCCCCGTGTGAAAAATTGTTCTCTCCGGTGCTCATTAACATTTTTTTAAGCTTCATAGAAACACACAGGAACGGGAGTTCACACCCAAGCCATGAAAATTTGGTACATTGAGTGTGGAGATTGCGATGATTACCCGCCTCAGGGCCTCTTGCGAGGCACGGCGGGGCAACGTTGTTTTTTTCTGTAATTTTTTGTTATTAATAGTCATTGATCCGCTGCGGGGGAGACCCATGCCCAAGGGCCGCGGAATATATCGCATTTTTGGGGTCTGGGGTCTGGAGCCCCGTCATAATTAAAAGAAGTTATCAATTTTCATAGAAATCCCCCGGGCCTGGAGCGTTCGAGCCTCCGTCCCCATGCTAAAGTACCCCCCGTTGCGATTACTCCGAGTAAGTTTTAGCGAGAACACCAAAAAAGGGGAGTCAATGGGTTGCTCCCTCGCGTTGCCTTCCTTTGGGGGAGAGTGGGAGTTACTCTCACGTTGAGGGACGAATGAATTACCGGTTAAAACAGGATTTCTACCAGGGCCATTTTTTTTAGAAACAGGCCCGTTCGGGGAAAACGAAAAAAAATTATTACTGTTTACAGGACGCTCGCGAGTTTCTCTTCGAGGATGTCAAGCCCTTTCCGGACATCTTCGAGGGTTTTTCCACCCGTGAGGATGATCTTTCCTGAAGAGAAGATCAGGACAACGATCCGGGGGTCTTTTATACGATAGACAAGTCCGGGAAACTGCTCGGGCTCGTACTCAATATTTTCGAGATTGAGCGTGACGGTCAGCTTGTTGATATTGATGTATTTCCCGAGGTTGAAGGAGCAGACCATATTCGTGATCGCGACCTTGGGTTCCTTGAGGGGTTCTATCCCGACCTGTTTTAGGGATTTGATGACGATGGCAAGCCCGTCGGCGAGTGCCTTCTGGTTACGGATGCCGGTGAGAACGATCTTGCCCGAGGAGAAGATCAGGCAGGCGATCTTGGGGTCAGGGATCCGGAATACGGCGCCGGGGAACCGTTTCTTGTTGAGTTCACAATTCTCGACGTTCTCTGAAAATTTGACGAGATCTATGGACTCAGCGACAACTCCGGATGCCACGATATTCTCAATCTTCAGTGATTCATACTTTTTATCAGCCATTACCTAACCTATGATGTTCTCCGAACCATAAGCCTACTGGAGAAGGCATATCCCATGTATCGTTGTCGCGGGTTCGCGTCTGCCCCATGTTTTGAGGTAGTTAAACTGACCTTTAAGCCCCAATCAACCAAAAATCGTCCCAAATGGTGTGGCGGGGATACGGGATCAGGAAAAATGGATGTATCCGTTTCCAATTTATTGGGTATCACGCGCTATTTGTCTTCCCGGAAATGAACGGTTTTGTTCCGGTCCGCACTATTGGGATCCGGCACCATCAATTCACCGGGTCGCATCGGATCCCGGGCAGGGAAAACCGGGAATCCAATTAAACAGTGACGATTTAGTCCTCAGGCTGATCGGTATCCGCACGGAGGAATCGGTCTGATTCCTGTCGCCGCGCCGTGGTTCCATTTTCATGGTGCCGTCCGGCTGCATAATCAGGGCCATAAGGGGAGCAGCCGGGGTAACCGGTGCATCTGCCTGGCAGGCGCACTTCTGCCGGACGACGGTCGAACCATCCGGTGAGGCGACGGCGGACATGAATGGTGATGAAGCGGAGGCTGGTGACGCAGTTTCCCGAATCGCCGGGCTTCGCCTGAGCTCCATGCGGCTGTATTCGTCGGCCTCTTTTGTTATCATGATAATAGTGGATTTGAGGTCGATGGTCTCTTCGATGAGTCCCTTTGCGAGAGCTTCCATATCCCGTATCTTTTTCTCAAGTGCGACGATCCGCACCCCGGTTCCATCAGTTTCGAAAATTTCCATAATCCTTAATCAGTTTCTCCTTTGAATCGAGCCGGGGGGAAAAAATTCCGGTTTCCGCCCTGACTGCGCTCTACAGAACATTACTCTTGGTTTCTGACACTATAAAACAAGGAGTGCGTTTTTATGCCCGGATTTCACGACGAATCAGTTTTTTTCCTTCCTTTTTCTTTCCGGCACCGGCAAAATTTTCCTGAATACCAGGTCGCCCAATGAAAATGAAGTCGGTTAACCCGGGTGACATCATGAGAGATTACAAAAACGGTGGGTTTTTCGAACTCTCCAGAAAAGTCGTGGTGCATCCCCCGACTGTGATGAACGCTCACCCCCCGAAAGGGGGCCCCGCGGCGGGGTCATTACGGTCGAAAAAAAATATTCACCGGTTTTCATGGTTTGTGTGCGATCAATGATGTGTTCATACCGATTTCTACCGGGCAGTGACCTGGACAAATGAACGGAAAAAAGGTAGACCAATAGTATAAATATGCCGTCTGTGTAAAACCGTCATTCGATTATTCTTATGGACCTGACGCCCGTTGCAAAATCCCTCCTCGAATACCGGTATCTTCTCCCGGATGAAACTCCTGACGATCTTTTCCGCAGGGTTGCAGACGCTGTCGGCACTTCCGGATCTGAAGATTTCCTTCGGATCATGAAGGAACTCCTGTTCATACCCAATTCGCCAACGATGATGAATGCGGGGACGCCCAGCGGCCAGCTCTCCGCGTGTTTTGTTTTACCGGTCGAAGATTCATTGCAGGGAATTTTCTCTACCCTCGGGACCATGGCAGCGATTCACCAGAGCGGGGGAGGCACCGGGTTCTCGTTCAGCCGTATCCGTCCGGCCGGGGATCCCGTCTCCTCCCAGCTGGGAGTAGCGAGCGGGCCGGTCCCGTTTATCCGGGTCTACGATGAAGCGACAAATGCCGTAAAACAGGGCGGCAAACGAAGGGGGGCGAATATGGCGGTGCTCGCGAGCTCGCATCCCGACATCATGGATTTCATCACGTCGAAAACAAAAGGGGGTCTGGATAATTTCAATATCTCGGTCGGCTTCGACGCGCATTTCTTCGACTGCCTCGAGTACGAAAGGACCTACGATCTCATCAATCCCCGTGATGGGTCGGTAAAAAAGAGCGTCGATGCCCGCGAGCTCTGGGACGCACTCTGCACCGCCGCATGGCAGACCGGGGATCCCGGTGTCCTGTTTCTCGATATCATCAACGAGAAGAATTCTACGCCGGGCCTTGGCCTCCTTGAGGCAACAAATCCCTGCGGGGAACAGCCGCTGTATCCCTTCGAGAGCTGCAACCTCGGGAGCATCAATCTTGCCCGCTGCATTGCCCGGGGAGAATTGGATGAGGATCTCTTACGGTCTGTAACCCACAAGGGTGTGCGGTTCCTCGATGCTGTTATCGATGTCAACAAATTCCCCGTACCCCTGATCCGTGAAAAAACCCTGCTGACCCGGAAGATCGGCCTCGGCATCATGGGATTTGCCGACGCCCTTATTCTCCTGGGGATCCCCTACGGGTCAGGAGAGGCTCTCCGGGTTGCCGATCACGTGATGGAATTGATCGCCCGCGAGGCACACAATGCGTCGCGGGAACTGGGCGAGGTGAAGGGCTCGTTCCCGGCAATCGACAAGAGCATCTATTCAGGCCCCATGCGCAATGCAACGGTGACGACCATTGCCCCGACCGGGTCGCTCCATCTCATTGCCGATACGAGCAGCGGGATCGAGCCGTTGTTCTCTCTTGCCAGTACCCGGCAGATTGGCAACCGGTCGGTCCCTCTCGTCAGCCCGATCCTGAAAAAATACCTGAAGTCCCTTAAGGATGGGAAGGACATTCTCGACCAGGTGACACGGACCGGGACCCTTGCCTCTTCTCCGGTTCCGGAGGAAATGAAGGAACTCTATAAGACCGCTCCCGAGATCCCGGCAGACCACCACATCCGGATGCAGGCAGCATTCCAGAAATACGTCGATAATGCCGTATCGAAGACCGTGAATTTGCCCGAAGACGCCCGGGCAGACGAGATCGGCAGGGTTTACCTGCTGGCACGGTCCCTTGGGTGCAAGGGGGTCACCATCTACCGGTACAACAGCAAAAAAGATCAGGTGCTCCTGCGGGGCTGCGCAGTCTGTGGGGACGATTTTTTGGGAGGATATAATTTTTTGACCGGGGAATAATCCCCGGCAACGATCCCGCCAATGGTCTTTGAACTGGACAAAAAGAAATGCACCATCCCCCGGAGACCTGCTTTTCAGGGGATGGTGGACCGGAATCAGAGATGGGATGGCGGGTAATGACCGGGAGATTTTTGAGGGCACTTGTTATCGATCAGGAAGGTGTTCCCGCATTTTTCAGCCGGAACCGCCATTTACACATCATATCCTCCGGGTGGGGATCTGGTGGGGCAAAGATGCATTCGACCGTGATCCTGTCATCGACCTCCCGTGCAAAACTGGTAAATTCTGCCCGGTGCATTTCGCGGCAGACGTACTCTGAAAGGCCCCGACGGAGGCGGGCTTCCTGTGTCGGGCACACGGGGACGGATATGATCACCTCATCCGGGAGCTCATCGATGGTATAATCGACAATCATCGCCCACGGGAAATGTTTGAGCACCCGGACAAAACCCGTGAGCCCTTTTTCGGTGATCCCGAACCGGCGGATGATATCCTTTGCAGCCATGCCGGCAACCCTGCCCCATACTTTTTCATTGATGGCCTCGGCAACAGGCTGCCCGAATTGTTCGGCTACAAAAATAAACCAGAAGCCATCCACCACCCGGTAGTGCCAGAGGAGAAAGGCAAGATACTCGTGTTTTTCTTCAGCAGACATCCGGTCGAAGAGATCGAGATTCATTGCAGCTGCCATGGATAGGGATTTAGAATTTCCGAATATTTGAAAAGGATCAAGTCCATGTTCCTCGGGCTATGAACCACAACGGTCATTTTTTTCACCGGATGTGACGACTCGCTAACCCATGGGACTGGATCTGGCATCCGCTGATCATGGAACTCTTACCCGTGTGATGCAGTTGCTTTTTTCCTAAATATTCAGTTCTGGAGAAAACCTCATAGTGCTGACGGTCTTCTGGATTTCGCCCCTACCGCTACGGCACCCCCCAGTTGCAATGACGACGTGTTACGGCTTATTTGTCTGGCTTCATCGCTCCTGGCGCCCCGTCCCGGTGGGGGACTGGTGGCGCACGAGAGGTCATCATTCCTCCCCCAAAAAATGATTTCTCCAGAGCAGAATAATCACAAATAAACACTTTTTTACCCATTGGTTTCCGGATCGCCTTTGGCTTGATTTGCAGTCAATCAACCGTTAAGATTCAATATCCCGGAAATTTCCTGCTTCAGGCGGTTCAAAAACCCGTGTATTTTTATCCCGTTCGCGCAAACATGTTCTATTCTGATGACCGACAGAGAAAACCTGATGGAAAAAAGCCAGCCCCGCTCTGCACACCGCGGCCGGGCCGGGATACTGCACCTGAACTTCACCCGTTATGCGCTCCTGGCTCTCGGCGTTCTCCTGCTCGCCGGAACCTGCAGTGCGGGATTCTCCTGTAACGAAAAAGGCGGAAATGAGACGAACTGCTGCTTCAATCTTTACAACCTCCAGCATGAAAACAAGGAACAGCTGTACGGCCCGGTCGTCGTTGATATCAATGAATCAACCGGCAACATGCTGGTCCGGGGACCGCTCCCCCTCACCGTCAGGACCAACAAGGGACAATCGGGCGGCTGTCTCAATTTCTCCGACTGGAGTTTTGCCTACGCAGAATTCAATGCAACGATGCCGCTCAAAAACCCGAATCCTCCGGGCTACTTTACGACCGATGGCAAGCAGAAAGCATTCCGGGCCGCCATGCAGGATTTCAATCTCGACGATTACGAGATTGTCGATATCAGCCTCCTCGATCATAAAGATTACAATACGATCGAGTTTGGCGCCCTCGCTCGCGACTTTGGCGGAATAACCACGAACTGTAACGCAACACCCGCGGAAACAACACTCCACGGGCATACAGCATCCCTTGTCTCCTCCACCTTTGTTTTCTGTCCGACGCAGGGTCCTGACGATACCTGCAGGAACGCAATCAATAATGATGATGCTGTAGCCGGGACCTGCAGTTTTTCAGGCCGCATCGACCAGATCATTGCCCTGATGGCACAAGAACGGGGTCCGTCTGACAAGAAACTCCTCATCTATTACCACTGTGTCCTCGGGTCGGACCGGACGGGAAGCGTCACCATTGGCTACCTCCAGAAAACGAGACCCGACATGAGCTTTGCCCATGCCATGAAGTACGCCCTTTACCAGGGGCGGGAGTCTTCCAATGGGGGGCCGACATCCAATGTGAATATCGGCGCGAATTTATCCGCCCAGCTGTACTGTGCGTCAATCGGGGCTGACTGCTCGATGAAGGAAGCGCCCCGCATCTTCCTCCCCGGCAGCGACACCCACTCCCACCTCCCGGGACAGGAAGACGCCATTGCGACCCCGGTCCCCACGGCAGTCCCGGTCGTTGTCCAGACCCCCGTTGATATCGGACGCTACAACCCTTCAAAAAACAGCGGGGCGAATTTTTAAGGACTGAATCCCCATGATCCCCGATTTTTTCCGCAAGCGGTGGTTTGCATTTAATCCGACCGCAGATACGGTTGTTGCCCTCGTCACTGCCCTCGTCATGATAGGTGGCGGGTACTGCCTGCTGGTCCATCTCCCGGAAGGCCCGGTCCAGCTAATCTATACGCTCGTCTTCGAATCCCTGCTCGTAATCTTCCCGGTCCTCTGGCTGTGTTATCACAAAAAAATGTCGTTACGGGAGCTTGGCATCACCCGGGAACGACTGCTCCCGAGCCTTGCAGTCAGCCTCGCGCTCACGCTTTTGTTCGTCTGGGTCGTGCTCCGGCAGTACTCTTCGTACGGTGACGGGCTGATACCTCACTTCCTCTACAATGCACTGATACTCTGGGAGCCGTTTTTCGTCTTCTGCTGGCTCCAGCCCGGTTTGACAAGGCGTTCGGGATTATCCCGGGCATACTCCTCGCCGGCGTCTGTTTCGGTGCCTATCACCTCGGCACCTATCCGTTCCCGATGGTCCTCACTCTTGTAGCCTTTGGGATTTTTTTTGCAGCGATCTTCCGGATGAGCGAAAATCTCCTGATCGTATGGCCGCTGACCTGAGGTACCTGCTTCGGCACAGGGGACCCTCAAAGGTGGGTTCCTGTTCGGGTGGGACGATGTTCTCTGGGGAGCGCTTATCCTCGCGGTGCAGCTCGCGGTCATCGTGTATATATGGAAAAAATTCGGGAATGTAGCGGAGAAGTCCCTGTAATATTTTTTTATCCGGGCCCCGGTGAGATTAAAAAAGTTTTTTTCTTCATCCACCATGAATTTTTTAAATCGGGCTTTATAGAAAGATTTTTTTTCCAAACCGTCATGATCCCGCCGCGGGGCGCCCTTCGGGGCGGCGGGCGTTCATCGCAATCGGGGTATGGGGGTCTCAACCCCCATAATCCATTCCTAAGGCTTACTGATTTTCATGTGAAATCATTAGCATTTTTTTGAGAATTTGTTTGGCTTTCGCAGAGTCAAGCATATTTTTTTGAATCGGAATTGCTTTAACGCGTTGACATTTTACGAGCATACCCACCCCCTTCGGGGGTCGCTCGGGCGCCTCGTCGGGCCCTCGCTGGGCAGGTCGGTTGACCATTTATATGCAAAAAAAGTCTGGATCTCAATCTCGAAAGAGAACAGAGAACTGGATGTTTTTGACTGGGAGCTATGAAACTGGCGGGGGTCAAGGGAGTGCACCCCTTGGGCTGCCTCCCCCTCTGGGGGAGAGAGGGGGTCACTCTCCTTATAACCACAGAGCATAGCCGAATACTACGAAATAACGGATTTCAAAAGAGCCGAAAATCCGGATTTGTTTTTAATTGAGCGAGCGTCCCCGACTTCCCAGGGTCTGAGATAAATTTGATGCGAATGATTTATCATACCCGTTTATCTTCTTGATGTGCATCCGGGCGCCTCATGAGGTTTCCACGCACGGTCTTATCGTTCATCGGTCTAGCAGAAATCGCTCCAGTCATATTTTCTTTGGTGGGGAACGTCACCCGTCTGAAGATTTTTTGCATGGTCGGGCGTCACTCGGAAAATCCCGTTAAACAACCAAATGTCTCGAAAAGAAAAAAAATTAGAAATTATTCCCGCCAGCAGCAGGATTGTACCGTCCGACCTCAACTGGTGTCTGGACCGGCACCGGGGCCTGCGTAGGCACCGGGCGTTACAACCGGGCCGGGCTCATATCCGGCAGATGGGTGTGGGTCTCGCTGCCCGGAAGGTTGACCCGGGGTCCCTCATTCGCGCCGCAGAACGTCACGACATAGGAAGTCCAGGAATCCGAATCGATGTTCTTGCACTGGAATGTTGAGGCGTCGTCGTCGTACGCGTAACTGTAGGATCCGGGAAGATATTTCTTAAAGAACTGGGCAGTCTGCAGCTCCTCAGGCCAGGTTGAGATATTGCACATCTTATTCCCGTTTTTGGAATAATCCTGCTTCGACCCGTAGGGAAGGTTGCAGCAGTATTCGTTCATTCGCGGGTTAGCCGGGTTGGGTGGGGAGGCGTACGAGCAGGCACTCCACATGCCCACGGTCTTTTTGTTCACAATATTTGCGAGCTTGGTAAAGTTCAGGTTCGTTGAGTTGATCAGGGGAAGAAGATCGGTTGTTGTCCCGGCAAGGGTGCAGTCGTATTTTGCCTTGTTGGCCGGTAGACTTCCGGTTTTTCCGGTCCCGGGAGCGATCTCGATTGCCATGGGAACATTGAACCCGTCGACAATGCTCACGTCATAGGTATCGTATCCGCCCTGGTCAAAATTGATCTCCCCTTTCGTGGATGGCGGGGATACGCCGACGCCCCCGCACTGGAGCTTCCCTTTTCCGTCGAAGTTGCTCCGGCAGGTCCCCCAGTCGCAGGTCAGGTCCCCGTCAGTGCCCGTGCAGCCGGTCCGTCCCCAGAACGCTCCCTGCCAGTCAGCGGGAACTTTTGAGATATGAGTAATCTGTGCTCCCGGCATGAGGTCTGCATCAAGCTTGAAACCGCCGCCATCGACAAGCGGTGTTCCGCTCGAACATTTGTTCAGGTTCTTCCCGCACCCGGTGCTGTTGCACATCGTGGAAGGGCTGCAGACGTCGCCGGGGAGACAGCTGCAGGCACCGTACACAACGCCGCCGGACTTATATTGCAACCCGCCCTGGACATCGACCCAGACGGGATACGCGCAGTGGTTCTGCCACTGGATGGTATGCTGTGCGATCCCGCTTACGGGAAGAATGAAAACCGCCAAAAGCAGGCAACCGAGAAGAAGTAATTTTTTCATGATACACCGGTA
Source organism: uncultured Methanomicrobiales archaeon (assembly GCA_963758935.1). Classification (GTDB taxonomy): domain Archaea; phylum Halobacteriota; class Methanomicrobia; order Methanomicrobiales; family Methanospirillaceae; genus Methanoregula. The sequence goes on along the minus strand of CAVWXD010000013.1, from coordinate 46,268 downwards.
TAAGACAGGAGAGTTCAGCACCGTCGTTTTTGAACATTGTGGTTTTCAACCGACGGTGTGAAAATGCCAAGGATGAAATAGGGAAAAAAAGAGAAATTAACCGCTATGAAATGTGCCGGGATATTCGCTATCGTCCTGGCGTTCAGTCTCGTTCTTTTCTCCGGATGCGTCCAGATTATTATCAATGCACCCGCGATCCCCGGTGCCGCGCCGGCAGCTACCCCCATACCAGGAACAATCGTTGCCGATGATTTCCCCGGACCGGTTGCGACGACTGCCGCGGTCGTTTCCTCTCCTCCTGCACCGGTGACCGGTCCACGATTTATCGTCCCGGTTGGGGACGCAGCCCGTGTAGGGCACCGGAGTTTCACCTTCCATTATGCGCCTTCCACCGGCCAGCACGAATACACGTTCCAGGTGCCGGTCAACATGTCGGTCTATTACGGGGCACGCCAGATGAAGATCGATCTGCCGGTAACGAGCCAGGACAAGGAACTGGTCCAGGAATATATCGACAGCTTTGAAAACGACCCGGCAATGGAGGAACTGTACGCGAGCGTCATCTCCCAGCTCCGGAATGCCCGGTACCAGAACGGCCGGTATCTCTCGGATGACGAATACTTCGAACTGATCGTGGCGTTCGTCCAGCAGATCCCCTTTGTCGAAAACCCATCTCCGAAGAGGAAATATCCCATTGAAGTTATCTATGACAAAGCCGGGGATTCTGATGAGAAGAGCCTCCTGCTCGTGAACCTTCTTGCACGGGAAGATTACGATGTTGCCATGATCGTATTCGAGGAGCGGGGGTACGAGACCACGGGGATACGGGTCACGAAGGAAGTCCCGGACGCTTCCCTGAAAGTGTTCACCACCGGGAAAAAAGATTATGTGTACATCGATGCCAGCACGCCGCGGTTCATCGGCAGCGTGCCGGAAGATTTCCAGAATTACGATGATCCGGCGGTCTTTCCGGTAGGCAACGGGACGAAACGGTATGGCCAGATCAATTATGTCTGGATGATTATCACTGACTTAAATCACATGAAACAACTGGGGCGGATCCCGGCAAAAATGGTGTTCAGCCCATGGGACCGGACCGGGACCTGCATGTGGATCAAGAACTCCAAGCTTCTTTTCGATACTACGTGCTACTGTTGCGATACGTGAAGGCCTTAAAAAAACTGCATAAACCACATTTTTCTTCTCTTGGTCCCTTCACCGTCTGGGACATTTTTTGAGGTTTAGTGGGAACAGAGAATTTTCGGTGTTACGTTAACCGGGAGAACCCTGAGAACGACCATTCCAAACAAATTTCATGGCGGCCCTCAATCATGATGATTATGAGACTCCCGCTGGCTGCCGTGTGCATTTCACTTATCCTGGTCATGCTTATAACGGGCTGTACAATCCCTGAATCGCCTGAGACTCCCGGGGAATCCACAACGATTACCAGACCAGCCTCCACTCTTCCGGTTTCGCCAACCATTTTCCCGAATTCCTCAATAATTACCCCGCCAAATGCGTCACCGGTTCCCCTCCTCCTTAAAGATTCTGACTGGCAGACTGCATCGGGGTGCGGGTGGACACAAGATGCTATTCCGGAAAGCGCGGCGCTCCTCACGGGAAACTGTCAGGTCAGGCAACTGGTCGGCGATGGCTGGGAGATCGTGGGGATCGGGTATGAAATGAACTTTATCGGGAGCCGTTGCCGGAAGACCACGCATCCGGACGTTTCAGATTCATGCGACTGGTGCCTTGACGCCGGTCCGACACTCCGCCTCCAGTATAAGGGAATCATGACCTCGGATTTTATGGCAAACCTTCCCGAAAGAAAAGTCACCATGTTTAAAACCAGTGCGCCAATGGGAGTCTGGTCGGGAGGCTCACCCGACGGTTCGCAGGTTTATACCTTCGAAAACGGAACCGTCCTGTATAGGTTCCGGAGATGCTGACACCATGCCTGCCATTCCGGTTCAATGTACATGAATGGACGATGACCGGAGCGGGCAGGATCCTGCCGGCATATTCTGGATGCGATAATTAAAGAGAAAAAATGAACGATAGTATTCGGCCGTCTACCGACAGAGAGACAATTTATTTAAACCCGTATCAGGGCGGGGCAAACCGGTAGAGCCCTCTCGGGACGGTGATCTCGAACCGGACACCCTTTCCCGGTTCTCCGGTCTCCCTGATATCCATCCCGGAGATATCGAGGATGTCATGGACAAAGAAAAGATGGAACCCGGTCACCTTACCAAAATTCTTGGTGAACAGGTCGCCTTTCATGGCCTCCGGGATCCCTATACCATTATCCTCATAAATGAGCGTAAATCCAGACCCGGATTCACTGCCGCTGATACGGATCCCGGTCACGGTCTGCCCGTGCCGGGCAGAATTATCGATCAGGTGCCAGAACACTTTTTCGATAACCGGTTCGGCGAATAATTCCAGGTCCTTCACTTCGTTTATGATGGGGATCGATTTAGCAACACCGGTATTGCATACCTCTGCGAGCAGTTCCTGGAGATTCTGCCAGCCGGGCTGCTGCTGGCCCATTTCCTGGTAATCCTTGGTATACGTGATCTGCTGCTGGATAACTTTGAGAATCCCGGCCTCGCTGTTGAGAATTTTCTCTGCTTCCGGGCCGGACATGTAGGCCCTGCTGAGTTCGAGATAGCCCCACAGACCGGTGATCTTGTTGTAAATGTCGTGCCAGGCGACGATATTCATCAGGTTCAGTTTCTGGTTTGCGATCTGGAGGGTATGCTCGAATTGTTTCCGGTCGGAGATATCGGTATGTGTTCCAACCATTCGTAGCGGTGCACCGGTTTTGTCTCTCGCAACAGCCTTACCCCGCGTCATAATCCATTTCCATTCGCCGGTTTTTGTTTTAAGGCGGTGCTCGACAGAGAATACAACATTACGCCCTTCACTATAATCCGCAAGTACAGCGCTGGTTGCCGGAAGGTCATCCGGGTGCACAAGTTCACCAAAGGATTGTACCGTGCCCGGCACTTCGCCCGGTGAGTACCCGAGGATCTCCCACGCCCGGGGGCTCATGTAGACCTCACCGGTGTCCATACGGACATCCCAGATCCCATCATTTGTCCCTTCCAGCGCAAACTTCAGTCGTTCTTCGCTCTCGAGCAGCGCCTCCCGGCTGGCTATGAGGTCGTCGAGATTGTTCCGCAACGCTTCTTCAGAAGCTGCTATCTGTTCGTACGATGCGGAGAGTTCATCGTTTTTCTGCTGTAACTGGCGGGTGAAATACCGGATGAGGATGAAAAGAAGGCCGGTGGTGACAACGATAAAAAGGATGCCCTTGATCTCTGAAATGAAAACAAGATCTTCATGGCGCCCGGACAGCGGGAGGAACAACCGGTCTGAAAAGATAATCCAGAGTGAGCCAAAGACGAGATAGATCAGGCAGATCTTCAGGGTAACTGATGCAAAGATCCTTTCCGGGAAATTGCCGGGACGGAATATGTCCCGGTGTGCCTGCTCATTCACCCGTTCTTCCGGTTTCATCGCGTGCTTCCTGCCACTCGGGGATTCTGCTCAATCCAGTTCAATGGTCCTGTGTGAACATATCTTGACCATAGGCAATAAAACCGCATTAACCAGTTCGATGCCATAACTTTTCCCCGGTTTTCTCGGAATTTGGATGAAGAACATACAAAACAGTGTCATTCTGAACGGAAATGCCCGGAAATTATGTCCGGAAGTTTCATTCAGAACTGGAAATCTCCCGGGCGACCCCAACTGAAAATATGTCGTTTTTGTTTAGCTGCCTGGCTGGAAATTCAAGGATTCTCAAATACGGTTCGTTTTAGAGCAGCCGGTATCTTTTCCCTTGCCGGTCGTCAGCATCTTCACGACCATGACCCGGAATACCGCGTTGCTCTCATTGATCCAGGTGTGCGTTATCATCGCAGGGCTCTCAACGATGGAATCTTTACTGACACTCTGCCGTTCGTCTCCGATCTCGACGACGCCGTCCTCTTCGAGTACATAGAAAAACACATCGACGGGGGTGACGTGTTTCTTGAGCGATTCTCCGGGTTTGAGGGTTATTACCACCGCAGATGTGTCCGGGGATTCAAAGATCTTCCGCACGTCAACATTATGCGGATTTTTTATGGATGCCAGTTTTGCCACTTCAGTAATTTTCATGGTTGTTTCACCTTTTCTCGATATGATGTTCGAATGTATGAGTCCCGTATTATGAACCGTACTTTATTCCGTTCAGGGACTGTCCAGACTGGATATGCATGGAAAACGGAAACGGTCTTCCGGCGGTATAATCTCCTCTGCCGCTGTCAGTCATGATCTCGTTTTTCTCTGCTTATTCGCAAAGCTGCTCTCCTGTCCCTGTTCGTCCTTCCCTGCCGGTTATCTCTGTCGTAATCTCCTGTGCATTATCGAGCATCCGGGAGAACAGGCTGCTCTGGACACAGGTTATGAAAGGAAGCGTGATGATAACTGCCATCCGTTTGCTGTCCTGGGTGTAGATGATCATGGATTCCCGGTCATCGGCTATCATAATGCATTCGAGCGCAAAGACCATCCCTTCGCGCAAAACGGGTGATGAGAATATTTTTTCATACACGTTCTCCCCGAAAAAATCCTCCGGCGATCCCGCCTCACAGGACCTGGCACCGTCAACCGGAACAATACTGCCGCCCCCTCCCCGGGGAACAACACCCGGAGGGGATGGTCCCGTGCAACAGCGGTAAAAGTACCATGGAATTCTTTTAAGATCTTGCCGTTGAAACAGAGGACGATAAGTTCATGGGTAATCCTTTCGGCGAGCATCTCGAAGTTCCGCTGGATGGTCGAGTCTGAATGGACGTACCAGATTGGCGAATAATTCTGTTGTGCATCGAGGGACAGGGTCTCAAGCGTTTTCACACTTTCCCGGGCTGCATTGTCGAGATCTTTTTTCAGGAACGCGATGACGACGTCCGGGCGGACTGCATGATACATGAGCGGGCTGCCCTGCCGGATTTCGATGAACCCTTTAGCCGCGAGGCTTGCGAGGACATCGTACACTCTCGGCCGCGGGACCCCGCTCGTCTCATGGATCCTGCGGACATTTGCTTCGCCAAGCCCCACGAGTGCGACGTAAATGCGTGCTTCGTATTCCTTGAGGCCCAGCTGCAGCAAGATTTTCAATCGTGGAATCCATCTGTTACTCTGTTAGGGACAACAAAATTAAATAGTTATCTGCCAAGGATACTGCATGACTCAGGACTTATCTGAACAGGAAAATATCGCGATGGTCCGGAAATTTTTCGAAGTCGGCCCTTCCGGGGGCGACCTTGAGGCAGCCGACGCACTGCTCCACCCAGATTTTTCCCTGCACACCCCGCTGCCGACACCCGGACCAGGGATTGCTGAAATGAATAATGTCATTACGAGCTGCCGTGCTGCTTTTCACGGACTGCACGTGACGGTTGATGACATTACCGCAGATTCGGATAAGGTGACGGCACGGTTTACCGCACGGGGCGTCCACAACGGAAACTTCATGGGCCTTCCCCCGACCGGGAAAGCGATAACGATGACCGGCATCGAAATTTTCCGGATCAAGGACGGGAAGATTGCCGAATTGTGGGGCGAAGCAAACCTTATGGGACTGATGCAGCAGCTGGGCATTTTACCCGGTGCCGCGTAGTCCGGATTATCCAGAAAACATGATACGATCAGCGGTTTAATGAAAGTCCATTTGAAAAAGGGAGCGGAACGTCATGGTCGAGTTCACGATGGAAAACCCGGATAAACCGGACAAGAAACGGGAGGACCTGTATGCGAAGGTTATCGCCCTCAAGGATATTGTCTCCTACCAGGACGGCACGGTTGCAAGCAGGATGCTGGTCAACAAAAAGGCAGGTACCATAACGGTCTTTTCCTTCGATGCGAACGAGGGACTCTCCGAGCATACCGCACCGTACGATGCAGTGGTAACCATCATCGATGGCGAATGCGAGGTGTGGATTGCCGGCACGACTCACCATATGAAAACGGGCGAGACGATCATTTTCCCGGCAAACGTTCCCCATGCCCTGAGCGCTGTCACTAAATTCAAGATGACCCTGACCATGATACGGGAGTAACAATGGGCGGCAACGATAATGACGGGTATTATTGCACGATCTGCGGGGGCATCCCGCCGGACAAGATCACGACCCGGCGGATCAACGTTGATGGCAAGGAGACCGGTAATCGACCAGCCTCGACTGGATCATTGACGAAGTAAGAAAACTCTGCCTGTCAGATAATTCCCAGATCGGCGAAGAGCTCCTCAAACGCACCCGGAAGCTGAACTATGTACCAACGAGAAAAACCGAAGAGTACCGGGTTGCGCTGATCGAGGAATACCACAAAAAGATCGCAGAAGGATGATCCCACTTTCACGTCCACTCGATTCTCCATCCCCTTTACCGGAGTGACCTGAACCCTGCTTCAAAGTCCTCCCGATTCCATCTGATATATAGGAGTATCCTGATCACCCGTGTAACCCTGATTGCGGGGACAAAACAAATTCTACATTGATCCTCTCTCTCCGAAAAACGGGAAGAAAATCTACCCCGGCTTTCCGCACCGATACGATTTGAAAGATGAGTGTTAACAAACGGATCAAAAAACAGGATTGAGAGGGTTATTGCAGCTCAGATTATATGAGTCGGATTCCGGTTTCCTGAAAAACCAAGGCCGGCTACGGGAAGCGTCCCGAACAACTCTTCGTTCCGGACCGGATTCTCTGCCGCGGTTTTCCGGACGCTCTTGTCGCCGATAACCATGACGATGCTCCGGATGCTCCCGTTACTATAGATCGGGCGAAGGTGCAGTTTTGCCGGGAAATCTTCCCCGTTATACCGCTTCAGCCGTGATTCGGTTTCAAAAAATCCGTCCTGCCGGAAGGTGCCGGCAAGGGCTTCACAATATTTGTGAAATGGTCCCGCATGCCCCAGACCGGGAAGGATCTTTTTTGAGGAATTCTCCCGCCGTAAACCCGAATACCTTTTCTGCAGGCCGGTTCACAAACGATATGGATCCCGTGGGAAAATCTACGAGGATCACTGCCTCTTCAATGCATGAGAGGATCTCCGCGAGCAGTGAATGGTCTGTGTCAACTGCGCCCGGGGATCTGACCGGGTTTTTCGTAACCTGGACAAGATACCCGTTTTTCTGCTCGCCGCTGGTCTGGCTGACCGGTGTCACGTTAACCTCAAATATTGCGTCAGCCCGATCAGTCCTGGCAGCGTGCCCATGTTTTTTGCCGGCAGGAGAATCGAAGCCCGGCATTGCAAACTTGACCATTGTTCCCCGTTCGAGCATATCCCGCGACCCGGGGGGGATTCCCATATCGGTAAAAAGGTTCATGGTGGGTGATCCTTCCGGGGATTGTACGCCAAGCGTTGCGAAGAAGGCCGGGTTTCCGTTCATGAGTTTCCCGGCGGAATCAAACACCGCCGTCCCGACCGGTGATTTGCCGAAGAGGATCCGGAAATTCGCCTCGCTCTCCCGCACCATCATCTCGTTCTTTTTTATCTCGGTAATATCGGTGATTATGATGGTTATCCCCCGGGATCCGTCATTGAAGACCGTGGGAGTCAGCCGGAGAGCGAAGAAAAATTCCCTGCCCGAAAGAACCTCCCGGGTCTCGGCACGGATGTCCGCGCCGAACCGGTGCATCCCGCATTTTATCCGGGAGTAACGGGCTGCTGATGACCGGAAAGCCTCCGGTATCTGCACGTTTTCCCAGGAGTTCCTCCCGTCCAGCCCGGCAAATTCCAGGTAATTCCCGTTGACCTCTGCGATCTTCAGGTCTTTGTCGAGCACGAGAATAAAATCTGAAGAGTGATCGAGCATGGTGGGAATACCCGTGCGCCGGGAGAGGATGAAAATCTTGGACATCCCGTGCTCGATAATCTCAGCCTGCCCGGTCATGAGAAGGATCTCGAGATATTTTGCCGCGGCATTCCGGTTCATCGCGAGCTCGCGGGCTACCTGGGTAATTTTTATCCCCTTCGGGTTTTTCCGCAGGAGATCTTTTATCAGGCCGAGTTCGGCTTCATGGGTTTTCATGGGAGTCCGGGACGGGCGGGTTTCCGTTCACAGCCTAATCGTAACAGAAATATATCAATTTATCGTGATTTCCGGAGACGGGCTGAAAAAAAGTTCCCGTTTTTTTCAAAAAAGATTAAATACGAGACCGCGGGTATTCTTAAACCCAGTGACCGGTATGAGCAGCCCGAGGTTCAATTTTTTACAGCTTGTTGGCAGGAACCTCAAAAGGCGGCCCCTCAGGACGTTTACTACAATCCTTCTCTTTGCCGTTATTGCTGCTACCCTCTTCTCGTTCCAGTACCTGATCACCGGTGCCGAGCAGGGGCTTGACCAGGGAACTACGTGGATGGGATCCGATCTCATTGTCATGCCGGAACACCATACCGCAGAAGGTGAGAGCAGCCTGATCACGGGCAGGCCGTCCATGTTTTTTTTCAATGATTCCGGTTACGAGAAGATCGCCCGGATCCCGGGCGTAGCCCGGACCAGCCCCCGGATCCTTGTTGCAACGCTTTCGGACCAGAGCCGCTGCTCCGGTCTTGTCCAGATCATTGCCGTTGACCCTGCCCGCGACCTGACCCTTGCACCGTGGCTTGCGGCTCATCCCGGCGTAACGATGGGAAAAGATGATATTATTGTTGGCAGCCGGATCGATGGAGAGGTTGGCTCGCTCCTCAAGTTCTATGGACACTCGTTCCGGATCGCCGGCGAGCTTGAACCGACCGGTATGATGGGCGTCGATATGGTGGTCTTAACCCGGATTGACGACACCCGCGTCATGGCCGAGGAGTCCGGCGAGAAAGCAGCCCAGGCGATCGTGATCCCGGGCGGCATGGTGTCGGCCATATTAGTCCAGGTGGATCCCGGTGTTTCCCCTGCCGATGTCGGGAGTGAGATCCGGAAGAGTATCCCGGGGACGAGAACCATCACCCGGACCGGTCTCCTTGCAACGGTAACCCTCCATCTCGCGAGTGTCACCCGGGTGTTGTCCGGTCTCCATGCTCACGACCGCACTCCTCTCTATCCCGCTCCTCGGCTTCATCTCGGCCATGGCTGCGCTCCAGTCAGGAGGAGATTGAGATCCTCGGAGCACTCGGCGTTACGAGAACTTTCATTCTCCAGTCTGATTCTCCCTGAGTCGTTTACCTCATCGGTTATCGGGAGTTTTCTTGGCATCGGATCGGCAGCCGTAATTCTCGTCGGTTTCCAGGACTTCATCACCTATTCCCTTGAGATACCCTTCACGATCCCCCGGCCCTCACCCTTCTTTTCGCGGCTGGCAGTACGCTCCTGCTCACGTTTGCCATCAGTGGCGTGGCTTTGCTGTATCCGACCATCCAAATCGTACGGTCGGAGGTGTACGCCAATATCCGGGGCCCGGTTCTGGTTTGAGCAGGACAGCGGGCTAAGGAACGATACGGGTGACATAACTTACCGCCGTTTCCCGGAAGTCAGAGATTGGATTCGTTAAAAACAGGAGTGTTGTGTTCGTCTGCATTAGAGTCCCCTGAGCAGTTCCGTGCAGTTTTATTGGTGAGGTCCCGGGCCATGGACTGGTGTGCAAATCCCTGGCCGCATCGAACGCATGGTAATGATTATTATTCCCTATATAAATCTGATTAAATTGCTTACCTTGTTTTTTTCGAATCCACGTTTACCGGATTTAAGTTTATACGTTTACCCGGCGGATTTTTCCGGATGGTCGTTATGGGACGCTAAAAGAAAAGGCTCTTGTGTGGAGTCCCGGGTTTTGCCGACGTAATTAGTCCGAAAATTTTTCTTACCGGAAGATCACCCTGGATTTGGTGTGCACGACCCGGATCCGGGTTTTGAGCGGGGCGGAAATGAATGACGCCATCTCTCGTGGCTAAATGGTGCGTTCATGATTTTTTTAATAACCGGAATTTCTTTTGTCCTGCGAACACAATCGGAATTTAATTTCACCAGAACGATCACTGGTACTTTACACGTTGTTCCCCGGTCCCTGGATTTTCTTTTGTCCTGCGAACAGAGTCGGAATTTAATTTCACCAGAACGATCACTGGTACTTTACCCGTTGCTCCCCGGTCGCCCGAAAATCTTTTGTTTCAGCCGCATGTAGGAGCGGTAGAGCAGGAGCAAAAAATTCCCGAGGAAGCGCTCTCTCTTTGCCATAGCCCGGACAAAGATAGCCTCTTCCGAGAGGAACATCTTTTTTAAGTGGTAAATGTCCTGTTTTGGTGAGAAAAAAATGTAGATAAGAACACCGGCGAGGAGAATGATCGTGCCGACCAGCTTATCAAAAAAGGCCGTTGAGTACAGGAGATACAGGCAGATCAGGATCCCGAGCCAGGGGAGTATTTTCTGGCCCGGTAACTGTTTTTCCGTGTCGCGGGTGATCACAATCAGCGCACAACAGGTCAGCAGGAAAGCAAATGCGAGGTTGAAGACGGCAAAGGAGATCAGCCCCGTGATAGGCGAATAGATTGAAAGGACAAAAGCGATGATCCCCTGGACGATCAGGCCGACATAAGGAGTCCCGAATTTTTTGTGTAGGGTGGAGAACAGGCGGGGGAAGAGACCGTCGATAGACATGGCATACGATAACCTCCCGGTGCCGAGCATGCCCGACTCATCAGACCCGGAGACAGAGAACAGGGCGCCGATGGTCATGATGAGCGCTCCTGCCGACCCGAGAAGGTACTGCACCGACAAGGATCAGGGGTGTCTGGGACCGGGTGAGGTCAGACCAGTTCACTGCCCCATAGACGATAAAATTTGTCGAGATATAGAAGAGCGCGACAATGGACATGCCGATGACAATTGCCTTGGGGATCGTCGTCTTCGGGTTTTTTACTTCGGCTGCAGGAAGTGTCCCGAGTTCAAACCCTGCATAGGCCCAGAAGACGAGCACGAGAGCGGTCCCGGTCGCCGAAATGCCGAGGGGAACAAACGGATGGTAATTCCCGAAAAATCCCGCGGGCTGGGTAATTAAAAAGACGATTCCCGCCCCGATGAGCAGCAATAAAGGGACGAGCTTGATGAGCGTGAGGGCGTCATTGACCCTGCCCGCAATTTTCACGCCGATAATATTGATGGCGGTGAGCCCGAAGAGAAAAATCCCCTTGACAAGAATATCCTCCATGGGTGTAAGGGGGACCAGGTACGCCAGGTAACGGGTGAATGCGATGGCAAATACCGGCAGTGAGATCAGTTCCGCGATCCACATGCTCCAGCCAGTGAGGAACCCGAAGAAATCGTCGAAGGCTTCCGATACATAGGCAAACGGCCCGCCGACTTTTGGGATATAGTAACTGCAGTACGCAAAAACGAGCGCGATTATGGTTGCAAATATGCCGGCAATAACCCATACGACAAGGGAAAAGGGCCCGAGCATGCCTGCTGTTATTGCCGATGCGATATAGATGTCGGCACCGATTACGGATCCAACGACAATGTTGGTCAGGTCGAAGACCGAGAGGCTCTTTTTTGAAATCCATGGCTGTGAGGGAAGGATATTCCCGGATCTTAATATAGCTGACGCAATCCTGGTGCGGGTGTGCTTCAGAACACGGACGGAAGATTACTCGCGATATGTTCTCATCAAGACGCACGTAAAATCCGGGACGACCGTTAATTTACGATGTCTTCTGATCTTTATACAACAGGATCCATGACGGAAGTTAATCAATGATGTCTCATTATCTGATACAGCAGAATCCAGGACGGCAGTAAACCTATGATGTATCCTGATCCTGATACAACAAAACCCGTGATGACAGTTCATCAATGAGGTCTCATTATCCGGATACAGCAGAATTCATGAAGGCAGTTTACTTGCGATGCCATCTGATCCTGATACAACGGAATCCTTGACGGTGGTTAATTTATGATGTCTCATTATCCTGATACAGCAGAATTCATGAAGGCAGTTTACTTGCGATGTCATCGGATCCTGATACGGTAGAATCCGGCCGATTGTCCAATCTGATGTCAAGAATGCCGGCTGAATTTTACAACGTAAATATGTTTTTTCAGTATTGTTAGGAATGAACTTCCCCCTTGTGGCAGACGTGTGGATGCAATCACGCCGCGGTCTTCCCATCCGGCACGATTGCCGAGAGCACGAGCGCGAGTACCGCAAGCACGAGGCCCGCTGCCATCGTGATATGGAACCCGGACAGGAATGTCGCGGAATCCAGATCGGTGAACGCCACAATCCCGCCGGCCTTCGCGGTTGCGAACGTGAACAGCATCGCGTAGATGGCCGTCCCGAGCACGCCGCCGAAATAGATGGTGGTCACCATCAGCGAGGACCCGGTCTCTGTCTCGCCCGACGGAGCGGTCTCGATGATCCTGCTTGAGGCCGGCCCAGCCGCGATCCCGAATGCCACCCCCATCAGGACGAGGCCCAAAAGGAGCGGGAGAAACCCGGATTCCGGTGACAGCACCGCGAAGAGTGCGCTGAAGAGGACAAAGAACCCGCAGGCCGCGACCGTAAAGATCCTGCGGCCGTGCCGGTCCGACAGGCGCCCGAACGGGATGCTGAGGATTGCGATCACCGCCGGGGGGATCAGGAGGAAGAAGCCGGTGACGTCCAGGTCGAGGTGCATCTCGTTCACCAGGTAGAACGGGAGCAGGTAGATGACGCCCAGGAAGACGGCATTGACCAGCAGGTACGACAGGAGCACTGCCGTGAAGCGCCACTCCGCGAAGATCCGTATGTTGAGGAACGGCTCCGGTGAGTTCAGTTCCCGTGCAACAAAGATTCCCGAGCAGAGCAGGAAGAGTGCACCGCAGGCGAGCACTAGCGGATCCGCCCCGCCCCGGGCTGCCACTTCTTCCAGCACGAAAGTACAGAAGACCATGACGCCAAAGAGGGCGACTGCACCGGGGTAATCGAAGGATGCCGTGCTCTTCTCCGGTTCGTCGCGGGGAATCACCCTCGCGCTGAAAAGGATTCCCACGATCCCGATGGGGATGTTGACGAGGAAGATCCAGTGCCACGACAGGTATTGGGTGATGATGCCACCGAGTGCGGGCCCGGTTGCAAACCCGATGGAGGCAGTCGCTGCGATCACGCCAAGGGCCGTGCCGAGCATATCCTTCGGGAGATACCGGATGCAGAGCAGCGGGGCGACGGCGGCGATCATCGCGGCCCCGGTTCCCTGCAGGAGCCGTGCGATAAGCAGGATATCGAGCGAAGGGGCGATTCCGCAGGCCGCCGACCCGAGCGTGAATATGACGAAGCCCATGAGGAATAATTTTTTTGCAAACCCCCGGCCCGCGAGTTTCCCGAACACGATGAGGAGTCCTGCCATCATGAGCAGGTACGTGATGATGACCCACCCGATCGTCCCCGTGTCGGTATCGAAGTACGCAGCCATCGTGGGGAGCGCTACGTTTACGATAGAACCATCGATCCCGTCCATTACCACTCCAAGAGCAATGGCGCCGAGCAGGAGTTTCTGGCGGTAGGGATCGGTGATGATGGCGGTCACGTGGGATAAAGTGGGGGGTGGGGATTATTTGAAGGGATCGGAATGGGGAACGGGGGTTCTGCTTAATTCTGAAATGACAAAGAGTCTGGCAACCGGATATACTCCCACCCAGAGTACCGGATTTATAGGGAGCGGTTTTAGTTTTGGGAATCTGGTGTGAATGAGTGGTGTTGGGGAGGAATGCCTTTTTTGGGCAAAAAACATGAGAAACTTTCTGATAGACACCGCCGGCGATTTCAGGTATTGCGGATTGCACGGTTTTCCAAAAATCCGCCCGGTATCTGAGATCTTCACCCGCAGCGGATTTTTTACTGAAAAGAAATCGCGATCGAAGGTAGCAATTTTTGGAATCGAGTGTTCAATGCACGTAGAGACAATAAGTGCATCGTTGGGGAGGAGCCCATAGGCCCTGGCCGTATCGTCGATGAGTTTCAGATTCGCGGAATCCGGTACGATCACGAGGCCGGAGAAAACTTCGTTGAGGTTGTGGATGAACTCGTCAGCAAATCCATAGCCCTTGTCACGGATGTGTTCCTTAAGTCTTACCGTGCCGGTGATCCCAAATTCATCTCTTGCGATCAAACGGAGCCCGACAAAAAATGTTTCTTCATAGACCGACATGCTCGCAACGCACGTACCGGGAACAGATGTAAAAAAATCCCGGGCTTTTCGTGTCGTACTGGTTTCAATGATCAGCGGGATAATGAATGATGTGTCTAGGAAGATGTCCATGAATCATCCCGGAGACTGGTGATGTCTGCCGAAGTGGGTCTTTTCTTCAGCCGTATGGGTTCGAAGGTGAGTTTCTTCTCGATAGTCACCCGGATCCGTTCTCCTTCCCTGAGCGGAACTTTTCCAACTGGTTTGAGAACATTATCCTCGTAGATACATTCGATTGCCCAGCTCATGGAATATCACCTTACGTGTAGGAATCTGTGTCGGGATTTATAATAGGGTTTGTGGACGAAGCGTACGGTCCGGGTACCGGAAGATGGGAGCCTTTCTGGTTTTGGGAAGCCGTGTGACCAATGGTTGCGGAAATAAGCATGATAAGGATAGTGAGATCGGGAAACCTGAATTTTTTAAAGCGACCCGGGCCCCAATGGGATCATTTTGATTTTCTGAAAATTTTTTGAAAAATTTTGACCGGAAATTTTTTCCGGAAAAATCCGTGAGACATTGGTCTGAAACCCTTGCTCATTCCGGCTTTGGATTTATTCCAGCGAAGGTTGTCTAGATTGATGCCATTCTTTCATGTGCATATGTATCTAGACAATTATCTAGACAAAATGTCTAGATTGATTCATGGTACTTCTTTCCTGAGTTTAATTCATCTGGAACAATCATCCTGCAACTTAGTCTATATTCGCATTCTGTACTTTCATGTTCTAACGTCGAAAAGGTTTGGTTCACTCCGGTGAGGCGTAGTACTGACGGGGGCGGGCCTCCATCCGGCAGGGTGCCGGATTTTAATCAGGTATCGATCATCCTGTCCGGGACATGCGATCCGATCCTCATCATTCTCCGTCGGAGAGTTGTAGGGATGGTCCGGACGGTGCTTACGGAAAAGGCTGAAATGGTGTTATTCCCGGACATGATGACACTATTGTTTTCGGATACGGTCATTTTGGCTTCTGTTCAGCGGGAATTGGCATAATTCAGGCCCGGAAATCCCGAGCCGCCAGAGGGGTTTCCTTGGCATTTTCCCCCAAAACCGCTACTGGAGTATCGAAAAGGAAAGAAACCCCTGATTTCGCGATCGGCCTCACGTCGGAGAGGGTAGTTTCACGTCGGAGAAAACGCGGTTTCTTTTAGTGCGATCTCCTACGGAGAGATGCAGTTATCGTCGTAGAAGTGCGATCGTACTGCCCGTTTAGTGAAAATATCTAGGAGTTTTCGATCGAACAGGGGGTCGGATAACCCTAAACCGGGCCATGTACGGGCTTCGTTTGGGAAAAATGGGTAAACGGGGGTTGGGGCGGGGCTGGATTGGGGGTGAGGCGAACTCTCATTTTTTCAGGTCCTGGAGATGTATCTCCGACGTTAGCGGGGGGATCGGTGAATGGCATTTTTTTAGTGGCCGTATGATTTTTCCACGAAAGTTTTTGAAAAGTTTTACCGAAAATTTTCTGTAGCGGAAAAGTTTGAAAACTTTTTGGGATTGAGGGTGCGAGTCGGGAAAAGATTTCAGAAAATATTTTGAATTGTTTTGGAGAAATTTTTTCAAGCCCGGAAAATTTCCAATGAAAATAATTTGAGCGGAGCGAGTTCTTAAGCGTAGAGCGTTCTGGTTTTGGGAATTTTTTATTGTGATTTTCTCTATTGTTTTAAGTTGCAATAGGATAATCGCAAAGACAATGATAGGCTAGCAATTAAATCTTTAAAAAAATAGAAATTGATCAAAATAAAATCAAAAATGACTTTAACATTCGAAACTACCTTTCATATATGGGAGAATCTTTGAATCGAGAGGAATCATCAAATCGAATAACTTCTCGTTTCAAAGACTAAGATACAATCATCCTTGGTTGGTTTTATGGATTTTACGACTTTCCCTTTATTGTGGATTGTTCCTAGTAGCATTTTCAATTTTATTATTTGGATTTCAAAATTTTCTAACAGCTTGGTCAAATCTTGATAATGCCAGAATCTTTTTTAAGCACCATCATACCATGTCAGGCCGGAATTATCGCTATAGTAATTACATTAACTCTTGTAGTAGTCCAGATTAACTCAGCATCGTATCCATCTCGAATTGTTGATTATGTCATTAAGAAAAATCCCGATTTTTGGATTTTACTTACAATTTATTTGTCATCAATTGTCGTCGGGCTATTCTCTCAAAAGACACTTAGTTTAGGAAATGCTCAAGAATATTTGTTATTGAATTTCTCAATTGTAATTTTTTCTTACATTGCCCTCGTTCCGTATTTTATCAGGACTTTGAACCTGATCAAGTCGGATTACGTATTATCTGAACTGATCGACGAATTAACCGCAGATGATATTCTTACCGAAAATTCATCTTTTCAATTAATATCTGATGTTTTAAAATCTGCGATTTCTCGAAATGATCATTCATCAATTGAAACGGGTTTAATTAAATTTACACGTAAGGTCGCCCAAATAAACCTCCAATTAAATAATAAGGAAAAACGGAAAAAAATTGATGAAATTTTTTGTAAAAATATTACGATTACTAGTTACAATGCCGTGGATAAGCAAAATGATGAAATAGCTCGTGAATTCATTCGAATCTTAGACTCATATGCAGAATATAATATCACAAACCAAGAAGTTGATTCTTTTAATAAATGTTTAATAGGGATTTTTGGCATCTCAAAAAATTCCATCGATCGAAATCTTGGAAATGCTGCATTGATTGGTATTACCAATTTACAAAATCTCACGAAACGGACTATTGAATGTGATTATGATGATCTCACAGGAAAAATTCTCGATGAATATCTAAAAGAGATGAGGAAATATATCTACATTATCCTCACAAAGTTGGATAACTACTCAATCCTGCCAGGGATTTGCTGATATTGGCTTGTTACTTATTCAAAAGAAGAAATCTGGAAACATGAGTCGGGTCATTTCCCATATTTTTACAATTTTAAAAGAATCTATTGACATTCGATATTCCGACAGCAGTATCGAAATTATCAATCACTCTATGAAACTGGGCACGGGCTTAATTGATGGTAATGACGATGAAAATTTAGCACTATTTATTGAATCATATGGATTGATAAGTTCGCACCTGTCACTTAACAATAAACAGCAATTATACTGGCATTATATCCATCAGTTCGAGGACCTCTCAAATAAAATAAACAAAAAAAATCTGCGTCTCTCTCAACTGGCGTTAGCTGAATTGACTTTTATTATCGCTAAAAATTGTGCTCATAATTTCCCGATAAGCGGGCTAGATAAATTAATTTTGATTGTGTCAAATGTTGGATGCAAATTAGCAGAAAATGGATTAGATGAAGATACTAGTCGTGTAACCTCTTTTTTGAAGGAAATTTTCGAAATCAAAACTGATTATGAAGAATATTCAAAATTATTTTTGATTATTGAAACACTTTCCAATCTTTCGGACATATGTATTGAAAAAGAAAACAAAATATCACTGATTTCAATTTGTTCATCGTTATCTTCAATTACTAATTATGCAATAAAAAAGAATTATCTCGGTTTTCCATCGAAGATAACCAGAGAGAATTATGAGCATATAATCAAACATACAGAAGCTGAAGAATATGAGTCGGTTTGGAATATTCCATCAACGGCTCTAAAGGTCTTTAAAAATATAGAGAATTATTCGATCAAGAAGAACCATGAAGAACTTTTAATTTTTGAGATTTTTTCGATTAGCAGGATTGCCATCGTAGCTGCCCAAGAAGAAAAACCCGAAATTATAGAACGAGTCCTAAATATGATTTTAGTTTCGAGTGTTCCCGTAGCAGAAAATAACTTTGAAGACGCAATTTCGATGATCATTGGTAACCTAAATCTTATTGGGAATGCTACGCGAAGGCAACATCTTCACGGGTCCTTCGCAAACACGGTTTTTTTAATTGTATATTTTGGAATACTTTCATCCGAAAAAAAATATTCTGAACCAATGAAACTAGCTCTATCAATATTAGCGAAGTTTTCTGATGATTCTGGAGACGTCATCGAAAATGCCATAAATAAAATTTCCTCACAAGATATTCTGACAAAATTCGAATCATTCCTTGAAGCTTCAAAACAATTTTTTGATGCGTATAGGCTTGCGATAAATCAGCGGAAGAATTTCTCGAAAGGATTTGATGATTATCTCGATTTTCAATGATTGAATAAGGATTGTCATGGATGAAGATTTTAAAAAACTGCTATAAAATCGTCTAGTGATGCCACACAATCTTGAACCCCGCCCCATTTGTACAGATATTTTGAAAAATATTTGAAACGGCAACCTTTACCTCAACCCCCATCTTTATAATTAGGTAAACCCTAACTAATGAAGACCGCGTATGAGAGAACGAGAGGAGGAGTTGTTCGAAGCGCTGGAAAACCTGCTCAGGCTCAGGAACGAGTGCTCCTGCACCATCGTCTCCGAATGCGGACTCTCGGACATGACCGTGAAACAGGTCGCGTACCTGAAAATGATCGATGAACAGGGGGAGGTCACGTTCAGCAGGCTGGCCGAGGTCACCCGGACCTCGAAGCCCACCGTCACCGAGATGGTGAACAAGTTCGTCCGGATGGAGTGTGTCTATCGCGAACCGTCGCCGGATGACGGCAGGATCATCTATATCCGGCTCACGGAGAAGGGCAAAACGATCGCCCAGGCAGAACGCATTGCCCTGCACCGGACGATGGAACAGATGATGGAGTCGCTCGAAGAACCCGACCAGGAACTCCTCATCACCCTGCTTGAAAAGGTCCGGTAATTTCGGACTCGACCTCGAAAAAACTGTACGATACACAGAGTTACCTTATGCAATCACCACAAACTGAAATTTACCAGAGACGGTTGTCATACCGCTCTTTGAGATTGTGATCTACCCGGACAGCCGGGCAAAATTCAATGTCGACAAGGCCACCGGAGAACTCCTGCTTGCGACCCTGAAAAACGGCGGGGCAGCACGGGCAATCGGCCTGACGGTAAAAAGCGGGACACGCCCGTCAGACGTTACGCCCGAATCCCTGTACCGGACCGGCAACCTGTTCCGGATCCCCCGGGTCGACGCCGCGGATGACGGCTACCTTGTCTGCGCACAGGTCGTCCGGAGGGTGCGGGCAACCACCGTCACCGAAAAGGACGGCCAGTTCTTCGCCATGTTCGAGCCGGTCCCTGACGTCCTGGACCTAGAGCCGGACCTGAAGACCGGATCCTCGCGGACATAAAACTGACCATCCACGAGATCAGCGGCCGGTTCACCGGCGCCGAGCAGTTCACGAAGCCGATCGACCGGATGGACTCGGTCGACCAGGTCATGGGGTTCGTCATGCCGTTCATGCCGGTCGACCTCGAGGAGAAGCAGGCGCTCCTCGAGATCGACTCGGTCCGGCAGCGGTACGTCACCTTCCTCGAGCTCCTGATCCGGGTTCGAGAGAACATCAGTCTCCGGATCGAGATGGCGCAGAAGGTCTCCGACCAGGTCGGCAAGTCGAACCGCGAGGCCATGCTCCGCGAGCAGCTCAAGGTGATCCAGGAGGAGCTCGCCGAGGGCGACGGCGAGGGCGGCGACGACGGCTACCGCGAGCGGATCGAGAACTCGAAGATGCCCGAGGAGGTGCGGAAGAAGGCGCTGGCCGAGGCGCAGGAAACTCGAGACCGGCGGCCCGCACAACCACGAGGCGGGCATGCTCCGGAACTACCTCGACCTCATGCTCGACCTCCCGTGGGTGACCGAGGAGAAGAAGGAGATCGACATCGCCGAGGCCCGGCGCGTGCTCGAGAGCCACCACAACGGCCTCGAGAAGGTCAAGGAGCGGATCGTCCAGCACCTCGCGGTCATGAAGCTCAAGGACGAGAAGCAGGGCTCGATCATCCTCCTCTCCGGCCCGCCCGGGACGGGGAAGACGAGCCTCGGGCGGTCGATCGCGGAGGCCCTCGGGCGGAAGTACGTCCGGATCAGCCTCGGCGGCGTCCGCGACGAGGCCGAGATCCGCGGCCACCGGCGGACCTACGTCGGGGCCCTGCCCGGCCGGATCATCCAGGGCATCCGCCGGGCCGGGACCAAGAACCCGGTCTTCGTCCTGGACGAGGTCGACAAGCTGGCCGTCGGGTACCAGGGCGACCCGGCGTCCGCGCTCCTCGAGGTCCTCGACCCCGAGCAGAACGCGACGTTCTCGGACCACTACCTCGAGGTCCCGTACGACCTCTCGGACGTGCTCTTCATCGCGACGGCCAACTCGCTCCAGACGATCCCGGCCCCGCTCCTCGACCGGATGGAGCTGATCGAGATCACGGGCTACACCAAGAACGAGAAGTTCGCGATCGCGAAGGACCACCTCGTGCCCGAGGTCCTCACCGAGCACGGGCTCGACGGGGAGCGGCTCCGGTTCGAGGACGAGGCCCTGCGGGCGATCATCGACCGGTACACGCGCGAGGCCGGGGTCCGGCAGCTCAAGAAGCAGCTCGCAAAGGCCGCGCGCCACGTCTCGGAGAAGATCGTCTCGGGAACGCCCGAGCTGCCGTTCGTCGTGACGGCCGAGAGCCTGGCCGCGATCCTGGGCAAGGAGCCGGTCCGGCTCGAGGTGGCGCGGAAGGAGCGCGTGCCCGGCGTCGTGACCGGCCTGGCCTGGACCCCCGTCGGCGGAGAGATCCTCTTCATCGAGGGGACGGTCATGCCCGGCAACGGGCAAGCTGACCCTGACCGGCCAGCTCGGCGACGTGATGAAGGAGTCGGCGACGATCTCGCTCTCCCTGATCCGCTCGCGGCTCGCGGACCCGCAGAGCGGGTTCAACTTCATGACCTGCGACACGCACATCCACGTGCCGGCAGGGGCGACGCCCAAGGACGGGCCGTCGGCGGGCGTGGGGCTCTTCACGGCCCTCGCGTCCCTGATCACCGGGCAAGACGGTCGACCCCGAGCCTCGCCATGACCGGCGAGATCACCCTCTCGGGCGCGGTCATGCCGGTCGGCGGGATCAAGGAGAAGGTCCTCGCGGCCCACCGGGCCGGGATCAAGCGCGTGATCCTGCCGAAGGAGAACGAGCGCGACCTCGACGGACGTCCCCGAGGACGTCCGGGCCGAACTCGACGTTCGTCCCGGTCGAGACCGTCGAGGAGGTCCTGCGCGAGGCGCTCGGGATCGACCTGCCCAAGACTCTCGTGATGCAGACCGGCAACAATTTTGTTCCGGTGCAGAACGCGTAAAAGAATCAGGAAGTATGACGCCGGAGCCGGTCTCCGGCGTTATTTTTTTACCGGGTTTTTCTATCCAGAAAATGTTTCCGGGGCAGTTTTCCGGGATTCCCGTTTATTTCTGGACCGTGATCTGGTGTCCGCCTTTGTCGACTTTATAGGATTTAGGACGATCGAGCAGGTCGAGCGCATTGATCCTCATATCGACAAGTTCAGCATAATTGAATGATTCGAATTTCTTAGTGTCGTTCTCATCCCAGAATACCACAATACCATTCTCCATCTTTTTGCTGCTGGTAATAGTGTGCATACCCCCTCATCAGGTATTTTTCAGGTAAAGAATGTTGTGGTGGGGGAGAGATGCTGCACGTGACCGGTTTATCCCTCGATCGAGGGAATTGGGGGGGAAATCCAGTGGTTTTTCCTCACCGTGCGATCAGTGTCAGAGCAGGGATGCATTTTTGGGGGGTTATGGTACTAACGGCTTCGATGATGCGACTGATAGCAAAAACTCAACAGTTAATTGTTCACCGGCGAAAGACTCCATAATGACCGAATCCCCCTGGTACCGGATCCCGATAGCGTTTCAGGTAATCCTGGGATTCTGTGTTCTCTGTGTTCTCATACTGGTCCCGGTTTTACTCCCTGTGTCCCTTCCCGGGCCTGTCCCGGTACCGGGTGCAAATGCAACCGTTCACGTAAAAATTCTCGCGATCAACGATTTCCACGGGCAGCTCCCCCTGGACCAGAAACTGAACAAGCGACCGGCGGCGGATCCCGGTTCTCTCTGCCTACCTCAAAGCCGCAATGGCACCGGGAAGTGCAGATGGCACGATCATAGCGCTGCCCGGTGACCTTGTGGGGGCATCGCCTCCAGAATCCGGGCTCCTCCTCGATGAGCCGACCCTCCTTTTCTTCAACAGCTGGGCAAATCCGTATTGCTCTGTCGGTATGCATCCCCAGGATGCCTCCTGCAATATGGTGGCGACCCCGGGAAATCACGAATTCGACATGGGGGTACTGGAGACTGATGAGGAAAATAAACGGCGGGGACGGTACAACAAATATTTCCCATTTTGTCGACCCGTACCCGGCGCGAAGACCGGTTATATCTGCACAAATGTGGTCTGGATCGCGAATAACACGCCCATCCTGCCGCCTATACCCTGCGGAATATCGACGGCGTTACCGTCGCGTTCATCGGTGCCGATACGAAGAACACCCCTTCGCTCGTGGCTCCTGCAGCGGTAGAAGGCGTGACGTTCCTTGACGAAGCCGATTCCATAAACCGGTATATCCCGGCAATCCAGAACCAGGGCGTCCATGCGATCGTTGTCCTCCTCCACGAAGGCGGGAGCCAGGTCGCTTATGACGGCCCGACACAGGAGAAGGGGAACGTGACCGGGCGGGTGACAGAAATTATTTCCCGGCTCGACGGGGATGTGGATGTCGTTTTGTCAGGACACACTCACCAGTTTACCAACGCGTACCTGGACAATGCCGGCGGGAATCCGGTGCTTGTCACCCAGGCGTACATGTACAGCGTGGGATATGCCGATGTCGATCTTACGGTCGACCGGGCGAGCGGTGAGATCATGAACAAATCTGCACGGATCATTCCGGCCTACGCCGACCAGGTGCCCGGGACTGTTCCGGATCCTGCTGCAACTGCATTCCTTGCATCGGATGAGAAGTTCATCGGCCTGCTCGTGGACCGGTTTATCGGTGTCGCCGGGCAGGGACATCTCCCGGACCCAGAACCGTGCCGGGGAAGCGGCTCTTGGCGATATGGTTGCCGACGGCCAGCGGGCAGCAATGAAGACCGACGTTGGGTTCGATACTGCCGGTGACATCCGGGCGGACATTGAACAGGGAAATATTACCTGGGGCGACCTGTATTCGGTCCAGCCGTTTGCCGGAACGATCCAGTCGATGACCCTGTCGGGAGACCAGATCAACCGGGTTCTTGAACGGCAATGGCAGGAGCCGCTTCCCCCGAAAAATCTCGTAGTATCGGGGCTTGAGTACACATGGGACGCAGCACAACCTCCCGGCAGCAGGGTGACCGGCGTGAAGATACATGGCGTCCCGCTCGACCGGCATGCACAATACACGGTTTCCGTAACCGATTATCTCACGGGTGGCGGTGACGGCTACACGACATTCACGGAAGGGAGAAACATAACGAACGGGCCGGTTGATGTCGATGCATTTGTCGCTTATGTGGGATCCCTTTCGCAGCCGGTGAATGTAACGGTTGACGGAAGGATCCAGAGGATCAACTAAAGAGATGAACCGGTCCACACAACCGGTTACGTGATCCCGCGTGCGACAGTTGTCATGGCCTGTTGAGAATTCTAAAGAATCAATTTTGATGGTGAGTTTACCCGCCAGTTGGTTACGTGGTGCCGGAGGCGTGGGCGAGCGTTGACGCAGGAATCATGGGATCAAGGATCGGATTGGACGGTCGGATCAACCGGTTACACGTTGCCGGTTGTGTGTGACGAGGGTTGACGGGCAAATCCCGGTGATCAACGACGAACGCGAGCTGGCAGTTAACCGGATACAATTCCATGGGATGCGTTCGGGTGGGTAACGAGTGGATCTTTAGAATAGTGTACACAGATCAACCTGGCACATGGCCGGGAGTGAACAGGGCGATTGGCCGGGTCCGGATCCACGCACCGGTTGTAACCGAACGGGTTAACAGAAAGGTTTGATGCAAAAATTAATGTTCACCCAAAGTTCTATCAGGTAAACCGGAGGTATTACCTGCCATGGATATACTGGCTTCCCTTGTCGTTATCATTCTTGCTGTCGCTATTGCGATTGTCCTCTATTACATCCTCAAAAATGTCGTAGCGCTGATTATCAACGCTATAGTGGGCATCATCGTCCTCTTCCTGCTCAACCTGTTCCATGTAATGAGCATCTTTGGATCTTCGGATATCCCGATCGACTGGGTTACGATCATCGTCTCGGCAATCGGCGGGCTGGTGGGCGTGGTCATCGTGATAATCCTCCACCTATTAGGGGTAGCGTTATAGATCAGGATCTCTTTTTTTGCGCCGGATTTGTTTAGTATCCGACTCGTGAGATCCCATCCCAAAAATCCTGAAGGAATATTAATCGGAACGCTCCTATTGGATTATCATGGTAAGGGAAACGAATATTTCAAAATATATTCCCATGGTTCTTGTGCTGCTCCTCCTGGTTCCGGGAGTGTCGGCATTTTCCGTTTCACAACAATCGATCGTTCCTTCCGGGACGCTGAATCCCGGTAACCCGGTGAATGTGTCCTGCACGGTCTATGCCGCAACGGGTACTGCGTTCCCCGCGTACGATGACCTCCAGTTTGTATCCGATCTCACGAATCCTGTGTGGTCGTATTCCATCATGGTCAACGGCGTGGAGAATGTGCGCCCTGTTGTCGGGGCAAAAACATTGACTATTTCAGGATTCGAACTGTCATACCAGAACCGGGATGAAGTTGTCGTGAAGGCATCGGTGGCAGGCACAATTCCTGCGTCATCAGCACTCGGGGCCCCAAAAACCCTTGTCAAGATCCAGGAGATCGATGCCCGCGGGTATGCGATCCCCTCGTCGATTATAACCATCGATCACCTGATTGGGGAACCCACCCCAACACCCACGCCGGGATTCGGGAGCATCGCGATCACCTCGTCTCCCTCCGGCGCAAATGCCTACCTCGATAACGCGTACCGCGGGTTCACCCCGCTCGTGCTCGATGGAGTCCCGAATGGCAATCATGCCGTGACCCTCCGGCTCGATGGGTATGAGGATTCCCAGCAGACCGTCCAGGTGATGGGAACCCTGCAGCAGGTGAATGCCGCACTCCGGGTCCGGGCAACCCCGACCGCATCCACAACGCTACCCGGGCAGGTAACCGGAACCCAGACCGCAGGACCCGTGCAGACTTCCAGTCCCGTGTCGGGTACCCTGACCGTATCGACAACACCCCCGGGAGCATATGTGCTCGTCGATGGGGTGATGAAAGGCATCTCCCCGGCAACAATCCCCGGTCTCTCTCCCGGCGTGCATAATGTCACCCTGACCCTCCCCGGTTACAACGACCTGAAGACGACGGTGACGATCGATGCGGGAAGGACAGCAGATTACAGCACAAGTCTTGCCCCGGCGCCAAAGACCCCCGGGTTTGAAATGCTCTCTGCTCTTCTTTCCATCGGGGTGCTTTCACTTATACTGAAGAACAGGAAATCCGGGAAATGATCGGAGAGGTAATCCAGTAACGTCCGGATGGCCAGTTCAATAAAAACAAAAGATATGCCGGGAACCTGGCACATCCCCTTACAAATTTCGTAATAGCGTTTTTCAAGCAAATTGACTTTTCTTTAATCCCCTGAAAAAAATTTGAACGGGGGAAAGCGAAAGAAATCCTGAATGCGCAGGCTGAATCTAACCACCCCCAATTCACAATTTTTTCTCACACGTTCGAGGATGTTACTGCAATCACGGGTTTTAGTTTATACTGGTCGTTCCCGGTCCTGATGAGGGATTTCTCAACATTGAAATCCAGGGTGAGTTTCAGGGTCTGGTTCTGCTGGAGGGTGAAACCCCGGTTCAGCTTGAGCACGCCGCTCGGAACATCAAGATTATGATCCACTCCATCGACCGTGACCGTTGCTGAATCGATCTTCAGCCGGATCTGGGTATACTTTCCGGCGTCCAGCTGTTTCTCCCCGAGAACTTCGCTCACGTTCACCAGGCGCATCAGATCAACGGTCTGGGCATGGTCGACGACAACTATCCAGCCGGCGGAACCCGAATCATCTGACTCGGTGGCGTTTATCTCAGCGTCTGTTTCCGGTGCTGTCTCATTCGATGCAGCCCGGTGGACGCTTACCTGCCCTATGGTCAGGGAAAGGTTGGTGACCGTGCCGATATCGGTAGTCTTCGGAGCATCCTTGACGGCGATGATGAGCGTTGATTGCCCGACCGGTGCCGTAGTGCATCCTGCCATAAGGGCGGACACGAGAATTATTACAACGAGTGCAAGATAGGTAATTTTCATAGTGAGTCTCCTGGTTGATGGTTTACCCGTCCCTTCGTTTCCCGGGACTGAATTTATGAGCCGGGGTTCTTCCCAGTGGGACGGAAGCGTGTTCCGGGCAGTTTGGAATGAACTGCGGGAAGGTTGCCGAACAGGAATTTGTCCTCATCCGGGTCTTTCCGATTCCAAACCGGCATTTCTGTTCATGGGCGGGAAAATACATTTGTTCCGACCCTGCTCATTTCTCTCATCCATGGTCATACCATACTGCAGTGAACGGGGGTTGATCCTGGCGTCCTCATACACCGCATATGTAGCCATCCTGCGAAACAGGACGGGTTTAATGACCGGGGTGTTTTCCGTAATGGTCATGAGGTATTTCGCTTCCATCCGGATGACCGGGTATTTTTTTTAAATAACCGCACCAAGCCAACCACCATAGAGCGAGTGGGTATAACAACCCGACGGGGAGTTGCAAAATTTGTATTTGCGATCGGGTGAATGATACATTTGGAAAGAATTTTCCGGCACAGTCCGGTAAGAACTATACCTCCGCGATACGGAAATAATCCCGAACCGGATCAGCGGTCCCTTGGGGAATGCTCTCGTTGGTTAATGAGAGAAGAAAACGCTGCTATTAATCCACCGGCGATTTTTTCGTACCGTCTTCATATATTTTTTAAAAACAGCGGATACCAAAATTCAATGTGACTGATACGATAGGATTTTTTAAGAAATGGCCACGACTTAATCAGACGTAAAAACAAAAATAAAAGAATGAATTACTTCCACTCCCACATCTTGTCTTTGACCGTCCCGTCAGGCATTACCTCGATCTCGAAGACAAGGCCGACATTGTTGAGCCTGCTGAATGCGGGGGACTTGGTCTGGGCATAGCGAATTCCGCGCTGGCTCATGGTGCCGCCTTTCATGGAAGTGCTGATACCGGACCCGTGCAGGATCACTTTATCGCCGGTCATGGTCATCATGACCCCGTTGCCTTCCGCGTACATCCCGCCCTCCGGTCTTTCTTTCATTTTAACCGTGGCGAGGAAGGTTACCTCGGTGCCGAAAATCTTTCCTTTCGACTCTATTGTCCGCTCAAGTTTCAGTTCGCCACCGTGGCAGCGCACGAGGCGCTTGCCCGTAACTTTCCCGGTAAATTCACCGATGACATCTCCGATCATGGTTCTCACCGGGCGGTCATATCCCGCTTATCCTTTAAAAACATTTTCACGGTTTTTTGAACCACACCTATGCCCCCAAAGCGATAAATTCCGCTGCTCCCGACGGGGCGCTTCGCAGCGGGTTAATGATGATAAATAGCAAAAAAATGACGAAAAACAACGTTGCCCCGCCGTGCCTCGGAGAGGCCATGAGGCGGGTAGCCCTCGCAATCTCCCCATACATTGTTCAAAATTTTCCTGTCCGGTTGTGAACTTCCGTTCATGTATGTTTCTCCAGAGCAAGTTTTTTTTTACAAAAAATCGCCGCAAAATGAAAAAAACGATGTTCAGGACTGCTTCCGGTATTTTACACCCTGATAAATCAATGCGTCATCCTGAATCGGATACGGTCCGATACTCGTCCGGTCAGCTAGCATCAGCACGCCCTCTTCCATGAAAATCGACGTCTCTACTACCGACGACCCGGCCACGATTCGGGCAAATCCGGTGGTGTCCAGTACGATGGATGATGCGGGGTCGTCGACATTGACATAGGTCCCCGCAAGCCCGGCAAAGGATGAATGGTATCCGCTGCTGTCCCCAGCAGTGCTGCCTCCGGCCTCGCCGGACGAAGTGCATCCGGTCGCTAGTATCATTATTATCAGTGCAAGGCTGACGAGAGCCGGGTAAAATCTCGGGTGAAAAACCATAATTCTCTTATCATATCGTTGTTCCCGGTTTATCTGTTAGCATGTGCCAAAATTTTTAAAATCTTTGCTCTGTAGAAAACCTCAATAACGAGAAATTGTAAGAACCGGTGAATGTTACAGACAATCATTTTCCCGGCGATCTCCTTCACCTGGATAACGAATTTTCTTGCTTTTAAGATCGCCACTGGACTTTCTTTTCATGACGGAAAATTTGTTTTCAACAAGTTGTCGTCTTCGATATCGGACATCATCCAACCGTTGAGCCATTTCCTGACGGTAAGTTCCTCCAACAACCTCGTTGTTCCAGGAGCGGATCGAAATGATTGAATCGGCGTGCATGTCTTCTCGGATCTGACAGTGAATCGCTTCAGAGTCGTACCCCGATCCATAACATAACACTCTGACCATCGTATCTTGTGACATTGTCGGAGCAATCGGGTTGCATGCCGGGTATCGTGGACCCGGCTTTTGGAAGCGATGAACCCGGTGATCACCTGGTTGATCGGTATCAACCGAGATCGAAGTTTTCAGGAAATGTTTTTCGAGTCTTCCCGGTTCTGGCTGAGTAATAGTGGCTCGAATATCCGCTCGTAAACCCGGACGAATCAATCGATGTGATTGGGATTGGATCGTCGTTGGAATAAAACAGATTCAGTGTTTTCCTGAACGTGTATCGAAGGTACAGGGTTTTTATCCGGCAGAAAAATTTCTGAAGCGTTGTGAAATGGGGCACGACTAAAGATCCAATTCCTCTTGGATAGATTTCATATCACCCACGTCATCAATGAACTCTCGATAGTCCTGGTTCCGGTAGTCTTTGAAGAGAATCAGGACGAGAAGTTGATACCGGGTGTAGATCTTCTTCGAATATTTACAGGAATACGGTGTTATTCGTGTGGCTTTCACAATCGAATTGGCAGCTCGGATAAACCTGATATTCCGGCTCGTCGATTTCTTAATCGTCTCCTTACTTTTTGACGACAAATCAAAGTTAGGAGACACTGTACTTAAATCTTTTGGTAAGGGTACCGTCTGTTTTGGATAGGATTTCTACAAAGCAAAAATCTTAAGTCCTGTCGTAAACCGGGATAAGATCCGGCTTGTATTCATTGCCGGGAAAGGTCATGAAGGAAATCGGCGCGACCTGCCGGGAAGCATTGTTTTTACGGGTCACCCGAATTCTAATTTACAATGTGAACCCGGATAAGATCCGGCTGACATCCATTGCCAGGAAGACCATGGAAAATTGGCGCGACCCGCCCGTAAGCACCGTTTTCTCGAGTTAGCCCGAACCTAAAGTCCATGTAAACCCGGACAAGATCGAGCTTGTATTCATTCATTGCCCGGGACCCCGTGAAGGACCTCAGTGCGGCCTGCCCGAAAGCACCGAATCATGAATTAACGCAAATCTTGTAATTCCAAAACCAAATACCACATTTTTTCTGGAAATATATCTAATAATAATTTTACATTACAATAATTGGGGGTTCATTATGCTTGAAGAGGAAAAGATCTCCCGGATCAAGACGCTTCTTAAAAATCACCCGAAGGGTATGACAATCTCCGACATCGCCACAGGATTGAAGATGAACCGGAATTCCCTTGCAAAATATCTCGAGATCCTCCTGATATCCGGCCACGTGGAGAGCAGGACGTACGGCACTGCCCGGGTATTTTCCCTTTCGCACCGCGTCCCGATCTCGGCAATTATGGAATCGTCCCCGGATTCTTGTCGTCACGCTCGATGATAACCACCGGATTATGTACGCAAACGATAATTTCCTTGGATTTTTCTCTCTCACCAAGGAAGATATCGTCGGTAACCACATCATTGACATCCGGTGTGCAGGAATCCGGAACATCACTTTACCGGCAATCTTTTCCGATCTGATTGTCGACCCGAAGGTGATTACGGAAGTAAACCTGGAGATGGACACCGGGAATTTCTGGTTCAGGAACAAAAGTATGCGGATCGTCTTCGATGACGGCAAAAAAGGCGTCATGATTTTCCTTGAAAACATAACGAAGGAGAAAGAATTCCGTGTCGTGCAGATGGCAACCGAAGCCCGGTACCGGGGGATAGTCGAGGACCAGACAGAGTTTATCACCCGGTTCAGTAACGACGGGGCGCTCACATTCGCAAACGAATCCTACTCGCGGTATCTCGGGAAAAAGCCGGAAGAACTTGTCGGCACCTATCACATTCCGGTTATCTTCGCTCATGAAAATACCGTCCTGGAGACGGCGATCAAATCCCTCGACCGGGACCGCCCGTTCGCATCGGTCGAATGTCGCATCCAGGACCGTTCGGGAAGAATATGCTGGAACGCCTGGACTCTCCGCGCCCTGCTCAATGAAGACGAGAGCATCCGGGAGTACCAGGGAATCGGGCGGGATATCACCGAGCAGAAAGAATCGGCAGAAAAACTCAAAGAGCACGCGAACCGGATGGAATTTTTCTCCCGGAAACTCCAGGAATTTGTCGAACTTCCTTCGGATGCCGATATCTTTCACGCAATCGGTTCGGGTCTTTTAGAGCTCGATCCCCGGTTCGGTTCTTGCGGTGACCACGTATGATCCGGCGACCGGGCTCCTGACCATACAAAGTGTGTGCGGGGATAAAGAGCGGAAATTTATTAAAAAATATTCCGGAACTGATCTCGTCGGGTTGTCCATATCCCCTCTTCCCGTGGCACTGGAAAATTTTGTCACGGGAAAACTCTATAAGACGAGCAGGAACCTTTTCAGTCTTCTTGACGGGCAGGTAAATGAGGAAGTTTGCGCGAGAATTGAGAAAAATCTCGGCCTCGCAGGGTACTGGTTCATGGGCCTCGTATCCCATGGGACTCTCCTGGGATGCATGTTATTCGCCCCCCGGGCCGGGAGTATTTTTCCCGATTCTCATCTCGTCGAGAACTATGGCCAGGTGGCATCCATCGCACTCAAAAGGCATATGATTGAGGGCAAACTTAGGGAAAGTGAACGCCAGAGAGCAGAAGAAGCGATCAGGGCCAGCGAAAATTACCAGAAACTCATATTTGACTCTGCACCGGCAGGAATCGTGGTCATCGATCCAAAAACCCACACGATTTTTGATGTCAATCTTGCCGCAGCCGAAATGATCGGTGCAGACAAAAACCAGATCGTTGGGTCGGGCTGTAAGAAATTTTTTGATCTCCATGATGATGAAGCATGCCCGGTAACCGATGCGAAAAAAGAGTTCAATCGTTCGGAGTGTTCTCTCGTAACTGCTGACAACCGGAAACTGCCTATTATCAAGACAGTTGCGCCGGTACAGCTTGGCGGCAAGTCATACCTTCTTGAAACCTTCGTCGATATCTCCGAGCGCAAGAAAGCAGAAGATGCTATCAGGGCAAGCGAAAAGAGGTTCCATGATTTTGCCGATATGCTCCCCCAGAATGTCTGTGAGACCGATATGACCGGCAGGATTACATTTGGCAACAAATGCGGCTTGAAAAATTATGGTTATACCCACGAAGATCTCGAGCGCGGAATGTACGTGACACAGTTTATGCATCCTGATGACCGTGAACGAGCCCGGAAGAATTTTGTCGAGACGCTCACATCACCGTCATCAGAATTTGGAAATTCTTTTGAATTTACTGCGCTGCGCAAAGATGGAAGCATGTTCCCCACCCTGATGTTCGTTCTCCCCATAGTCTCCGGCAACCGGGTTATCGGCACGAATTGTATCGGGATCGATCTCACCGAGCGCAAAAAAGCAGAAGATGCCCTCAGGGCAAGCGAGAAGAGATTCCGCGATCTTGCTGAGCTGCTTCCCCAGAATGTCTGGGAGACCGATGCTACCGGAAAGGTGACGTTTGCAAATACCTGCAGTTACGGGATGTATGGATACCAGCCTGAAGATATCGAAAACGGGCTGAACATAGCACAACTCATCCACCCTGACGACCGGGGAAGAGTCATGGGAGATTTTGTCCAGGCCCTCACGAGAAAACCATCTGAATTTCCCGGCCAGCATGAGTTTACTGCACTGAGGAAGGACGGCAGCACGTTCCCGCTCCTGACGTATCATCTCCCCATTGTGTCGGACGACAAAATCATAGGGATGAGAGGTATCGGGATCGATCTCACCGAGCGCAAGAAAGCAGAAGATGCCCTCAGGGTGAGCGAGAAGAGATTCCGCGATCTTGCTGCAGCTGCTTCCCCAGAATGTCTGGGAGACCGATGCTACCGGAAAGGTGACGTTTGCAAATACCTGCAGTTACGGGATGTATGGATACCAGCCTGAAGATATTGAAAACGGGCTGAACATAGCACAACTCATCCACCCTGACGACCGGGGAAGGGTCATGGGAGATTTTGTCCAGGCACTCACAAGGAAACCATCAGAATTTCCCGGCCAGCATGAGTTCACTGCACTGCGGAAGGACGGCAGCACGTTCCCGCTCCTGACGTATCATCTCCCCATTGTGTCGGACGACAAAATCAGAGGGATGAGAGGTATCGGGATCGATCTCACCGAGCGCAAGAAAGCAGAAGATGCCCTCAGGGCGAGCGAGAAGAGATTCCGGGACTTTGTCGATTTGCTACCCCAGAGTATCGGAGAGACCGATATATCCGGCAGGATGGTATTTGCGAATAAATGCGGCCTGAAAAATTATGGTTACACGCCTACAGATATCGAACGCGGGGTATACCTGCCAGAGCTTATCCATCCCGATGACCGTGAGAGGGTCCTGAAAGGTTTTGCCGAGACTCTCACGACAACCCCTTCAGAATTTGGGAACTCGTTTGAATTTACGGCATTGCGAAAAGATGGCACTACATTTCCCACGCTGATTTTTGGCCTCCCAATATTCGATGGTGACCGGGTTATCGGGGCGAGTAGTATCGCCATTGATCTCACCGAACGCAAAAAAGCAGAAGACGCACTCAGGGCAAGCGAGAAGAGGTTCCGCGACCTTGCAGAACTGCTCCCCCAGAATGTCTGGGAGGCCGATGCCACAGGAAGGGTGACGTTTGCAAACACCTGCAGTTACGGGATGTACGGATACCAGCCTGAAGATATCGAAAACGGGTTGAACATAGCGCAACTTATCCATCCGGATGACCGGGGCAGGGTAATGGGAGATTTCGTCCAGGGCCTCATGAGAAAACCCTCAGAATTTCCTTACCAGCATGAGTTCACCGCACTGCGGAAGGATGGCAGCACGTTCCCGTTACTGATATATCATCTCCCTATCGTGGCGGACGATAAAATCATCGGGATGAGAGGTATCGGGATCGACCTCACCGAACAAAAGAAAACCGAAGAAACCATCCGCATGAGCGAGCGACGGTTCCGTCTTCTCATGGACAGCGCACCTCTCGGAATAGCTTTTTCTGACAGCAAATCCGGGTCAATCTGCGCGATCAACCATGAGTTCACGAAGATCGTCGGCTACGAAGTCGACCCGGTCAACCCGAACATGGATGACATATTCACAAAGATGTACCCCGATCCTGAGTACCGCCGTAAATTATATGAGATCTGGATGGACGACGCGGTCCGGTTGCGGGGGACAAATACGCCGACAGATCACACATTCAATGTCCGTTGTGGCGACGGGTCTGATAAGGATATCCGGTTCCGGGTCGTGTATTTTACCGACGGGAAAGCCCTTACGATCATTGAAGACCTTACGCGGCCAAATGTTTAGCGTGCCCATCAAAGATCCAGGTTAGCCCTTTTTATCCCTGACCGCAATTTCTTGTTTGCGCAGATCCAGAAACCGGGGCGGGAATGATACGGAAACTGTCTCTTTTCGGCGTGAAATCTGAAACAAAAATAAAAAGATCTATAATCCATCATGTCCCACCTCATAAAAGCATGTTTGATTCAGCCAAACCCCCGGTTGTAGAGAATACTGAAGAGAACCGTCAGATCTGCAGGAAGTACTGCATGATCTGCCAGAACTACCGGAAGCATTCCCTTGAAAAATACCAGCCCACCGAACTCTTCTGCTCATGCGGAACATTCGCCGGGTAATTGCGATAGGCATTCGTATAGCTGGCGTTCAGGTAGCCGGCGATCTGGAAGTTTTCCGTGACGCCGTACTCGAGTTCGCTGCGCGACTGCCAGAAATTATAGGTATTGGCGACCTGCTGGCGGTTGTACTGCAGCCGTTGCTCGAATTCGAGGGTGCCCTTGGGCTGCAGGTCGAGGGTGTAGACCCAGCCGAAACTTCCTTCGCCGGCGTGGGCGAGTTGGGGGGTGACTGCTGCGGTCAACGCCAGCGCGGCGGCGATTCTTCTGATTTGAAACAAGGCAAGACTCCAGTTTGGTTGTGGCTGGCTTGCCCGGATGGCTGGCTGGCTGTGGTTGGAAAGGGTTGCAAGGCGGTGGCGCCTACTTGGTGAGGATGAGCTTGTTTTCGCGGGTGACGCGCAACAGGTAGCGCTGGCCGGCGTGGTCGATTGCCAGCGTCGTCGCGCCGCGCAGCAATTGTTCGCTGGAGACCGGCGGCGCATGGCGGGATTCGGCAGTCGGCGTTGTCTGGGCGGGCCTGGTCGGAGTTTTCATGATCGGTCGGCTTGGGTTGGTGGGCATGGACTAGTCCGGTGCCAGCCGGTTGCTGGCCCGTTCGCAGAGGGCGCGGGTGTCGTCATCGAGATCTGCCGACTCGCACAGGCGGTCAAGGAGGCGGGCTGCGTTCAGCGCCGAATGCGGACAACCGCTCTCGTCATGGATCAGCAGCAGGCTGAGGGCGCCGGCCCAGAGTTCCGGGGGCGGCATGGTCAGCGCGGAACGGCGGCCAGCAGGCACCAGAGCAGGGCGCCGGCGATGGAAATGTTGAGGACCAGTGAGCGCATAGGATTTGCACTCCTGTTGAGAATGGTTCGCATCTTAATGCCAGCCGTTGGTTGCTTTGTAAATAGGAATGTCTTCGCATTTGAATGCCGGGCACAAAAAAGCCACGGTTTGATCCGTGGCTTGGCGTGGTCATTCGATACCGGCGATCAGGTGTCGCCGAACTTCTTTTTCCGGAACTTGCGCTCGCCGTCGAAACCCGCTCGCCGCCGCCGTCCGGACGGCCTTCATCCGGGCGCAGGTTGATCGGCACGCCGCGGACGCGGGTGCGCTTGAGGGCGTTGGCGGCTTCGGCGGGCATGCCGGCCGGCAGTTCGACGGTGCTCGATTCGTCGTAGAGGCCGATGCGGCCGATGAAGCGGCTTTCGATGCCGGCTTCGTTGGCGATGGCGCCGACGATGTCCTTGACCTGGACGCCATGGTCGCGGCCGACATCGATGCGGTAGCGCACCATGTCGCCGGCGGGGGCGGACGCGCGGCCGCGGCTTGTCCTCGAAGCGCGGCTTGTCGCCACGCTCCTCGAAACGCGGACGTTCGCCTCTTTCCTCGAAGCGCGGCTTGCGTTCGCGGTCGCGCGAAACTGGCCGGGCGGCGGCTGTCGTCGAAGGCGGGCGCGGCGCGCGGCGGCGGATCTTCGCCGGCGATCTGCAGCGGCTTGCCTTCCTGCGCCATCATGGCCAGCGCGGCAGCGACTTCCTCGGCGCCGACATTCTGCTCTTCGGCAATTTGCGAGACGATGTTGGAGAAGAAATCGAGGCCTTCGGCATTGAGCACTTCGACAACTTTTTGCCTTGAAGTCGGAGACGCGCTTGTTGGTGACGTCGGCGCGGCTGGGCAGGGTCAGCGGCGCGATCGGCGAACGCGTGGCGCGCTCGATGGTGCGCAGCATGCGGATTTCGCGCGGCGCGACGAACAGGATGGCATTGCCGGTGCGCCCGGCGCGGCCGGTGCGGCCGATGCGGTGCACGTAGGCTTCGGTGTCGTAGGGGATGTCGTAGTTCACGACGTGGCTGACGCGCGGCACGTCGATGCCGCGGGCGGCGACGTCGGTGGCGATGACGATGTCGAGCGCGCCGGACTTCAACTGCTCGATGACGCGTTCGCGCATCTGCTGGTTGAGGTCGCCGTTCAGCGCGGCGGCGGCGTAGCCGCGGGCGGCCAGCTTGTCGGCCAGTTCGACGGTGGCGGTCTTGGTGCGGACGAAGATGATGGCGGCGTCGAAGTCTGTCTTCGACTTCGAGGATGCGGGTCAGCGCATCCAGCTTGTGCATGCCGCTGACCTGCCAGTAAACCTGACGGATGGCGGCGACGGTGGCGGTGGCCGACTTGATCTTGATCTCGCGCGGCTCGACCAGGTACTTCTGGGCGACGCGACGGATCTGTTCCGGCATGGTGGCCGAGAACAGCGCGGTCTGGTGCTGGGCCGGGGTGCGTTCGAGAATCCACTCGACGTCGTCGATGAAGCCCATGCGCAGCATTTCGTCGGCTTCGTCGAGCACCATGGTCTTCAGGTGGTCGAGGTTGAGCGTCTTGCGCTCGAGGTGGTCCATGACGCGGCCGGGGGTGCCGACGATGATGTGGGCGCCGCGCGACAGCTGCTTGAGCTGGATGGTGTAGCTCTGGCCGCCGTAGATCGGCAGGACATGGAAGCCGGGCAGGTTCTTGGCGTAGCTCTGCAGCGCCTCGGCGACCTGGATCGCCAGTTCGCGGGTCGGGGTCAGGACCAGCGCCTGCGGCTTGGTCAGCTTGACGTCGATCTGTTCCATCAGCGGCAGGGCGAAGGCGGCGGTCTTGCCGGTGCCGGTCTGCGCCTGGCCGATCAGGTCGCGGCCTTCGAGCAGGACGGGGATGCACTGGGCCTGGATCGGCGACGGGGTTTCGTAACCGATCTCGGCCAGCGTTTTGAGAAGCGAGTCGCTGAGGCCAAGCTCGGCGAAGCTTTCAGGGGTTGATGACATGAAATTCCTTTCCTCGTCGCTCTTGGGCTTTGTTATGGCGTGCGACGGATTGGCCCGACGGTCGGGCGGCCTGTGTTCCCCGATGCAGCCATGCCGGGGGCGAATCAATGTGGTGAACCTGCAAAACAAGAACGACGGGGGCTGCTTCGGAGACCTGCGGGCGATGCATCAACGCATTGATATTATTAGTTTACTCTATTTTAGGCCTGAAGGATACGGGTCATCGTCGCCAACGGCGTTGGGGCGCCCTGACTACCGTGCGCACCTTGTTCAAGCAAGGGGTCGAGTCGATCCCTATGCGAGCGCTAAAAAGAAAAAAGCCCCGACGCAGCGGGGCTTGGATCGCATTCGCGACTGATTTTAGATGGTCTGGCGCTTGCGAGTGGCCACGATCCCGAACAACCCGAGAGCCAGCAGCACAATGGTGCCCGGCTCCGGGACGAAGGCGACCATCGCACCGGCAATAAGGCGGTGCCCGGCGGCGGTCGGGTGGATGCCGTCCCAGAAGAAATAGTTGTATTGGTTCTTGGCACAATCCACAATATTGGCGTCTGCTGAACAGGCATCGGTGACATTCACCAGCCCGAATGCGCCGGGGTTCGTCGCTACGGCCGTCGAAAAACCGAACAAATCGAATATCCGTACGTTGTCGGTGGCGTCTGCGATGTCGTCTGCCAGTGCAGCAGAGAGCGCCTGGTTCATGAGAAAGGTTACCAGCGTGCCTAACCCACTAGCGCCATTAGCGATGATGGCCGGACCGAGACCGGCGTTCGGTGCGTTCCAGACGACGATATCCTTGGCCCCTGCACCTTCGAGGCTGTTCACCATTGCATCCACATAGCTTGCGTAAGCTTGTGCGCCTGCCACGATGCCAGCTGTTGGATTGACATTGCTTGCGATATCCGCAGCTGCCTTTGTAATAATGTCTCGTGCGTCGTTGCCACCGCCAGCAACCACATAGAGCGCGTCAGAAGGTGCATTGCCCCCTGAACCACCAAGGAAGGTTGCAACCTGAGTAGTCAGGCTGGGTGGGAAATTGTTTGGAAAATCAACAAAGGGGTTGGGATTGCCGAGCGGCCCTACCCGGGCGCCGCCATAGGCATAGTTTGTTCCGCCTGTGAGTGAGGGGGCGGCGCTCAGTCCCAGTGCAGAAGCGAAACCACTGGCCCAGACCGGACCATTAGAATAGACGTCCGAACCGACATAAGGATAACTTGGAATGAATGAATTGCTGGGGGTGGGTGGGTATGTCCTCAGGGTACCCGGTGGTAAAGACTGGCTAGCGCCGACAACGTCGAAT
Source organism: uncultured Methanomicrobiales archaeon (assembly GCA_963758935.1). GTDB lineage: Archaea > Halobacteriota > Methanomicrobia > Methanomicrobiales > Methanospirillaceae > Methanoregula. The sequence goes on along the minus strand of CAVWXD010000013.1, from coordinate 7,843 downwards.
ACAACGGCGTTGTTCCCCGTGTCAGACAGACTGTCACCAAACACATAGAGATTCGAATAACCGGCTTGTGCGCCGGACCATGACGCTAGCAAGGCGATGGCGAGCAGTCCCCCTTGCAAGCGCTTCTTGATAACGGCGGTTGCCTTGCTGGCGAGCAGCGCGGAGCGGGAATTGCTTGGATTCATTTGTTCTGATTCCTCGGGTTGATAGGTCGGCAGGTCGAGACAGTCGTTTCCTATAGCATGAAGTGGGCCAGTACGGGCATGTATCTGATTGCATTGAATCAATGGAATTGAACTCGCCCCGTGCTGGATGTGACTGTAAAGTTTTCCGACACATCGGCGGTGAGCCCGGACTCAATCGGCCAAGTTGATCCAACTGCCCGCCCAAAAGGGATGCAAGCTCAGCGTGCTGCAACGAGTGCCGCTAACTCGGCTGCCGTGAAGCCGGCGGCGAGGCGGGCGGCTTCGTTGAGCGGGGCTTGCGGCCACGGGGCGTCGAATGCCTTGAGCAGTTCGCGGTAGGTGGCTTCCGGTTCGAGATCGCGTTCGCTGCACAGACGGCGGAACCAGGCGTCGCCGAGGCCGACATGGCCGATCTCGTCGTGCAGGATGATGTCGAGCACGCGGGCGGATTCCACGTCGCCGGCCTGCGCCAGCTTGCTGCGGATCGGCGGCGTGGCGTCGAGGCCGCGCGCTTCGAGCAGGCGCGGGACGAGCGCCATGCGCGCCAGCACGTCGCCGCTCGTTTTTTCCGCCATCTCCCAGAGCCCGGCATGGGCCGGGAAGTCGCCGTAGTCGTGGCCGAGCGCCTGCAGGCGCTCGCGCAGGAGGGTGAAGTGGTAGGCCTCCTCGACGGCGACGCCGATCCAGTCGGCGTAATACTGGCGCGGCATGCCGCGGAAGCGGGCGGCGTGGTCGAGCGCCAGGTTGATCGCCGAAAACTCGATGTGGACGATGGCGTGCAGCAGGCGGGCGCGGCCTTCCGGGCTCTTCGCACCGCGCTGCGGGACCTGGCGGTGCGGGACGAGTTCCGGCCGGGCCGGTCGGCCGCAGACCAGGTTGACCGCGGTCGTGTCCTGCCAGTCCAGCCTGCCGGCCTGCCAGTCGGCGGCGATGGTTGCGGTCAACGCCAGCTTTTGCCCGATTTCCGGGGCGGCGAGCGCTGCGGCTAGCAAATCAAACAATGGTCTGCCTGCTTGAGATATGTTTCCAAAAGATGCTACCAACTAAACGCATGCGGTAATCCGAATCATTGAGCAGGCTCAATGACAGACTTCGGTGGTGCTGGAGTTGTCCGCGGTGCGACGACTCTGCGAGTTCTTTCGTCGATGAACTTGAGTACCGTGTTTGCAGTTACTAACTGTCCCTGCGATCCAAAATGCGTGTCGTTCGGAAGGTAAACATCCTTCTCGCCAGAGGCGATCGCGCTACGTATCGCTTTCTCTATTCGAGGGCGATTGAGTCTTAGGTCCGTGAGTCGTTCGATCCCGCCGGGTGGCGGCGATTGATCAACAAGGTCATCGTGGTAGGCACTCAGTTTGTCTGGGATCGGTAGCGCGATGAACAGCGTCTTGCCGTTGGACTGGACCGCGTGCTGAAGCCTCAGAAGCTGACATTGCATCTCGTGAATATCCTTGTCTTGCCACTGTTCCTTGTCAAGGTCAGAAATCGTCACGAGGAGTGTATTCGGCAGTTCGCTCGAAAAACGCGGGACGCGCAGTGAAAGCTCGACAACATCGCTCTTCCAGCCAAACACCTTTCTTATGTTCTTGACCAGAAAATCTCGCGCATAGGTTAGCTGCTGTTCGCTATAGCTGCCTGCGGGCGGCATTCCTACCTCCTTAATGAGGTACTCCTTAGGTGGACGGTATGTCACTACCGGAGGCTCAGCTAGCGCCGTGCTCTCGTCACTGCCTTTAAGTGGAGTACAGATTTTCGCATCGTTTACCAAGCGTTTCTTCAGGAGTCGCTCAATCGATTCGAAAACGAAAACACTAGGTGGCGTATCGCGGAATGCTTGGCTCTGAACTAGCGTCGTGATCTGCCGTTCGACATCAGCCGCGACGGCAGGCTTTGCGAAGTCGCCTGCAACGCCGATCACTAGTACAGAAAGGCCATTGGCAGCCAGGTAATTGGGCCATGATTTCTCAAGGTCTAGGGAAAACGAATCTCCTACAACCATGACGTCGTAGTGGCGGTCAATGGCGTCGGCTTGGGTGACAAGTGAGGGCTGGAACACCAGATTCGGTTTCTGATTGCCATAACGATTGTTGGGGTACCAACCGATGCGCGTTAGATCACCAGAATTGGTCGATATCATTCCTGACATGGGGACGAGGTAGAGCGCGAATCCCACAATGAGTAGCATTACCACCAGTGCTGTGATGGCAAGCGCGAGACTAAAGGTTCTATTGGAGAGCACGTCAGGTCTAAAACTGGAAATAGAGGAACTCGCTGACCTTGTCACCCCTGGGGATTTCAAATAGCGACCAGGCGAGAAGAGCCGCAATCGCAATCAGCCAGGTGATTCTTGGCCTCCAGGTCAAGCGGGCGAGGCTTCCGTCCAGGTGTCGAAACTGGTTGATGGTGGGCTGAAACCTCTGGAGGATCTGTTGCGTATTGGGGGCGAGTGTCGCGATTAGAAGCAGTACGATGGTGACGTAAAGTTGATCGCGATATGCAATGAACTTGATCGTTGCAACCTGGACGCCACTGCCGGCAAGCACATCCATCACTTGGCTCATGAATGAGGCCTTGAACCAGTGCGAAGGGACGACGATACCGTTCAATCCCATCATGCCCCTGAGCATGTCGATGGCAACGTCGAGGTTCTTGGCACGAAAGAAGACCCAACTGACTACCACAGCCAGAAAGGTCAGCGCCCACGCCCAAAAGCGTAACCTGGGTGCAGAGGCAGCGTTCGCCGCTCCGCGTAGCGTCTGCCAGGTATGGTTGATGACCAGATACATTCCGTGCAGTGCCCCCCAGACAACGAACGTCCAACCGGCGCCGTGCCATAGGCCACCGAGCACCATCGTTGTTAACAGGTTAATGTGTCGTCGCATGGGGCCGTGGCGATTGCCGCCGAGAGGGATATACAGATAATCGCGAAGGAAGCGCGAAAGGGTCATGTGCCATCGCCGCCAGAACTCAATGATGTTTGGCGCCTTATAGGGCGAGTCGAAATTCAGCGGAAATTTGATTCCGAACATTCGTGCCAAGCCGATCGCCATGTCCGAATAACCCGAGAAATCAAAGTAGAGCTGGAGCGTATATGCGAGTGCTGCTCCCCATGCGAGGAATAGATGCGGGTTCGATGTCCCATCGAAGACAGGCCCGACATAGCGACTGATTTCGTCAGCGATCAATACTTTTTTGGCGAGGCCGATGGTGAATATCGTGAGGCCGACGGCGATGTCTTCCCAATTGACGCGATAGCACGACGGGCTCTCGAACTGAGGCATGATCTCCTTGTGATGGAGGATCGGGCCGGCAATCAGGTGCGGGAAGTTGGTTACGAAGAATAGGTAGTGGACCGGGTTGTACTCCTTCGCCTCGCCGCGATAGGTGTTAACCAGAAACGCGATCTGCGTAAACGTGAAGAATGAAATACCCAGCGGGAGTACCAGTTCGAGGAGCGGAAACTCAGTATGAAGGGTGTGATTAAGGCTTGAGATGAAGAAATCCGTATATTTGTAATAGAAGAGAAGAAGCAAGTCACAGACAATGCCGGCAATCAATACAAATTTGGCGCCTCCGGACGAACCACGTTCGCGTTGCTTGGAGATGGCTCGGCCGACGGCGAAGTTGAATACAATGGAGAGTAGCAACAGGCCGACGTACCGTGGATCCCACCAACCATAGAAAAACAGCGAGGCAAGGCCAAGCCATAGTGCCGCCACGATGTGGCTCGCCCTGGCGATCAGGAAGAAACCAATCAGGGATATCGGTAAGAACAGGCCGATGAAAAGATAGGAATTGAAAAGCAACGGATATATATCTTCACAAAAATTTTTCGATTATCTGCCGACATCCTAGAAACCGTCAAATGCCAATCTGATTTGGACATCGCTAGATAAAAATTCGAGAGATTCGCATTGAAGGATAGTGCGAAGCAGGCGGATGCGGACCTTTGGGGTCTTTGCGGAGCGCAGCTGATCTTTGGTGCCGCGATCGCCGAGGTTAACGCTATAGAGTTGCTCCCACGAACTTTGAATCTGCATTGCTTTAGAGCCCTTTTTTCCTCGGGTTTGGCGCTTCAGGTACTACGGTATCGATTTCATGGTTTTCGGCTGATTTCCGACGATGCAGTGGCGCGCGGCGACAGCTGAGAACAGCGAACGGCTCATGGTGCCGGGTTGGTGTATTGCAGGTGGATGGCGTCGATCTCGGCGAGCAGTTCGGCGGAAATCGGCGTCTGGGTCGCCGGCAGGGTCTCTTTCAGTTGCGCCAGCGACGAGGCGCCGATGATGGTGCTGCTGACGAACCAGCGCGAGCGGGTGAAGCCGAGGGCGAGCTGGGTCGGGGTCAGGCCGTGGCGTTTGGCCAGGGCGGCGTAGGCGGCGACGGCCGGGGCCACGTTGGGCTTGCCGTAGCGCTGGCCGAAGCCCGGCCACTGGGTCAGCCGGCCGGGCGCCGCCGGGTCGGCGAGGTACTTGCCGGTGAGGAGGCCGAAGGCGAGCGCCGAATAGGCGAGCAGCCCGACCTGTTCGCGGTGGCAGACTTCGGCGAGCGCGGTTTCGAAGGTCCGGTTGAGCAGGCTGTAGGCGTTCTGCGTGCACAGCACGCGCGGCAGGCCGAGTTCGTCGGCGAGGCGGGTGAACTGCATGACGCCCCACGGGTGTTCGTTGGACAGCCCGATGGCGCGCACCTTGCCTTCCTGCACCAGTTCGGCCAGCGCTGCCAGCTGGTCGCGGATGGGCGTGCATTCGCGATCATTGGCCGGCTCGAACTGCCACTGGCCGAACATCGGCTGGTTGCGTTCCGGCCAGTGCAACTGGTAGAGATCGACGTAATCGGTCTGCAGGCGTTGCAGGGAGCCGTCGATGGCGGCGCGGATGTTGGCGCGGTCGAGCGCCGGCGGGCCGCCGCGGATCCAGCCGAGGTTGCGCGAGGGGCCGGCGACCTTGGTCGCGACGATGATCCGCTCGCGCTGCTGGCGCTTCAGCCAGCGCCCGACGATGCTTTCCGAGACGCCGCAGGTTTCGGCGCGCGGCGGCACGGCGTACATCTCGGCGGTGTCGAGGAAGTTGACGCCGCTGGCCAGCGCGAAGTCGAGCTGGCTGTGGGCATCGGCTTCGCCGGTCTGCTCGCCGAAGGTCATGGTGCCGAGGCAGACATCGGGAACGACGAGGGCGCTGCGGCCGAGCGGGCGGGGGTTGAACGGGGCGGGCATGGCTTTCTCCGGAATTGGGTGGTTTTTCAGGGTTGACCGCAGAGCACGCCGTAGATCAGCACGTGGCGCTGCATGATGTCGTCGAAACCGGCGGGGACGATGGCGAGATGATGGTCCTGCGGCGTGCGGCAATGGGCTTCAACCCAGGCGCAGGCGGCGGCGAAGGCGTCGTCGAAGGTGGCGAACAGGCCGTCGAGCACCGGCGAACGGACCGGGAGGAAGCGCCCGGTGGGGCGGTCGAGCAGGGTGTCGGTGTCAAGCATCTGGACGGCGTAACCGCGCGGCGGGCGCGCCAGGGGCAGGTCGGCAAGGGCGAAACGGTCGCCGAAGGCGTCGGCAGCGAACTGGAACTGGGGCATTGCCGCATTTTATCCGCAAGCGGCGGCGCCCGCTGCGGGCCGGGTATTCCGTTCAGGCCGGAATGTCGGGGACGAGCATCGCTTCGAGCAGCAGGATGCGGTCCTTGAGCGCCAGTTTGCGCTTTTTCAGCCGGCGCACCAGCAGGTCGTCGGGGGGCGGGTGCTCGGTCAGGTGGGCGATCACCTGGTCGAGATCGCGATGTTCGATCTGCAACTCGTGCAATTGATGGCGGATGTCGTCAATTTCGAAGTCGCCGGGCGTGTTCATATTCATGTGGCGTTCCTTGCAAGCTGCGATGTTTTGCTAGAATAACCCGAACGCCACAGGGGGAGAGAGAAATGCAGCACCATGTCATCGTCTCGTTCGGCCGGGACAAGGAATTCGAGTACCGGGTCATCGGCGGCACGCCCCCGGACGAGGCGCGCCAGTGGTTCAGCCGCGAGTTCGCGGCGCTCGAGTGTGACGTGGCCTCGCCCACCGGCAAGATTCTGGCGGTCGACCGTATCCTGAGCGTCGCCAAATATGCCGGCGAAGGGCGCTTCCGCGACCAGCCGGCCTGGGCCGACAAGTTCGCCAGGAACACGGCATCCCTGCTCGGGCGAGACCTGATCCGCGTGGACGTCGAGAACTACAGCATCGGTTATTGATGAACAAGGCGTTCGTCCGGGAGAGCGACAGCGACGATGACGAGGAAGTCCAACCGGCGCTGAAGCTTCCTCCCGGAACGCGCAACTACATCACGCCGGCCGGCCATGCCCGGCTCAAGAGCGAACTCGAAGAACTCGTCAAGCGCGAGCGGCCCAAGGTGGTCGAGGTGGTGGCCTGGGCTGCCTCCAACGGCGACCGCTCGGAAAACGGCGACTACATCTACGGCAAGCGCCGCCTGCGCGAAATCGACCGCCGCATCCGCTTCCTGAGCAAGCGCCTCGACATTGCCGAGGTGGTGGACCCGCTGCGCCAGGGCGACAACGACCAGGTCTTCTTCGGTGCGCGGGTCACCGTGGCCGATGCCGAGCGGCGCCGAAAACACCTACACCATCGTCGGCGTCGACGAGGCCGATGTGGCGCGCGGGCGCATCAGCTGGATCTCGCCGCTGGCCCGCGCCCTGATCAAGTCGCGCGCAGGCGACAGCGTGCGTTTCCAGAGCCCGCTGGGCATCCGCGAGATCGACATCATCGAAGTGATCTACGACTCCATCGAGTGACTTGAAATCCGGACGGGCGTCCCCATCTCTCATTCCACCTTTTCCTTTGAATGGGAGTTTTTGGCATGTCCGAGTCTGCTACCGCGGCGCAAACCCGCGAAACCCTGGGTTTCCAGGCTGAAGTAAAACAACTGTTGCACCTGATGATCCACTCCTTGTACAGCAACAAGGAGATTTTCCTGCGCGAGCTCATCTCCAACGCGTCCGACGCCTGCGACAAGCTGCGTTTCGAGGCGCTGAACAACGGCGCGCTCTACGGCGACGATGCCGACCTGAAGATCCGTGTCTCCTTCGACAAGGAAGCGCGCACGATCACCATTTCCGACAACGGCATCGGCCTGACCCGCGACGAAGCCGTCGACCACCTCGGTACCATCGCCAAGTCCGGCACCCGTGAATTCTTTTCGGCGCTGACCGGCGACCAGGCCAAGGACGCGCACCTGATCGGCCAGTTCGGCGTCGGTTTCTACTCCTCCTTCATCGTCGCCGACAAGGTGACCGTGGTCTCGCGCCGTGCCGGCGTCGAAGCCGGCCAGGCAGTGTGCTGGGAATCCGGCGGCGAGGGCGACTACACCGTCGAGATGGTCGACAAGCCGACGCGCGGCACCGACGTCACGCTGCACCTGCGCGAGGGCGAGGACGAGTTCCTCGGCGGCTGGAAGCTGAAGTCGATCATACGCAAGTATTCCGACCACATCACGCTGCCCATCGTGATGAAGAAGGAAGACTGGAAGGACGGCGAGCAGGTGATGACCGACGAGGACGAGACGGTCAACCAGGCCAGCGCGCTGTGGGTGCGAGGCAAGTCGGAGATCAGCGACGAGCAGTACAAGGAGTTCTACAAGCACGTCGCCCACGATTTCGAAGACCCGCTGTGCTGG
>CAVWXD010000012.1:0-78928 GCA_963758935.1 uncultured Methanomicrobiales archaeon | reverse complement strand
ACAAGATTTCTGGCCGTCAGGGTTTCAGTGCCGTTATTATTAGACCATCAGGCACATCGCAGATAGTTTTTAAAATTCTTCATCGCGGGATTCGGTGCAATTTCGTATATGTTATATGATAGCATACCACAAAGTATATTGTTAGCATGTTTGGATTGCCGGATATTACTATTATTGCAGTCGGAATAGTCGTTGTGATCGTAATTGCTGCTCTCCTGTATTGGGGGCTGACGTTTAAGGGGCACGATTAACATGGCCGCGGATTTTATCACCATCGGTGTTGTCGCCTTATACTTCATCGGAATGCTCGCGATCGGCGCATGGGCTTCAAAGAAGATTAAGAATACCGAAGATTACCTCGTCGCCGGCCGCTCGCTCGGCTTCTGGGTCTTTGTCCTCCTGATGATCGGAACGGTGGCTTCCGGTATGTCGCTGCTCGGGGTTTCGGGGCTCGGCTTCAAGGCCGGGTGGCCAACCATCTGGGAACAGATCTTCGTTCCGCTCTCGATCGGATTCTGTATCATTTTCTTCGGTGTCAAGCTGCACAACGTTGCTAAGACATCAGGTTACGTTACCGTACAGGATTACCTGGCTCATCGGTACGAGAGCCCGACTGCACTCAGGACCCTCTCCGCAGTTGCCGGGCATTATCGTCTCGCTCATTTACCTCGTCGGCCAGTACTCCGCAATAGCCATCGTGCTGATGTGGCTGTTCCAGATCCCGCTCTGGCTGGCACTCATCATCGCGACACTCATCACGACTATATATACGGCGATCGGCGGGCTCTACGCAGTTGCGTGGGCTTCGCTTATCCAGTCGGCAATTCTCATCATCGGTGTTCTCATCATGGCGCCGATCATCCTCTTCTATGCCGGGGGATTCACGCACGTCAACGAGTTCATGGCGACTATCAACCCGAACCTCGTCATGCCGTGGAACCCATCGGGAGCATTTGCGATCCCCTACATCGCGTCGTTCGCGGTCCTCCTGATGGTCGGGCTTGCCTGTGCACCGCACGTCATCAATAACGTGCTCGCGATCAAGGACGTCAAATACTTCAAATGGGCCCCGATCATCGCGTTCGTAACGTACGGTGTGGTCATCTTCCTCCTGAAGTTCACCGGGTTTGCCGGCGCGGTCATGGTAAAAGAGGGTGTCTTCACCCTTCCGCAGGTGCCGAACGCGGGGGATTTCGTGATCCTCTATGGTATCCAGTATGCCCTTCCGATAATGGCGCTCTGGGCAGTCTTCGCCGTAATCGTCCTTGCGGCCGTCATGTCAACGACCGACCGGCTGATGCTCACTATCGGTGCCATGGTCTCGTGGGATGTCTACAAGAAAGTACTCAAGCCCGATGCGGATGATAAGACCGTCCTGCTGCTCTCAAAGGTCGTAGTCGTTCTCTCCGCCCTCTTCACGATGCTCCTCGCAATCAACCCACCCGAGATGCTCGCAATCCTGATCTGGATGGGTATCGGCGTGATGCTCTCAACCTTCGCCATACCCCTTCTCGCCGGGTTATACTGGCGCGGGGCAACCCGGCAGGGCGCTCTTGCTGCAATGGCCTGCGGTCTTGTCACTTCACTCACGTTCGGCATGCTGAATTACATCAAGGCAAACCTACTCGGGATCAATTTCGGCACCATCCCGCTTCACTTCTCAGCGTACTCGTTCATCATCGCAATTCTCGCGATGATCATCGTGAGCCTGCTGACCAAAAAGACCACCGAAAAGGTCCTCGACGAGACCCAGACCGGTTGGTATATCTCAAAGACCTAATCTTTTTTAATTTCGCTACCCACTCTGGCACTTATTCGCTAGAAATATGTCCGGGAAAATAATTTTAAGAGACTTTTTTTACATTACCTATCCGCACAAATACGCACAGTTCTGATTTTTTTCAATAATCCAAAAAAATTTGCCAATCGTACATACATTTTGACCCCACGGCAGAATACGGTAAGTGCATGATTGAGTGTCCGGGTAGCACCAACCGCAAGGGTGAACCATATAAATCCTGCACGCAAACCTGACTAGAGTGACAACTGCAATTCTGGGAGGGGGTCTTTCCGGGCTGACCCTCGCCCGGCTCCTCCACGAAAAGGGTGAAGAGGTCGTCGTTCTCGAAGCGGAGCCTGATATTGGCGGTCTCTGCCGGACGAAGAAAGAACAGGGATTCTCTTTTGATACCGGAGGTTCCCATATCATTTTTTCCCGGGATACAGAAGTGCTCGCCTTCATGCGGAAAATGATCGAAGGCAATGAGCAGATGAATAACCGGAATACAAAAATTTTCTACAAACAGCACTTCGTGAAGTACCCCTTCGAGAACGGACTCTCCGACCTTCCTCCCGAAGACCGGTTCTTCTGCATAAATGAATTTGTAAAAACACTTATCGCAGTCGAGAAAGGAGAAATCCCGGCACCGCGGAATTTCAGGGACTGGATTTACTTCACGTTTGGCAAGGGGATCGCAGAATGCTACATGGTGCCCTACAACGAGAAGATCTGGAAATATCCTACCGAAAAGATGTCCCTGCACTGGGTCGATGGCCGCATCCCGAGACCGCCGGTAGAAGATATCATCAGGTCTGCGATCGGGATTGAGACTGAAGGATATACCCACCAGTCTGTCTTTTCCTACCCGCTCGATGGAGGGATCGAGGCCCTTGTACGATCGATAGCTCAACCAATTCTGCCGTTTATAAAAACAGGATTCAGAGTATCATCGGTAATCCAGACTGCACAGGGATGGGAGATCAGTAACGGCAGTGAAACAATTACCGCAGACACGTGCATCTGTACGATTCCTGTCCAGCACCTCCTCCCCTGTCTCATCGACGTTCCTCCGGATGTAACAGATGCCTGTAACGCCCTTAAGTACAACTCGCTTATCTGCGTGAATATTGGACTGCGGGGGCCGGCTCCTGAAATATCGTGGATGTACCTCCCGGAAGCCGCTCTTGGAAAAACCAACCGTATATCATTTCCCTCCGGGTTTCAGCCGGCACGCAGCGCCACCGGGTTGCGGTTCAGTCCTTGCTGAAATCACCTGTCAGCCGGGCGATGAAACCGGGCTGATGTCCGAAGATGATCTGGCCCGGGAAGTTATTGCAATGTGTGTGAAGATGGGCCTTTTTACCCTGGACCGGGTCATGTATACATCAGTAGAACGACAGCCATTTGCCTACGTCGTATATGATCTTGATTACCAACAGAATATTGCCCGGGTAAAGGACTATTGCACCTCTGCGGGAATTCCGCTGGTTGGCAGGTTCGCCCAGTTCGAGTACCTTAACATGGACGGTTGCATTCGCAGCGTGATGGATTTTGTTAAGGACTTCCCATAAAGCCGGATCCACAGCAGTGTTGGCATCTCCTCTTCCAAGGTACCTCTGAACTAATCCGATGAGAAGGATCGATTTTTCTACATCACGCTTATCATCAGCAAACGTGAAAAAATATACAGGAGTTTAAAGAGAACGTCATGATTTCGGTCATCATCCCGACATTTAACGAAGAGGAGAATATCGCCCAGTGCCTCGTTTCCCTCTCGCACCAGACAGTCCCCCGGACGGATTATGAAATAATTGTGGTTGATGGCGGCTCGAAGGATGCCACGTGTGAGATTGCCCGTAAATATGCGGACAGGGTTTTCACCCAGACCAGTAAAAAGGTCGGGGGGGCAAGAAATGACGGGGTCATGGCGGCAAAGGGTGAAATCGTTGCAACCACTGACGCCGACTGCATCCTTCCTCCGACATGGATTGAAAATTTGCGGAGGGACTTTGAAGATCCTCTTGCCGCACAAGTCTATGGCCCTGTTTATCCCATCGAAGAGGGGATAGGCAACTGGTTCTCTATCCTCCTTGCAAACACCTTCTCAAGGATTGGATACTATTCAAGGACATTCTACTACACGCTCGGATGTAATACGGCGTTCCGCAAGGACATGTTTATCCGGGCGGGAAGATACCGCTGCATCGATGCCGGGGACGATCTTGAAATCGCACTCCGCATGAAAGATGAGGGAAAGATTATCTTCGACGGCAGGTTAAAAGTCGGATTTTCTATGCGCCGTTACCAGCAATATGGGACAATGAAATCTTTGTACGAATGGATCTATATCGTCGCCCACGGGGGGGAGACGCAAAAATATTCCTATACTCAGAAAAAATACAAGTGAATATTCATTTTTTTGGGTAGTACCATGACCCCTGGGCACAATTCCGACACACTGAAAAATGGGGTACACGATCCGGTCACAGCATTCGATATGAGCGAATTCGCAACGCTCCTTGGCCTGAAAGTCATGGAAGCGTATGATGGGTTTGCCCGCGTAAGCATGGATTCCCGGGGTAAGAAAAATCCGCACGGGGTAATACATGGCGGAGCAATTTTTGCGCTTGCCGATCAGGCGTTTGGCATGGCAGCTAACTGCGGGAAGACAAACCGGGTCGCCGTTTCCGTGCATATCCAGTACATTGCACCGGCATCCGGCCCCCTTATCGCCATAGCCAAGAGGGTTGCCGACAATGGCAGGTATTCCACATTTAGTGTGATGGTATACGAAGGCGACCGGATCATCGCGGAATTCGATGGCGTCGCAATGGCAGTAGATCCACCTTCCCGATAATTCATTAAAGAAAGTCTCGTGTTTCCGATCATGGATTTCTGTCAATTTGAACCCGAGCGCTCCCCAAAAACATTTCTGATAAAGAAACGGTCTCATGAAGCATTTTTTTGAAAATTTATTACAATTTATGGGGGAACAATTGGAAACCGAAACCTGTTTGGCTTTTGATATTTAAAAATCGAATTTGTTCATAAAATTATATTCGGTAATTTTTTCGGATAGTATTTCCCGAAAAAGGAATAATGCAATTTCGTCATTAATTATGCCAATCACTAAATACCAGCGGGGTATAAGGGAAATTCATGGACGAGATTGCAGTAAAACCAACGTGGCTGAGGATTACAGCGGCAGTCATCCTCGGGGCGATTGTCGGATTTATCATTTTCCTTATCGTGGCTCTGGTTATCGGTTCAGTTAACGATCTCATGGGTATGAACATCCCCGTTAACCTGCGTGTTGCGGAGAATATCTGGAGTCCGCTTCTCCTGGTCATTTTTGTTGGTCTTTCAATTGCCGGACTATGGTGGAAAGTGGAGACGACTCCCCCGTCAGAACCGGAGACTATTGACACGGAAATACCAGATGAGTGAGAAAAAAATTGGAGGGATAAGAAATTAATTTTTTACAGGTTTTTTCATTTTGATTTTTTGCAGCAGCTTGATCACATTTTTTTCTCGCTAATTCATCAGTTTCACATCGGCCGGTTTTTTTCAATCACCTTAATTATGCATCTTCATGCAATAGTTCTTTTATGAATACAGAGAAGGACGCCGTACTCAGCGTTGCCGGGCTCATGACACTTGCAGCCCGGACTGCACCGAAAGGAAAAGGTGTTGATACTATCATTACCCGGGTTCTTTCAGGAAAAGAGATCACGATACTTTCTGAAACTCTTGAAAATCTTGGGAAGGAACGAAAAATTGGTTTTTTCCTCAGGGATGCGAGGAACATCGCAACAAGCGATGCATGCTTCCTCATCGGGACGAAAGGCGACGTTGTTGCTGAAATCGACTGCGGAGCATGCGGATATCCGACATGCAAAAAAATGGCTGAAGCCTTCAGAAAAAAAACAGCAAGGAAAACCGTTTTTGCCGGCCCCAACTGCGCGATCCGCATGACTGACCTCGGAATAGCCGTAGGGTCTGCGGTGAAAACCGCACAGATCCACAACGTCGACAACCGGATCATGTTCAGCGCCGGTGTCGCCGCACTGGACCTTGGCCTTCTTGGCCCTGACTGTACGGTAGCATACGGGATTCCACTCTCTGCCACAGGGAAAAACATTTACTTCGACCGCCCCTAATTGCATTGTTAGTATGGCAATCATGAAGATACGCGGCGGGGATCTCGACCTCGTCGAATACGAATTCAAGACCTTTGCTCCCGGCAAAGACACGAAGACGCTGTGTCTTGAAAATCAGAAATATGCCATTGTACCCTCAAAAGGCAAAGTGACTGTCACTGCTCCCGGACGTATCCACCTTACGGTTCTGGACATGAACCGGTTTGCACCTGACCATCCCGGTGGCGGAGGGATCGGATTTGCAATCCAGTGCTATTGTACAGTAGTCGTCGAATGTACGAAAAAAGAGATCGCGATCGATTATTCACGCGCTCCTCTCATACAGAATTTTGTTGCTGTCTTCAAAAAAGCCGTAGGATACGGAGGCGGGTTCCGGATTTCCGTAACCGAGCAGGATTACAAACACGTTGGCCTTGGATCCACGAGCACCATGATGATCGCAGTCGCTACAGCGATGAATCACGCTGTAGGTTCGCCGCTCACCAATACCCAGTCGAGGAAACTGATCGGGCATAATTACGTAGAAGAGACCGCAGATGGCAACATCGCCTTCGGGTTCGAGACCGGGGTTGGACCGGCAGTGAGCACCCATGGGGGAATGGCCGTCATGGGGGATGAGCTGGCTCTCGTCTACCATCATCCTTTCGGCGAAGGAAAGAATGTGTTCATTATTATCCCACCGACGGATATATCCTCGGCCGGGACCCAGGAGTTCGATCTCCTGATGAATAAGGCACGCACGCTCGATTACCGTGATCGCGAGCTCAAGGCGTATCTTTTCCTTATGGACCTCATTCCGGCACTCGAAAATGATAATCTCAGGAAAGCCGGCGACGTTATTTGGGAGATTGAATTTCCGGGGATCGAAGAGAGCAGAGGTCGAGCACCATGGTTTTGAAATCTATCATTACATGAGCAGGCTCCGGGAAGCAAATCTTGAATTCGTCGGGATGAGTTCTGTCGGACCGTCAATTGCTGTAGTAACATCACTCGACCGGAAATCCCTCGAGAAAATTCTTAAACCCCTTGGCCTTAAGGTTGCTATTGAGACAAAAGTCGATAACAAAGGATTGACCCTGAAGCACACTTCAGTATAAACTCCTTTTTTCCCAGTATCTTTCCGGTGGAAATTGTCTTTCCCGTTAAGATGGTCACGGGGCGATATTACAACTCGAAAGGACCAATTGTTTTTGAGTTACTTACACCAACCCGACAATCTCTTGAGAGAATGAGAACACATCTGATTGAAAAGACAAGCAGGCCTCACTCACGTTAACACCTCATACCTAAAGTGATCGACAGCCGCAACCGCTAAAGAAAAATTGAATTTCCTGAAAAATAGGATTTTCTCTTTGATTATTTTTTTTCTGCACAGGTTCCTTTTTTTCGTGTCCGATATGAAGTTACAATACCGGCAAGTATAAGGATGACCGTCCCCACCGTAACAAGAAGAACAAGGAAAATAAGGAAACTCATATTCTCTTTGACTATGGAAAGGGTCCCAAAATAGTAGCCGGCAAGCAGGATTCCGACCGTCCAGCATACCCCGCCAAGAATATTATAGAAGAGGAACCGGCGATATTTCATCGACCCGACACCAGCAAGAAACGGGGCAAACGTGCGGACTATGGGCACAAACCTTGCGACAAAAATGGTGGCGCCACCATACTTCTCAAAAAATCCGTAGGTTCGATCGATGTACTCCTGTTTTATGAGACCAGGAAACCGGCAGAGAAAGACATGAAGACCAAGATAATTCCCGATCCAGTAATTTACCGTATCGCCGAGTACGGCTCCAAGAATGAAGACAAAGAGCAGCCATTGGACTTCAAGGATTCCGCTCGCCGCTGCAGCGCCTGCAACAAAAAGGAGCGAATCACCCGGAAGAAAAGGCGTAATGACAAAACCGGTTTCCATGAAGATGATAAGGAACAGGATAAGGTACGTCCATATGCCGTAATCGTGGACTACGGTGACGAGATTCTGGTCAAGGTGCATGAAAATATTGATGAGTGCATCGATCATCTACCGGAATAATCCGCCACGACACTATATTATTCTGCTGAATTCAAAGGTATTCCCGAATTGTCCCCGGATAAATTCCGACCGTCGTCTCTACAAAATGAACTCGCCGAAGAAAAACAACTCTTTTTCATAAGGATAAAATGCCTGGTACGACAGGATCCCTGGCAAAACCGGCGGAAGCAAGTATATTGCATAAAAGAACTAACCTAAAAAAACTTACTTCAGGAAATATTCCTGACGAAGAGGAACTGGCGTACCTATGAGATTTCCCGGAACATGGTTCGTGGTAATAACCATCATTTGCATAACATTCATCATGTCCGCACCGGCCTCTGCATTTGTAGCAAATTCACTGGATATAACCGTCGATAAAAACGGTGACGCGACCGCGATATTCAGATTTACTCTCGAAGGGATCATTGAAAATGCGATTCCCCAGTCTGTTCTCGAAAACCAGCTCAAAAAAGGACTCACAACGAGCTCCTGAGCCTCCGGTCCTGATATCGGTGGACCGGTCATCCGCAACGATCCTGATGAAAAGTTTTGCATCGACCGGGGACGTTGCCACCGGAACCGAATATCGCACCGCGTCTATGGACTTTACCAAGGCTCAGGTTGCACTGGAAAATTCAGCGCTCAGTTCAGTTATCACCGCTGATTTCTCGCCAAAGACGATTACTCTCACATTTCCTGACGGCTATGTCCGAACATTCTCCCGTACGAATGCACTTCCGTCAGTCACTCACGTTGTTCTCGATCCACGGAAAGGGGGTTCATCCTTGCCTGCAACTACCGGGACGATAAACGTGACATCCTCCCCTTCGGGAGCAGAAGTATATATCGACGACGTACTTGTGGGGAATTCTCCGGGAAATTTT
Source organism: uncultured Methanomicrobiales archaeon (assembly GCA_963758935.1). GTDB lineage: Archaea > Halobacteriota > Methanomicrobia > Methanomicrobiales > Methanospirillaceae > Methanoregula. The sequence continues at coordinate 70,085 of CAVWXD010000012.1, read as the reverse complement.
GGGGAGATCCCGCCGGGAAGCCATGTGCTGAAGGTAGCAAAGGACGGGTTCTACCCGTCAGTATCTACGATTACTATCGTCGCAGGGCAGACGATTGAAGAGAGGGTTATTCTTTCCTACGGGACACCCGTCGCACCTCCATCGCAGCAGGGGTTCCACCCGCTTCCAGGATTTACTCTGGTGCCGGTTCTGCTCGTCCTGATCTTCCTGTTAATTATCCGCTCAGGAAAAAAGGGATGATTTTTTAGAAAATTTCGTTTTCGGGTTATGACCCGATCGGGTCTTCAAAATTTCAAATGGCAAAATTTTCTACATTTTTTCTACATTTCATGGATGTTTCTGAGGATTTACCGGGAGATACCAAAAGGGATGCGACACGTTTACCATGAACTTTGTCAGTGTCTGCGGCAAACGATTATACCACAAATTACAACCGCACTTATGACAGCAAAAACTGGCAGGGAAGCTCGTGTCGGAGCCGGAGTCGCGGGCACCAAAAGTGCTTCAACGTTCGTGGTTGAACCGGTATTCACCAGCACCGTCACCGAATAATCCAGGTACCCTTCGAGCCTGATTAAAACAGGGTGGTTTCCCGCAGAAATTGTGTCGAGCGAAAGCGGTGTGACGCCGATGAAAGAATTGTCAAGGAAGACCTCTGCGCCGGACAGGGGCAGATGAAACCACTAATGTACCATCAGCGGGCGAATTTGAAACCGGTTGCAGACTCACACTAATTTCCGAAATAGTTTTTGCAACGACATCAGATTTGATCGTCTGTGCCTGGTAACCTCCGAGGACAAGGGAAATTTCGTGTTCGCCGCTGGAATATTGCTCAGTATAAGCGGACTGCCCTGGGAGGTCCTTCCAGCAGGATTACCGTCGATTGTAACCGCAGTCCCCCGGGAGTGGAAGATACGTAGATCCAACCCATTTCATTTTTCTGAACCGGATCAAGTGTGTAAAAAACGGTATTCGTTTCACCTGCGGATACCGTCACGGTAGATTTCCAGTCATAGTATCCGGCGTGCCCGATCTGAACGGCATGCGTCCCGGGAGCGAGATAGTTAATGGTTACCGGGGTGAGACCTTTGTAAAATCCGTCAAGGAAAACTCCCGATCCGGGGGGAGCGGAATCAAAAGAGAGCGAGCCGGTCGTCGTCAGATCGACCGGGATTGCGGACACTGGTGTGACTACCACAAACAAACAGACAAGAGAAGAAATGAGCAGAAATACCGTGTCTTTACCCACACTCATATAAAAAAAGTTGATGGCAGACGCTAATAGGTTTCCTCCGGGTCAGCCTCAGAACGTATGAAAAAATGTTTTTTTAGGATTTTGTGAATACGGCCGTAATTTCCTCGCGGGGGTGATCAATTCCGGAGACCCTCATGGTCCAGGTACCGGCTTCAACCGAACCGGGAGTGAGTGACGGGAAGAGATCGAGAATCTCGTCCTGGATGAAATAATGCGTGATAATTCCGTTTCCACGCCGGAACGTCCCCGGTTCGATTCTGGTCCCCCCGTCCGAAACGGAAATCGCGGGAGGAAAAACCGCGGAACACAAGGGTACCTCCCCGCTTCAGAACCCTGATCAACTCCAGAGCCGCCTCTATCCGATCGTCCTTATCCAGATGACCGATTATGTGAACAGCAAAGGCCACATCAAATGCTTCGTCCCGGAACGGGAGATGCCTCGCATCAGCGACTGCAAGTGTGTATCCTTCGCAACGCCGGTTCGCAGGGTAGTTCATGGTCAGCGCGGTACGTGAAAAGTCGACCCCCACCAGATCAAGATCGATACCTGCGAGCCAGGCAGCCGTTTTTCCACTTCCGCAGCCCAGTTCGAGAACACGCGATCCGGGCGGTGGGGCAGGAAGCCGCGAAGTCATTCCACCCCATAACTTTCCCCGCCTCTGGTAATCCTCATCCCAAATCCGGGTATCATCTGGTGAACGGGGCATACAAAAGATCTCCTAGTATTTTCCCTCCGGGATTGTAGTAAAACCTCCGGGAAATTTATTTCCTGGGAAGAAAAAATGCTGAAATTGTTTGAAGCAAAATAAAAAAAATTATGAAGCAATTTTTTTAAGAGTCTGAGCGTTTTCTGAGGTTTCAGTTTTTTTACTTTCCCGACGGAACTCTTAATAAAAACATTAATGAGTAAAATATTCTTTTTTCCCGGGTATATAAATCGCTGAAGAATACTCATCGATGAAATCAGACTCCACGAGCAGGTCGATGTAGACCATCTTCCGAGCGATCTCTTCGGCCTCTTTACGCTTCTCCCTTGACACGAGAGCAGCACAGGCCCCCGCAAGTGAACCGTTTCCGAGCGGATGATATTCGGCGTTAAAAAAATCAGGAATAATTCCAAACGCGATCACGCTGCTCAAGTCTGCGTATGCTCCAAAAGCACCGGCAAGATAGACGTGGCGGACATCACCCGTGAGTACCCGGTATTTTTTCATGAGCACCCCGATGGCACCACATGCTGCGGCCTTCGAGTCCATGAGATATGCCATATCTTCGCCGGTAATGACGATGTCCCTCCCGGTAGCGGTATCGGAACCGTTTACCAGAACAAATTCCGGTCCGGATTCCCCCTTCCGGACTCCGGGCTTTCCTTCCACGATTTTTCCGGTAAAATCAACAATCCCGGCTGCTGCCATCCCGGCGGCAGCGTCGATTATCCCCGATCCGCATATGCCTCTGGGCTCCGCTTTTCCGATTACCGTCAGAGAGACCTTTCCAGTCACGCGATCGATGACAACATGTTCGATAGCCCCCTTCATTGCCCTCATGCCGGCAAAGATACCGGCCCCTTCGAAGGCCGGGCCGGACGCGCAAGAAGCCGATGCAAGCCACTCTGAGTTCCCCATACAAGTTCGCCGTTGGTCCCCAGATCGATAAGGAGGGAGAGAACGGGAGAGGTGTGCATTCCGGATACAACGACATCACCCACAGCATCTCCCCCGACAAACCGGCTGACGTTCGGGAGGCAGTACGCATATGCACCGGGATGCACCGGGATCCCAAGTTCACAAGCCTTCCTGATAAAAGGAGCCCGGGGGATCTCGCTGTCGACTAACTCAAGGATCCGTGGGTCAAGCCCGGTAAGCAGGAAGTCCATAACCGTGTTGCCACCTACGCAGACATCAGTTATCGCAGTACCGTTCACACCGGATTGGGTAACAAGCTGGGCCAGAACGTCCCCAATGCTCTCGACCGCTGCATTCAGGAGCCGTTCCCTGCCTCCCTCGTCTTTCGCAGCGGCAATCCTCGTAATAAGCTCCTCACCGTACGTGATCTGGCGGTTCAGCGCAGCCCCATGGGCAAGGATGGATCCATCGGAAAGGTCGATGAGAGCCCCCACGACCGTAGTCGTACCAAGATCGATTGCCAGGCCATAATTCATCCGGGTCGTGTCACCGTCTTCGACACCGATAATCTCGGGATACCCGGAGGCGATACTCACGGTCGCAGTAAGAGGAGCCGTTGATCCTATCAGCCGGTCATGCTGCTCGCGGGTCATATGGGGGCGATGTCCCGTGTATCCAAGGAGACGCAGGGACCGGTAGCCAAATGGGCTTTCAGATGACTCGCCGGAAGCAGTCAGGTATTTTGTGGCAGAAGGTGCGAGAGCGCCTGTTTTCCACCCGGCAATGAGAAGGATCTGTGGCATATCGATCCTGCTCTCGACCGGAATGATAAATTCGCAATCGCCCAGGACACACGTCCGGCACGCGAGATAGTATCCACGGGCCATTTCATCAGGTGAAAGAGTCCGGCTGTTTCCGTTAAGCATGCGTTCGCAGGATCCCCGGACGTGGATAACCCTGCACTTCCCGCACTCCCCTTTCCCCCCGCAGATACTTTCGAACTGGATCCCGGCCTCACGGATAGCGCCAAGAACCGTTGAACCCTGATGCACCCGGACAGTGCGGTTCATGGGCTGGAAAGTAACGGTCACCAGCTCAACCATAGTTCATGCTCCCGTGAGTTAGCGGGTATTTCCCGGGAAAAAACGAATGCACCCTGTTCATGGTTCCGGTGGCCACCGGCTCTTGAGGAACTGCGGGAGTCCTGACGAGTCTTTCGGACCGACAAGGATCTGCCAGCCGGTCGCTTCCTCAGCATCCCCGCTCAATCGTGCTGCGAGCCCCGGGATGATCAGTACTTTGTGGCTGACAAGCGATTCAAGGTTGAATTCCTTAAGCGATGACGCTATCGAATCGGCGGTAAAGTAGCGGCCGGCTACGGCGCTCTCGACGCTCAACCCTCCGGTATCAATCACGATGAGGTAACAATCGAGGTTTGCTGCCTTGATATCCGACTCAACAGTGAAGAACGTAAGCGCATAGTTGGTGGTGACAAGGACGGGGGAGTTTTTATCGGGTTTCCCAAACGTCCTTACCCCCGCTTCTACAGAAACCGGTTTTCTCGGGTCAGTATAGATATTGAACCGCCAGATCATCTGGGGCAAGAGGACCCATCCGTCGAGGCTGTGCATGATGAGCAGGTCTGCATACCGGGAGAGCAACACGGATGCCGTGGTCGCTTCCTTCCATTTCAGGACGTCCTCTGATATCTCTTCCCCGGACCAGACCGTCATCGGCACGCCCATGAGAGGAAACCCGGAGAGTTCATCGAAGTTCCTGCACGCCGCCGTCCTGATCGCCGTCATGGCACTGATTGTGTCGGAAAGGCCTGACTCGGTAAATGTGCCGGGGTCGAGAACAAGATCATCGACACCATATTCCATCAGGGTTCTGGTGAGCGACCGGAGAAGGGAAAGGTTTCCCGGTGCAAAGACGGCAAGAGGACAGCGGTGCTGGAGAGCGAGTTCCGCCATCTGTTTCCAGTTCTGCTCTGTTGCCGCGTAGATGAGCGGTCGTTTGTCCCGGCACTCTGCAAGGCCCGCTTCCATGACGAGAGGATCAAGAGAGCAGAGGATTATCGGGAAATTCGTCGCACCTGCGACTTTCTTCACCGCGTCCCGGAACGTCACGGGATCACGGGAGGTACACCGCACGGCAACTGCATTCAGGGTCAATTTTCTTCCTATGTAATTATAGGAGAATTCCCCGATCCTCTTTACCCGGTCCATGAGTTCCGTCTCGGGCATGAGATCGTTGACATCGATGGCAATCGGCGCCGGGTTATGGTAGGTGAACTCGTGCCGCTGGAGCACATATTTTCCCCCGACGACAACCGGGTTATCCGCAGGCCCGAACGCAACGGCTTTGACCGGGGGGGCGAGGAGATCCTTTAACGCGAGATGGACTTCATGGTACTCTTCAGTGAGGAGCGGAAGGCAGTCCGCCAGAACAATCTCGCCGTTGACAACCCGGGTCGCAAATGCCATGCAGTTTGCTTCCCGGCATTCCTTGCAGTTCGTGCGGGGAAGGAGCTTGTACACGTCAATCGGGCTGATCTCCCGTATGCTCTTCCTGCGCCGGGGTTCCTCTACCTGTTCCGCCATACCTATACCCTCACCGTGACCCAGTCCTGGATCCGGTCTGCTTTTCCGAGGCCAGTCGTCCCGAGGCGACTGATTACATCCCGTATCGTGAGCACAGCCGCGGGATGCATCATCATATAGAGATCGATTCCGGCGAGGAGCAGGGTCAGTGCGTTGATCGTTTCCCATATTGGCCCTCTCAGCTCGCGGGAACCATACTCGGGGGCCATCTGCATCCACGCTTCCCGTGCTCCCCACGCATTGGTCGAGGCTGATATAACCGGGTGCTGGAGTTCGGTATCCCCCATCAGGGCAGCATATCTCGCCCGCTCGTGGATAGAGAACGAATACTCAAGGCCGTACCCGAGTGCGACCGTCGTAAGGTCCATCACGATCTGTTCCGGTGGGAGATATTCGTAGAGCCTTCGGTTCAGCTCCTTCGCGCTGTTCAGTTCAAGACCGGTAAAGGCAAGAACAACATGTCCGTGTTTCTTCGCTGCATTCGCCACGCTCGCGAGTGTCTTTGCTTCCGCCATTTCGAGGGTAACGGAATTAAGGAGGAGGCGCTCGCCTTCTGCCATTTCCGCTATTTCACAAAAGACCGCTGCATCTTTTTTCGGGTCGCCGCATCCGCCGATAATCAGGGGAACGTCAACTGCCTGGAGCACAGACTCAACGGTTTTTGCCGCGTCCTTCGGAGATGTATTCCGGAACAGCGGGTCCGTGCTGGTCAGGTGGACAGTAACGATATCCGCACCGAATTTCCTGACATTCATCCGTGCCCACTCGGCGGGATCGTTCATGACGTCGCGGACATTTTCCTTGAGCACCTTGGGGAGCTGGACCTCCATATCGAATACATCAAGAGAGATCGCCGGCGGATGAAGGAGGGGCTTTGAAAAATCCGAGTACGCAGGAGTTGTAGCGCCCCCTATAGTGACCGTATTTCTCCGGCTTCCTCCTTCACCCCTTGTCGCACCAAGGGTCACTTCCCGGATCTTTGCCGGGTAGGTTACCGGAACCGGAACAAATGTTTCAGGGATGAGGGTCTGGGGTTTAATTTTTCCCGCGATCGGGAGTATCGCGTGGGGAGACGGTCCGAACGTACCGGTGGGAATGAAGAGCTCGAGATCGCCGATATCCATGGTAAAATTCTCGAGCTCGACCTGGTGTACCCCTTTCAACAGTTCAAGGATCTGCGGGGCGAGCGCGAGGATCTTTTCACCATCTATTGCATTCCTCCGGATATCTTTCACCATGCTACTCACCACCCATGCGCTTTCCGGGCTTTACCGGCTGGATGATCACTTTATCGGCAGTAATTCTCGCATTCTTCAGGATAATCCTGAAACCCCCGACGTTCATCGGTACATCGCCTACCGAAAATACCTGCGCTGATCCAACATCTCCCCCGGACACATTTTCCGCAACAGCCCACCGTGCTGTCACCGGATGGTGATGATTTTCGAGGAATTCGCGGAGCTGAGGGATAGAGGTAACATCTTTTTCCGTCGCTATGCTACCATACACGGATGCCGGAATAAACTCTTTTAATTTTTCCTTGGTGTCAGATGGCATCCATGCGACCCGGTCGTACCCGCCGTCCGCGTGAAGGAACTTGTTTGAGCGCATGTATTCGATGGAGATCCCGTGGAAGCCATCGATCTGTCGCCCGCCGGCCGTTGAATCGGCCATTGTTGAAAAAGCAAGGCCGTTGACCGTGACATCGCGGAAACCGCGGAGCACGATGCCAAAACCTTCTACTTCGGGGATATAGAAGGCAATTCCTTCGAAACACCCGCAGGAGGTATGGGGGTACCCAAACGCAGAGTACAGCTGGACCCTGCTTACTTCTCCCATCGACCGTTTCTTGGCACTGTCGTTGATGCCGGAATATTCACCCTTTTCCTGATCAAGGCATTCGCCTTTTTCTATTGCAAAGATAGGACCTTTTGGATCGATACCGGCGGCGGCTCGCCCGTCAAACCAGCTGATGGCGCCGCAGTTTGCGTACCGCTGGGGCGTGATGACACAGACGTGTGTCGGGGCAAACGACTGGCAGAGGGCACACCCATAAAACGTATCGACGTCCTCGTCGGCAAGTCCCCGTGCCCGTGCATCCCGGGCTTCATACGTCGCCATCGCTTCCTCGTAAAGAGGATGGATCTTCCCGGCGTCGGTAATGAATGTGATCTGGACTTTTTCAATGATAGGAAGTCTCGGATTTGAGGAGCTCGTGCATGACAGCACCGATAAAACGGAATGAGCTGAGCCCTTTCTTAAACGACTTTTTCGAGAGCCGTATCCAGATATCGTACCGCTGGTTGAGGTGCATGAACCCCTGGATGTAATTGGAATATTCGTGGATCCGTCGCTCGATGACACCTTCGAGGTCTTTCTCGACCTTTGAACCGGCTATCTCGACGAGGATGCCGATCGGGTAACTCTTTCCCTCTTCCATTGCCGAAATGTCAGGACCAAGGATAGTGGTTTCCCCATCCGATATCTCATCCAAATTCCGGACCCGGACAAGTTCGAATTTTTCCTTGACCGAAGGGCCGCCGAGCTCGACCTGCATATCGTTCTTCCGAACACGCTCGCCTTCATAGACGAGGCCGACTTCGACGGGGATGGTGTCAAACATGGTATACTCCGGTTTAGTCGCCGAGGTTCTCGACGATGCCTTTGAGGTTCACGGACCAGTCTTTGATCGTGCTGTTGGGGAATGACCAGCTCGCATTTGGCTGGTAGACACAGTCGAGGGTCATGGTCTTGAGGGTCGGGGCGAAGTGCTTGAGCCCCGAAAGGATAGTCCATTCCATGTAATAGGGAAGGCCGACGAATATTGCAAGGTCATAATTGTCTTTCCCGTCGAGACCTTTCCAGCTGTGATCGGTCAGCCGGTTCGCAATATCGACCGCGGGCATCATCGCTGACGGGGTAAATCCCCGGGTGATAAATTCCTTATTGGTGCTCGCTGTCACGACAACCGGGATCCGTGCCTTTTTTGCGAGTTCGATGATATAGTCGATGAGTTTCCTGCCTTCGACCTCATATTCAAGGACCCCGTGGCCGACGATAATAAGCGGTCGCTTGGCACGGCGGATCATCGCGTCGGCTATATCGGGCTTGATGATGAGCGATGCTTTTTTCGGCCCGGGGATCTCGGCCGTCTGCCAGGATTCGTTCATCGGCATTTTTTAATCACACCTTTGTCTTCCGGACCATACGTGCGAGCAGGGTCGGGTCGGGTATACCGGTCTCTTTCCATCCCTTAGCCTCAAGGATGCCCTCGATCTCGCCTTTCATGGTCACCGGGATGTCCGAACGTGTCCTGATGAGCTGGTGGATATCGGAGGGTATCCCGCCTACGAGACGCTTGTGGAGGTCGATATAATTGGTGAGTTTGATCGCCCGCCCCTTGCTCGTGTCGTTGGGACGCATGGTCAGCTTTGCTATCATCACCATCGCTTCTTCTTTCGTTTCAGCTGCGAAGAAGAGGTGCTCAGGTACGGGTCCGCCATAGACTTTTTCGCCAGTGCGTGCATCGTAAACGAACCAGTCTTCGTCCCGGTCGGCCCTGCCAAGGAGCATGCGCCGGTACTTGGTTCCGTGAGGGCCGACGACAACCGGGATACCCAGCCGCCAGAATCCTGCCGCGATGGATGCAGCTTTTTGGGACATGGCACCCCACGCGACGCCGACTGCGCCAACCCGGTTGTGCACATAATCGGCTATCTCTTCGTAATTTCCCCGAAGGGGGCGACGGGCAAAGATGCTTGCGATCTTGATCGCGGCCCCGGCAATATGGGCGTTTGCCACGCAGGAACCGACATTGACGATCCCCCCGGCTTGGAACGAACCGGGATATTTTTCATAGGCTGTCATCCCCTCTTCGTCCCGGTACATGCCAACAGACATCGCCGAACAGCCGGACGTGCAGACAATATACCGGCGCTTGGCAAACTCCATAGCCATCTCGGCAACCTCGTGAGCGCCCTTCGGGAAATTCGCACAACCGACAAACGCGACGACGCCGGGGATCTCTCCGAGGACGATCGGACCGCCAACCTCGCGGATCTCGATGTCCTGTATAGCACCGCGGCCCGTCCGGATCTTGTAAGACTCTGTGCGAATCGTATTCTCAGCCGCGGAGACGATGAGGCTGTGAACAGCGAGCTTCTGGGGGCATGCAGATTCACACCGGGCGCACCCGACGCAGTCATCATAGAGTTCATTAAGTCCGGTCAGGTTGCCCTGCCCCGCCGCTTTTATTGCCTGGGGTATTGGGAGATCATTCGGGCAGGCACGCCGGCAGTAGACACACTGGGTGCATTTCTTGGCTGCTTCGATAAGCTCCTGACGTGACGGGAGGGTCTTGAATTTCTTCCGTTTCGGAGCGACCGCGATTGCAGTCCTTGAAGCAACTTCGCCGACTTTCTCCGGATCGAGAATAAGCGCCCCCTTGACATTCCCGCTGACAAAATCCGCAACGATTTCATCGACAGGGTCACCGGTCCTGTCAGGGAGGCCGAGACAGTTCTTCTCGCTCGTTGCAATCAGAGGGGCGTGGATTGCGGCAGCTTCCTGCAGCGTGTCGGTCCGCACGCACTGCTCATCGATGACAATAATATCGGGGACCCCGCTCCGGATATAGCGCAGCTGCCACGATATGGGACCGATGATCCGTGCTTTCGGCGAATACCGGGTCAGGTCAAGCGACGTGCAGCAGATGCCGGTGACTTCGACTTCCGAGAGCAGATCGCCGGCCCGGAGGTAATCAATGATTGCCGCCGATGGGGGTACGTTGTGTCCTATTACAAGGATAACGGGTTTTTTCGTATCTATATTGCCGAGGCCGAGGTCAACAAGCGGTGACTCAGCGTCGGCTTTGGGAAATCCAAGCGCTGAGATCTGGGCGATATCGGCGACTTCCATCCCGACAAGATCAATCATGCCCGCGTGCAGCACCTTGGATTCGAAATCAAGATTATTCCCTTCCTGGCCGGTGTGGGTGACCGCGAGAAGCTGGGTAACCTGGTTCTCACAGTAGTCGAGCACCTGGTCGAGATCCCCCAGCACTTCAGGCTTTATCCCGCAGACGAGCCGGATGATCGGGGCCTCGACTTCGATGTTCAGACCGCCGATGTCAATGGGCTGGTCCCGGCCGAACTGGCCTTCAAGATACGTAAGAAGTTCCCGGGCATGGCTGATATGGGTTGCAGCGCCGATACAGGCGGCGATAAGCACCGTTCTCGACTGCTGGGCGGGCATTGAAATACCGCACGCGCCCTTCTTTGAGCCGGTGAGATCGCATTTCCCGTACGTGCACAGGCAGCAGAGATCGCAGAAGGGGAGGTAGAACGGTTTGTACCGTTTGAGCAGGACCATGTCCCAGTTCCGGAATGTGGTGAGGGACGGGAAGGGAGTCGGTCCCATCGGCTCTGTCCAGGTATCGGCGGTTATGGATCCCACCGAGATGCTGAGGTCGCGGAAGTGTGCGAGATCAGAAGTCAGCTCCCCGATTTTTACATTGACACCTTTTCTGCTCACGTCCGCTCCTCCTCGCAAATGTCAGTTATAGATTGAGGGATAGGCAACATAAGACTTCCGAAGAGAGCATACGGGATCTTCCTTGTTGGCTGTTCCTCAGGAAAAATTAAGGGATAAAAAGACCTGCAGCAGGTTCCAACAAGCAACTCCGGAAACCAGGAAGTTGACGGGAAAATGACCTTGTATCGATGAAAATCACAAATATAACCGAAACATTCGCGAATTATTCGCTCTCTGAAACCTGCCGAGGGCGATTCGATGCGCCATTTGATTCCCCGCACTGACGACGATCTGACCCGAGAAAAATAAACCTTCCGGGAAATAGTAATCCGGACCTTCACCCGATTCAGGTACTGGGGAAGATTATCTTTTTCCTCATCATAAAGAAGACATTTATCTAAACAACTCCCGACACTACTCAAATGCCTGTCAGGGAACACGTCCATATAATCTCCGCCGGCGAGAACATTCACACGGGATATCCGGCAGCATTCAGGATACTTCCCGACATTACCCGGACAATTGTTTTTGCAGACAGTGCAATCTACGAGATTTCACCCAACCAGGAAACAGAAAAATCCCGGAGAGCAGTCAGGGACGCGGTCAATACGGTAAAAGAGATTGCCCTGTCTCTCGCCATCCCCTTCTCGCGCGAACTCATTTTCCCGCCAACCTATCCCTCGGTACGCGACACGCTCGCAAAGATTCACCGCGAATTTCCCGGAACACGGTTCACCTTCGATATCTCAGCCGGGTCAAAATCGCTGTGCGTCGCTCTCCTCGCAATGGCATTCTGGCTTGACGCAGAGGTGTACTCCACGTTCGATGAGAGAGAGATGCGGAAAGCTCCTCTTCCTGATCGTTCTGTCCGGTCCCTTCTCGAAAACCCGAACTACCAGACAATCCTTGCTGTCCTCCTGCGAAACGGTAAAAATGAGGGGAAAACTGTCATACCTGCGTGGGTGTCCCGGCAGTACATCTTTAAACAGCTCGGAGCGGTGTATATCCCGATCCGGACGAAACGAAAAAAGCCTGATACTGCGCCCGTCCAGCCGGTTACCTCGAAACGGAGCCGGAAGCCGGCAGCAGGTACTGACCCACGGGACATTCTCGGATTTCATGCGATCACTTCGGGAGAATGGACTTGTCGTTGAGGAACTGACGGTTGAGAGCAGGAGGGAGAAGATGTATCGGATAACGGAAAAGGGGGAGATCGCGTTCCGGTTCTTTTCCCGTCCCACGACCAACAGCCTCGTCCGGTCTATGCTCGAAAAAGGATGAGTGCCACAATTTTACTTTGGGTTGGGGGGTGGCAATACGGCAAAAAATAATTTGGCCCGATTCGGGGTGTCAGTTTCCTATCCAACAGTTGGATAATTATCCAATCATGGGATGTACAACTAATACACAATATTTTTTCCGACGAGAACTTTTCGTGATTTTCTGTTTTTTTCCGAAAATTGGAGGGGCGGCAAATTTCCGATGAATTTTTGGGTTGGGGGTCACGTCCCACTAAAAAATTTTGTGGGGCCCCCACCCCCACTCAGATTTATTGAAAATGATTTGAACAATGCAACAAAAAATGAAGGCAACCGGGATCCAAATTTGTCATTTTGGAGGAGTCTTGTGCAGTTAGTCCTGAACAATCACTCATCAAAAGTATGCTGCATCGACCATTCACAACCGGGAGAACACCGGTCCAAGTAGTCGTGCAACCGACCGGTACGCGACAGAATCCACGGGGACATCAAGTAATGAGCGACCGGCAAGCACATGGTCCGCAACCAGGGCATCGTATTCAATTTTTCCCAGTACGGAAGTCCGGTCTCTGAAGATGCCCTTCCGCTCTGGTCAGCAGGGAACCCGTAACCCCCGATGACGTAAAAGCCCCCGAATTTAATCCCTACTTCCTGGACAACACGGTGAGCCCTCCGTACATGGGCAAACGATTTGCTGGAAGGACCCATAACGTCAAAGATAACATCCACGTCGCTTGCTATCTTCCGGTTCAGGTGCTCAAGCCCGCCGGGTGAGTCAATCAGGATGTACCGGTACTGTTTTGTGATGGCTGCAAGTGCATTTTTCAATGCAGCGTCGGGAAGGCAGTAACATCCCTCAATCCATTTTGTTCCTACCGCAATGAGATCGAAATGGTCGCTTTCGTACAATCCATCCTCCCAAATCCTGTTCTCAATACGGCGCGACGGGGCTACGCCAATGGTCGTTCCCCCACGAGTCTATGAAGGTATCGGAGAGCAGTTCGGATATCGTCTGTTTCCCGGCCGCTTCCAGATCGATACCAACCATCTCGGCAAGGTTCTGATCGGGGTCAGCGTCCACCAGAAGAAGCGGTGTCTCGCCCTGTTCGATCAGGTACTTCGCCATCAGGGCGACAAAACTCGTTTTGCCGGTACCCCCCCGCCCCATCGTCACAATCGTTTTCATGAAACCTCTCCACTCACATCAAGGATCTGGATCTGTTCACACACGTTCGTCCTTCCGAAGACTTCCGGCGGAACATCCTATCGCACCGAGAGCGCTCGAATTGCCCTCCATGACATTTTCTCCGGTCATGCCGGCATCGATGACAATCCTGTCAAAGGGAATCAGGGCCATCAATGGTATCCCGTTCATTTCGGCAAAGGTGGTTATCGCGTCCCGTTGCCGTTCGTCTTCGATGCGGTTACCGACGAGTCCGATACGGTTTATTGCTGATTCTTTTGCAAGACGGAAAATTGTCTTTGCTACCTCCAGCGATTTGCGGTTGGCGTCGCTGACAATGAGAAGTATGTCGACATGGTCCGCAGTTCCCCTGCCGAGGTGTTCGATTCCGGCATCCATATCGAGGATCACGACTTCGTCGCGTTCCACGACGAGATGCCGGAGCAGTGCTTTTACCACCGAATGGGCAGGGCAGGTGCAGCCCGAGCCCATTGCCCGGACCGTTCCCATGACCATCAGGTTGGCGCCGGATGGAGTCGGCACTGAATGGGAACTGATTATATCGTCGACCGAGAATGTGAGCTTGAAGACACCGGAATACGGTGTGCCCGTTTTTAGCTTGATCAATTCCTCGTTCTCGGCAATCGGAACAATTCGGGAAGCTTCATCCATCGACAAACCGAGAGAAATTCCAAGATTGGGAGAGGGATCTGCATCAATTGCAATGACGGGTAAACCATCCCGCGCGAAAATGGAAGCCAGACTCCCCGCAATGAATGTTTTGCCAACGCCACCTTTACCGGTTACTGCTATCTTCATTCTGCCAGACCATCCTCCCGGTTACCTGGATTTCTGAAATCTGATGCCATATATTCACGTTATCCATTATAGTTGTCCCGTATGGTTACCGGGGATTAGAAAACAAATTGTTCATCTTCAATTATTCATCGCTGATAGCCAGAATGACATACCGTGGAAGTTACCCGTTCCTGATTCTATAGGGATTGTCACCAAAAAACGAAATAAACTAAAAAATTATTCCACGAAATGATGGGTCAGGTTCATTACGTCCCGGTAAGGGACCACGCCGGTTAAACGGTTCTCCTCATCGACGACCGGCAGGGCCCGGAACCCGTACCGTAAAAATTCCTGCGCTGCTTCCTTAAGTGTGCTTCCGGTGGAAAGCGTGATTACATTCTCCACCATGATATCCCGGAGGAACGCTTTGTCATCGGCTTGCAGGAGCTCTTTTAAGTCAGCAACCCCGAGCAGGTGGTCGTCCTCATCGACCACGTAGATATACATTATGACATCTTTGTCCCGGGCATGGCGCGGGTAGTCATTCTGGACATATTCAACGACCGTCTCTGGTGGAAATTTAAGGATCTTCTGGGTCGTGTAGTGGATGACTTTCTCTTCCTGCCGGTTGATAATCGCCTGTACCTTTCGGGCACTCTCTGCATTCATGGTATCAAGGATAACGTGAGCTTCAGAAGACGGGAGGACCGAGAGGATGTCGGCTGCCTGACCCGGGGTCATGTCATTGATGAGCTTGACTACCTTCTCGGTAGAGAGAGATGAGATAATCTCCCTCTGGACTTTAGGTTCGATCTCCTCAAGCGTGTCCGTTGCCTGCTCGTGATCGAGGCTTGAAAAGACCATGACCCGCTGCTCGTGGTCCATTTCTTCGAGGATATCTGCAAGGTCGACCGGATGGATCTCAGAGAGATTTTCCTTGAGGACGTTCAGCTTCACGTTACCCTTGAATCTCCCGATATTCGTCGGAAGCGGCTGGACATATTTCCAGGAGATCATCTGCTCTGCTTCAGTGTCCGTCGGGGAGTAAATGAGTTTCGCAAGGAAACCAAGACCGAACCGCCGGAGCCGGCAGCTTTTCCGGTATCGACATCGGTTACGTAAAGTTTCTTGTTCCGGAGGACGAGCCGGATGTCGTACACTACCTCGACTTCGTTCTCCTCAAGGTCGATAACTTTCTTGTCGAGGACATAGTCCCGAAGAAGAATTACGTCATCGGCCGGTTCCGCTTCGTAGGGGGCGAGATCGCCGATTGTGACTTCTATTCCCCGCCCGGTAAGGGTGTGGACGAATTCCCACGGGATAAGGAGACTTGGTTTGCCAAACGATCTTGAGACAAAAAGGGACCGGACTTCGGGAATTTTTGCCGTCTCGACAATAACCAGGTCCGCAAGCGACCCGATCTTCTTCCCGGATTTAAGAACCGGGACACTCAGGATATCTGAGAGAAGGATCTCAAGATCGCCCGCCATGGCAGAATTATTGGATTTGTCCTCTTGCGCCATTATGCTCCCCCGTTAATTATCGTCCAGAACTTGTACACAAGAAGCCCCACGAGGAAGATAAGGTACAGCCGGAGCAGGAGAAGGGCAACTTTCGCTCCGCCAGACAATTTGATCTTGGGGGTTGCATATTTCTGGTTGATACTCCGGATCTTTCCCGTAGATTCGTGTATGACACTTCCAATCCGTTCCCCGAATACATTTTCAATTGCTACCATTTTTTATTCCTCCCTCACCCGAACAAATTCGGGAACAGCGTGCTGATGCCATAGAGCGATGAGATGACGATGATCCCAACGACGATTGTTATGTTCGCGATATTGTCAAACAGGGTATTTTTGTATTTCCCCATGATCTCCTCGTTGTTCAAGAGGATGATCAAAAATACCAGGGCTGCCGGGAGGAGAGTAACCGCAATGACCTGCACAAAGAGCGTGATCAGGACGAGAGGGGCTCCCGGTATAAGGACGACCTGACCGGCGGTGACAAGGCCGACAAAGAAGAAGACGTAGAACCAGAATGCTTCTTTGACCTTGTAGTTCAGGGAATGGGCCCACCCGAAAACCTCCCCGAACGCCCACGAGCTCGTGAGCGCGATACAGATCGCTCCAAGGAACCCGGCATCGAAGAGGCCGATCGCGAGGAGTGTCCCTACCCACGGGTGCGTTCCCATGATAGCCTGTGCAGCCTGCGCTGCGCTCTCGACATTTGTTCCATACAGGAGAGTTCCCGCTACTATGATTACGAAGACCGCAACTATGATCGTGAACAGGGCGCCGACAAGCGTATCGAACTTCCCCCACGGGATATCCTTCTCTTTCATGTTCTTGTCGACAACAGCGCTTTGCTGGAAGAAGATCATCCACGGGGCAATCGTTGTCCCGATATTTGCCATCAGCAGGAAGAAGAGTTCGCCGCTGAATCCTCCGGGGAAGTTGGGGATGATGCCAGCCCTGAGGACGTCTCCTACCGAAGGGTGAATGAGGATCGCTGCCGGGATATAGATCAGGTTCAGAAGACAGAAGGCCATCGTGATCTTCTCCCACGTCCAGTACCCGCCCGACATGACAATACCAAACATCATGAGAATAACGACTATGACGGTTATTACCGGGGGTACGCCGAAGATGCTCAGCGCTGCCGTCATGCCGATAAATTCCGTGACCATCGTCAGCCAGTTTACGAGCGTAAGGTCAAGGAGGGAGAACCAGCCCCAGAATGAGCCGAATGCGCTGAAGATTGCTTCGGCATGCCCGTGCTTGGTGACTGCTCCGAGGCGGACTGTCATCTCCTGTACAAAATATGCAACAGGACCGAGCAGGATGAGGAACCAGATGAGGCTGTACCCGAATTTTGCCCCGGTAGCAACGTACGTTGTGATACCGCCAGCATCGTTGTCAGCGATCATGACAATGAGGCCGGGGCCGGCAAGCAGCAGGTAGATCTTGATGGTCTTGATGATCTTGCTGTAATTAAAATAAAACTTCGATAACAGATCCATTCTTTTCCCTTCCAAAACGTTGTTCAGTTCATTGTGTCAGTCATCCCCCATTCGATCTCAAAACTGCGATCGGACGGCAGTTGAAGAAAGTTTTCCCGGAACTCCGGAACCATTTCCTACCGCTCAGTTTGTTGATTTCCGGATTGTATATAATTACCGCTCGCGGCGGGCTTTTTTTCGCTTTTGAGGATAGAGAAGGGCACGGATTTTAATCATCGACAAAATTTAAACGTTTTTAATTGAATAGAATCCAAATTGGACGATTTTAAACAATTTGTTGGGAATATTGGCTTCGGCACTCATCCACAATGACATTTTCAGCCGGGGAAAATTATGAGATATATTTCTGGATTCGCTGTTTTACAAGGTCAATCAGATCGTCTGTAGACTTGCAGTTGTTGATATCCTCGGCACCTGCAATAAGAATGAGCGATCCTCCCATCTGGATAAAAACACCGGGTGCGGTAAACTTTGAAAAACCAAACTCCTTTGAAAATTCTTCACGGAAGAGGTATTGGGAGGGGATACCAAGATCCGAGATAAAGCGTTTCCATCCCTTTTTCATGCCCACAGGACTCAGGATCAGCGAACACAGATTGCATGCCGGAGTCTTAACCGGGGCAGCAGAATACATATGATCCTTGATATCTGACAGACTGCCTTTATCAAGATTATATACAAATATCAGGACCCGATCCGGTTGCATATATTCATTTCACTGTCTTTGTTAGTTCATAAGTATTGGGGTATAATTCCAACGAATCGGGAAAACAACATCAATCATGAAAGATCGAGAATTCACCGGTTGGTTACATTTGCGTGTCTTTTCCGCACGGCATTCAACCGTTAATTTTCACCCGGATACCATCAGATTGGGCGGGATTCTCTCCGAAATGAATGCGTTATGGTTCCTTCGTTGATAAACGATAATGACAACGTTCGGAGCTCCCGGTTAAAATAAGTGTAAATGTGATCAATGACGAACATTATTTAATCACTCGTGAGCCCTGAAGTGAAGCGGCTTGTTTTAGAGCAGGAGAAATAAATGCTGGATATCAGACTGGTACGCGCAAACCCGGAAATAATAAAGGCTGATCTCAGGAAGCGCAACGATACAGAAAAACTCGCATGGGTCGACGATCTTCTTGCAAAAGACGCCCGGTCGCGAGAACTCAAAGTAGAGACTGATACCCTGCGCCAGCGCCGCAATACGATCGCACGTGAAATTAACGCAGCCCGGAAGGCCGGGAAAGAGGCTGGTGATCTCATGGAAGAGGCAGCGGCTCTCCCCCAGAAGATCCGGGATTACGACACCGAACGCGACGAGATCGCAGAAGCGACCCGTAATTACCTTATGCGCCTTCCCAATATTCTCGATGATTCCGTGCCGGTGGGGAAAGACGACACTGAAAACGTAGAAATAAAAAAAATCGGAATCCCAAGAATATTCAATTTCGAACTGAAGAACCATGGCCAGCTCGCATCTGAACGCGGCTGGGCTGACTTTGAGCGGGCAACAAAAACGTCGGGTGCAGGGTTTTATTTCCTGAAAGGGAATCTCGTTCTTCTCGATCTCGCCCTCCAGCGGTTTGCTCTCGACCTTCTCGGTTCGAAAGGGTACACCCCCATAATTCCCCCCTATATGATCAACCGCTCGTCGTACGAGGGGGTCACCGATCTCGGGGATTTTGAGAAGGTGATGTACAAGATCGATGGGGACGATGCGTACCTGATTGCAACAAGCGAGCACCCTATTGCCGCGATGTATCAGGACGAGATCTTTGAAGAGAAGGACCTCCCGCTTAAGCTTGCGGGCATTTCTCCCTGTTTCCGGCGTGAGATCGGCGCCCATGGACTTGATACGAAGGGGCTCTTCAGGGTCCACCAGTTTACGAAAGTTGAACAGTTTGTTTTTTGTAAACCTGAGGACTCGTGGGCACTCCATGAAGAACTTCTGGAGAACGCAGAAGAAGTTTTCCGGAACCTCGGGATACCCTACCGGGTTGTCAATATCTGTACAGGGGATATCGGGACGGTAGCTGCCAAAAAATATGATATCGAGGCATGGATGCCCCGCGAAAATGCCTACAAAGAAGTCGTTTCCTGCTCGAACTGCACTTCCTACCAGGCAGTTCGCCTTAATATCCGGGTCAGGGATAAAAGCGATTTCGAATCCAAACGCCACCTCCACACGCTCAACTCAACGGCAATCGCAACGTCAAGGGTGATGCGTGCGATACTTGAAAACTTCCAGGAACCGGATGGTTCCGTTATCATACCGGAAATACTCAGGCCTTACATGGGCGATCGCGAATGTCTTTAAAAAAATTGGAAGACTGCCGATCGAAGTTCCTTCGCTAAAAAGAACAAATAGTTATTTGTTGATGGCGACGCAGATATAGTGAAGAATGTGGTACCATGGGTCATCCCGAGCTGAATAGTGACGAGTCCATATTACTGGCTACGCAAAATATTGTTGTGAAATCGGTTCCTTTCGAGGCGATCCTCACCAACGAACGACTTATCCTGGTAAACAGCAGGGACACGCTTATGCCGCCGCAATACATCCCTCTCGCGGCGATCCTGAGCCTTGAACAGGGAGAGAATGCAATCCGGGATCCAACTATCACGGTTTCCATAAGCACCGAGACGGGTAGTGCACGTCAGATGGTTCTCACGTTTTCCCGTCACGTAGGCAGTGAGCGGAAAAGGGAATGTGACGAATGGGTTAAGCTCCTCCGGGACAAGATGGCTTCATATTCGGAGCGATCGATTCGTGCTGTTGTACCTCCTTTTGAGCCAGAACAGGTTTCTGCTCCCACCCCCGGGGGTTCAACCGCAGGTTGGTATCGCCGGCGGAAGTTCAGCAAAAAAGAGGATCGAGATCGCCCGTCCCATGAAGAAAATTATTGAAACCGTCAATGCTCCCCAGAAACCAAAAGAAACATCCACTCTTCCCCAGGGATCGTTCTGCTCACGCTGCGGAAGCCGGGTATCTCCCGACTCTTTATTCTGTAATCGTTGCGGGACACGTGTTGCCGGTCCGCAAAACCAGCAGGTGCCCGGGCCGGAACCTGCAGAACCATCCGTACCCCAGGTTTCAGTCCCGGTTGCCCCGACAGTCAGCCCGGTAAGCCGAAAGGAACGACCTATCGAAGACGTCATCCATTCAATCGAACCGCTCATTGAAGATTCAAAACCCCGGACCCAGCCTTCACCGCTGGTACCGTCGCGCCATCCCACCCAGTCCGTTACCCAGCCGGTACCAGAAAAGGTTGCGGAACAATCCCCTGCTGCATCACCCGCCGAAGAAGTTGGGGAGCCTGACCCGATTCAGAAAAATCTTCTGATGTTCTCAAATATCCTTGTCCAAAAGACTGATGATCAGACTCCTGTCATACCTGAGACTTCTTCCGCGGACGGAACGAGCGTAACTCCCCTGGAAGTTGCAAGTAATCCATCTTCTGCCCCGGTAGTTCCGAGCCCGCCGCCTCAACCCGCGACACAAAGATCATCGAAGAAACCGATGTTCATGGCAATAGCTTTGATAATTATTGTCGTGATCGCAGTTGTCATCGGGGCTTCCACGTTCATGAATAATGCTCCGGGAGCCGGGCATTTTGGTACCTGCACCTACCCCCGTTATTACTACGCTGTCAACCCCGCTGCCGACCACCGTTATCCACACGGCTACTCCGACCCCGGTAATTACAAAGATTGTTCCAACACAGGTACCAACACCTGCAGCACTTGTTATCCCCAAAACCGGGGTCTGGGTTCGCGTGAAGTATGCCGGCACGTTTACCGGCTCGTTTGGCACTCCCGGTAACCTTCATGATGTAACTGGTTCCGGAGAGCAATTGTACCAGATTCCAACAAGTACCGGTGTCGTTGTCACTTCATTCGTGAAAGATGATGGTTCGGGAGATTTGATCCTTACTGAGGTCTATAAAGACGGGGTTCTTGTAAAATCCGAAAGCACGACAACGCCAAATGGTATAGCTCAGATTCAGGTCGACCTGAAAGCTACTGCTCCCCCAACAAGCCTAGCCACCAACGTTTCGGGCCAAGGAAAATAATAATCCTTTATTTTCAGGTTTTGAAGATTTTTTTTAATTTGGATCAAATTATGCAATTTTCGATTGCCCGTCTTAACTGAATTCAAATTAATTTTTTCTCAGTTGATTTGGTAAGATCCCAAAGAAAATTGCATTCAAGTTGACCGATATATTTTCGAATAGAAAATCAGATAAAAACAGAATGCTGCTATGGGGATTCGAACCCCAGTCGCGGGCGTGAAAGGCCCGCATGATTGGCCGGACTACACTATAGCAGCGTCTTGCTCTATCTAATTTTACTCATCGTCATAAATAAGTTATGGAAGAATTTCTAGGAAACTGCACAATAAAGTACTTCGGGTTTTAACAATTTTGAGTTAAGAAAAAAAACCAGAGTTTGGTGGATTTGTGGTTAAATCCTGATAAAACCGGTTTTTTCGGCGACGATATTATATGAGTAAATTTAAATAAAGCCCGAATAAATAAAGTGTAATTGGTTTTGGAGTTTATCCGGGATCGTCCCTGTCATTGTATCTTTCACTATGGGGAAATAAATTTCAAAATGCAACTTAGGCAAATTGTAACGAAGGAGGAAAAATACGGCGATATCAACGTCATCAGCATCGACATCTGTTTCCCTCCTTTGCGTCGATGATGACCCACAGATCCTTACGCTTCTGAAATCATTCCTGGAGAAGGAACCGGGTTTTTCCGTTGAAACAAGTACTTCGGCAAAAGCTGCTCTTGATATTCTGGAGACCCGTCACTTCGATGCAATCCTGTCGGATTATTACATGCCGGAAATGGACGGCGTTGAACTGCTTCGGGAGATCAAGGCCCGGGGAATTCCAGGTTTTTTTGTTATCTTTACCGGGAGACACATGGCGAGGATCGCCATCGACACACTCAATAATGGCGGAAATTTCTATTTGCAGAAAGGATCTGAATTTTTTGATGACATCCCAAAACTCGTGGATTTTGTAAAAAACCGGAAGGTAACGGGGATATCGGATGTATGTCCTCCCGCACGTGTTGACCGGCAATACAAATTCTCCCCAACAGAAGACAATATGGACTTATTCGCAATTTTCCTGCCCGATGGCACCATTGCGGGGGTGAACGCGGAATATTCCCGATCATTGGGATCAGAAAACGGTGATATCCCGGGTCCAAACTTCTATCTTCAGATTCCGGAGCGGGAGCGCTCTGAAGTCATGGCACGCATCGGAGCACTTTCTCCGGAAGAGACCCGGAATTTACCTGGAACACTCAATTGAAGCGCCGAATACCCCCTCCCATATCATCCAGTGGAAATATCTCGCCAGGTTCAACAATGCCGGTTCAGTTGATGAAATCCTGGCATACGGTCGTGACATTTCCAAAGTTATCCGCCTGAGTCCACCAACGACTCCTTCCGAGTCCACAGAAGGTGAAGGATTACCGACGCCCAGTGCGGAAACGTACAGCGACAGTTCTTCGGAAAAACTGACAGAAGTAACGGACCTCGCAGGATTAACGAGTTCCATAAAGAACCTGCCCTATCCCATCTTTGTCGTTGATCCCAAAGGGGTGGTTATCGCCTGGAATGAAGCCATTGCTAAAACAACGGGAGTCAGCGCCGAAGAAGTCATCGGTCACGGTAATCACGCATATGCACTACCGTTTTATGGCGAGCCGCGACCTATGCTCGTCGATTATATAATAAAACCTGAAAATAGAATCGACCCAAACCTTCCCGGGATCATACAACAAAACGGCGATACATTTCTCAGTAAGGCCGAGACTATCAATCTTCGGGGCAAACCGAAACTTATAGGTTGCCGTGCGACCGCTGTTCGTGATTCCCGTGGCACAGTTATCGCGGCAGTCCAGTCAATCCTCGTAAGCGAACATCACCTGGCAGGAACTTTTGGCAACCTGTACGAAGAGGAACAGTATCTTGGGGGAGTATCAAGCGTAATTCTCAAAGTAACCGGCAAAGGGCTTGCCGGTGCGATTTCGGGTGCACTGGGTACTGCTCCGGGAGGTTACGGGGTCTACGCAACGGATCAGCGCCTCTTCGTTGCTCACAATCCTGAACTATATCCAACAGGAAATGAAGGGGAACCCGGGAAATCCATTGTGGAAGAACTTTTTGGCACCGATGTGGATCTGGGAACGCGATCCATCCAGGAACTTGAACGCATGAAGATATTCGAGGTCTGGAGACAGGACATCGTCAGTATCGAGATGAAAAAACCACACCTTCTCGCAGGATTTGCAATATTCCAGACGAGAAACGGTGAATCATTCAGGATCTATATTGGTCACAGGAAAGCGTTTGCCCACCTCGAACAGCTGTTAATGCTGTCCTATCCCGAAATTCTCAAAGATACTACACCTTCATCCGAAGATCCGGATTTTGCCTGGATCGATGAAGTCCGGACATTTGACCTCATCGGAGACCGGCAGATTAACAATCCATTACACATTCCGGAAAAACCTGCCGAAAACATTCCAACCGGAATAGATACTGTATCGGATACCAGGGATCCAGAGAAAAAAGACGCTGATAAATGGAGTGATCTCCGACTCACCCTGGAACAATGGGAATACCCGACATTTGCCGTGGATAAAAAAGGGGTGCTTATTGCATGGAACGGTGCTATCGAAAAACTCACCGGAGTTGAGGCGAATGCTGTGCTCGGGAGAGCCGGCTATGAGTATGCAATCCGGATATTTGGCGAAGCAAAGCCCATGCTCATTGATTATTTCGTAACGTCTGGGGATCCGTCAAGACCAGGCACAATACCGGATGTCCTCCGAGGAGGTGACACGCTCACCGGAAATCCCGAACCCGTGATTATTCACGGGGAACCAAGGCTGTTTTTGGAAAAAAGTACCGGGATTTACGACACCGAAAGAAATCTCATCGCAGCAGCTGAGTCGATTCTTGTTGGTGAGCAAAATGCCACGTTAGGAACCGACACAACTCCTGAAAGATATATTGGAGGAATAGTGAACATAACCCTTCATACCGGAAATTCTGGTACAGTAAAACCACGAGCCGGAACGTCCGGATCAACACCAGGGGGATATGATATATACGTAACAGACCGACGGCTGGTCATAGTTCGTAATCCGGAACGGGATGTATCGACACCAGCCCTGCCATCACCCGGGAAACTCGTAATTAAAGATTTTTTTGGTTCCGGAGTAGATATGCTTCGCCGGTCGATCAAAGAACTTGAAACGCGCAAGGTTGTTGAAGTTCCAAGAAAAAGCGTTAAGACCATCGAGATGAAAATACCGGGGTCATTACCCGGATACATCAGGTTCAACACAAAAGCCGGAGAATCCTTCCAAATATCTACTGACAACAGAGGGGCGTACAGCCATCTCGATCAACTGCTGAAAATGTTTTACCCTGAAATCACGCGTTTTGAATAAGAAATTTTTCATCAAAAAAAAATTTACTTCTTAGTAATTGGATATCCTTCCTTTTCTGTAATAATCTTAAATCCCGCCATGAGTTGCCGGGTTACCGGGCCCGGTTTACCACTCCCGATTGTACGTCCGTCGACCCAGGTGATGGGTGCGACTTCTGCTGCTGTCCCGGTGCAGATCATTTCATCTGCAGTATATAGGTCAAAGTACCCGATGTTCTGTTCCTTAACGGTAATTCCCAGTGATTTTGCAATCTCGATGAGGACCATCCGGGTAACCCCGCGAAGATTGTTGAGTGTCGGCGGGGTAATAATTTCCCCGTTTTTCACTACATACAGGTTATCGCCGGAACCCTCTGATATATACCCGTTTGTATCGAAAAAGATCGCTTCGTCGCCACCCTTATAATTGGCCTCAATTTTTGCAAGGATGTTATTCAGGTAGTTGAGACTTTTTACATTCGGCGGAAGTGCCTCGGCTGGGTTTCTCCGGATTGAGACCGTTACTGCTTTCAAACCCTTCTCATATAAGTCGCCGTACATCGCACCCCAGCTCGTAGCAATAACGACCACCGACGGCTTTGGGCACTTACGGGGATCCAGTCCCAGATCGCCGTATCCCCGCGTGATAATCGGCCGGATATACGCGTCGCGAAGGTTGTTCTTCTGGAGCACTTCGCAGATGATGTCTGTCAGCTCTTCTTTTGAGAGGGGTGGTTTGAGATCGATGGTCTTTGCAGAGTCGAAAAGCCGGTCGAGATGTTCCTTCAGCCGGAATATTTTCCCGTTATAAGCCCGGATCCCTTCAAAGACACCATCGCCATACAAAAAACCGTGATCGAAGACAGATATCTTGGCCTGGTCATCAGGAAGGTACTTTCCATCAATGTAAATGATCATAGATGTTTGTGGGGTGTTTGGGTTTTAGTAGTTTTTTCTTTGTTCCATTCGGGAAATCAAAAAGTATTGGCAATACCCTGTCGTGATTTACTGCCTATTCCTGCACATATCAACAAAATGCCGGAACATATCCCTGCCCGCTACCGGATGAAGGTGGGTATAACTCCCGACAGTATTGTTCATAAGAGCTCCATCAAAGTTGTCGCGGATTCCAATCCCCCGGGAAAGACGGTAGACAAATCGGGTATCCGCATGAAGGTCAACTTCCGAATAATGGAACTCATGCCCGCGGAACCGGGAAGCGCCCATCGGGGAATCTTTCGAACATTCACCTTCCACGTAGCTCGACAACCCGGCGGTGTGGCATCCTGGTTTCGCCCGCAAATACGCCGCACATCTCAAATGTTTCCTCTGATTCGGAGCCCTGCCATCCCTTTTTCAGCGTCATGCGGTCGGTAAGATACATCAATCCCCCGCATTCCGCATAGATCGGGGTCCCGTTCCGGGATTTTTCCCGGATAGCTTCGCGCATCGAACTGTTGTCTTCAAGGTCACGCACAAAAAGTCTCCGGATACCCGCCACCGATTATATACCCGTCCGCCTCCGGAAGCCGGTCGTGGATAGGGCTGAATGGAATGCATTCTGCCCCCAGTGCCCGCAGGATATCAAAGAGGTCTGCATAATAGAAGTTAAACGCCTCGTCGAGCGCAATGCCAATCCTGACATCCGGTTCGACATCGCTGTCAAAATTGAGAGATGGTGCAGATGGGATGGTACTTGTCTTCATCAGACCACTCAGCTGATCCATATCCACGTACTCTCCGATGATCCGGGTGATCGTGGCAATTCGCGCGTCAAAGTCACCGCGCCCGGATCCTTCACGGTAAGGTACAAGCCCAAGATGCCGCATCGCCAGGTGCATTTCATCCATACGGGGGATCGCGCCGATCACCGGGATCCCACAATAGTGCTCTATCGCAGTCACGGCTTTATCCCGGTGGGATCCCCCTTTTACATTATTCAGGATCACACCGGCAATATTCACATCCTTATCAAATGCCTGGAATCCACCAACGATGGCAGCAGCGCTTCGTGTAATGCTCTGGGCAGATACAACAAGAACGACAGGAATATCGAGAGTTTTTGCAACCGATGCTGTACTTCCCTCATCGGTAAGGGCGTCTGCACCCTCATAGAGTCCCCGTACTCCTTCGACCAGAGAAATTTCAGCTCCTCTGCAGCCATACCGGTAGATTTCATTGATTTCGTCAGGTGTGAGAGTATAACTATCCAGATTCCTGCATGGCCGTTTGGAGACTGCAGCGAGATAGGAGGGATCAATATAATCCATCCCGACCTTGAAGGTCTGGACACAATTTTTTTGTGACAGGAGGCTTGCCAGCGCAAGCGTGATACTCGTCTTCCCACTCCCTGAACGGTCGCCGGTGATGAGTACTTGCTTCATCTAGAGGCTCCGGATGTACGGCCCCGAACTCGCTTCCGACAATATCACGGACACCAAGAGTCTTTGGATGGAGATCAATTTCGACCACCACGTGCTGGTGGCCGATAATCCGGAGAGGTTCGACCTGACGCGGGCCATTGGTGACAGAAAAACATTCAATTCCCTGAGTATATTCCGGAGGAATTGCATGCGGGACACCGGCAATTAATGCAAATTCCGGCGAGATTTCAGAAATCCGCTGTCCGAGCGCGTCCCCGTTTGCCCCATACTCATCGAGAGCGCCAATTACCTCCGGGTCGATTCCGTGACTCTTTATCGCGTCAAGAATCCTTGCGGCGTCACCACGGGTTTTTGGCAGACCTCGATTGTCGAGGTTAACAATGTACGTGATATCTGCCTGCGGGCAGGAATCGTGGAGAGCAATGAGTTCATCGGCGAACATATAGGCGGTTTCTTTCTTTGCGTTGAGAATTGCAACCCCTTTCTTCCCGCTCCTCGCGAGCCTGAGCAGATCCTGCGCAGCAAGATGTTTCAAATCCCCCCGGGAAGCTTCGATATAGGGTTGTGAAGCCGCTCCCCGCAGACGCTCGACTTCGTTTGCCTTTTCCATAAGATACCGCTGGCGGGTAAGCTCCTCTGCAGATATCCAGCCCACTGCTTCAGCTCGCCTCGAGAGTTGCGATAACACCGGCGATATTCTCGAGATATCCCGCATGGATATCTACCGCAATTGTCGGGGTAGTTATTCCTGCACCCTCGATTGCAGACTGGAGATCTTCCCCAATAATCATCGATACACAGGTCCCGACAACTGCCATTCGTTCCGGGGAGAAATGATCTTCCGCGTACCGCAGAACGTCTTCAAGAGGTTTCTGCCCGCCGAAAATAAACTCATTATCGGCAAGCGACGTGGTGAGAACCCGCATTCCATCCTCTTCGAGCAGGCGGGCGTGTTTAAACGAACAGCCGGACGGGCCATGCAGGATTGCCACATCGACTTTCAGATCCCGTGCAGTATACAGTGCGGCAACGATCGAGCTCGGGCGGGGGTGCATGTATTTCATAAGGAACCGGTCATCTCCAGGTCTTGACGGCGAGGACAACAGATCCCTTGATTGTCGTCTGTATCGCCAGATTCCTGCCCTCTTCCAGAGTTTTGCAGAAGGCGTCGATTTCAGGCTTGAGTTCCCGGTACATCTCTGTTCCAGGCCCCGGGAATTCTCCGATCCAGATTATTTTATCCGGATGTAGAGCGCTGATTGCATATTTTATCTGTTCAGCGGAAAATCCTTCGCAAACTGCGCCGTCACCTTCCACGGAACCAATCACCAGAGTAAGATCGTCCACCATTGCACTTCGTCGGGCGTACCGGGCGGCACACAGGGTTGTTTCGACATTCGTCCCGCTGTTTGAATTATCTATGATAGTAAGACCCTGTACCTGATGGAGAGACATCCTTCCTTCGAGAGCTTTGAATGAAGTGAGTGGTGTCGGATCGAAATGCATGATGACCGCCGCTGCAGCAGCGAGCTGGATTGCTGAACGATAGGCGGGGATAAGGCACAACGGGTTCTCGATAATGAATTTCGTTCCATGGTATTCAATATTACACCTCAGGTTGTCGCAGGATGCAAGAGTGTCTGCACCGATCACATTCGGGTAATTTGTTTTTATCCCCGGCGCAGCGAGGATCTGTCGGGCGTTTTTCATGGAGGCAAGTTTTTCAAAAAGTGCAGATTTCTTTCCTGATGCAAACGAATAATCCTCACCCGAAGTAATTATTGCCAGGGTTCCGGCTCCGGTTACTCCCAGGGATTCTTCGACGATAAGCCATCCATTGATCTCTCGTGCATATTTTACAGCGGTGAGAACGGATGCGGGGGTAATGCTTTTTTTCCCAAGAAAGATTTTGCCGGGGTATTTATACGTCCCGGCCGAAGTGTGCAGGACGCCTTCTCCGGGAAGAAGACTCGCGAGAGCATGGGCAGTCGTCGTCTTTCCGCGGGTACCCGTGATCTCAACCATGAGTTTTGGTACCGTATCGCCAAGCAGCATACGGACCGCTTCATGATGGGTAATTACAGGGTTTTTATTTTTGAGTAACAGGTGGTGAGGATCGAGATGGACAGGAGAAACAGTCAGATCAAATTTTTGGTGCACTGCATTCTCATACTCCCAGGGAGTGGTCCCACGATATACATCCACCATAACCACAGAATGGCCTTGAGCAGCAAAAGCTTCTCCGATCTCGTTTCCGCCGTGGATTGTATCGAGTACCAGAATATGCATAAAAAATGTTAAAGAAGTGTGAGTGCCCTGGTCGCATTCTTGACCATGAGATCGGCAAGGAGGGGGTCGCTTCCAATAGGATCTGCATATACCAGGGGTATAGTCTTTCCATTAAGCCTGAAAGAACCTTTTTTTGTTCCTTCGGGAAGGCCGATCTCCCCGGGAATGTCCTTTTCGATATGAACCCCCTTTGCAAGGAACAGGGGGACGATCACCAGGGTGTCTATTGGCTCATGCCGGAATTCTTCAAGGGAGTCTTTTATCGTCGGTTTATTCATATTCATAAACCCGCATTTCACAATAAAATCGGTATTTTGCGCCTTGATCATGGTGGCAGTCTTCTCTACGAGTTCCTGGTTGTAAGGCATCGTGCTTCCGTGCCCGACAAGTAACATTCCCTTCTTACCCATATAGCAAATAGTATGCATGGGATTCTTAAAAATTCTTACCAAATTGATTTTTTTTTAAAAGAAGATAATTTCCCATTTGAATCCTGTTATCCGCATTGGCCGGGTCACCTTTCCCGGCACATCCTCACCGCATTCTTTTGCAGGTCCGGATGCATGTCCGATCACGGTGTTTCAATGTTCATGAGGACAAACTGAAAACTATAACGGTATAAAAGGGCCTTTTTGTTGGCGCAATTCTCATAAAAACCTGAATATGGACTCCGGTGTGAACTTTTCACCCAACCACTCAAAGGGAAACAAATTTGGTTCCATAACGTAAACTTATATGAATCTATGAAAGATGCTTTTGAGCGCTTTGGCCTCGTCATCAATGATCGCATTGTAAAGACGCCGATTGTTATTGCATCCATGGCCGGGATCGTTGATGCGGGATATGTGCTCAAACGCGCAGATCACATCGGAGCAGCGTTTATCGGGGGATATTCGATCGACAAGCCAACCATGGACGCTGCAAAATCCATTTCAGCACAGGGAGAGCGTAAAGAGTTCCTCTATGAAGACCCTGAATCCGAACTCCGAAAGCAGATACAGTTAATGGGGGAGAGTTCAGTTGTTCTCGGACTGAACCTCAGGGGCACCACTCCGGCAGCTTTTGGTATGCTTGCAAAATCTCTCGGGGATTCCATTGTATACGAGATCGATGCTCATTGCCGACAACAGGAGATGGTTGCTGCAGGATGCGGGGAATATTACCTGAAAAATCCGATAGCACTTGCATCCGTCGTGAAGGCCCTCAAGGCAGAGCATGTTACCGTATCGGTAAAAATCCGGGCGGGGGTTGCCGCGGACGACCGGCAACTCGCAAAGATACTCTGGGCTGCCGGTGCAGATATCCTGCATATCGATCTCATGGATTTTGGTTCTGCAAAATTACGGCAAATCCGGAATGCATGCCCACTTGTGATTATTGCAAATAACTCGATTGTCAATTTTGAGCGGATGAAGGATATGCTGTCACACGGTGCTGATCTCGTATCCCTCGCACGCCGATCGGACGAGGATACACTCCTTGAGCTGGATACGGAAATTACCGCCTATGCGGATATCGAAGGCTGGTATAACGCTCCAAAACAACTCTGCCGGGGAGGAGATGTCCGGGCACTTACATTCTGCTGCATGCCGGTCAAAGAATGCCCGTTGTTACCTACCCTGTCCCGCATCAACATGGCAAAGGAAGACTACATCCGGCTGAAAGTAGAATCGGTCCGCGGCACACCCCTCGAGAGCGGGTCACAGACATGTTTTGGCAGTCTCTGCTGGTGCTGCAAGACGTCTTCGCCCTGCATGTTCAGGGATCTCACCCTCAAACAGATGAACCTGTCAAAGAAAGAATATATGCGCCTGAAACGCGATCTTTCAGAAGCGATGATGTGTCAGGTATTCCATGACGTGCCTAAGAATGAATCCAGCTGAACGTGCCCAGATGGCGATGATGCTTGAGGTCTGCGCCTACCCAAAACCGGGGAATGTTGACCGGTGTCATGATTACGAAGAAACGAGGCTCGAGCATTTTCTTGCGTCTACGATTTTTGCACGATCTGCTTTTGAGGAAGCTGATAAGGGTATTGGAAGAATTGGAGAAATCATCAAACATGCTGTTCAACAAACGAACTGCCATGAAGGAGGGAATACTCACTTTGGAGCATTTATCCTGCTCATCCCCCTTATTTACGGAAGAGACATTCCTGGCACGATGGAGGCAATCGCAAAAACGGATGTATCTGACGCGGTCGCATTCTATAAAGCGTTCGCAATGACCTCGGTCAGGATGCTTCCCTCAGATGACCTGGATGTGAACGATCCGGGTACCCTCACTATCATCCGCGACCGGCAGATGACACTCCTCGATATCATGACACATTCAGCTGCAAACGACATGGTCGCCCGGGAGTGGGTCGCCGGTTTTCCCTTGACACGGCGCGGCACTGATATTCTTTTACAGTCAGGTCCCGGAAAGGGCCGGAATCGTACGCATGTTTTTAACCATGCTTGCAACAGAGCCGGATACGTTCATTATCAAGAAACATGGCGTTGGGGTTGCACAGGAAACTATGCTTGCCGCGCGAGATGTTCTGGATGGGAAACGAACCGTTGAAGAGTTTGATGAAGAATGTATCAAACGTGGCATCAATCCCGGTTCCATTGCCGACATCACCATTGCTGCCATTTACCTTGCGCTCGGAGAGGGGTGGTCATGGGACTCCTGAAAGACGGGATCAACGAGGTTATCGCGAGTACTGAATTTAATGCAGCACCCATGGGTATCCTCTGTCGGAACGGCGAAACGAATATGGTGCTTTTCTCGGGAAGTCATACGGCAAAAAATCTGGAGCGCGACAACTGGGTAGTAGCAAACATCGTGCACGACCCTCTCATGTATGTGAAAACGGCATTCGAAGACCTGCCCCGGGATGCATTCTGTGAAGAGCAGGTAAACGGCAGAAAAATGGTGCGACTTGCTGATGCCGAGGGATGGGTTGCTTTTTCGGCAACAATCATCCACAGGAGCACTGAAAAAATTGTAGCCGGTCTCACTCTTGAAAAAGAGATCCTCAGGAGTCCGGCTTCTTATCCCGTAAACCGGGGGTTTAACAGTATTATCGAGGCGTCAGTCCATGGAACCCGGTACCGGATTACCCGTGATCCGGAACTGAAGAACCTCATTGATCATCATTCATCCATCGTGCGAAAATGTGGTGGGCAACGTGAACTCGAAGCATTGGACAAGCTGATGAGTTATCTTGGATGATCGAAACAATTGTGAAGTCCTAATGCACAGACTGACAACGACGAACAATACTTTCTTTTTTAGTCGGTGTGTTTTAAAATTAAGAGAAATTTCCGCAGGCAATGATTCAAAAAATTCAATAATAGGGCTGAATCCCGATGAGCATCCTTTCACGAAATGTGCGTGTTATTCTCAGGAAAAATAATCAGCACACCCTTGGGACTGGATCGCCCATGGGTGGCTCGATAAAACGTTCTCCGCCGATCGAGGTCTCCATGATTACATGAGCCCCTTTCGTCACGGTACCGACAACAGCGGCATTCCGGCCATATTTATGCGACTGCAACGCGGCAAGAATCGAATCTGCGTGGGATGCCGGGACACCCATGACCACTTTGCCCTCATTTGCCACTTCGAGAGGATCGATTCCGAGCATACCGGCTGCGCTTTTAACGCTTTTCCTGAAGGGGAGGCAGTCTTCCTGAATCCGTACACAGACACCGCTTTTCCGCGCCATTTCATTTATTGCACTCGCAAAACCGCCTCGTGTCGGGTCTTTCATCGCATGAATCGTTCCGGAATCCAGGACTTTTTCCATCATGCCCCATAACGGCGCAACATCGGATTTGATCTGTTCGCCAAGATCGAATCCTTCTCGGTGCGCCATGATTGCAATCCCATGATCACCGAGCGTGCCGGAAACGATGATTTTATCGCCGGGAACGAGCCCATTGTCCCGGACAATCGTTTTTGCAACGCCGATACCGGAGGTATTGATGGCGATACCGTCGAGCGCCCCCCGCTCCATAACTTTTGTATCACCGGTCACAAGATTTGCTCCGGCTTCTCCGAGCGCTTCATCCATCGATGCTACAATCTTTGCGAGGTCACTAATCTCAAAGCCTTCTTCGATGATCATCCCGCAGGAGAGAGCGATAGGACGACCTCCCATCATGGCAAGATCGTTGATTGTCCCGCATACCGAGATCCTTCCAATATCTCCCCCGGGAAAAAAAATGGGACGAACGACATGGGAATCAGTAGTGAAAACGAGGTTCTCACCATGAAAAGGGATTACTGCGCCATCGTCCATCGCTTCCAGCCCGATTCCCCCGGCATTGTTGTGCTTGAATTTGGTAAGCGTCTGAAGAAGTTCCCCATCACTTCCCCTCCGGCGCCATGCATCATAGTTACTTTCATGCTAATCGTCTACCTCGATCTCGATGTTGGTAACCACGATTTCCCTTCCTTTTACGAGCTCGGGAAGTGCCCCACACCGGGGACAGACAAAAATTTCTTCACCAGAATAGCCGCAGGAACACTTTGTCTGCGGCTGCACTTCCTCGCACTGAAGCACGGTTTTTTCAAAAAGGCAGTCATCTTCCTTTATCGTATCAAACAGGAAGATCACCTGTTCGGGGTTTACCATCGCCATTTTTCCGACCCCTACACTGACCTTATTAACCCGGTTCGCGTGATTATCGAGGGCGGCTTTACGAGCAGTAGCGTACAGGTCATACGCAATGGAATACTCGTGCATCACTCCTCCAGTGCCGCGTAGACCTGCTTGAATATTTCCCGGGTCTCCAGCCCTTCCTCCCTTGAGAGCCGCTGGATTGCAAATCCGACATGGACAAGGACAAATTCGCCAATTTTGACGTCAACAAGGTCGAGACGGACTTCCTGTTTCAGGTCACCATAATCCACGAGTCCAATATTCCCCTCTTTGATTTCAAGCACTTCAGCGGGAACTGCAACACACATCGATGATCCTCATTTTGTTATCTCATACGTTGGACAGTTCAACCACATAAAAACAGTGATGATGACGGAAAAATCCAGACGGGATTAGAATGTCACATCGGCTAGCAGGGTACGTGAAACCAGACTCATGAGTGAAGAATAAATTCCCCAGAACCTGAGGCGAAAATTTTGGTATAGAGATCCTGAAAAAAGTTCACAACGCCGGGGAAGAGATTTGAACTCTTGAGGTGCAGGGCACCAGTAGCTTTCAAGGCTACCGCCTTCCCGGACTAGACTACCCCGGCAGTGCTGCATATGTTGGCTTCGGAATATAAAAAAGGCTTCTTCCTGCCTTCCAGGAAAATTTGAAACCAGAACAGAGTTTATACGCGGGTTAAGGACACTACGCAACTACATCCTGAAAACCGGATATAAAAAAGTTCAGAAATATTGTGGTAAATGAGAGAGAACTTTTATCTTCGTTTTCGGACTATGGCGAACGCCAGGACAGAAGCAATTATTGCGAGAGCGGGGATAATTGGAGATTTCTGGGTCGTCGTCCCCGGGGATTGAGCGCGGGTAAAGGGTGATGGAACCGTGGGACTCACGGAAACGGAATAGGCGTTTTTGGCGTAGAGGAAGACATCGCCGGTAACTGATGATTTATAGGGATAAATTTTGAAGACAACCACCCGGGATTGTCCCTGGATGTCGATTTTCTCAGGAGTCTGTATTCCCATGTCGTTCACTACATGAAGAACGCCATTTTCATCATAGTATTCGATCACCCAGTCGATCGAAGTGGACGTATAGATTGTTGCCGTGCCTGTCCGTGTTCTCACCAGGAAATAGGCTGGTTCATCCAGAGATGCTTTCGTATGAGCCGAAAGAGCCGGGGAAGGTGTCATGGATGTTATTACGGCAAGAGGTTGATCTACTTCCCCGAGCACAGTTATTGTCCTGACGCCAATGTACCCCTTTGCATCGGTAAATGATATTTCGTAATTCCCCGGTTCGCTTATCGGTACGTCTGCTGAAAAATCCCCCTGGAAATTTGTGTTCACGAACGTGGGGCCGAAGATAGCGAAATTGTCGGGTCCGATGACTTCAATCTGGACAGCCGGAATTTTCATCCCCCTTGATTGTCCCCGCAACGTACATTTTATTTTTGAAATTTTGTGTTGCAGGGGAGGACATGATTATCTCGTCAGATCTGTCGATAAGCTGGACAACCCTTGCAGTTACTGAATCGCCGCCCCCGTTTGATGGTACTTCAACTTTATAGGTTCCGGTTTTCAGGCCGGTTGTGTCGAAAACGGTCCTGAAAGTCTTGTCGGACTGGATATATACAACCTTACGCTGGATCTCGGTCGTTGTTGTCTTCTGGTAGTAGAGGACAACGTCCAGAGGCGTCCCTATGCCGAATGTTGTAGTCCCGGTTACGATGAGAGGTTTTCCCACGGGAAGCGAACTCGGTGCGTCGATCATTACCGAGTATGCGGATGCGCTTCCCGATAAAAAAAGCAGTCCTATCACGAGCAGGACGATCTTTTTCATCTATATACGATCAACTAGTAGGATGTTAATGATTTCTTTGTTACAAGAAAAGCCTCTCGCCAGCTGGCGGGGAAAAGAGAGGCTTGATGGCAACCTGCTGGAATGTCTCACGATCATCTTCCGGAGTGCGGGTTGTTCCTGGTCAAAATGCCGGATGTGTAGTTATCGGCATGAGCGCTATGCGACCCGACAGTCTGCCAAAGACCTGGCAGATCATATGAGAGCACAACTCCACTGGATCAATAATCAATACCGGACTGAAGAATTCCAGATGGTTAAGATTTTTACTTCGGGAAGTTTTTTTGATCCCGAAGAGGTTCCCCGGGAATTTGTAAAGGAGGTTGCAGCTAATTTTTCAGGAAAGATTGTCATTGCCGAAACGCGCCCGGAATTTGTAACGGAAGACGTTTTGCGAAATTTTATCGAAATTATCGATAACGGTGAATGGGATATTCCGCTTTACTGTGCAATCGGCCTTGAAACAAGCAGTGACAGTATCCGCAGGAAAAGCATCAACAAGGGATTTGATTATAAGGATTTTGAATGTGCGGCGACAGCAGCCCACGCCGCCGGGGCGGGGGTAAAGGCGTATCTTCTCTTCAAACCACTTTTTTTGACAGAGAGCGAGGCTATTGCCGATATGGAATCTTCAATCCGTGATGCTTCGAAACATGCGGATCTCATTTCAATGAACCCTTGCACCGTCCAGCGTAACACTGAACTTGAATACTATTGGAAACGGGGGGCGTACAGGCCACCATATCTCTGGAGCGTTCTCAGGCTTCTAAAAAATGCTCCCACGTATATCGCGTGCGATCCTCTTGGAGGGGGACAGAAAAGAGGACCCATAATTGCGGAAAATGTGATTATGAGATTGTAGCCGGAATCCGCGACTATACATTAAACGCCGACCGGGACCTAATCGGTGCATTATTGGAAATACAATGCGACTGCCGGGAAGAATACGATTTTGTCCTCGAGAATGAAAAGCCGTATGCGATGCCGCTGACACGATAAAAAACTGGACTTGTTGAAAACCTTAAATTTATTTACAAAGGATTTTCAGAGTTTCGTTACTTTTTTTCAACCCCCCGGCAAAATTTTCGATTCCCAAATAAAAATAGAGATTAGCTGAAAATCAACACGGTTTTTCCGGGAGATTACTCTGGATCTCGAGCTGGCGGGCAAGCAGAGGCAAAAATGTCCCTGCGTCGGACACAACGCCGATCGCCTGCGTGGTTCCCCGGTCCATAAGCTTGGTCAGCGACGCCGGGTTTATATCGACACAGACGGTTTTTACGTTTGAGGGCAGGTAGTTTCCCACGGCAACTGAATGGAGAAGGGTCGCGATCATCAAAATCATATTACAACCCTGGATATGTTTCCGCATCGCGTCCTGGGCTTCCATCATATCGGTTATCACATCGGGGAGAGGACCATCATCGCGTATGGAACCTGCCAGAACGAAGGGTACATTGTGGGTCACACACTCGTACATTATCCCACCCGTAATAACCCGTGACTCCACCGCTTTTCGAATGGACCCTGCCCGCATAATCTCGCTGATTGCGTAAAGATGATGGCGGTGACCTCCCATGACCGGTTTTCCGGTAGAAATATCCATCCCCAGAGAGGTACCGAAGAGATTATATTCAACGTCATGGGTTGCAAGGGCATTTCCAGCAAAAAGCACATCAATATATCCTTTGTGAATCATTTCAGCAAGTGCTTTATCAGCGCCGGTGTGGATAATTGCCGGTCCCCCGACCAGTCCGATCTTCCCGCCACTCCGCCGGACCTCGAGAATCTCTTTTGCAATTTTTGCAATCAGCGTCTCGCTCGGACGCTCAGGTGAGACCGTGCCGTGCATAAACTCAAAATTGCTCTCCTCACGAGGGCGTTCCGGATAACTGACGTTGACACCCTGCTCTCCGACGACTACATAGTCTCCTTTTTTAATTTTGGCAAGAGGTGTGCTTATTGCTTTTTTGTGGATTTTATCGATGACAATCAGGAAATCCATCTTGGTTATATCGACATTGATCCATTCGTCGCAATATTTGACCTGGGTCGGATGATTGGTTGTTGTGTAAAACCCCTTAGGAACAACCCGGTCATCCTCTGCGGGAATCAGGAGAACATCTTTCACTTCAATGGGGCGGGCACCAATCCGGTGAAGTTCGGAGAGAATTGAGTGCAGTTTTTCTTTATCCGGAGCAACGATTCGGAGACGCGCATAGCTGGGATCGGTTTTTTTCTTCCCGATGTCAAAGACGAGAATTTCAAAGTTACCGCCCATGTCCATAACCCGGTCGAAGAGCTGGGTCATGATACCTGAATCAATAATATGACCCTGAAGCTCTATCTCCTGAGACTCCACCATAGTAATAGTGATCTTGGGCGATGCACCTTAATATGCATTCCTGCCCAAATATGACCGAATTAACCCAAATTCCCCTTAATTGTCCGTAAAAATGTTTCAGCGAAAATTTTGTCAGATCGCGTATTTACATTAATCGCGAGGCCGGGATCGTCCATGAGAATTTTCAATTCTTCCTGCGGGAATGATATTTTTTTCCCGCAGAGGATATTGACACCGGCAGGTGCTGCTTCGATGCCGTCAAACTGTTCATGATAGGGTAAAGAGTTCATTTCAGTGCGGATCAAAGTAACCGGCACCCAGGACGAACATGCATCCAGATGTGATTTCTCATACGATATTCGTATTTGCCGGATATCTTCTGCCTGAGACACAGGGGATATCCGACACACTTACGAAAACCGGTTTCTCTTCACCGAGCGCTTTCACCGATTCAACCATGTCTTCAATATATCCCTTACCCGAGGAAGTCTTGGTGAGCAATTCCCTGTATACCACACCAGTTGCGTGTCATGGGTGTCTTAGGGCTCGTGACAACAACCGGCTCGCAACCCGCTTCCTCAAAGCGGTCAATAACGTATGACAGCATCGGTTTTTTGTTTATCAGGATGAGAGGTTTTTCTCCAAGATTGAGCCGGATTCCGGCTCCGCCTGCCATGATCAGGGCAAGCATCGGTCGAAAGCCTCCATGAGAATCTGGTTCTCTTCCCGCGTGCGAATTGCGATGCGGATGCAATTCGGAAGCCCAAACGAGGTGCAGTCCCGGACGAGGATATTACAGGCAGCGAATTTTTCACAGAGAGTTGTCACGTTCTGACCGCAATCGATGAGGAGAAAATTTACTGATGATTTTTGTGGGGTTAATCCTAAGGCGGTTACCTTTGCAAAAAGCCATTCCCGTTCTTTTCTTATCAGGAGACGCGATTTCTCCAGGTCCATAAGGTGATTGAATGCCTTAAGAGCAAAGAGCTCCGCGAATGCATTTACACTCCAGGGAGGACGGGTAATTTCAATTTTTTCTATGAGATCCGGGTCGCCAAAACCAAAGCCAAACCGCAATCCCCGGAACGGCAAAACTCTTGGTGAGGGATTGAAGAACAAAGGCATGAGGATCGCAAATGTCGGAAAGACTCACGGATGGATCAGAAAGGTCAATGAAGGCTTCATCGCAAAACAGTATCCCATCACGAGAAGCCATATCCGATAAAAAGAGCTTGAGTTCCTCTTTTTTCCGAAGCTCCCCGGTCGGGTTGTTTGGATTGCAGACAAAAAATACGTCCGAACTTGCCGCTTCAGAGGCGGGTGAGGCGCCTGCCAGTTGTGCTGAAAGTTCATATTCGCCAAATGTTGGCGGTTCAAAAAAATACTTTTTGTTTTTCGCTAATGTTACCGCACAGAAAACCCTGAGGAGTTCTATGGATCCATTCCCCACGCAGATTTCCTCAGGTTTTCGATGAAAAGTGCGTGCAATCTTCTCTTTCAGGTTAAGATAGTCGTTGTCAGGATATCTGCCAAGAGATTCGGGATCGCATTCCCAGTCAACCCGCGGAGGAAACGGGTTAACGCTCGCGCTGAAATCCAGCACTTTTTTTGGGGTTTTTTCCTGCTCGCGCTTTCCGTGTCCCCCATGAACGACCCGTTTTGGAAAATCCGATGACATCAAAAATCCTGTAATTTCACGTATAACTTAGATTGGAAGTCATAAATGCATTTGCTGGCGCTTGAAAACGCAAAGAAGAAGGTTTTTATATCTATATGGTTTATTTTGATTCATCTGGTTAGTCAGACACAAAGGAACTCATTGTCTGACATATGTATGACAAAAAGCTGACATATGTCAGAAATGTGAGATACGATGATGCAAAGGATCACGCTACGGCTTCCTGAACAGCAAATCAGCCTGCTTGAACAAATGGTGGACTCCGGGGAATACCCCAATGTTTCTGAAGCAGTCAGGGCCGCGGTTCGTGAACTTGTTGAAAAACGCGCAAGCCGTGTCTTAAAAGATAGTGACCAGGTTTCATTCAAGGTATGAGAGGGTATAGAAATGCAGAGCATTATAAATGACGCTTTAAAAAATGCCGATCTTGAAAAAGAGATTAACAAGGCCGGCAGCTCGGGTGCAATGGAAGATGACTTTGTCGGACAGCCACGAATCGTGATCATTGGCTGCGGGGGAGCCGGAAACAACACGGTCAACCGCATCCACCACATGGGCGTTTCTGGCGCTGAAACAATAGCGATCAACACCGACAAGCAACACCTGGATATGATTCAGGCTGACAAACGTATTCTCATCGGCAAGTCCCTTACGAAGGGTCTCGGTGCAGGTGGATACCCCGATGTCGGTAAACGGGCAGCCGAGATGGCCCGCCCGACGCTTGAAGCAATCCTTGAATCGGCTGACCTGGTATTCATTACCGCTGGTATGGGAGGAGGAACAGGTACGGGCTCTGCGCCGGTCGTTGCACAGGTTGCAAAAGAGCAGGGCGCAATTGTAGTCGGGATGGTAAGCTACCCATTCCAGGTTGAGAAAGCCCGCCTCATTCGTGCAGAAGAGGGTCTCGAAGCACTCGCATCTGCCGCAGATTCCGTGATTGTTCTTGATAACAACCGGTTGAAGAATTTCGTTCCAAACCTGCCACTCGGCCAGGCATTTTCCGTAATGGATCAGCTCATCGGTGAAACGGTTAAGGGAATTTCAGAGACGATAACTGAACCTTCACTTATCAACATCGATTACGCAGATGTCCGCGCCATCATGTCAAAGGGCGGCGTTGCAGTGATGCTCGTCGGGGAGAGCAAGCAGCAGAACAAGGCAGAGAGTGTTGTCCGTGAGTGTCTGTCAAACCCGATGCTCGACATCGACTACCGCGGCGCAACCGGAAGCCTGATCCATATCACCGGCGGAACGGACCTGACCCTGCAGGATGCAGAAGAAGTGGCAACCTCCCTCACGTACGAGCTTGATCCCCATGCAGATGTTATCTGGGGCGCTCGTGTCAGGAGTGACATGGAAGGAAAGATCCGGGTTCTTGCAATCATGACCGGTGTAAAGAGTGCGCAGATCCTTGGTACCCGCCAGTCATACAAGACTATGATCGAAGACATGGATAACAAGCGGTCGAACCCGAAGTCTGTTGAGATGCCCCAGGCAAAGAGGAGCAGCAGGGACCAGCCCAGCGGCGGCGGCGTCCTTGAATGGGTCGGTTAAGCAGCACCACGCACAACCATTAAAACTAAAAAAAACGTCCAAAACACAAATCCTGAATTCAGGAAACGTTGGTTTAATCCAACAACCATCCCTTTTTGTTACCGTTCATACTATACACATCACCCAACCGTCCGGCTAACGGCGAAATGCTTAATAATCCTCGCCTCCTTTAAAATATAGTACATTTGACCTATCCTTCGCGGGGAGGAGAGGGTGCAACCATGTGTTAAGGTGGCACCCCGGTATCGGGAGTTGAACATCATGAACAGAGTGTTGAACGC
This sequence comes from uncultured Methanomicrobiales archaeon, assembly GCA_963758935.1. Lineage (GTDB taxonomy): Archaea > Halobacteriota > Methanomicrobia > Methanomicrobiales > Methanospirillaceae > Methanoregula. The sequence continues at coordinate 28,298 of CAVWXD010000012.1, read as the reverse complement.
AGACTTCGGCTTGGAGTCTTGTTATAATTTCACGCCAGATCCTTTCTTTGATGTTTTTCGCCCTGCATCCTGCATGCAGAGTTGTCTGTTGAGCAAACCGGAAAAGCGAACATTTTCGCCCGGTGTGGTTAACCCTCATAACTATTCGTGCTGTCCCGCTAAGGAGAATCTGATGAGGAGTAGTAACGCATGTTGAATGACCTGATGGAAAAGAGAAAGAAAATTCTTGTAGAGTCTGAAGAGCACAAAAACAAACGCAATGAACTTAATGCTGCAGCAAGCAAGTTTGCACGCGAACGCAATACTCTCAACAACCAGACACGGGAATTTGTTGAAGAAGCCCAGAAAAACAAAGATCTCCGGGATAAATACAACCAGGACGTCCTTGATCTCAAAGCACAGCGCAACGGCCTGAACGACAAGGCAAATGTTCTTTTTGAAGACATTGAATCATTCAAAAAAGAGCACGGTTCCCTCAAAAACCGCGGCATCAAGGAACTCCAGAAGCAGATCGAGTACAGTGGAGTACCGACAGCAGACCGAAGTCTTCACCACGGACAAAGAACGGGAATTGATCGAGAAGATCAAACAGATGAAGGGTCAGGTCCGCGAGCAGGAAGCAGAGCTCGAGCAGAATAAGGAGATGCGCACGAAGATTACCGAGGCCCGTGATTTTCGTAAAGGGGCATCAGATCTCCATGCAAAAGTTACCGAAGTCGCTGAACTCGCTCAGAAACACCACGACCTGATGGTCGAGTCGTATCGGAAAGCAGATAAATCACGTGAAGCGGCAGATGCAGCACACAAGAGCTTCGTTGAGGCACAGGAATCTGCTGACGCTGAACACAAGGCATTCATTGCCTGCCAGAAAGAACTCCGGGATTACGACAAGGTTATCTCAGGTCTGCGCAAGAAAACAAAGAAAGTTAAGGTCACAAAAGAACAGAAAGCGGTCAGAAAAGAGGCAGAAAGCCTTTTCAAGAATTTCCGTGCGGGTGAAAAACTCACTACCGACGATATATTACTCCTCCAGCGCTCAAAACTTATCTGATCCTTTTTTTATTTTTTTACGTTCACTCATTAGTATTATCAAAAAATTCCTCTGACGATCGGGCACAATATAATGGAAATTCGATTTATAAAAAAATTGAAGGTTATCCGGGCTCAAACCCCCGGGTTTTATGGATCCTGCGGTGAATTGTTTCCGGAAGCATGACGGTCAAAAAAAATAAAATAATTTATTGATAAAGAGGGTTAACCGCTCACATGGGATAATTTCTATCTGTATATTCGCGGGTAATCCAGACCTGATATGAAACAAGGACGATTACCATTGTGAATTCCGTCAGTGCATTTATTAACAAATTCAACTAACAATTTAACAAATCCATCCGAAGAGACCCTGAACATAGATCAGGTGAACTAAATTTGGACATACTCCATTGAAATTTTTATGACTGACTTAAAATCACCGGGGAGAATATCACGATAATGTCAACAAGGCGGACACTGGTCCTGAGTGTTGATCGTGATGATGACATCGGGTGGAAAGCAAATGTCACCAGTCCTGCAATTGGACGTTCTGCGTGTCTTTCAGCAGCAAATACCTTAGCCCTTGCAGATCCCGAAGATTCGGATGTCAACGCAATCTTCTGTGCAGTCAAAATCTATGATGAATTAATTGAGAAAGGAGAGGATGCTGCGATTGCAGTCAGTGGCCGGTAATCATCTGCACATGATTGAAGGGGACCGAAGAATTGCGACTGCCCTTGAAGAGGTTTTGAAAGAAACAGCATCAACAGACTGTATTCTTGTTTCTGACGGAGCCGAAGACGAGTACGTCATCCCGATTATCCAGTCCCGCGTTCCCGTGTCCAGCATTCACCGGGTCATCGTTAACCAGATGCCTAATCTTGAGGGAACGTATTATATCCTGAAAAAGTTTTTTGAAGATCCGAAAATATCCCGGATGGTATTCATCCCCATTGGCCTTGCGATGCTCCTGTATGCTACCGCGTACTTCATCGGCTCGCCAACTATCGCAACGATTATCGTCGTTGGGGTTATCGGGTGTTATCTTCTCTATAAGGGTTTTGGATTCGACGAAATTGTACACGGTATCCTTGACGCGTTACGGATATCGCTTTCACGGGGCCGTTTTTCATTCGTAACATATTCTGCCACAATTATCCTCCTGATCATAGGATTTACTTTCGGATTCCGGGATGTTCTGAAATATTATTCCACGGATGCAAGTCTGGGCCTCATACTTTACGTTATGACATTTATCTGGGGTTCAATCGAATGGCTGATCGTTGCCGGTTTATTGACATCAGTCGGCATTCTCATAGACGTGTATCTTAACGAGCGCGAAAACCTGGGAAAAGTAATTGTATTCCCGTTTTTTATCGTTTCTATCGGGCTTATCCTGTGGAGTGCAAGCGTTTACATGATATCCGTAAACAGCATCCCGGATTTCCCATTGACGAGTGAAGATGCATCGATGTACGTTTCTTTATCTGACAAGTATTGGTATCCTTTCAGCGATTTGCGGCGTTGTCACCCAATTTCTGGTCAACAAAAAGCTCGCCGATATCAGAAAGCAAGAAATTATTGAAGTAATGTAATTACCTTTTTTATCCGTCGTTAAGGGGATAAACAATAAATTTTTTGATCGCTAAATCCAGTCGGGATTGTTATTCCCTTCAAGGAAATTCTAAACAGGTTGACGCGGAGAACCGGAGAGTACCCGGACCAGCCACGGTTGTTCTACAAAAAATTAATCGGAAATGAGTAAGCCAGGGAAATTATGCCCTGAAATAAAAGAAAATTTTGTCCTTCTCGCAACCGGATCTCATTTGCCAGAATTTCCGGGAACGGGTGGCCGGGGTGGATTCGCTGCGAAATACCGATTCCCCCGGGAAATTCATTTGCCATCGTAAAGATTCTCGTTGCCTGGGGAGTCTCTACAGTAAGAACGGGGATAGCTACGTTAAACTGATGCGACGGGTACCAATAGATCCCATCGCCGTAGGAAAACGAGGCACTTTTTACTGTAAATTCAGCAGATGACAAGTTGATGGATTTCATCTGGGCATCGTTATAATTGAGAATTTTCAGAAGCTTGTTTCGAAGATCCTGTTTTCCGAAGAGGAAAAAGATAAAACGCGTGCCTTCATCGACCGCATAATTCACATGGATATTCGCGGTACCATTGTCGAGCCTGATAGTAACATCTTCAACGGTTATATAGCTATAACGGTCCTGATTCGCGGCCATTACCGGCGATGCTAAAGAAACCAAAACAAGAATTATAATAGCGATAGCACCGGCTCGCATAGCACAACAGTTTTGTGAAATGCGTTTAAATTGCTTTTGGTACTTACACCAAAGTACTCCCATCAGACGTTAATGACAGAATGGTATTACGACGGTATCCTGGATTTTCGGCACAAAACTTCAAAGCAATGGACAGGAATGGTGCGATTAATTTCAAAAAAAATGATAACCGATTTTCAGCAAAAGAACTTATTCTCCAAAAAATCGGGAATAGTTTTCTCTGTTTACGAGAGCTTTTTTATTGGCCCTACCCGATTATGGATTAATTGTTAAAAATAAAAAATTACAATTATTTTTTGTTTGCAAGGACTATCTCGATGCTCGATACATTCGTTTTGCCGGTATCCGTATCGATAATTTCTGTTGAGGTAATGATATCCTGTTTGGTCACTCCCTCAAGGAACCGGTTAAGGGAAATCTCAGCCGTATCAACAGCCCGGGAAATCGCCTTGCCTCGTGCTTTTATCGCTACGGTCTCTGCACCATTATTAAACTGAGTAACAACTGCAAGTACGTAATTCATGACGGGTTTGTTTCCCACGAACACTGTGTTCTCTTTCAACTGTTGCATAGGTAACCTCGTTAGAGATACTTCTTTTTCACGATAAGTTCTGCATTCAGCACGCTTGCACCGGCTGCACCGCGAATGGTATTGTGTCCCATGGCGATAAACCGGACACCCTCGCGGAGCCTTCCAACCGAAACAGTCATTCCCTTTCCTCTCATCCGGTCAAGTCTTGGCTGGGGGCGATCGGGTTCATCTTCAAAGAAATGGATTGATTCCTTTGGTTGTGTCGGAAGACCTTTGATCGGTGGCTTGTAATCCCGGAATGCCTTCTCAATCTTTGATACCGGCTCCTTGATATCGATCCATACTGCCATGGTATGTCCATCGATAACAGGCACACGATGACAGCTTGCACTTACTTTAAAGGACGCATCCTTGACGCTGTTTCCTTTTAACGTGCCCATGATCTTCAGGGTTTCAGTCTCCATCTTTTCTTCTTCTTTACCGATATACGGAATTACGTTGTCAGAGATCGCCATAGCCGCAACCCCGGCGAATCCTGCACCGGATATTGCCTGCATGGTAGCTACACGAATATCAGTAAATTTGAACTGGACCAAAGGTGCAAGCGCCGTTACCATCATTATGGTTGAGCAATTGGGGTTCGTCACAATAAACCCGTCTCTCCCGGCGTCTTTCTGAACATCGATCAACCCAAGATGGTCAGGATTTACTTCCGGAACCACGAGAGGGATCATCGGCTCCATCCGGTGCGAGCTCGCGTTGCTGCATACTGCGATACCCGCGTCAGCAAATTCATTCTCTACATCGGTTGCAATCTCCGCAGGGAGTGCAGAGAAGACAAGATCCACACCCTTCATCGCTTTTGGCGAAGTGGGCACAATCTTGAGTTTTGCAACCTTTTCAGGAAATGGCGTATCAAGACGCCAGTTCACTACCTTTCCGTAAGGCTTTCCCGCGCTGCGATCGGAAGCGGCGAGTGTCGAAAGATTGAACCAGGGATGATCCGCAAGAAGTTCAACAAATCGCTGACCAACCGCGCCCGTTGCTCCGAGCACTCCAACATTGATCATGGTGTCAGGTCCTGTTTGTGTATGTTTCCCCGTTTGAGATAATGGCGGGTTGTAAAATCCCATTTCTCCTGTGATAATAAAAACATTGTTTTTTACATTTATCCCAAAAATTCTTCGTTCTACGCCCCAATCAGAAATTAAATGATACAAAATCAGCAGGGACCAGTTCCCGAAATCCCTTTAAAAAATGACCCAAAAAATTCGGGTGGTAATTGCCCGAACCAAAAAAACCAGTTAAAAATTGATCCGATAAAATCCGGATTTATTCCATGTGAATTGCTTCTGAAGGACAAACGTCGACACAGGTCTGGCAATCAACACACATGTCCTTGTCAACTTTGGCCTTGTCATTCTCCATTGCGATTGCCGATGCGGGGCATTCACTCACACAGGTTTCACATGCGGTACATTTACTGTTGTCAACGACAACTACCAACTCGTTCACTCCATCGTATATATTGGGGAAAAGGCAAAAAAGGATTTCGATTCTGTCAATTTTCAAAAACTAAAAAAAATCCTGGAATCCTTGCCGTTCAGCAGGTTAAAGTTGCACAAAAATTGTATAATATTTTTCCCGTTGGCTCAGGAAAATTTTTGCGCTCGAAAATTATTTCCGAAGGTGAAGAACATCGTTCATGCCATAAATAGCGGGTTCTTTTCCGACAACCCAGCGTGCCGCACGAAGAGCCCCGCTGGCAAAGACAGAACGGTCATATGCACGGTGAGAAAGCTCGATGGTCTCAAAATTTTTCGAGAACATCACCTTGTGGTCGCCCACAATATCGCCGCCCCGTATGACATGAACGCCTATTTCACTCCCCCGCGCGGTTATCCCTTCGCGACCGTAGAGTTTTTCACGGGGACCGCATTCTTCATCAAGGATCTGAAGGATTGTTTTTGCCGTTCCGCTGGGTGCATCCTTCTTATTTCGATGGTGTGCCTCAATTACTTCGATATCGTAATCTTTCAGGAGTTTTCCCGCATCCCGGACGAGTTGCCAGAAAATATTGACCCCAACCGAAAAATTACTGGATATTACTGCTGGCACGTTACCAAGGATGGCTTTTTCCATCTCCCGGCGCTGCTCCGGAGTGAAGCCCGTAGTGCCCACTACCAGAGCGACACGGTTCCGGGCCGCCATTTTTACATTTTCAACCGCTGCCTGGGCGACAGTGAAATCGATCAGCACGTCAGCGCTGGTTCTTTTCAGGAGTTCTTCAGCATCGCTCGATTTGACAATATCCACACCAAAAAATGAACTGGGTTTAAGGTTGATTCCCCCGACCAGCTCGAGGTCAGATGATTCGTGTACCATCCTCCCAAGAGTCTGTCCCATACGACCCGATGCTCCGCAAACGACCACTTTGATCATCGATTGATCACCGACGCCGGGCTACCGGTTTTACGGGAGATGTTTTGGATTTTGCTACGGTTTTTACCGGTTTGCTGATCGGGTTTGCACGTGAGATGCGGGCTTTTACCGGGATGGTGGCGAGAACTTTCTTCAATTGTTCTGTTTTCTTAGCGTCGAGTTCATCGAGAGGAAGGCGCACGGGACCCCCTGACATTCCAGCCAGTTCAACTGCCTTCTTCACGGGTATCGGGTTGGTGTCTATGAACATCGACCGGAAGAGCGGGGACAGTGCGTAATGGAGAACGAGGGCCTTCTGGTAATTGCCTTCTTTTATTGCGTCATACATATCGACCATACGTTTCGGATCGACGTTCGCAGCAACTGATATGACTCCCGCCCCGCCCAGCGCCATGATAGGGAGCGTGATATTATCGTCGCCGGAAATTACGGTAAAGTCTTCATCCTGCGTCTCTTCGATAATCCGTGAAATCTGGCCGATGTTGCCACTGGCTTCTTTGACTGCGACTATATTCGGGTGCTGTGCCAGTTCTGCAATAAGGTCCGGTTCAAGGTTCTGACCGGTTCTTCCGGGAACATTATATACGACTACAGGAATACCGAGATCGGCGAGTTTTGTGTAATGTTTGACAAGACCTGACCGGTTTGGCTTGTTGTAATAGGGACTAATGACAAGAACACCGTCCGCACCGATGTTCTTAGTCTGCCTTTGTCAGCTTCACTGCTTCAGCCGTGTTATTAGAGCCTGTGCCGGCCAGAACAGGAACCCTGCCATTTACCTTATCGACCGTGACTTCTATTACCTTCTCATGCTCTTCGAATGTGAGGGTTGCAGATTCGCCGGTCGAACCACAAGGAACGATCCCATGGACACCACATGAAAGAAGAGAACCAAGATTGCGCTCCAGACCCTGTACATCAAGATCCATCGCAGGGTTCCTTTTAAAAGGGGTTATGATTGCTGGAAGGACACCTTCGAACATAAATAAATTTATGAGTGTCTTTTGGTATTTACCTTTCTCGTTATGTAACCGGCGATGCGGTTCCGTACGCGTTTGCTTTCGATTACCGCTGATTTCGCCAGTTGCAGTTTGTTCTCGTCAAAGCTTCCTGAAAAGTTTTCCCGCTGTTTCACGAGCAATTCAGTGCCGATTGTTTTGATATATGAAGGCTTGATTCCCATTGGTGATTCCTCAGATTTCTATATTCAGAATGCGGTTTGACAAGATAATAATATTGTTCACTACGGCGTCGGGATTTTCGCCAAACAGGCGGACAACTGCTGCTTTATCCGGAGTCCCGGTGTCAAAAATCACGTCAGGTACTCCGTCCCTGCAGCAGGATGCAACACCCCAGTCCATCGTGGGGAGACCCTCAGGTTCGCGCATCCGGTCAAAAGAGCAACATTCCAGGAACATTTTTTTCAGGGCAGCGATTATGGCAGGAGAAAAGCGCAGAATTGCAGCGGAACGCACTGCCGGATCAAATTTCATCGCGGTCAGGATAATTCGGGAACCGGTGTCTTCTGTTCCAAAAGCGACGGAACCCCGGGAGAGTACATTATTTCCTTTGCTAATAATTCTGCCGGGAATGCCGGTAACTCCACCAGGATCACGCGCGCCGCCGATCGCATAAACAAAACAAAGTCCTTCAGAGGGAATAAGGCGCGGATCCAGGGAGTTCTGAAGCTGCTCTATCGCAGATTCAAGCCGCCCGATAACGATTGCGCGCTCTTGTGAGGGATCCATATATGCTGATCAGGAAATGGTCGGATAGACCTATATTCTTCTGCATCGAAAATTCCAGTAATGGATGCACGCCTTCTTGATGTGGTCATCGGGCTATCAGCGTTTTTAATCCTGATAGTGCTGCTCGCAATTTTACCGATCGTATTAGTTTCCGGGGTCGCGTATCTCGTGGCAATTCTCGTCTTTATCCTGTTCCTTTCCGGCGCCGGCTGATATGGTTAACGAGAAAATTACCTAATTGCTTTTTGGAGCTTCCCCTTTAGGTTCGTTGAATTTTTTCTTTGCGTCCCGTTTTTTCACCTTATAATAACTAAGAGGGTGACCTATCTTCTCGCAAATCTTATCGCTGTGGACGCACAGGCCGGTCGTCTGCATTGCGGCACATGCCGGAGTAGTATATTCTGTGCCGGATCCTCCCCGCCCGGTTATGTGTTCAACCTGGTACATCGTCTTCTCAATATCGAAATCCGGGGATCGTCCATAGAGCCCGGCGATTCCTGCAACATCCATCCCGATTGCATGAAGAAATGTTGTGAGGCTGAATCGCCCGGCATGGGTGAGGTTTGTTCCGGAGGTAAGAGCAGATATCAATGCCTGGACACACGGGGGAAAGGCACTCTCTTCGATTGCCCCGAATTGCTGGAGCATCTGTTTCTGGTAGTCTGCCTTGATTTTTTCAGTAACCGGTGTGAGCTGTTCGCACAGGTTCTTTGGAACCTTGTACGGGAGATCCCTCCGGAGAATTACCCGTATCCGTTCGCGGAGCAACTCGTAGCGTTCCTCCCTCCTGATCTCCACGGATCCGCGGCGGAGCTTTCGGTTAACCAGCTTGAACCTGCTCTCATGGAGAGGGGCGACTAATTCCACGTAGTCCACAAAGGGGATCCTGTCAGCCGTAATATCAATCCTGAACTCATCCGCAAGATATTTGGAGAGAGGGCTATATCCAAGATTGTCGATACGGGTATTTTCGTTCCACCCGGTTTCACCATCCTCCGAGCCTGTTTCTGAGTGAAGAAAGATGTATGCCCTTTCTGCTTCATAGCGGGTCAGGCGGTCGATGAGCCTGCTTGTCATTTATACAGGAAACAATTAACCGGGAAAGAACATAACTCGCAATCTCATCTTCATCACGCACCTCAAAATGAGGATTTATTTTTTTTTTGAGGAAAGAGCCTGGTTTATCCGGTTCAATGCCAGATCGGTGAGATATTTTCCTTTTTCGCGGGGCAGGAGGACTTCAAGGGTTGGGAAGGTATCTTTTATAAAATCAGATGATTTTTTTAAAAAGGGAAAGTGGGAAAGTTCCTTTGCAGATGGCGCATAATCCATTTAGTCTGCCTCTATCCGGGGTGCGAGCAGGTACTCGACATGCCCGTTGCCTCCGGCAATATCAAAGGAAAACCTGACCGGGTGGTCGATACCTAAAAAGATCTCGACTTCCGCGGCCTTACTCATAACTTTTCCCATATCTTTGAGGTAATCGATGGAAAATAACGATCGCGCTTCATTGGGCGTGAGCGATTTTAACTCGTCCTTGGAAAATTCCCTGCGGATGTGATCGGTGTCTCCTTCCGCGACAAGATAGAATGTCTGCTCCTTGGGGTTGATACCGAGTGCAATTTTATCAGAAATAACTGCTGCTGCCTTCATCGCGTTGTTAAAGTCCTCTCCGGAAATCACAATTTTTCCCGGCAGGCTGATAGTTGGCGGGTTTGGATCTTTCCGTATCGTGTTAGTATCGAGGAGAGTGATAGAATATTGATACCCGTGGACGGAGACCGACATCTTCTGGGCATTGTCGGCGAGTTCGAGGCTGATCACGATCGCCCTTCCCTGCCATATTGAAGATGTTCTTCATCTTCGAGAGGTCGATCCCAACTGGCTTGGGTAGCCTTGTACGATGTCGAAACGCCTCTTTCTTGAGTTCGAGGCCGACCATCGCCACGTTCGCGGTATCAACAGCACGGGTTGAGATGCCGTTCTCGGTCGTATGGAGTCGGCACTCGGGGACGAGGGCCGAGATCGCGTCGATGAACTCCCGGAAAATATCTGCGTCAATCGTTGCTTTTAACATCGCTTACCCCTTAACAAACTCTCTTATACAGTATATCGTCATACTTTAATTATAGTGTTTTCGGGTTTAACCGCAGAATTTTCAGGAGATCGTAACAAAAATGGGTTCACAATGGGGATATGATAGAACGCACATGCGCGCAAAACATGAGGGATACCGGTCACGTGCTGCGTACAAATTAATGGAAATTCAGAATAAATTTGCCATAATCCGGCCTGACGATAATGTTGTCGATCTCGGTGCGGCACCCGGCAGCTGGCTCCAGGTATTGCGCACGCTCACCGACGGAAAAGTCGTAGGGGTAGATCTCAACCGATCGCCAATCTCGAAGGTGTCGTGACCATCGAAGGTAACCTCAATGACCCGAAGATACAGGAAGAAGTGCGCACGATCCTTGGAACGGTCAGCGTTGTCGTCTGCGATGCTGCACCGAAACTTTCGGGCCACAAGAGCTACGATCAGGCCCGGATTATTGAGACTTAACGAACAGGCACTCGCATTTGCCTGTAAAGTGCTGAAGCAGGGCGGCAATTTTGCCATAAAATCTTTTCAGGGCACGGATTTCCCTGAGCTGTATGCCGATACAAAGGAACACTTTTACTCCGTAAAAACATGCATGACGAAATCAACACGGAAGGGAAGTACCGAATTGTACATTGTTGCAAAGAATTTCATCGGATAAGACACGAAGAACCGGGATGAATACGATGGTGTTAAAGGATTCCTACGATCGCCCGGTAACCAATTTACGGATCAGCCTCACGCCCCAGTGCAATCTTTCCTGCATTTATTGTCACCGGGAAGGTGAGAAGAAATCCGGATCACGACTATCGGCGGAGGAAATTTCCGAGATCCTCAAGACCGCGGCACATTTCGGCATCCGGAGCGTGAAATTTACGGGTGGCGAGCCCATGCTTCGGAAGGATCTCGTTGAGATCATTGGGTCAGTCCCACCGGGTATGGAGTCTTCCATCACGACGAACGGAACTCTTTTGGCAGACCTTGCCCCCGATCTCAAACGCGCCGGCCTCAGGCGGGTTAATATCAGCCTTGACAGCCTGAACCGGGATACCTACAAAAAAATCACGGGTACGGATGCTCTGGGGGATGTCCTGAATGGGATTGATGCCGCTCTTGATGCAGGACTGACCCCCATCAAACTCAATATGGTAGTCCTGAAGGATGTGAATAACCATGAAGTCGATGATTTCCTTGCATATGTGCGAAATAACCGCAACCTTGTCCTTCAGCTGATCGAACTGATGAATTTCAATAATTGTTCGTCACACGGGGATCTCAATACTCTCGAAGGGGATCTCGCATCCCGGTCAAAACAGATAATCACGCGAAGAATGCACCACCGCAAGAAATACTGCCTTGAAGGCGCGGAAGTCGAAGTTGTCCGGCCGCTCCATAATACAGAATTCTGTGCCTTCTGTAACCGTCTCCGTGTTACTTCCGATGGAAAACTGAAACCCTGCCTTCTCAGGACTGATAACCACATTGATATCCGTAATAAAAAGGGACCTGAACTTGAAGAGTTATTCAAAAAAGCAGTAGCCCTCCGTGAGCCCTTTTACAAATAGCCTGATTTTATAAAAAACCGCTTTTTCTCTCTCACATTTTTATGGTACTTCCCAGGAATGTCCCCCATGCGGTAATTTATTTACACTGACGACACGTACAAAAACGATATGCAGGCTGATAATGAGTTTTCAGTGGTCCTTTCCCATCTCTATGAAAAGAACCTGATCCTTCACGATACGGCGTTGTTCGACCAGGTACTGTATTTTTTTTACCTCGATACTATTGCTCATATCGATTATACCTGCGGACTCTACGCATTCAATTACACATCCCCAAAAAACATCATGAGCGGGGAATATATGCGCTGGCGGATCGATGAGGAGAAAAAAGGGGACAGGCCAAAATTTCCCGGTTTTGTCAACTGGCTGAGGGAAAAATACCCGGACAAATTCTCAAAACTTCCCTCACTGTGGCAGATGATCTATGATACTGAAGATCCTGCAAGCTACCGGAGCTTTCGGATTGTGCTTGATCCCGATACAAAAGCGTCAATATCTGCTGAGCTTTTTACCCTAATGATCGATGAATTCTTTGACCAGGAATTTTTAAAAAGCCTGTACGAAGACGGTTCTCTCGGAGTTTTATTCCGGAAGTATCTCGCAAGTATCTAAAGAGGGGTTCCCCCAGTTATGGACGTTAGCCGGATCTGTGCAGATCTCGTCAAAATAAAGTCTGAAAACCCACCGGACCGGACAATCGATGCGATCGAATATATCCGGGATCTGTTCGAAAAGATGGGGATCGGTTCAACGGTGACAGGTAATTCGAACGGTGAGTGTAACCTTGTCACAACCGGTCCAGCGACCGATCTCCTCGTGTGCGGGCACGTTGATGTCGTCCCTGCCCAGGGTGATGGATGGATTGATCCACCTTTTTCCGGCATTATCCACGATGGTTGTGTATGGGGACGGGGTGCGACAGATATGAAAGGCGGCTGTGCCTCGATTCTTAGCGCATGTGAAGCTCTCGTCAATGAGGATATTCCCCTTCCGGCAACCATCGCATTTGTCTGTGACGAAGAGACCGGGGGCGATAATGGGATCCGGAAACTCATCAATGGGGGGTTGATCTCTCCTTGTGATTGCATAATCGCAGAACCTGTTCCGGTCCGCAATCCCTGTATCGGCCAGAAAGGGTTATGCCGGCTTGAGATGGTTTTTTCCGGACCGGCACATGGCTCGCTGTATCCTGCAGTCGGTGAAAGTGCCATTATGAACGCTATGACTCTTCTCGGCTACGTAAAAACGCTGCACGAGCGGAACTATCCGGTACATGACCAGCTTAAATGTATTATCGAACAGTCATCGCGGGTCCTCTCGCAGGAATTTGATGTTCCGGGTGTCAGCGACATTTTGAAAAAGATCACGTTACAACCCGGGAATAATCAGTGGCGGCGAGAAATCAAATGTCGTTGCCCAGCGGTGCAGGCTTGAACTCGAGTTCCGCATCCCCTTTGGCTGTTCCATTCCCGACCTGATTGCGGAAATATCCGCTCATGCACCGAGGGGTTCAATCGTCTCACAGGCAACCCACAATCCATCGATGACCGAGCCAGCGTCACGAATCGTTGCCACGACGTGTAAAGAGGTCTTCAATGAGTATGGCGGTGAAGTTTCACCTATTGTCCAATGGGCAGCAAGTGATGCCCGTCACCTGCGACAGGCCGGATTCCGCGCCGTAGAATATGGACCGGGCGTGATCTCCACGCTCCATGCCGTAAACGAACGGGTGACGATCGAGTCCCTTGAGAAAGCGTCTCGTATCTACCAGGGAATTATGAAGGCATATGAAAAGTCCTGAAACTAACGCATGTAACCTATTGGCCCCGCGTTTTCGATGGTTAAAATTCTATTAAAAACCAGCGAAAAATGCTATTTTTAGTAAAAAAATTATATTTTCTTATTCTGCCTGACGGATGCGGCAAGAATTACGGCCCCGACAAAAGCCCCGATTACTAATAACGGCGATAACGGAGCGTAGGTTGTCTTTTTCGTAACCGTCGCGGTTGGCTCGACCGTGGAGGAGGGCGTTGTTTCGACCGGAACAGGGATACTTTCAGTGACACTCACGACGGGCGCCACGGTCGTGTAAAGCGTTCCGATGCGGCTGATCGTAACAACCGGTGTGATGGTTCCTTTGATCTGGATTATCTGGCCGTTTCCGGAAGTTGCTTTCGCAAGGTTCTCACGGGCTTCGCGAAAATTGGGATCGATCCCGAAGAGCTTTCTGGAATACCTCATAGGCATCCTGGTACCGCCCGAGTGCAAGGTAAGCAGTTCCTTTGTTGTTCCAGAGCGAGGAATTGGTAACAGTCAGGCTCGTCCCGTGATCAAACGCGGATATGGATTCATTGTAACGACCCTGGGAAAGAAGCGAAACGCCCAGCTTATTCCAGACTTCAAAATTATTGGTGTCGAGATGGGCGCAGTGATCGTACGAGACGGAAGCCTCTTCGGTCCGGTTCAGGTTCATGTAAGCTTCACCCTGGAAACAGTATGCATCAGCATGATTTGTCTGGTACAGGAAGAGTTTGTCGTACGCAGCAGCTGCTTCCTCCCACCGTCCCAGTCCAAATAAGGCATATGCCTGTGCGTTCAGTGCTACGGGATCGGCCGAACGCACGGTCAGGGCCTGCTTTGCAACAGGAAGTGCATCAGAGAATTTTCCAAGGTTGTTAAGAGCTGCCGCTTTTCCTGCCATCGCTGCCGCGTAGTTTTTGTCCTGGGCAAGGGCATTATCGTAAAAAGTTATAGCACCTGCATAGTTGCCAACCGCCGCTGCATTCTGCCCTTTTGAATACCACTCCTGGGCATCCTCAGCGTACACCGCTGGAATAAGGAGGAGGAAAAGGAGAAGAACCGAAATTATCGTTTTTGGTCTCATTTTCTGTAGAGACGAATTTCCCTCTTATCGCTGATGAATCTATTGTTTTTTTGAGGTCGCCGTGACACCGGTCCCTGAACGGATACTCAGCGATGCTACGATAACGGAGACAGACAAAATAGCAGTCAGGATAAATGCCCACCCAAAACCAAATAGGTCTACGATCAGTCCTGCTGAAAATGGCAGCACTGCCATACCAAAATCAGCTCGATGTTGAAAAGAGTCCCATGAGGATACCCTGTTTTTCCTTTTGCCCGGACAGGATCTCCATGAGAGATATCATAACGAGTCCTGCAAGAAATCCAAGGACGATGAATCCTGTCGGGGAGAAATATGCAATTCCCACCCCGACAGACATAAACAATGCGGACCACCGGATAACCCTTACCGGATGCCACGGTACGCGGGACGCGAGAAGAACAGCGGCTACGGTCGATACACTCATCGCAGCAATCCAGACCCCCGCGAGATCCGGCGGCATTCCGGAAAATTGCGGGTAGAGCGAGGCTACAACACCAGTTATCCCGATAAGGACGATTGAGGAGTACCAGATCGGGATGTGATCGAATACCGACGGGATTATCCTTGTATTGCTTCGTTGAGATGCCGTTGGTTCGGTCCTGAAATCCAGCCACACCAGGCCGGCAGGAATAAGCGATACTGCAGTAAAAACCATGATTCCCGAGGAAGGATTCTGGAAAAATACCGCCAGCCAGCCCGACAGGACCAGACCTGATACCAGACCTGCGTTCATCATCGCCATAAGGATACCGCTGTCCTTCCGGTGACTGTCCCGTGAGTTCACGTATGCCATTGCCGTAGCGACAAAACACCCGCCACCCACCCCTTCAACGAAACGGGACACGATCACAACCTCAGGTTGAGTGGATACGAGGAGAAAAATTCCGCTCACGAACGTGAGGAAAAGTCCTGAACGGATTAACGGGATACGCCCGTACCTGTCGGAAAGCACACCTGCGGGAAGGGTAATAACAAGAGCACCAAGGAAGTAAGCAGAATATACGGCCCCCTGAAGCGCAGAACCAGTCGCATACAGGGGCAGAACAGGGACGATGGCGTTCGAAAGCGCCATAACAACGAATATACCAAAAAAGAGAGGGATACTTGATCTCATCAGTCGGTTACATCATACGGTAGGTCTCAAGATTCATCGGGGAATGAGTCTGGATGTGATATCGTTTGTAGATGGAACTTGCGAGGTCGATCGTATTGTTCTCATCACCGTGGATACAGAAAATTTTCTCGGGGCGTGGCTGGATCTGTCCAATATAATTCATCAACTGGCGCCGGTCAGAGTGCCCTGAGAATCCGTCAACCGTGATAATTTCAAGGTTGATCGTAATCGTCCCTTTTCGCCCCATGGGAACCTCACGCCACCCTTTCTGGATACGCCGCCCGTATGTCCCGTCAGCCTGGTACCCGACGAAGACAAGAGCATTCTTCTCATCCTGGGCGAGATTCTGCAGGTACTCCATAACCGGACCGCCATTGAGCATACCGCTTGTCGAGATGATAACGCAGGGGTCCCTGGCCATTACCTTTTCGCGTAACTCCTGCGAATCGACCTGGTGGAAACATTCGGCGAGGAACGGGTTCATCCCTTCCCGGAAAATCAGGTTCCTGAGTTCCGTGTTCAGGTACTCCGGATAGGTCGTGTGGATTGCCGTTGCCTCGCGGATCATCCCATCGAGATAGATCTTGACCTTGGGGATTTTGTCAAGCCTCATCCCTTCTTCGAGAGCGAGCATGACTTCCTGGGAACGACCTACGGAAAATGCGGGGATGATTACTTTGCCCCCGCGCTGGAGGACCGTATTAATTGTCTCGTAGAGCTTCGCTTCTGCTTCTGCCCTCGGCTGCTGGAAATCATTCGAACCCCCGTACGTGCTTTCCATGAAGAGTGCTTCGAGGCGGGGGAACTGGTTTACCGCGGGGTTGAAAAGCCTGCTCTTGCTGTAGTTGAAATCACCGGTGAAGGCGATGTTGTACATACCGTCTCCGATGTGGAAATGAGCGATAGCCGAACCGAGAATATGGCCGGCGTTGTGGAATGTCAGCTTGATATCCGGTGCAATATCAGTTACACTCCCGTAATTGAGGGTAATAGAGTGCCGGATATAGGTTTTTACCTCATTAGAGGAGTACGGGACTTTCCGGTCTTCCTTGTGGATGACGTCGAGATAGTCGAGCTGCAGCATGGCTGAAAGATCACGGGTGGGGGGTGTCGAATAGACCGGTCCTTCATATCCATACTTGTAGAGCAGGGGGATCAAAGCGCAGTGATCGAGATGCGCATGGGTGAGAACCACTGCGTCGAGCGCTGCCAGCGGATGGATCTCGGGGACGTACAGGTAGGGGGTCCCGTTCGAATTGTCAGGTTTCTCACCGCAATCGATCAGGACACGGCTGTTGGGAGTAGTGAGAAGGAACGCCGCACGCCCGACTTCCCTGCA
This sequence comes from uncultured Methanomicrobiales archaeon, assembly GCA_963758935.1. Lineage (GTDB taxonomy): Archaea > Halobacteriota > Methanomicrobia > Methanomicrobiales > Methanospirillaceae > Methanoregula. The sequence goes on along the minus strand of CAVWXD010000012.1, from coordinate 11,216 downwards.
ACAGCCCAGGGTAGTTACCCTCGCCCACATGTCTTTCCGAGCTTCCTTGGTGTCTTCTTTCCCGGGAATATCCCGGTGGATTCTTCTCCCGATTGTCCGCAGGAATGCTTTTCGTTCCTCGTTTGTGACGCGAAGGTACTGCCGGATTTGTTTAACGGTCGAGCTCTCTATCGGGGGGGTCCGGACAACCTTTGCCGTCCAGCCGATATGCTTGGTAATCTCCCGCAGCGTTGCACCGTTCTTCCCGATAACAACTCCCGGTTTCTCCGCTTCGATCAGCACCTCACCGGTATCGGCATCAAAAAAAATGTCGGTAATACCTGCGGTTTCGGGGACGACAGCTTTAATCTCATTGTATGCCTTTTCCGGGTCTTCGAGAATGGTTGGCCGGACGACAATTCGTTTGCGAAGGTCACGCGCAAGTGTCTTGATCAGGTCGGCTTCATCGGCAAACCGTTTCGGATCGTCGGTATAAATGACGAGTTCCGGTCCTTCGAATTCAACCTGCGTAACCGTAATGCCGTGAGGCACTTTCTCATTGATCTTATCTTTGAGCTTCTTTGAGCCGTTCTTCAATTAACATATAAAAATCCTAAAAAAAGATCATGCGGGGACTGGAAGGACATATTTTTTCAGCTCTTCTTCCGTCAGCACATGGTACTTATCTTTTGTAATCACTACGATCTGGATACCTTCGCCGGACCCGGCATCGCGTTTCATGGCAGACTTCAGTCCGCGGACGCAGATATCGATCGCTTCGTCTTCAGTCATATTCTTGCGGAACCGGTCTTCGAGAACCCCATATGCCATGGGAGACCCGGACCCGGTAGCTACGATCTCTTCTTCTTTCGTGGCTCCACCCATCGCGTCGACCGAGTATACACTCGGGCCATTAACGTCTACCCCGCCAACAAGGAGCTGGACATAGTAAGGGAAGTAACGGTTCTGGTTGAGATAATTGGAAAGCAGCGTTGCAGCAGCACCGACCGTGATCGGCCGTGATCTGCGGATATGGTAAAGATTGCATTCAACCGTCAGGATCCGGGCAAGCTGCTGGGCATCCCCAACACCACCGGCAGTAGTCATGCCGATCCGTTCTGCGACCTGGTATACCTTCTTGGCTTTCTTACTCGCAATCATATACCCCATAGTCGCACGCTTTTCCGTGGCAAGTATTACCCCGCCGGCAAACACCACGCCAATGGTAGTGGTTCCCTTCATGGACTCCTGGTACTGTTCAGGCATATTGACACCCTAAAAATAAATTTACGCTAGAAATATCTTAAAAGCGCTTTAGGTATTAGAGGATATTGGTAAATTTAAAGGTTTTTATTCCGGCGCTTCCTTGCAAAGCGCCTTGATAAGGTCCCGGTCATAGAGCATGCCCACGAGACGCTTGTCGCCGTTTACTACCGGTAACTGGTCTACCCGTGCCCTTCTCATCTTCAGGGCACATTCACTAACTTCTGCGTTCTGGGGGACGGTGACGACATTTTTCACCATGGCAAGTTTTACCGGACGGTTCGGGAGCTGGACCTTGGAGATACCAAAACTGATAGTGTGGTTGTCACGGATACTTTCCCAGGTCCATTCGTCGTCATCAGTTCCATTCGAGAAATCGCTGACCCCAACAGAATCCTCGATACTCGTGCAACGGATAAGGTCCCGCTCTGACAGGATACCAACAAGCCTGCTTTCCTCGTCAAGGATCGGTATTGAATCCACACCGGAGATCTCCATGACCCGCCCGACAACCGGGCAGGGGGGTCTCTTCCCACAGGGCAAATGTCTTGCTGGTGAAAGAGTCCTTGATCTCGTCTTTGATTTTAAGCTGGGCTATTGCGTGGACAATGTCAGCAACGGAGAGAAGCCCGACAAGGCGCCCGTTCTCGATTACCGGAAGCCTGCGGATCCTGCGGGTTACCAGGAGCCGTGCTGCGTCACGAAGATCTGTGTCCGGTTCTACCGTGAGAGGCTTTGAGGTCATAAGGAGACCCAGCTGGGTCTCTTCAGGTTTTCGCAGGAGGTCCTTCCGGGTAATAATTCCGACGATTTTCTTATTCTTGAGGACAGGGACTCCCGATATTCCTGTCCGCTTGAGTATCTTCAGCACATCGTCGCGGTTTCCGGGGATCTCGACGTGAACCACGTCGGCGGTCATATAGTCTCTTACGGTTTTTTCTGTTATGATCTCACCACCATGGTTGTGACCGTGCTGTGGGTGACGACAAATGTGCTTACACTGCCGATAAGCAGGCGGTCTGCCTGGCTTTTTCCATGGGAACCGACAACAATCAGATCAACTTTCTCGTGAGCGGCAATCGAAATAATTTCACTGCCTGCATGTCCCTGTTTCATATGAGTGGATGTGGTGACTCCTTTTGCGGCCGCCGCAAGTTTTGCTTTGTTGAGATCACTCTGTCCTTCCTTCTCAAGAACACGGTACATCAGTTCTACAGTATTGTCAGCGGGGAGCGAGGAAAAAAGACCAGTCTCTACCACGTATACGACATGCAGCCGGGCATTCCAAATCCGGGCTTCATCTACAGCCCGGGCGAATGCCTGTTCGCTCGCTGCGGAGCCATCAATTGCAACAAGGATGTTATTAAACAATGACATCACCCAAAACAAACATGCCTGTTTTATTTAATTTACAAATTAAAAACGTTATTGCCAATTCGGGTAGATCCCGCACGTTTTACTATGGATGCAACGGGATCGCGGCTAAACCTGAGTGCTGAATGGGTAATGTCAAGCGCGAAAAAATTTGCCCGCGCCCCTTCCTGGATGAAAAAAGGGGATCCAGAGAGACCTGACCCGAGAACAGCAGCCCGGAGAATTGTTATGGGGTCTGTTCCATATACTGAACTGGTAAACGCCATCTCGGAGAACATATCCGGGGGAACGAACATCACATTGTCGGTTCCCAGCATAATCGAACATCCGAGTTCGAGCATGATACCCAGGGGCGGTTTTTTTGCAGAGCTCGTTACGCCAAGGGTCCAGTTTGAGCGGGGACAAACCGCAATGGGTATTCCACGGTCAGCACATTCGCGCAACTGCGTCTTTGTCGCGTGAGTTGCATGGATTATCAGGTCAGGACCAAAAGCAAGCGCCTCATCCACATCTTCTGCATCGCGTTCGCCGGCGTGAAATGCAATTTTTTTCCCCATTCGCCTGGCCCCGGCTACCTGCCGCTCAACGTCAGGAACGTCACGGACACTGCTGATCCCGAGTCCATCCCCAAAGGACTCTCCACCGTTACGACCGAAGATACAGGTCCTGAACGATACTCCGCCGGTCGCTTCCCTGAGGGCATCAACTCCTTTTTTGCCTCCCTCGCGGAAGTCCGCACATCCCGCTATTCCACGATCAATCATGCCGTCGATGCTCGCCCGCATGGCAGCGACCAGCTCGGTGTGGGATGTTTTTTCAAGAATCCGGTGTTTCAGGCCATCGGGAGGTGAAACCAGAGCGGTCAGATTGCCGGACACCCCGCAATCCATGGCAACCGTGTCGCCAAGATGCGTGTGAGCGTTAAAAAGAGCCGGGCAAATCCAGACAAGGGGGGCCCGGGATATCTCTTCGATTGATGAAATTACTCCGTTATCAACGATAATGTCTACAGCCCGCATCTCGAGGCTCTCACCGATGAATGCATGTCCCGAGATAGTCTGCTGTGTCTTCATGATACGCCGTTCCATTTCTTTATATGTTGAAAAATGAAATATATATGCATGGCAAAAAAGCAAGGTGGAAGACTATTATCTTCAGCAGGTCTCGTCAATTATTACGAGAGCGAAGACAGGAGGGCGGTTCACATCAGCCCCATCACGGTTATGGCAGTAGCCGCGGTGATTGGAATTATTATTCTTGTTTTGAATATCCTGTATTCAACCCACGCATAATTTTTCTTTTCTCCAGAAATCCAATGTCGTTTCGTTATCGTCTTTTTTATTCAAAAGTCAGTGAAAATGCAGTCGTTGAATCGGGTTGAACCCGTCAGGATCGGGAAAATTTCACGGAGCGGGTACTGGATCATAGTAATCCCCAAAAAAGTAGAAATTGGGATTATGCGGGATTAAGGTTCACGTGGATGTCTATAGCTCCATTGGGAGATGTCGTCGTGGCATTTCCCCTCGGTAAACCTTCGTTATAGATTTCGACGCTCAGCAGGTTTCCTGAACCATCCTGTTTCTGGATTGCAGCCTCAACGATCTCATTTCGTGCCGGTATCTGGTAGAACTGGGTCCCGGAGCCTGATATTGTTCGCATCCTTCCGGCAGGACCTATTGAGCCGGTAAAATTCCCGGCACTTGTTATCCGAACCCACACGCCGGTCTTTGGAATACTGAAAAGGGGTTCAGCAGTTACTATCGGTGTTATCCGGGGGGTTTGCTGACTAGAAGTCGGGATGATTGTTACGGCCTGTGACGGGACGACCGTCGTTCCAGTGGTCACCGGAGGAACGTTGTTCGGGACTACGGGGACCTGTCCCGGAGTCATGCTGGGGAAAAAGAAAACACTCGCGATGATAACCGCGAAAATGATTACAATAGCAGCTGCGACGATAAATACGGGGGAACGTCCGTGTGAACTGGCAGGAACAGCAGGGGAAGTAGTTGCAGTCCCTTCAGCTTTCCCGACCACTTCACTTTCTGACACGACAGTCTCGCTCTGCACTGACGTTTCAGGTGTTGGGGCTACGGCTAATATTTCCGGAAATTTACCTTCGGGTTCTTCTGCAGGTTTTGTGCCGAGTCCGAAACGCTGTCGGAACGATTGTTGCCGGGATGATATCCGGATTGTTCCGGCATTCAAACCAGGTTGCGCAGGAGGAACAATTCCTGGCTCGGGCTCAACCTCCGGTACACGGGTTTTTCTCCGGTCTGAAGGGCGATCTTACGGGCAATAGCAATGGTATCGCGAAGTTTTATTGTCCATTCTTCAACTTCCTGCGTCCTCAGTTCGCCGGGAGTTTGCGTAAATGCCAGCGCCAGGGTAATGGGAGCATCGTTCGATGTCGGAGGCTCGATGGTGATGGATATCTCAGGCATTCCATGTGGATTCTCGCGGAGCGAGACCGTCTCGACAACTGCAAGCGGAATCGTATGAGGGCGGAACTGTTCGTGGCCGCTTTCAACAATGATCAATCTCTGGTTGGTCAGGAGTACATCAGAAGAAATCGATTTTACGATAACCTTGTGGGTTGCGAGAATTATCGATTCGTCCTTGTTAAGGTATGGGTTTCCCATTGCACCACATTCTCTTGTTAAATACTGATCTCCGTAGCAATATGCTTTCACGCTGTCGGGAGTATTTTGCCAGTACAACAACACTAAATATTCATTTACCCCGATGCAATATAAATGACAAAATGCCTTTAAGGGGATCGCTTCCCGAATAAAAAAAATACACCAGTCCGGAGATCGGTTCCCGGACTCTGGGACCTTATTCAATTCAGGAAAACCGGTTGGAAATGGAAGTCGATTCCGGGAATCCGGATTTGGCTTATGATGACGGGTAAAGCACCAGTGTTACCCGGTGCGCTTCTCCGATTTCATGGACTGGATTATCCTTACAAATATCGATGCGAAGGCGAGCAGGGATAACCCGATTATGATATAGATGACCAGTGAGAAATTCTGCTGGACGATTGCCAGGTTCCCAAAGAAGAAACCGGCGAGCAGAAATGCAGTTACCCACACTGCGCCGCCGACGATGTTGTACCCAAGAAACCAGGAGTACGCATTTTTCCGACACCGGCAAGAAACGGAGCGAATGTACGGATAAACGGGACGAACCTCGCAATAACAATGGTGAGTCCCCCGTATTTTTCAAAATACTCGCGAGTCTCGGAAAGATGCTCTTTTTTTACGAGGGAATATTTCCACTCGAGCACTTTTAACTCAAAGGTGTATCCAATCCAGTAATTCAGGGTATCGCCGAGTATTGCCGCAACGATGAGGGAAACAACCAGAATCCAGATATCGAGAATCCCGGCGCCTGCCAGAGTTCCGGCAATAAAAAGCAATGAATCTCCCGGAAGGTACGGCGTAACAACCAGCCCGGTCTCGCAGAAGAGGATGAGAAAAAGAACCGCATAGGTCCATAACCCATATTCCTGGATGATCAGGGGAAGATACTTGTCGAAGTGGAGGACGAGATCGATCGGAGAGAACGGGAGAACCATTGCATCCGGTAAGAACCGGAAACAGATAAAAGATTCGGGACAAGATATGCCCACGAATTTTACACGACAGGAAATTTATCGCTCAAATTGTTTCATACCGAATGCCACACACCTCATTGAGACCGAACCGCCAAACATTGTTTCATTAAAGAACAACGGGGTATCTGTTCCCGCGGCTCCAAGAACGTAGAGAAGGGGGAGGTAATGCTCCGTAGTGGGATGTGCGAGAGATGCATTCCTCAAAGAAGATAAGGACACCAAAGAAGAATACTCCTTTTTGACGATAAGATCCTTTACCAGACGGTCAAACTCAGATGCCCAGGGATACGATCCCCTGCCCATGCGGAGCATCATCAGATTGTGGACGAGATTTCCACTGCCGACGATCAGGACACCCTGATCCCGCAGTGTTTCTAATTCCCTTCCGATCGCAAAATGAAGCTGAAGCGGGTGGTTATAGTTGAGACTGATCTGTATTACCGGGATATCTGCTTCCGGATACATGTGGAGAAGTACGGACAGGTACCATGGTCGAGACCCCATTCGAAATCAAAACTGACCGGGATATTTTTTACGATATCCTGGATCAACAATGCACCCTCTGGTGATCCCGGTGCATCGTAGTGAACAGCATACAGTTCCGGAGGGAAACCATAAAAATCGTGGATTGTCTTTGGTTGTTTCATTGCGGTGACTGCCGTTCCTTCCTGGATCACCCAGTGCGCTGAAATACAAACGATAAGACGGGGCCGGGGAATGGATCTCCCCACTTGTTTCCAGGTTGTGGTGAACTCATTGGTCCCGAGAGCATTTTCTGGAGAGCCGTGCCCGATAAATAGTACGGGCATCTTCTGGGTGAGGCCCGAAGAGGGTTCATTTCCGATGCCTGACTCAACCGGGCTATCTGCATTCATGAGGGGAAGATAACCATTGGCCTATAAAAAGAGTTGTTTCTGGCGTAAGTCTCTCTGGGCATCGACAATGTTCCCGAAAAAGATCAAGGATCGGAATGCGCAGATTTTAAGAATTAAAAATGTAATTGGCCATAATTTTTATAAATTACAAAAAAGTATAGGGGCACCATGGTCACTTCGTCCGTCTTCAGGAGACCGGGAAAAATAATCCGGTTTGAAAATACCACCGGTGAATTTGGGCCTGTGACGACAGAGATCGTGCGGGTATTCTCTTCGTCAGGGGAACTGTTGCGTGAATATCGCGGGTTTTGCGACATGAACTTTCCCGAAAGGGATCGCATCTTAATAAATGGGGGAGTATTGACCTGTTCGCATCCTCTTGACACGTCATTTTCCCGGAGAGATCTGGTATTTGCATCAGATTTCCAACTCGCTGAAATTCGCGCTTTCGGAAAGTCCCGGTTGTATTCTATGAAACCTTGCGGTGCTGCATGGCCGGAACCGGGACAAGTTGAAAGAAAATATGATGAGATCAGGAGCACCCGGGAGTTCGTCTCATCAATTACAGGACTAAAAAAGTCCCCGGAATTCCTTGCCAAATCGAATCGACTTCGCTAAGTTGCTCCTGCACCAGCTCGTTGAGCCGGTCCAGCAGGCTGCGCTGGACAATCTCACCCTTGGCCAGCAACGGCGCCTCGGTCCAGGACAGTCGAATGTCCTCTTCCGTGGCCTTGCCGATGCGATTCTCGAGACCGCGTGGTCAAATTCTGCGCTTCGTTGATCAGCGCATTGGACTGCTGCTCAAGCTGGGCGGCGAACCGTGCCATGCCATCTTCCATCTCATGATCCAAGCGCTGCAGAACCTTGTCGCGGCGCTCCTCACACTCCAGAATGCGCGTGTCGAACTCGCCATCCAGCTTGGAGAGGCGCGCGGGTCAGGTCGCGCTCGTGGCGTTGGATGGTGCGGCTGCGCGCATCCTCGTCCACCTCAGTGATGACATATTGGGCGAAGTAGAGCACCCGTTCCAGATTACGCGGCGAGATATCCAGCATCAGGCCCAGGCGGCTGGGCACGCCCTTGACGTACCAGATGTGGCTGACGGGGCTGGCTAGTTCGATGTGGCCCATGCGTTCGCGGCGCACGCGGCTGGGAGCTACCTCGACGCCACACTTGTCGCAGATGATGCCCTTGTAGCGCACGCGCTTGTACTTGCCGCAGTAGCATTCCCAGTCCTTGGTTGGGCCGAATATGCGCTCACAGAACAGGCCGTCCCGCTCAGGTCGCAGCGTGCGATAGTTGATCGTCTCCGGCTTGAGAACTTCGCCATAGCTCCACTCGTGGATATGCTGCGGCGAAGCCAGGGAAATCCTGATGGCATCAAAATCGTTTACTTCCACGGTACACCTCTCTCAGGGAGTGTCAAGTGAGACGTGTCAGGTGTCAGGTGTCAGGTGTGACTTGACACTTGACACTTGATACATGGCACTTGGCACGTGACACCTTATCTGCCAGCCATCGGGCCGGGAACGCTGATGCTGAAACCCAACTTGGGCAACTGCTCGTCGCTGTCATCCCTGCCGAACTGGATGACTTCATCCTTTTCGTTGATCACCTCAACTGACAGCCCGAGGGACTGCAGCTCCTTGACCAAAACGCGGAAGGACTCCGGCACGCCGGGCGCAGCGATGGTCTCGCCCTTGACGATCGCCTCGTAGGTCTTGACACGGCCGGTCACGTCATCGGACTTGACGGTCAACATCTCCTGCAAGGTATAGGCGGCGCCATAGGCCTCCAGGGCCCAGACCTCCATCTCACCAAAGCGCTGGCCGCCGAACTGAGCCTTGCCGCCCAGCGGCTGCTGTGTGACCAAAGAATAGGGCCCGGTCGAGCGTGCATGCACCTTGTCCTCGACCAAGTGAGCCAGCTTGAGCATGTTCATCACGCCCACGGTCACGGGCCGGTCATAGGCCTCACCCCCCATGCCGTCATGCAGGGTCATCTTGCCGGTGGTGGGCAGGGCCATGTCCCTGCTGATGGCCTTGCGCACGGCCTCTCGCTCGATCTCCTCGTGGCTCAGGGCCGAGATGCGATCCATCGCATCGTAGATTGCCTGGCGATCCAGCGCGGTGTCCTCGACCCCGCGGTAACCGGCCCGCACGGGAGGCATACCCACGCCCGTGGCGTCATTTTCCGCCGTCTCCTCAGCCTCGTCGGGCACGTAGGTGGCCAGACGCATCTCGTCACGCACCACCTGCTTGAGCCACTCGCGCAGGCAGGCACGGCGCGCGTTTTCGTTGATGCGCTGCCGTTCGGGCAACGACAACGCGGTGTAGTCTTGCTCCGAGACGATGATGCCATCGGGATCGTAACGCTGGGGCTCTTCCCGCAGCCATTCTCGCAACAGCGCAAGACGAGCGTAGGACTGATCGTAGTAAACGCGCTCGGAGTCGTAGCCACGCTCGCCCAGCCACTCGGTCAGATAGAGCGAACGCAACTCGTCGTCGTGGACGATCGTCTCCGGGTCCATGATGCTCTCTTCGGCCCAAAGCCACGCGCGCTTGGTCGCCTTCTCCCACGCCCGGCCCATCAGCCAGGCCCGGGCCAGCTCGGCCTCGATCTCGTCCTCGCGCGCGCCGTCAAACACCGGGGTCTCAGCATAGAAGCCAAGCTCCTTGGCAGCCCACCCCAGATGCACTTCCAGCACCTGGCCGATATTCATACGGCCTGGCACGCCCAGCGGGTTGAGGATCATATCCACTGGGGTACCGTCATCCAGGAAGGGCATATCCTGCACAGGCACAACCCGGGAGATAACACCCTTGTTGCCGTGGCGGCCCGCCATCTTATCGCCCTCGGTGATCTTGCGGCGCTGCGCCACCATGACACGCACCATCTTCTCCACGCCCGAGGGCAGATCGCGATGGTCATCGCGGTTGAACACCTTGATATCGACGACCTTGCCCTTCTCGCCGTGGGGCAGACGCAGACTAGAGTCCTTGACCTCGCGCGCCTTTTCCCCGAAGATAGCCCGCAGCAGCTTCTCCTCAGGGGTCAGCTCGGTCTCACCCTTGGGCGTGATCTTGCCCACCAGGATATCACCAGGGCCAACCTCGGCGCCGATGCGGATGATGCCTTCCTCGTCCAGATCCTTGCGCGCGTCCTCGCCCACGTTAGGTATATCGCGCGTGATCTCTTCGGGGCCCAACTTCGTGTCGCGAGCCTCGGTCTCGTGCTTTTCGATGTGGATGGAGCTGAAGTGATCCTCCCGGACCAGTCGCTCTGAGATCAGAATAGCGTCTTCATAGTTGCCGCCCTCCCAAGTCATGAAAGCCACACGACATTCTGGCCAAGGCTAATTCGCCGCGGTGGGTAGACAGAGAATCGGCCAGGACATCGCCTGGACGACATCGCCCGTGACCGCTGGGTCGCTGGTCAATACACGTCGACTGGTTGGAACGATTGAACTTGCGCAAGGGATAAGTGCGGCTCATGCCGTTCTCGCCCTGAATAACGACGTCGCGCCGTTAGCGCTGACGACTTCCCCGACCTTCTGGTCATCACATGACCCCTGTCGAGAGCCGATCGGAACTCCATACCGGTGCCGACGATGGGGCCTCCGGCTGCAAAAACGGTACGGACTGTCGCTGCATGTTAGAGCCCATCAGCGCGCGGTTGGCATCGTCATGCTCCAGGAACGGGATCAGCGAAGCAGAAACGCCCACCACCTGCTTTGGCGACACGTCCATGTAGTCGATGTGCGCAGGAATTTCAACAAGAAGTCCTGGCTGCGTCGGGCTGACACGCTGTGCCTCGCGGAAATGGCCTGTTGCGTCCAGATTGGCGCTGGCCTGGGCAATCGAGTGCCGGTCCTCTTCATCTGCCGTCAGGAAAGACACGCCCTCGATGGCCCGCGGCACACTTCTGAAGGTGCGAGGGGCGCCTTCAGGCAAAGTCTGATCGACCAACTGTACAATGTCCGCGTCAAGAATTGTGCCGGTTGGTACGACGGTCTCGCGTGTGGTCGGTTCGATGATCGGCTCAGCCAGCGTGGCGCCAATCATCTCGGGCGACAATAGGTCAGCCTCGTGGATCACCTTACGATAGGGGT
>CAVWXD010000011.1:0-172323 GCA_963758935.1 uncultured Methanomicrobiales archaeon | reverse complement strand
CAACAGCACGGCGGTGATCAGGTCGTTGATGGCGAGCGCGGACTGATAGCTCGCAACGAACGCCGGGACCGGGGTAAGCGGCACGCCGGCAAACGGCACGGCGCAGGCGAACAGCACCGCCGAGACGCCGACCACGACGAGCGCCGGCATGCGATCGCGGCCGGTCGCCGGCATGGTCGAAAGGAAGATGTTGCGCTCGTCACCCATTGTCGTCTCCGGCAAACTGGCAACGAACGCGCCATGGCAATAGCTTCAAAATAGCAATAGTCTCAAACGCGTGAAAATAACGCACCGACGCGGCCGGATATCCAGCCAGTCGAAACTGCGGCATCGATGCCGCTGGAATCGCAGCCCCGAGGCTACGCTAGCGCGGCCTCGGCAGGAATTAACTCAAGGTTACATATTACCTGACGATGCCGGGAGGAGAACTCGACAGGCGGGTAACCGCCTCTTTACCGACCGGCTGAATAATGTCCGTGGAACCGCTGAAACCCGCGAATTTTCCTCGTAGGCTGCTGCACGACCGATCCGGGAGGCTTCGATGCCCCGCGTGCTTGTTGTTGACGATCAGGCCGATGTCCGCACGATGATTTCCATCGTGCTGCGCATCCATCATTTCGAAATCGTCGAGGCGGACAGCGCCGCATCCGCATTGAAGCTGTTCGAGGAAGCGAGCTTCGACCTCGCGATCGTCGATATCTTCCTGCAGGGCACCAACGGCTCCGATCTGATCGCAGCGCTGCGCGAGCGCGTGCCGGACCTGCCGGTCGTCGCGATTTCGGGAATGACCGCGCTCGATTTTCTGTCCGAAGCGCCCGAGCTCTCCGACGTCGTCTGCCTGCAGAAGCCGTTTCGTCCGACCGGATCTGATGCGCGCGATCGAAGCGGCGCAGGGATCGCGCCGGCAATCGGCCGGTGCCGTCGCGCGGCGGCCCGATAGCTCGTCCGGCTATGCAGTTGCTCGCATTGCTGGCTGATCCGTCAAGCGCCCGGTTACCGCTCGGCGCGTCGCAGGCCATTGCCGTCGGCGGCGGCCTCGCGGCAGCGAAACCGGATCGGCGGCAAACTGCCGTTGCGACAACGGCACCGAGAGGCAGCAAATCAGGCCTTCGGGGCGCCAGTCGAATTCGGCCTGTCCGCCGAGCTGCGACTCGATGCTGGCGATCACGCTTCTCGTTCCGAACCCGCGCGATGCCGGCTTCTCGACCAGCGGCCCGCCGGTCTCTTCCACCCAGATCTTGAGAACGTCCGCCTCGATCTTCCCAGCTCACCGACAGCCGGCCCGACAGCGTCGACAGCGCGCCATACTTCGCCGAATTGGTGACGAGTTCGTGCAGCGCCAGCGCCAGCGGTCTGCGCGGTCGCCGGCTGCAGCTGAACCTCCGGACCGCTCAACGCGATCTGGTCGCCGGTCGAATAGGGCGCGAGCTCCTCGTCGACCAGCTTTCTTATTTCGGCGCCCTGCCAGCTCGACAGCGAAAGCACGGTGTGCACCCGCGCCAGCGCGTTGATCCGTCCTTCGACCGACTGGACGTAGGCCTTGACGTTCTCGCCGCGCGTCAGCCGAACGATGGATTGCGCCAGCGCCAGCGCGTTCTTGGCGCGGTGATCGACCTCGCGCGCCAGCAGGTTCTGGCGTTCCTCGGCCTGCTTGCGCTCGGTGATGTCGACGGTGACGCCGCTGACGCGCACGACGCGGCCGCCCTTGTCGATGCGTCGCCGCCGCCGTGCCGACGCACCAGCGGACCTCGCCGTTCGGCCGCATGATGCGGAATTCGGCCTCGTATGATGTCGACGCCCTTGGCGAACTGGGCCATCGCCTTGCGCAGCTCGTCGACATCGTCCGGATGGAGCAGCGCCTGGACGTTGGCCGGTGTCACCGCGAAGGTCTGCGGGATCGACGCCGAAGATCCGGTACTGGCCTTCGTCCCACATCCAGTCGCCGTTGACCCAGTCCCAGTCCCAGGAGCCCATCTTGCCGGCGGCGATCGCCAGGCTGCGGCGCTGCTCGCTTTCCAGCAGCCTGCGCGTTCGATTCCTCCAGCTCGGCGGTGCGGGCGCGAACGCGATCCTCGAGCTCGGCGTTGAGGCGCTCGAGCTGGCGGGTCTTGCGATAGAGCTCGGCGAACACCTTGATCTTGGCGCGCAGCACCTCCGGCATGACCGGCACCGGAACGTAGTCGACCGCGCCCATCTCGTAGCCGCGCAGCCGGTCGATGTCGCTGACCTGGATGGCGGAGATGAAGATCATCGCCGTCTTCTGGAAGCGCGGATGCTCGCGGATCATGGCGGCGAGCTCGAACCCGTCCAGTTCCGGCATGCAGACGTCGACCAGGATGATCGCGACCTCGTTCTTGAGCAGGATACTCGAGCGCCTCGCGGCCGGACGAGGCCTTGACCAGGTTCTCGCCGAGTTCCTTCAGGATGACTTCATAGGCGAGCAGCTTCGCCGGCTGATCGTCGACCAGAAGAATGTTTACCTTGTCGTGGTCCATCATCTGCTTGCGCCGATCAGCGGTGCAGCCACATGCGGATGGCGAGCAGCAACTGCTCGGTATTGACGGGCTTGGCCAGATAGTCCGAAGCGCCGGCCTCGAGGCATTTCTCGCGGTCGCCCTTCATCGCCTTGGCGGTCAGCGCGATGATCGGCAGGCGGCGGAACGCCGGGTTTTCGCGGATGACGCCGATGGTCTGATAGCCGTCCATCTGCGGCATCATGATATCCATCAGCACGATTGCGATATTCGGGGTTGGACTCGACCAGCGCGATCGCCTCGCTGGCCGGTCGTCGCGGTCAGCACCTTCATGCCGCGGCGCTCCAGCACGCTGCGACAGCGCGAAGATGTTGCGGGCGTCGTCGTCGACCAGCAGTGCGGTCTGGCCGACCAGATCCTCGTCGGAACTGTTGAGCTTCTCGAGCATCCGCTGCTTCTCGATCGGCAATTCCGTGATCACACGGTGCAGAAACAGCGACGTTTCGTCGAGCAGGCGTTCCGGCGATTCCACGCCCTTCACCACGATGCTGCGCGCCATGGTGTGCAGTTCCGCGTCTTCCTCGGCCGACAGTTCCCGGCCGGTGAACACGACGACCGGCACGTTCGACAGCGTCTCGTCGTTGCGGATGCTGGTCGAGCACCTCGAAGCCGGTCATGTCGGGCAGCCGCAGATCGAGCACGACGCAGTCGCACGGGCTGTTCGCGCAGCGTCGACAGCGCGTCGGCGCCGGTGTCGGCGGTGACGATCTCGATGTCGTCGTGGCCGAGCAATTCGGTGATGCTCATCTGCTCGGCGGCATTGTCCTCGACGATCAGCAGGCGCTTGCGGCGCGGCTTGGCGTATTCCTTGATCTGCGACAGCGCCGCGCTGACGCCCTCGGTCGTCGTCGGCTTGTTGACGAAGGAAAACGCGCCGCGCGCCAGCGCATGCTGACGGTCCTCGTCGAGCGTGATGATCTGCACCGGAATGTGCCGCGTCAGCGGATTGTGCTTGAGCTGGCTCAGCACGGTCCAGCCCAGCATGTCCGGCAGGAACACGTCGAGCGAAACCGCGGTCGGCTGGAACTGCTTGGCGAGTTCGAGCGCCTCGGCGCCGCGCGCTGGCGACCAGCACCTTGAAGCCCTTGTCGCGGGCCAGATCGATCAGCACGCGCGCATAATGCGGATCGTCCTCGACGATCAGCAGGATGGTGTCGCCCGGCTCGAGATTGAGCCGGTCGTCCGGCAACTGCTCGATCGACCCGCTCCTGCGTCGCTGCGGCCTGCAGCGCCGGCGCCGTGCGAAGGGCGACGAGGCAGGCGACGCGCGGCGCCACCGTCGGGCCGGAATATTTCAGCGGCAGATAGAGCGTGAAGGTGCTAGCCCTTGCCGGGCGTGCTGCGCAGATGGATTTCGCCGCCGAGCAGGCTCGCAAGCTCGCGGCTGATGGCGAGGCCGAGGCCGGTGCCGCCGTATTTGCGGCTGGTGCCGGCGTCGGCCTGCTGGAACGCCTCGAAGATCAGCTTCTGCTTCTCCAGGGGAATGCCGATGCCGGTGTCGGTGACCTCGAAGGCGACGACGGCCGGCGCGTGGTTCAGGACCGGATGCTCGGCGCTCCAGCCGCCGACGGCGGCCGAGACGCGTCATGCTGCACGCCGCCCTCGGCGGTGAACTTGAAGGCGTTCGACAGCAGGTTCTTCAGCACCTGCTGCAGGCGCTTGGAGTCGGTGACGATGCTGCGGCCGAGGTTCGGGATCGACGTCGATGTTGAACGACAGCTGGCGGTTTTCGGCCTCGTGGCGGAACGGCCGTCCGACGGTGTCCAGCAGGTTGGAGGTGAGGATTTCCTCGGCATCGACCGTCACCGTGCCGGACTCGATCTTCGACAGATCGAGGATGTCGCTGATCAGGTTGAGCAGGTCGGTGCCGGCGCCGTGGATGGTGCGGGCGAACTCGACCTGCTTGGCGGTCAGATTGCCGTCCGGATTTTCGGTGAGCTGCTGGCCGAGGATCAGGATGCTGTTGAGCGGCGTGCGCAGCTCGTGCGACATGTTGGCGAGGAACTCGGACTTGTACTTCGAGGTCAGCGCAAGCTCGGTCGCCTTTTCCTCGAGCGCGCGGCGCGCCTGTTCGATTTCCTGGTTCTTGCGCTCCACCTCGACGTTGCGCTCGGCGAGCTGCTGGGCCTTCTGCTCGAGCTGTTCGTTGGTCTGCTGCAATTCCTTCTGCTGGGTCTGCAGTTCGCCGGCGAGCTGCTGCGACTGCTTCAGCAGGCCTTCGGTCTGCATCGTCGCCTCGATCGAGTTGAGCACGATGCCGATGCTGGCGGTGAGCTGCTCGAGGAAGGTCATCTGCGAGGTCGTGAACGAGCTGACCGAGGCCAGCTCGATCACCGCCTTGACCTGGTCCTCGAACAGCACCGGCAGCACGATGAGGTTCTGCGGGACGACGCGCAGCAGCGCCGAATTGATCGGCGACCGCGTCGGTCGGGATGTCCGAGACCAGCCGCTGGCGCTTGTCGATCGCGCATTGGCCGATCAGGCCCTCGCCGAACTGCACGACCTGCGGATGCGGATTGGCTGCCGTCGCCGGCATAGGCCGAGAGCAGGCGCAGCTGCGGGCTGTCCTCGTTCTCGACCTGGTAGATCACGCCCATATGGGCGTTGACCAGCGGCGTCAGCTCGGTCAGCAGCAGCCGGCCGACCGTGGTCAGGTCGCGCTGGCCCTGCAGCATGTTGGTGAACTTGGCGAGGTTGGTCTTCAGCCAGTCCTGCTCGGTGTTGCGCTCGGTGGTCAGCGCGCAGATTGCCGATCATCGTGTTGATGTTGTCTTTGAGCTCGGCCACTTCGCCGCGGGCGTCGACCTGGATCGAGCGGGTCAGGTCGCCCTTGGTCACGGCGGTCGCGACCTCGGCGATGGCGCGCACCTGCGTGGTCAGGTTGGCGGCGAGCAGGTTGACGTTGCCGGTGAGATCCTTCCAGGTGCCGGCGGCGCCGGGCACGTTGGCCTGGCCGCCGAGCCGGCCTTCGACGCCGACTTCGCGCGCCACGGTGGTGACCTGATCGGCGAAGGTCGCCAGCGTGTCGGTCATGTTGTTGATGGTGTCGGCGAGCGCCGCGACCTCGCCCTTCGACTTCACGGTCAGGTTCTGCTTCAGGTCGCCGTTGGCGACCGCGGTCACCACCTTGACGATGCCGCGCACCTGTTCGGTCAGGTTGGCGGCCATGAAGTTCACGGTGTCGGTGAGGTCCTTCCAGGTGCCGGCGACGCCGGGCACCTGCGCCTGGCCGCCGAGCTTGCCCTCGGTGCCGACTTCGCGCGCCACGCGCGTCACTTCGCCGGCGAAGGCGTTGAGCTGGTCGACCATCGTGTTGATGGTGTTCTTCAGCTCGAGGATTTCGCCCTTCACGTCGACCGTGATCTTGCGCGACAGGTCGCCGCGCGCCACGGCGGTGGTCACTTCGGCGATGTTGCGGACCTGCGTGGTGAGGTTGGCCGCCAGCAGGTTGACGTTGTCGGTCAGGTCCTTCCAGGTGCCGCCGACGCCGGGCACCACGGCCTGGCCGCCGAGCCGGCCCTCGGTGCCGACCTCGCGCGCCACGCGCGTCACTTCGGCGGCGAACGAGCGCAGCTGCTCGACCATCGTGTTGAGGGTGTCCTTCAGCAGCAGGATCTCGCCGCGCACGTCGACCGTGATCTTCTTCGACAGGTCGCCGCTGGCGATGGCGGTCGCGACCTCGGCGATGTTGCGGACCTGCGCGGTCAGGTTCGAGGCCATGAAGTTGACGTTGTCGGTGAGGTCCTTCCAGGTGCCGGCGACGCCGGGCACCTGCGGCCTGGCCGCCGAGCTTGCCTTCGGTGCCGACTTCGCGCGCCACGCGCGTCACTTCGGAGGCGAAGGCGTTGAGCTGGTCCACCATCGTGTTGATGGTGTTCTTCAGCTCGAGGATTTCGCCCTTCACGTCGACGGTGATCTTGCGCGACAGGTCGCCGCGCGCCACGGCGGTGGTCACCTCGGCGATGTTGCGGACCTGGCCGGTCAGGTTGCCGGCCATCGAGTTGACGTTGTCGGTCAGATCCTTCCAGGTGCCGGCGACGCCGGGCACGTTGGCCTGGCCGCCGAGCTGGCCTTCGGTGCCGACCTCGCGCGCCACGCGCGTCACTTCGCCGGCGAAGCGGTTGAGCTGGTCGACCATCGTGTTGAGCGTTTCCTTCAGCTGCAGGATTTCGCCGCGCACGTCGACGGTGATCTTGCGCGACAGGTCGCCGCCGGCGATCGCGGTCGCCACCTCGGCGATGTTGCGGACCTGCGCGGTCAGATTGCCGGCCATCGAGTTGACGTTGTCGGTGAGATCCTTCCAGGTGCCGGCGACGCCGGGCACCTCGGCCTGGCCGCCGAGCTTGCCGTCGGTGCCGACCTCGCGCGCCACGCGCGTCACTTCGCCGGCAAAGGCGTTGAGCTGGTCGACCATCGTGTTGATCGTTTCCTTCAGCTGCAGGATTTCGCCCGACACGTTCACCGTGATCTTCTTCGACAGGTCGCCCTTGCGCCACCGCGGTCGCGACCTCGGCGATGTTGCGGACCTGGCCGGTCAGGTTGCCGGCCATCGAGTTGACGTTGTCGGTCAGATCCTTCCAGGTGCCGGCGACGCCGCGCACCTGCGCCTGGCCGCCGAGCTTGCCTTCGGTGCCGACCTCGCGCGCCACGCGCGTCACTTCGCCGGCGAAGGCGTTGAGCTGGTCCACCATCGTGTTGATGGTGTCCTTCAGCTCGAGAATTTCGCCGCGCACGTCCACCGTGATCTTCTTCGACAGGTCGCCGTTGGCGACCGCGGTCGTCACCTCGGCGATGTTGCGGACCTGCGCCGTCAGGTTGCTCGCCATCGAGTTGACGCTGTCGGTCAGATCCTTCCAGGTGCCGGCGACGCCGAGCACGTTGGCCTGGCCGCCGAGCCGGCCTTCGGTGCCGACCTCGCGCGCCACGCGCGTCACTTCGCCGGCGAAGGCGTTGAGCTGGTCGACCATCGTGTTGATCGTTTCCTTCAGCTGCAGGATTTCGCCCGACACGTTCACGGTGATCTTCTTGGACAGGTCGCCGCCGGCGATCGCGGTCGCGACGTCGGCGATGTTGCGGACCTGCGCCGTCAGGTTGCGAGGCCATGAAGTTGACGTTGTCGGTGAGGTCCTTCCAGGTGCCGGCGACGCCGGGCACCTGGGCCTGGCCGCCGAGCTTGCCTTCGGTGCCGACCTCGCGCGCCACGCGGGTCACTTCGGAGGCGAACGCGTTGAGCTGGTCGACCATCGTGTTGATGGTGTCCTTCAGCTCGAGGATTTCGCCGCGCACGTCGACCGTGATCTTGCGCGAGAGGTCGCCGCGCGCCACGGCCGTGGTGACGTCGGCGATGTTGCGGACCTGCGCGGTGAGGTTGCCGCACATCGCGTTGACGGAGTCGGTGAGGTCCTTCCAGGTGCCGGCGACGCCGGGCACGATGGCCTGGCCGCCGAGCTTGCCGTCGGTGCCGACTTCGCGCGCGACGCGCGTCACTTCCGAGGCGAACGAGCGCAGCTGGTCCACCATCGTGTTGATGGCTTCCTTGAGCTGCAGAATCTCGCCGCGGACGTCGACCGTGATCTTCTTCGACAGGTCGCCGTTGGCGACCGCGATGGTGACCTCGGCGATGTTGCGGACCTGGCCGGTCAGGTTGTTGGCCATCGAGTTGACGCTCTCGGTCAGGTCCTTCCAGACGCCGGTCACCTCCGGCACCTGGGCCTGGCCGCCGAGCTTGCCCTCGGTGCCGACCTCGCGCGCGACGCGCGTCACTTCCGAGGTGAACACGCTGAGCTGCTTGATCATCGTGTTGACGATGGTGGCCGACTGCAGGAATTCGCCCTCCAGCGGGCGGCCGTCGACGTCGAGCTGCACGGTCTGCAGCAGATCGCCCTGGGCCACGGCGGCGATCGCGCGCGTCACTTCGCGGGTCGGCCAGAGCAGGTCGTCGATCAGCGTGTTGACCGAGCCCTCCATGTCGCCCCAGGAGCCGCTCGACGAGGTCGAACTTGACGCGCTGCCGGGTCTTGCCTTCGCGGCCGACGACCTGGCCGACGCGCTCCAGCTGCTGCGCCATGCGCTGGTTGGCGGCGACGATCTCGTTGAAGGTGTCGGCGATCTTGCCCTCGATGCCGAGGTGATCGCCGGTCATCCGCACCGAGAAATCGCCCGCGCGCATCGCCTGCAATGCGTGCAGCAGATCCTGCATCGGATCGGACTTGCCGTTGGCGCCGGCTGGTTTGCGTTTGGCGGCGCGGCGAAGCGGAGGGTGATGCTCCAGGGGAAAGATCACTCATGGTGTCTCCTCGGCCAGTTCGCGCGCAAATCTCGGGCTGGAATGCGATTTCACCGATAGAACCGGCTGCCCATCGGCAGATCAAGTTGGAACAACGGTTAAGGTCGAGAAATCAATGACATGGAACTCAGCCCAACGTTCCTCAATGTCGGCGGGAACCCAATTGTTCCCAGTGAGCCCGCAGAATTATCTGGAACCCAAAATAAAAACGCCCCGGCGAGCCGGGGCGTTTGATGTTCTGAATCGTGCGAAGGGTCAGGAGCCCTTCGGATTGATCTCGGTGTAGTTGCCCTTGGCGTCCCACTTGTAGACGACGTAGTCGATCGCCTTGATGTCGCCCTTGGCGTCGAAGGACATCTTGCCGAGCACGGTGTCCCATTCGCCGGCCTTGATGGTCTCCATGACCTTCTTCGGATCGGTGGTCTTCGCCTTCGCCACCGCCTGCGTCCAGACCTGCATCGCGGCGTAGGTGTAGAGGGTGTAGCCCTCGGGATCGATGTTCTTGGCCTTGAACTTCTCGACGATCGCCTTCGCGGTCGGCTTGTTGCGCGGGTCGGGACCGAAGGTGAACAGCGTGCCTTCGGCGGCCGGACCCGGTGATCGAGGCGAACTCCTTGTCGTTCATGGCGTCGCCCGCCATCAGCACCGTCTTGAGGCCCTGGTCGCGCATCTGGCGCAGGATCAGGCCGGCTTCCTGATGGTAGCCGCCGACAAAGACCAGATCGATATTGTCGCGCTTCAGCCGCGACACGATCGCGTTAAAGTCCTTGTCGCCCTTGTTGTAGGACTCGAACATCTTCTCGGTGAAGCCGGCCTTGTTGAGCGCCTTCTTGGTTTCGTCGGCGAGGCCTTTGCCGTAGGTGGTCTTGTCGTTGAGGATGGCGACGTTCTTGCCCTTGTAGTTCTTGGCGATGTAGTCGGCGGCAACCAGGCCCTGCTGGTCGTCGCGGCCGCAGACGCGCGCCACGTTCCACAGCTTGCGCTCGGTGAACAGCGGGTTGGTCGAGGCCGGCGTAATCTGCAGCACGTTGCCGTCGGCATAGGCTTCCGACGCCGGGATCGACGACGACGAGCAGAAGTGACCGGCCACGAACGGGATCTTGGCGCTGGCGAACTTTTCCGCCACCGAGCGCGCCTGCTTGGGATCGCAGGCATCGTCGCCGACCTGCAGCGCCAGCTTCTTGCCGAGCACGCCGCCGGCGGCGTTGATGTCGGCCACCGCCTGTTCGGCGCCGTTCTTCATCTGCCGGCCGAACGCGGATTCGCCGCCCGTCATCGGGCCCGCCACGGCGATGGAGATGTCCTGCGCCAGCGCGGTCGTCGACAGCGCCAACGATGCGCCCAAAGCCAGGCCGATGAGTTTCAGTGATTTCATGAGATGTCCTCGCAGGTCAGTCGATTTCAGGAAGCACCCGGCAGGCCGGGTACGAAAATCACGTCCATTGTCGGCTGATTTTACGGCGAAGTCATCGGCAATTTTCGGGCAAATCCACGGTCCGTTCGCAGCATCTTGCCGCAGCGCGCGGCAGCGGTGGAGGCGGCGCTACTCCCGCCGGCCGCCTTCCAGATAGGCGGCGCGGATTTCCGGGCGCTGCAGCAATTCGCTGCCGGTTCCGGACAGGGTGATCAGGCCGTTGACCATGACATAGCCGCGATGGGCGAGTTTCAGCGCGTGGTTGGCGTTCTGTTCGACGATCAGAACGGTCAGGCCGTCCTGCCGGTTCAGGGTCCGGATCGCATCGAAAATCTGCCGCGCGATCAGGGGCGCCAGTCCCAGCGACGGCTCGTCCAGCATCAACAGGCGCGGCCGGCTCATCAGGGCGCGGCCGATCGCCAGCATCTGCTGCTCGCCGCCGGACAGCGTGCCGCCGCGCTGGGTCATGCGTTCCTTGAGCCGCGGGAACAGCGCGAAGACGCGCTCCAGGCCGCTCGCCCGGTCGGCCTCGCTGCTATCGGTCGCATCGGCGCCCATCTGCAGGTTTTCCGCCACGCTCATGCGCGGGAAGATGCGGCGGCCCTCGGGCGACTGGGCGATGCGCAGCCGCGCGATCTCATGCGTCGGCACGACCGGTGATATCCTGGCCGTCGAATTCGATGCTCCCTGCGCGGGCGCGGGGCCGGCCGAAGATCGTCATCATCAGGGTCGACTTGCCGGCGCCGTTGGCGCCGATCAGGGCGACGATCTCGCCGGCATTGATGTCGATATCGACGCCCTTCAGCGCCTCGATCTTGCCGTAGGCCGCGCGCAGCGAGCGGATCGCGAGCAGTGGCGTCTTCGATGCGGCGGTCACGTGCCGCTCTCCATCACGGCGATGGCTTCTTCCTCGTCGGCGCCGAGATAGGCGGCGATCACCTTGGGATCGTCGCGGATCTGTTGCGGCGTGCCTTCGGCGATCTTGATGCCGTGATCCATCACCACGACGTGGTCGGAAATCTCCATCACCACGCTCATGTCATGCTCGATCAGGAGAATCGAAGTGCCCTGATCGCCGCGGATCGAGAGCAGCAGTTCGCTTAAAGCGGCGCTTTCGCGCGCGTTGAGGCCGGCCGCGGGCTCGTCGAGGCAGAGCAGCGCGGGCTGGGTGCACATCGCGCGCGCGATCTCCAGACGCCGCTGGTCGCCATAGGGCAAATTGCCGGCGGCATCGTCGGCGCGCTCCAGCAGGCCGATGCGGTCGAGCCAGGTCCGCGCCAGGTCGATCGCGGCCTGCTCGGCGTGGCGCCAGGACGGCGCGCCGATCAGGCCCAGGAACGTCAGCCCGGAGGCGCGCATCAGCGCGTTGTGCTGCGCCACCATCAGGTTCTCCAGCGCCGTCATGCCGGGAAACAGCCGGATGTTCTGGAAGGTGCGAGCGACCCGGGCGAGTTTGGAAATCCGGAAATCGTTCAGCCGTTCGAGCTGGATCGCATGGCCGTCATCATGCGTGAGCCGCATCGCGCCTGACGTCGGCTTGTAGAAGCCGGTGATGCAGTTGAACACCGTGGTCTTGCCGGCGCCGTTCGGCCCGATCAGCGCGGTGATCTTGCGCCGCTCGGCGTTAAAGGAGAGGTCGTTGACGGCGACGATGCCGCCGAAGCGCATCGACAGGCGATCGACCGACAGGATGTGGTCGCCGCTCATCCGTGTCCCTCCTTGACGAGGTCGGATGAGATCGCCTGACTGTGTTTCAGGAACACGGTCGGCGCGCGGTGGCCGATCAGGCCGCGCGGCCGCCAGATCATCAGCAGCACCATCGCCATGCCGAACACCAGCATGCGGTACTGCTCGAGCCCGCGGAACAGCTCGAAGCCGCCGATCATGGCCAGCGCCGCAAGCGCGACGCCGAGCTGCGAGCCCATGCCGCCGAGCACCACGATCGCCAGCACCAGCGCCGATTCATGGAAGGTGAAGGATTCCGGGCTGATGAAGCCCTGCCGCGTCGCGAAGAACGCGCCGGCAAAACCGCCGAACATCGCGCCGGTCGCAAACGCCGTCAGCTTGGTCGTGGTGGTGTTGATGCCGAGCGCGCGGCAGGCGACCTCGTCCTCGCGCAGCGCTTCCCAGGCGCGGCCGATCGGCAGCCGCCGCAGCCGGATCGTGACCCAGTTGGTGAGCAGCGCCAGCGCGAGGATCAGATAGAACAGGAACACGATGCGGTGCGTCGGCGAGAATTCGATGCCGAGCATCGCCGCAAGCCCGTCATCGCCCGGCGTCAGCGGAATGCCGAACAGGGTCGGGCGCGGAATGCCGGTGACGCCGTTCGGCCCGCCGGTCAGGCTCTGCCAGTTGATGATGACGAGGCGGATGATCTCGCCGAAGGCCAGCGTGACGATGGCGAGATAATCGCCGCGCAGCCGCAGCACGGGAAAGCCGAGCAGCACGCCCCAGAACGCGGCGAGGATGCCGGCGAGCGGCAGGCAGACCCAGAACGACAGTCCGAAATTGGTCGCCAGCAGCGCGTAGGAATAGGCGCCGACCGCGTAGAACGCGACATAGCCGAGGTCGAGCAGGCCGGCGAGGCCGACCACCACGTTCAGCCCCCATCCGAGCATCACATAGGTGAGCACGAGGATGCCGAGGTCGAGAATGTAGCGCTCGTCGTAGAACAGGACCGGCACCAGAAACGTGAACACCAGCAGCACCGGTGCGACGCAGGCGTCCGGCGAACGCGAGCGTGCTCTGTACCGAAGCGGGGACCACCCTGATGGTTTCGACCGGTCCCCACCATTGCCGCAGCAACTCGACGACGATGCTGCCGCCGAACACGGCCGCGACGATGGCGGCGAGGTCGCCGAACCGCGTCCAGTAGGTCAGTTGTCCGTCCGATCCCGCTTCGGTGCGCACGCCGATCATCAGCGAGAACAGCACCAGCGCCACCAGCGCGCTGATCAGCGCTTTCTTGAAGATGAAGGCGGCGCCCGGAGCGCGCGAGGTTTGGGCGGCGGGGGGTGCGCTCACGCTGCCGTCCGTCAGACTTTTTCGACTTCGGGCCGGCCGAGCAGGCCGGTCGGAAGGAAGATCAGGACCACGATCAGGATCGAGAACGCGGCGACGTCCTTGTACTCGACCGAGAAATAGGCCGACCACAGCGTCTCGATCAGGCCGATCAGAAGCCCGCCCAGCATCGCGCCGGGCAGCGAGCCGATGCCGCCGAGCACGGCGGCGGTGAACGCCTTGATGCCGGCGACAAAGCCCATGAAGAAATCGACCAGGCCGTAATAGAGCAGGTACATCATGCCGGCGACGGCGGCGAGCGCCGCCCCGATCACGAAGGTCATGGAGATGGTGCGGTCGACGTCGACGCCGAGCAGCGAGGCCATGGTCTGGTCCTGCTCGCAGGCGCGCATGTCGCGGCCCAGCCGCGTGCTCGATACCAGCCAGGTGAACAGCGCCAGCAGCACGATCGTGGTGATGACGACGATGATCTGGACGTTGGAAAGCTGCACGACGAAGCCGGGCTCCGTCAGGCCCTGTTCCCTCATGCAGGGCATAGCCGCCGGTGATGATCGGCGGCACCGGTTTGACGCGCGCGCCTTGGGCGACCTGCGAAAAATTGGTCAGCACGAATGACATGCCGATCGCCGAGAGCATCGGCGCCAGGCGGAACGAATGCCGCAGCGGCCGGTAGGCGATGCGTTCCACCGTCCAGCCATAGAGCGCCGTGATCGCCATCGATACCAAAAGCACGATCAGCAGGATCAGGGGGATGGCGGTCAGGCCGAACGAAACCAGGATCAGAAAGGTGATCAGCGCGATGAAACCGCCGATCATGAAAATATCGCCGTGGGCGAAATTGATCATGCCGACGATGCCGTAGACCATCGTGTAGCCGATCGCGATCAGGCCGTAGATCGAGCCGAGCACGAGGCCGTTGATCAGTTGCTGGGCGAAATAATCCATGTGCTGCCGTAGCTAGAGTCCGCGACGCGGCGAGAGCTCCGGCAGCCCAGGACGACGCGTCGTGTCGTTTTCTAACAGGTGGGAACCGGGGGCGGCAACAGCGCTAGGCTGCGGCTTAATTGGCTTGTACAGAGCTAGTTTTGAGGCAGGGGTTCCGGCGCCACAGTCCGAACACGGCCTCTGCCGCGGAATGATCGCTGCGGAACCGGCGTTCCCTTGCAACGAATGCGCTCGCACACCGTTGATCCCGTCTACGTCTAAACAACGGAGAATCTCTCAATGACCAATCAGAACAATCCGGGCCAGCAGAACCAGAACCCGGGTCAGAAACCCGGTCAGCAGCAGGGCGGCGGCCAGAAGCCGGGCCAGCAGCAGCAGGATCCGAGCCGTCGAGAAGCCGAACCCCAACCGTCAGGGACAGCAGATTCCTGATCAGGACCGCTAGCCGGATTGGTGACTGAAGAAGGCCCCGCCGAAAGGCGGGGCTTTTCTTTTGAGCGGCGGGCCGCACCTCGATCCCGTTAAGGTAAACAAATGGTTTAAATTGCCGCTGGCAATGTTGGGGAGTTACGTCGCTCCCTCGATCCGCCGCTCAGCCCCGGGCGGCGGACCAAGCGGGAAGCGACCATGTCCGGAAACCGGCGGATCAGCACATTCAACGGCGCGCTGCTGGCGGCCTATTTCATTCCGGCCTGGACCGTCACCGCCTTCAAAATCATCGTTTCGCCGATCCACGGTCTCTATGAGCGGCCGAACATTTCGCTGGCGCTGTTCGTCAGCGATCACCTGCAGCTTTCCGGAATCGCCACCGTCCGCGTCGCCTGGCTGTTGGCGCTCGGCCGCTTGACCGTGGTGGCGTTCCTTGCGGTGTTTCTGGTTTTCATCGCCCGCGCCTCGACCCGCAGGAGCGGCGGCTGCAATGAGGCGCTCGGCATGGCGCTTGCGATCGGCAGCGTGATGAGTTTTGCCGGCGTGCTGATGGCCTCGCAGGCCGGCGAGACTTCAGCGCTTCGGCTGCATGCGGCCGAGCTCCTGATGATGCTCGGCACGGTCATCGTCATGCTGATCGAGCGGCCCGCGCCAGCCGCAGGCCGGCGCGGCGCCCTCCGGGCTAACCCTTCAGCAAACCTGATTTTGTAGCGCGCCGATACAGCACGGACAGAAACGCCAACAGCACGGCGGCCGACAGGCCGAGCGACCAGTGAATGCCGATCGCTGCACCGGCGAGGCCCACGGTGATGCCGCTGAAGGCCCGCATGCCGAGGCCGGCCATGTTGAACAGGCCGACAACGCGGCCGCGGATATCGGCAGGCGCATTGATCTGGACCAGCGCCTGCGCCATCGTGTTGAACGACAGCTCGAAGAAACCTGCGGCAAACAGCAGCGCGATCGCCAGCGTATAAATCCCGACGGACGCGAACGCGAGCAGGGACAGGCTCCATAGAATGGCAAGCACGATGGCCGTCCGGGGATCAGGTGTGAGCCGTCCCCACGCTTCCAGGGCGATGCCCGCCAGCAGCGCGCCGGCGGCGTCAGCGGCCAGCAGCACGCTGTAGGACACGCCGGGATCGCCGTGCCCGAGATCGCCGGCAAAACCCGGCATCTGGGCGTGGTAGGCGTTGCCGATCATGAAGGAGGTGAGCCCGGCGAGCAGCGTCATCGAGGTCAGGACCGCGCTGCGTGCCGATGTCGCGGATGGTCTGCATGATGTCGGCAAGGCCGCGGACCGGGATGCGCCGGGGTGCGGCGTCCTTGGCCCTGGTGGGCGCCCAGAACAGCCAGAGCAGCATCGGCAGGTAGAACAGCGTGTTGAAAATGATGCCGAGGGACGGGCCGAGCGCCAGCATGATGACGCCGCCCACGGCCGGGCCGACCAGGATGCCGAGATAGCGCGCCGTCGCGTTCAGCCGCACCGCGCTCGGCAGATTGGCCGGGCCTGTGATGTCGTAGAGCAGCAACTGGTTCGGCGTCTGCCACAACACGCCGGCGCAGCCATGGATGACCAGCAGCAGCATCGCGTGCCACATCTCAAGCGTGTCGGTGATGAAGAAAATTCCCCATCCCGCGGAGGCCACGATGAAGAGCAGCATCCCGCACTGGATGATGCGGCGCGGGTCGAACCGGTCGGCCAGCGAGCCTACGGCGACCGAAAACAGCAGGAACGGAAGCCAGTGCGACAGCACCGCAAAGCCGGCCAGCGCAGGCGAATGGAATTTCTGGAACACCACCCAATAGCTGATCACGTGCTCGATATTGTCGGCCATCATGGCCAGCACATAGGCCGCGAACTGGGCCCGATAGGGCGATGACTTCATGGCCGCGAACGAGCCGGAAGCCGCCGCGGGTTTCGTCGAAGGTTGGGAGTTCAAGATATCACCTGGGCAGGACTTCACCGGCTCGGCGCTGCAATGCTGCCGAGCCGGCATTTTGCTCGCGCCGATACACGCTCGCGGTTCGGCGCTCAAGACACTTACATGTGCTCAGGCGAAATAGCCGGGCTGATCGAGATCGGCGATGAGCCCCGGCTGCTCCGGCTTCCATCCCAGCGCCGATCTGGGTCCGCGCGCTCGAGGCCGGCATGTCCATCGCGGCGAATCTGGCGAACCAGCCGAAATGTCCGGCCGCCTCTTCGTGCGTCTTGGAGACGACGGGCACGCCGAGCCTGCGGCCGATCACTTCGGCGATCGCCTTGAACGGCACGCCTTCGTCGGCGACCGCATGATAGGGGCCGCTCTCGACGCCCTGTTCGAGCGCCAGCCGGTAGAGGCGGGCGGCATCGCGCCGATGCACGCCGGGCCAGCGGTTCGCGTCCATCGCCGATATAGGCCGCGACGCCTTTCTCGCGCGCGATAGCGATCAGGCGCGGGACGAAACCATGATCGCCGTCGCCATGGGTCGACGGCGCCAGACGCACCGCGGAGGCGCGCACGCCGCGTGCCGCGACGGCAGCGGCCGCGGCCTCGGAGGCGCGCGGGAAATCCGGAGCGGGCCTGTCGGCCTCGGTCGCGATCCGGCCCGGCGCCAGCGACCCAAAGCCCGAGGTCACCAGCATCGGCCGCGTCGGATCCCTCCAGCACCGCGCCCATCGCCTCGATCGCACGCCGGTCTTCCGCGCAATTCTCCAGCGAATTTCGAGAAGTCATGGTTGAAGGCCGTGTGGATGACGGCGTCCGCCTTGCGCGCGCCGTCGCGAAGGCTTTCCAGATCGTCGAGCGAGCCGCGATGGACCTCGGCGCCCATGGTCGCGAGCGCCCTCGCTCCGGCGTCGGAGCGGGCGAGACCGAGCACCTGATGGCCCGATGTGATGAGTTCGCGGACGATGGCGGAGCCGACAAAGCCGGTCGCGCCGGTCACGAAGATGCGCATGTGAAAGTCTCCAAGTGATGTTCGGAGACGGATATCGGCTCAGGCGTCTCATCATGTTAAAGTAGTGACGTTATCGTGGTATAATGACTAACAGGATCAGCGTGCCGGTCGAAACCGACAATCTGCTCGGAACCTATCTGAAGGATCGCCGCACCCGGCTTGATCCGGCCGCCTTCGGTTTCGCGGTGGGACGCAGGCGGACGCCGGGACTGCGCCGGGAAGAAGTCGCCCAGCGCGCCAACATCAGCCCGACCTGGTACACATGGCTGGAGCAGGGGCGAGGCGGCGCGCCCTCGGCGGACGTGTTGAACCGGATCGCCGCGGCGCTGATGCTGACCGACATCGAGCGCGAACATGTCTTCCTGCTCGGGCTCGGCCGTCCACCCGAGGTCCGCTACAAGGCCGCCGAAGGCGTCACGCCCCGTCTGCAACGCCTGCTCGATGCGCTTGAGGTCAGTCCGGCCCTGATCAAGACCGCCACCTGGGATGTCGTCGCATGGAATCGCGCTGCCGCTGCGGTGCTGACCGACTATGGCGCGCTTGCCTCCGGGCCAGCGCAACATCCTTCGCCTCATCTTCTGCGACCCCCGCGTCCGGGCCGCGCAATATGATTGGGAAAGCGTGGCCCGCTTCGTGGTCGGCGCGTTCCGGGCGGATGCGGCGCGCGCCGGCGCCGTGTCCGAAGTCGGCCGAACTCGTCGACGAGCTTTGCAAGCGCAGTCCCGAATTCGAAGCGCTGTGGCGCGACAACAACGTTCACGTTCACGGCGAGGGCGTCAAGCGCCTTCGGCATCCGATCCTTGGCCCGATCACGATGGAATATTCCGCGTTTGCCGTCGATGGCCGCCCGGACCTCGGCATGATCGTCTACAATCC
The DNA here is from genome assembly GCA_963758935.1 of uncultured Methanomicrobiales archaeon. Classification (GTDB taxonomy): domain Archaea; phylum Halobacteriota; class Methanomicrobia; order Methanomicrobiales; family Methanospirillaceae; genus Methanoregula. The sequence goes on along the minus strand of CAVWXD010000011.1, from coordinate 153,881 downwards.
CGCCACGCGTTCGGATGCCGATCGGATCAGGTCGCTCGTCACATCGCTGCCGGTGCAGGCGCGCTTCCCAGCTAACCCTTCAGCAAACCTAATTCCGCGATGATCGCGTCCGCTTCCTTCACCGCGTGGTTGGCCGCCGGCACGCCGCAATAGATCGCCTGCTGCAGCACGATTTCCTTGATGTCGTCGGGCGTGAAGCCGCCTTCGGCAAGGGCCGCGCGCACATGCAGGCGGAATTCATCCCACTGTCCGAGCGCCACCATGGTGCCGATCACAAGCACGCGGCGGGTGCGGTGGTCGAAATGCGGCCGGGTCCAGATATCGCCCCAGGCATAGCGGGTGATCAGGTCCTGGAAATCGGTGTTGAACGCGTTGCGGTTCTTGATCGACTTGTCGACCCATTCATTGCCGAGCACTTTTCGGCGCTGCGCCATGCCGTCGTCGCGGCGTTGATTGTCGTCCATTGGTACTCTCCTCCGTCATTGCGAGGAGCGAAGCGACGAAGCAATCCGGACTGTTTCCGCGGCGGGAATGGATTGCTTCGCTTCGCTCGCAATGACGCTGTAAAAGTCAGCGTTGCGTCAAAAAGCCCACCAGCGCGTCGGTGAAGGCGTGCGGCTGCTCGACGTTGGAAATATGCGCCGCATCGAGGATGGTCATGCTGGCGCCGGGAATCCGGCTGCGCATGAATTCGGCGTCCGCGACCGTCGTCGACATGTCGTGACGGCCGGCGATCACCAGCGTCGGGCTCTTGATCTTCGGCAGCAGCTCGCGCTGGTCGAGCGTCGACAGCGCCTCGCAGCAGGCGATGTAGCCCTCGACCGGCGTGGTCAGCATCATCGCCTTCATGTTGGCGGCGATCTGCGGCTCGCGCTCGCGAAAATCCGCCGTCAGCCAGCCCGCCATCACGGCGTCGGCGACCGCGGCGATGCCGCCTTGCCTTCACCGCCTTGATGCGGTCGTTCCAGCGCGTCGGGTCCGGGTAATGGCAGGTGGTGTTGGCCAGCACGATCTTGCCGAATCGCTCGGGCGCGTTGGCGCCCAGCCATTGCCCGACCATGCCGCCCATCGACAGGCCGCACCAATGGGCCTTTGCGATGTTGAGGTCGTCGAGGATCGCCAGCACGTCGCGGCCGAAACGCTCCAGCGAATAGGGGCCGGGCGGCACGTTCGACTTGCCGTGGCCGCGCCGGTCGTAGCGGATGACGCGGAACAGCTGCGTCAGCGCCTTCATCTGCGGCTCCCACATCTGCATGGTCGAGCCCAGCGAATTCGACAGCATCAGCGTCGGTCCGCCGTCGCGGCCTTCGACGGATACGTTGAGCAGGCACCCGTCGGCGTCGATCATCGGCATCGGAATTCTCCGGTCTCTTACTTGTCGTCGAGTGAAGCGAGCAGGCGGTCGATCAGGGCCTGCGAGGCGCCCTGATAGGCCATCGGCTCGAACAGTTTAGCGATTCTGTCGGCGCTCGAGCTGCGCGGTGACCTTGGCATCCGCCGTCAGCACGTCGCGCAGATGCTTCTTGTCGGCGACCGCCTTCTTGCTGGCGGCCTCGATCAGATGATGCGCGTCGCTCTTGCCGATCTTTTCGGCGAGCGCCATCGTCACCGCTTCCGCCATGATCAGTCCGTCCGTCGCGTCGAGATTGCTGCGCATGCGCGCCGCGTCGACTTCCAGCCCCTCGGCGATATCGACGATCGCCGCCAGCGCGCCCGAGGTGACCAGCAGCAGCGTCGGCAAGCGTCGGCCATTCCGCGTGCCAGGGACCGGCGCTGCGCTCGTGGTCCTGCACCTGCGCGGCAAAGATCGTCGCCGCGAGATTGGGCGCCATGGTGGCCGCGGCCAGCGCGCTGGCCGCCGCGACCGGGATTGCGCTTGTGCGGCATGGTGGAGGAGCCGCCGCGGCCTTCGCCCGAGGGCTCGAACGCTTCGCCGACATCGGTCTGCATCATCAGCGAAACGTCGCGCGCGATCTTGCCGCAGGTGCCGGCGAGAATCGCGAACACCGAGGCCGCCTCCGCGATGCGGTCGCGGTGGGTGTGCCAGGGCGCGTCGGGCAGCGGCAGCTTGAGCTCCTGCGCCAGTCTCTTCCGCGACCGGCCAGTCCCTTGTCGCCGAGGGCCGCCAGCGTGCCGGCCGCGCCGCCGAATTGCAGCGCCAGCGCTCTCGCTGCGCAGCCGCTGCAGCCGCAGCTTCGAGCGGTGCAGCGCCGCGGCATATTCCGCGAGCTTCAGCCCGAACGGCATCGGCAGCGCATGCTGCAGCCAGGTGCGGGCGACCACCGCGGTGTATGGCGGTGTTGACGCGCCAGTCTGGCAAAGCCCGCGATGGCGCGATCGATGTCGGCGAGCAGCGCGTCGATGCCGGCGCGCAGGCCGAGCATGGCGCCGGTATCGATGACGTCCTGGCTGGTCGCGCCCCAATGGACATAGCGCGCGGCCTCGGCATCGGCCTTGGCGACGTTGGCCGTCAGCGCCTTGACGAGCGGGATGGCGAGATTGCCGGACCGCGTCGCGGCCTCGGCCAGTGCGGCGAGGTCGAATGATTCGGCCCGGCAGGCATTCGTGATCGGCCCGGCGGCGCTCGCCGGAATCACCCCGAGCGCGGCCTCGGCGCGCGCCAGCGCCGCCTCGAAATCCAGCATGTTCTGCAGGGTCGCGGCATCGTCGCAGACCGCGCGCATCGCCGCGCTCGACAGCATCGGAGCCAGCAGGGGGGAGAGGGACGTGCTCATCTGCGCGCGACCTAACCATTCCGGCCTGCCGCTGCCAATGCCCTTGTCGATTCTGGCTCTGCTGCGCTTGCGAATATGCATCGCTCATCGCCGCAGTCGGCCTTCCTTTTGGGCCGGGCGTGCTTTACTTGGGGGAGATCAGGTTGAAGCGATCCAGGAGGCACCCCCATGGCCATGACGATGAACGGCGAAGTCCAGCTTGCGGCGTCGCGCGAGGCCGTGTGGGCCAAGCTGAACGATCCGGAGGTGCTGAAGGCCTGCATTCCCGGCTGCGAGGAGCTGGAAAGGACCGAGGACAACGGCTTCCGCGCCACCGCCAAAATGAAGGTCGGGCCGGTCTCCGCCCGCTTCAAGGGCAAGGTCAATGCTGAGCGATCTCGATCCGCCCAACGGCTACAAGATCTCGGGCGAAGGCGAGGGCGGCGTCGCCGGCTTTGCCAAGGGCGGCGCCACCGTGGCGCTGGCCGAAAAGGATGGCGGTACCCTGCTGACCTATAATGTCGAGGCCCAGATCGGCGGCAAGCTCGCCCAGCTCGGCCAGCGCCTGATCAACGGCGCGGCCAAGAAACTGGCCGACGAGTTCTTCGCCAATTTCGCCAAGGCGGTGCAGGGCTGATCGGCAAGGCTGATTCTGCGCAGGCCTCAGCCCCGTTCCGCAGTCCCGCCATGTCCATCAGGCATGCCCCAGACGAGGGGCTCCTGAGGTTGCTCATTACCGGGATGGCCCATATTATGGGCTTTGGAATGAATTTAAACGCCTGCGCGGCCGATATGCGGCGGTGCAGCTCAAGAGAGTGCTGATGGCCAAGATTTCCCTGATCGTGAACGGCAACCCCGTAAACGCCAATGTCGATCCCCGTACCCTGCTGGTCCAGTTGCTGCGCGAAAATCTGCGGCTGACGGGCACCCATGTCGGCTGCGACACCTCGCAATGCGGCGCCTGCGTCGTGCATCTCGACGGCAAGGCGGTGAAGTCCTGCACCACGCTCGCGGTCATGGCCGACGGCCACGAGGTCAAGACCATCGAGGGCCTGGCCGCCGACGGCGCGCCGCTGCATCCGATGCAGGAAGCCTTTCGCGAGCATCACGGCCTGCAGTGCGGCTTCTGCACCCCCGGCATGATCATGACCGCGGTCGATCTGGTCCATCGCAAGGGCCATGACCTCTCCGACCACGTCATTCGCGAAGAGCTCGAAGGCAAAAGGGAGACAAGAGTGGACGACACAATCCTGATCGTGGATGACAGCCCCTACATTGTCGATGGACTTGCGGCGTTGCTTAAACGAAAGGGATATAAGCCCCTGATCGCCCATGGTGGCGATGAAGCGATTGAAATCCTTGCATCGAGACTGCCTGACCTTATCCTCCTGGATATCATGATGGAGCCGATGGACGGATGGGAGACTCTTGAGAGGATCAAGGAGAACCCAGGAACGAACGATGTCCCGGTCCTCATGTTTTCGGCAAAGAAAATATCGCCTCAGGAAGCACACGATCACCGGCTTAAAATTGAAGATTTCGTTTCAAAGCCTGTCAACCCCGCGCACCTGATGGAATCCATACAAAGGATCTTCCAGCGGCGGAACGATGTGAAAATGGAAGCGGTGATCGCAAAGAATGCAGGGCTCGACCCGGAACTTATCGAAGAATATTCCTTGTTGAGAAAGAGTATCGAAGTCGACCGCAATCTCCTTACTGTCCTGAAGAATGCAAGCGGGATCCACATCAATGCGGGTTATGTCTCCCCCGAGGATATTGCTGCCATGAAGCGGCTTGAAGAAAAAATCGAATGCGATGAGAAGCGGCTGAAAGAGATCAGCGAAAAATTCTCAAAAAGTACATGACAGGTGGAAAACCGGGAGTTGAAGTATATAGAGAATCTTTATATGGTATTCTTGCATTGTTATAATGCTGTACATCTTAGGCATACAGTCGGGGTTCGTAGCTCAGTTCGGTAGAGCGCCTGGCTTTTAACCAGGTGGTCGGGGGTTCAAATCCCTCCGGGCCCGTTGCCACGAAATTCGTGGGTTTTTTGCGGTGATGCATCTGAGAGGAAATTTGTTCATGTACAAGGGGGTTTTTCATTGAGCACCAAGCTGAATGTGTTGAAGCACGTGATGGTGCCAGACCATAAAATAATGAGCGAAGAGGAGGTTGCAGAACTCCTCACCCGCTACAACATTACGACGGAACAATTGCCAAAAATCTACCATGACGATCCTGCGGTCAAGTCGATCGGTGCAAATTCCGATGATGTAATACGAATTATCCGGGCGAGCCACACAGCCGGCAGGGCTGAAGCGTTCCGCCTCGTGATCAAGAGACCGAAGAAGTAATATCGGGGTTGGTCAGTCTGATTGACAGAAGCATTTTATCTAAGGCATACTTTTCACGGGAGCATGTTGCGCGCCACCAGCTTGACTCCTTCAATTATTTTCTCAAGCACAATCTTCAGAAAGTGGTCAATGAGCAGCGAATCATTGAGACCGACATCGAGAACCGGGGCAAGAACAACGAGGCTGTCTGGGTAGAACTAGGCACCATCGAAGTCAAGAAGCCCCTCGTCAGGGAGGCAGACGGCTCACAGGCAGAATTGTATCCCTGTGAGGCGAGACTCCGCAACCTGACATACGCAGCCCCCATCCAGCTGGGCTTAACGCTCGTCCATGGTGAAGACCGGCAGGAACCGATTGTCACTACGATCGGGCAGCTCCCGGTCATGATCGGTTCAACATCCTGTAACCTGTTCGGCATGGATGACGGCCAGCGTGTTGTCCATGGGGAAGATGCATTCGACCCCGGCGGATACTTTATCGTCAACGGGACAGAGCGCGTGCTCATGACCCTCGAGGACCTGGCGTCCAACAAGATCATGACCGAGTTCACCGAGCGTTACAACGAGCGCATCTATGTAGCCAAGGTATTCTCGCAGTTCCGCGGGTACCGCGCACTCGTCGTAGTAGAGAGGAACAAGAAGAACCTCCTCGAAGTCTCGTTCCCCTCGGTCGCCGGCCACCTCAAGTTTGTCGACCTGATGCGTGCACTCGGGATGACCAATGACCAGGAAGTCGTCAATGCGGTCTCTCTCGACGAAGATATTCTTACGTTCATGATGCAGAACCTCGAAGAGAGCGAATGCGACTCGGTCGATGGCGGTGTCATGTATGTGGGTAAGAAACTCGCACCGAACCAGACCAAGGACTACCAGCGCAAGCGCGCGGAGTTTGTCCTTGACAACTATCTCCTGCCGCACCTCAACTACGCGATGCCGCCCAACCTCAAGGAAGGGGAAGAGGGGTACCAGGAAGCAGTTCTTGGCGTCCGTCTTGCGAAGGCCCACTTCCTCGGGCGCATGGCAGAATCCTGTTTTGACCTTGTCTTAAACAAGCGCAGGATCGATGACAAGGACCACTACTCTAACAAGCGCCTGAAGCTTGCCGGGGACTTAATGGAAGACCTTTTCCGAATCTCACTCAACCGTCTCACCCGTGATATCAAGTACCAGCTTGAGCGGGCGAGCATGCGTCACCGCGACCTCTCGATCGCAACGGCAGTCCGTGCCGATGTGCTGACCGAGCGTCTCCTCCACCCGCTTGCAACCGGCAACTGGGTCGGCGGGAGGACCGGTGTATCGCAGCTCCTCGACCGTGTCGACCACATGGCCGTCCTCTCCCATCTCCGCCGCGTCATATCGCCGCTCTCCCGTTCGCAGCCTCACTTCGAAGCCCGTGACCTGCACCCGACCCAGTGGGGCCGGATCTGTCCGAGCGAAACCCCAGAAGGCCCGAATTGTGGTCTCGTGAAGAATTTCGCCCAGATGGTCGAGATCAGCAAGGGAGTCGAAGACGAGCAGGAGATCCTGAAGATCCTCCACAATCTCGGTGTCGAACAGATCGGAGGTCAGGTAAAATGAAGAAGTCCCGCGTATTTGTTGACGGTGCTCTCATCGGCCTCATCGACGACCCAAAAGAACTTGTGGCAAAGATCCGCAGCATGCGCCGCCAGGGAGCGATCGCTTCTGAAGTTAACGTCTCCCACAAGGAGTACAACGGCGATGTCGTCATCCTGACTGACCGCGGCCGGGCACGGCGCCCGCTCATCCTCTTAAAGAACGGGGAACCGCTCATCACCGAAGAAGATCTCACAAAGCTCGCGAAGAAAGAAGTCGACATGACGTACTTTACCCAGCGCGGGCTCATCGAGTTCGTCGATGCAGAAGAGGAAGAAGACCTCTTCATCGCGATGAACCCCGAGAATGCGACCCCCGAGCACACCCACCTCGAAGTCGACCCCTCGTTGATCCTCGGTATCGGTGCTGCCCACGTCCCGTTCCCCGAGCACAACGCAAGTCCGCGTGTAACGATGGGTGCAGGGATGGTCAAGCAGGCACTCGGTTTCGGGTCGGCGAACATGAAGCTGCGCCCCGACACCCGTGGGCACCTGCTCCACTACGTCCAGAAACCGCTCACCCACACCCAGACGTCCGAACTGATTGGATCCGACGACCGGCCCGCAGGCCAGAACTTCGTCGTCGCTATCCTCTCGTACGAAGGGTACAATATTGAAGATGCGCTCATCTTCAACAAAGCCTCGATCGAACGGGGCCTCGGGCGTTCCCATTTCTTCCGGACGTACGAGGGAGAAGAGCGCCGCTACCCAGGCGGTCAGATCGACCGGATTGAAGTTCCCGAAGAGGACGTCGCCGGTGCACACGGTGCAGAGTCCTACAAGAACCTCGACGAAGACGGTGTTATCAACCCTGAGACCGTCGTCGCAGAGAAGGATGTCCTGATCGGCAAGACCTCCCCGCCACGGTTCCTTGAGGAACCCTCCGGAGAACTTATCGCCGTCGAAAAGCGCCGCGACACATCCGTCACCATGCGTTCAAACGAGCACGGAATTGTCGACACAGTCATTATCACCGAAGGTGAGAACAGTTCCCGGCTTGTGAAGGTACGCACCCGTGACCTCCGTGTCCCGGAAGTAGGCGACAAGTTCGCATCCCGTCACGGACAGAAAGGGGTCGTCGGCCTTATCACCCCCCAGGAAAACATGCCGTTCACGGAGAGCGGCCTCTCTCCCGACCTTGTCATCAACCCGCATGCAATACCGAGCCGGATGACCATCGGGCACATGCTCGAGATGATCGGTGGTAAAGTCGGATCCCTCGAAGGACGAAGGATCAACGCTACCGCATTCGGCGGAGAAAGCGAGGCAAGCATCCGTGCGTCCTTAAAGGCACTCGGGTTCTCGCACAATGGCAGGGAGATCATGTACGATGGCATCACCGGCAAGTCGTTCAAGGCAGATGTGTACATCGGCGTGATCTACTACCAGAAGCTGTACCACATGGTGTCGTCGAAGATGCACGCAAGGTCACGTGGACCGGTGCAGGTCCTGACCCGCCAGCCGACCGAAGGACGAGCCCGTGAAGGCGGTCTCCGTTTCGGTGAGATGGAACGTGATGTGATGATCGGACACGGGGCAGCAATGGCCTTGAAGGAGCGGCTGCTCGACGAGTCCGACAAGGTGCAGGAATATGTGTGTGCACGCTGCGGTATGGTTGCAATGCTCGACCGCAAGCGCAACATGACCCGGTGTCTTGCATGCGGCAACGAGACGGATATCTACTCTGTCGAGATGAGTTACGCGTTCAAGCTCCTGCTGGATGAGATGAAGAGCATGGGTATAGCACCCAGACTGAAATTACAGGACGTGGTGTAACATGCCGAGCCCAAAACGAATCGGACAAATTGAATTCGGGTTGTTATCACCCAAAGAGATCCGTGAGATGAGTGTCCGGAAGATCATCTGGGCAGACACCTACGATGATGACGGGTTCCCCTACCCCCAGGGACTCATGGACTTGAACCTCGGTGTCATCGACCCCGGCCTCCGGTGCAAGACCTGCGACCAGAAGGCAAGCGAATGCCCCGGCCATTTCGGGCATATCGAGCTCGCAAAGCCGGTGATCCACGTAGGCTACACGCGTCTCATCAGGAAACTGCTGCGTGTCACCTGCCGTTCCTGCGGCCGCGTTCTTTTAAGCCCCGAAGAGATCGAGAAAGTCGTCGGTACCGAAGAGGACCAGACGGGAGATCTCCTCTCTGAAAAGGATGTCAAGAAGGAGCGCATCTGCCCGCACTGCGGCGAACAGCAGCTCAAGATCAACTTCGAGAAGCCCACAACATTCTCGGAAGTTGTCGTAGAGGACGGCAAGAAAGTCGAGCACAAGCTCACCCCCGCCGACATCAGATCGAGGATGGAAAAGATCCCCAATGAGGACCTGACCCCACTCGGTATCAACCCCGATGTCGCCCGTCCCGAATGGACGATCCTCACCGTTCTCCCGGTCCCGCCGGTCACGATGCGGCCGTCGATTATCCTTGAGAACGGCCAGCGGTCCGAGGATGACCTGACCCACAAGCTCGTGGACATCATCCGTATCAACCAGCGGTTCAAGGAGAACCAGGACGCAGGAGCCCCCCAGCTCATCATCGAAGACCTCTGGGAACTCCTGCAGTACCACGTCACGACCTACATGGACAACGAGGTCGCAGGTTGTCCCCCGGCCCGGCACCGCAGCGGCAGGCCTTTAAAGACCCTGTCGCAGCGGCTCAAGGGTAAGGACGGGCGGTTCCGTGGCTCACTCTCCGGTAAGCGTGTGAACTTCTCCTCCCGTACGGTTATCTCGCCCGACCCCAACCTCTCGGTTGCCCAGGTCGGCGTCCCGCGTGCCGTCGCAAACGAGATGACCATCCCGGTCCGCGTTACGTCGTATAACATCGACGAGCTCAAGCAGATTGCCCGCAACGGACCCAACCGGCCTGACGTCAACGCACCCTGCGGGGCAAATTATGTAATCCGTCCGGACAACCGGCGTCTCCGCCTTGCAGAAGGCAACCTCGACACCGTTGCAGATATGATCGAGCCAGGCTGGACGGTCGAACGCCACCTCCGCGAAGGGGATGTCGTCCTCTTCAACCGTCAGCCCTCACTGCACCGCATGAGCATCATGGCCCACCGTGTCAAGGTCATGGAAGGCAGGACATTCCGGCTCAACCCCGCAGTATGCCCGCCCTACAACGCCGACTTCGATGGCGATGAAATGAACATGCACATCCCGCAGACCGAAGAGGCACGGGCTGAAGCACAGATCCTCATCTCCGTGCAGGAGAACATCCTCTCGCCACGTTTCGGCGGGCCCATCATCGGCGGTATCCATGATCACGTCTCCGGTATGTTCATGCTCACGCACGATGTCCGGTGGTTCAAGAAGGAAGAGGCGCTCTACCTCCTCAAACACACGGCAATCGAACACATGCCCACGCCCGGGAAAGTTGAAGACGGCGTGGAATACTGGAGCAACAAGCAGGTCTTTTCAGAAGTCCTTCCCGACGAACTGAACATGGTCTTCAAGGCCAGTTCCTGCCGGAACTGCGACACCTGCGAGAAAGAGCTGTGTGCAACCGACGCCTACGTCAAGATTATCGACGGGGAACTCAAGGTAGGCACCATCGATAAGAAAGCGATCGGGGCATTCGACGGCCAGATCGTCAACCGCATCATCCGCCACTACGGCATGAGACGTGCAGCAGATTTCATCGATGACATGACCAAGCTCTCGATCCGCGGTATCATGCTCGATGGTTTCTCGTTCGGTATCGATGACGAAGACCTCTCGAAGACCGAGTACGGCCAGATCGACGAGACGCTGAAGAATGCAGCGCTCGATGTGACCCGGCGTATCAAGATCTACGAGGATGGACAGCTCGAACCTATGCCTGGTCGTACGATCGAGGAAACCCTCGAGATGCAGATCATGCAGGTGCTCGGGAAAGCCCGTGACCTGACCGGTCAGATTGCAGGCCGTCACCTTGGTCTCGGCAACAGTGCTGTCGTGATGGCAGTCTCCGGTGCCCGTGGTTCGATGCTCAACCTGACCCAGATGGCAGGTTGTATCGGCCAGCAGTCCGTTCGTGGTGAGCGTATCGTCAGAGGTTACGATGACCGCACGCTCCCGCACTTCAAGAAGGGAGACCGGGGCTCCGATGCCCACGGTTTCATCCAGCACAGCTATAAGGGCGGTCTGAACCCGACCGAGTTCTTCTTCCACGCAATCGGTGGCCGTGAAGGTCTCGTCGACACTGCAGTCCGTACGTCCCAGAGCGGGTACCTCCAGCGCAGGATGATCAATGCACTGCAGGACCTGAAAGTCGCGTATGACGGAACCGTGCGTTCAACGGGTGGAAAGATCATCCAGTTCGAGTATGGCGAAGATGGTACCGACCCGACCAAGAGTGCGTTTGGCGACCCGGTCGACGTCAAGGGTATCGTTGAAAGTATCCTGAAGGAGGAGGTATAAGATGGCGATTGCTGACAAGTACGAAAAGAAGATCGAAGCCGCCGCCCTCCCCCAGAAGACCAAGGATCAGCTCCGCAAGTTCCTTGACGAAAAGGAGATCACGGACTCGCAGTTCAAGCAGATCCTGGACCGGGTCATCAAGGAGTACCTGAGCACCCGGATCGAGCCCTGCGAGGCAGTCGGTGTCATCGCCGCCCAGTCTATCGGCGAACCCGGTACCCAGATGACGATGCGTACCTTCCACTATGCAGGTGTCGCCGAGATCAACGTTACTCTCGGTCTCCCACGTCTCATTGAAATCATGGATGCCCGAAAGGAGCCGAGCACGCCGACGATGACGGTGTACCTCGAGGCCGACTTCGGCAACGACCGTGACCGGGCACGTGAGGTCAGCTGGCAGATCGAAGCCGCTCCCCTTCACGAGTTCGGGGATATCACCACCGACATGGAGAACATGCACGTCATCGTGCACCTCAATGTCAAGGTCTGCGAGAAGCGGAAGATTTCCCCCATGGAGATCATGGAAACGGCCCCGAAGAAGATCAAGGACCGGAGACACTACCGCGACTTCGAGTACGATATCGACGAGCCGAAAGCGACGCTCATCTTCACGCCCAAGGACAAGGAAAGTTACCAGAACCTTTTCCAGCTGGCAGAGCATGTCAGAAACGTCATCGTCCAGGGTATCGATGATATCCTCCGTGTCGTCGTCAGGAAGGAGACCGGTGAGTATATACTTTATACTGAAGGATCCAACCTAAAAGATGTATTTGATGTCGTTGGTGTGGACACCACAAGAACCCGTACCAACAACATCAGTGAGATCGCCCAGGTGCTCGGTGTCGAAGCCGCACGGAATGCGATCATCCACGAAGCGGTTTCCACGCTCAACGAGCAGGGTATCCTCGTGGACGTTCGCCACCTCATGCTCGTCTCCGATATGATGTGCATGGAAGGTGAAGTCAAGCAGATCGGTCGTCACGGAATTGCCGGCGAAAAGGAGAGCGTCCTCTCCCGTGCAGCATTCGAAGTGACGGTCAACCACCTGCTCGATGCCGCCGTGGCAAATGAAGTCGATGAACTGAGCGGTGTCACCGAGAATGTCATTGTCGGCCAGCCGATCCAGCTCGGTACCGGCGATGTGAAACTGATCGCAGTTAGACAGAAGAGCAATTAATCTCTTAAATCTTTAAAACCAAAAAAACCAGAGGAATTGTAACATGGATTTTAATGCTTCACTCAGAAGAGCTATCAAGACCGGAAACGTAATTCTTGGCCAGAACAACACGGAAAAATGCATTATCGAGGGCAAAGCCCAGATGGTCGTTGTTGCGGGTAACTGCCCGGCTGCCTTTAAGGCAAAACTCGCGGAACAGAAAAACGTCTTTATTCACACATTCGAAGGGTCGAGCGTTGCGCTCGGCAAGGCATGCGGTAAGCCGTTCATGGTGAGCACGCTTGCAGTCGTCACCCCCGGTGAGTCAGATATTCTCTCTCTTAAGAGGGTATGATATGGTAGAAGTAAAACTGACAGAAGACTGCATGCGCCTCATCTCCCAGTTCGAGAGCCTCACCGGTGCGGGGAGCCGCGACTGCGTTGTCGATGATAGGAACGCCCGGCTCATCTTTGTCATCAACCCCGGTGACATGGGCCTCGCAATCGGTAAGAAAGGCGCTTCCATAAAGAAGGCCTCCGAAGTGATGGGAAAGAAGATCGAGGTCGTGGAATACAGCAGCAATCCTGAACAGTTCATCAAGAACTGCTTCCTCCCGGCACAGGTAACGTCGCTTGTTTTCGAAGGGGAACCCGACCAGCAGACCGTCGAAGTCGAGGTCAGGGACGAAGACCGCGGTATCGCGATCGGCAAAGACGGGAAAAATATTTTCAAGGCAAAGAAGCTCGCCCAGCGGCAGCACAATATCGCCGATGTCCAGATCCTGCAGAAGGATATCGACAACCAGCAGGGTGACGAGCAGTCCGGCGGGCAGCCAGACGAGCAGTCCCATTTGTAAATCCAACTTTTTTATTCATTCATCCCATTCAACAACCAAACAGACATACGTCCGATTGGTAAATTTCAAAAAACAGGGACGGGCCTGGGGGGATTCGAACCCCCGACATCCGGGTTAGAAGCCCGGCGCTATGTCCGAGCTTAAGCCACAGGCCCAAGTGACCGCCAATAACATTCGCGTTACGGGGTAATTAATCTGATTCAAGCGCGAGGTCTCACCTCTCCCCGGTGATGTGCAAACTTCGTAATAGCAGATCCGGATAATCTTCTGCAATAACCGATTTCTCATCCGGGATAAATTTAAAAAAATATATCTGTCCGGGTTATCCACTCCTTGTCTAGTGAAATAATTCCGGATGTCATAGAATGAAACGAACGATTCTTCTGCTTTCCCTGCTCGCTGTGGTAATGCTGGTACCGGTAGCAGTTTCCGCTGAAGGAAACCTGCTGGTCTCTTCCGCGCCGCCCGGTGCAGCGATCTTTATCAGTGGTTCTGATACGGGACAGATTACCCCGTATAATTTTACCCGCGCCGCCGGGTCGTATAGTATCACCGTCCGTCTCACTGGCTATGTCGATCAATCTTCTACTGTCACGGTGACTGATGGCCTGGTGGTAACGTACCTGGCAACGATGACTGCAGTTTCTGCACCTACCATATCAGGTCTCTCTCCCTCAACTGCGACAAACAGTGCGTGGCAAAGTGTCGAAATATCCGGGACCGGGTTCAATGCGGCCACGGTTAGCCTGACAAAAACCGGTGAATCGGCAGTTGCCGGCGCTGTATTAGGAACTGATTCAACAACACTTCTCACGCGCAATTTTAACCTCCAGGGACTGGCACCCGGCACATGGACCCTTGTTGTTTTTAACTCGGATGGGGGTTTTATCACAAGTCCTTTCATTATCAGTGCTGCTACAGCGGGTACGCTGACTCAGATAACCCCCACGAGCGGGGTTGTAAATACAACGGTTTCGATTACTTTTACCGGCACAGGTTTTGTTGTGGGTAGTGCGAAAACCCGCCTGTACCAGGGATCCAATTACATTATTGGTCAGGTAGTATCAGGAGGATCTTCAACGTCAATGGCGGGAACGTTCGATCTGAGCAAAGGACTGGCCGGTACGTATGATGCCTGCATACTGTATGATGGAACTGACGCGAGTAAAATCTGTAAAGCATTCTCTATCGTCTCGTCATCAACCGTCAACGGCTCCTTCTATTTCACCTCGAACCCATCCCATGCCGGGATTTACCTGAATAATGTCTACAAGGGGACGACTCCCCTGACGCTCGATAATGTCTCCCCGGCAACATACACGGTCCTGTTCCGCTCGTCCGGCTATCAGGACCTGTCAAAAACGTTTGTTGTGACAGCAGGGAGTACCACGAATGCCTATGGCTACCTGAACGTGGAGCGTACCGAAACAGTCAGCACACCGGTCTACACAGTCCCGACAACCGTCCGGAAGACGATAACCACAATAAAAACCATAAAAGTCCCCACACCCTGGCCAACATCGACCCCCACGAAGTCACCCACAGAACTCTTCGTCGTCATTGGGGCTGTCGGGCTTTGTTTTGCAGTACTCCGGAAACGGTGATATATCGTCGGATCTTTTTTTTACGTATTAACGGCCGATAGACTAGCGACTAAACCGGCATCAGTCAAACGGTCATTCAGCAATCAGGAAAAAAGAACCGGGGAAAATCTATCCCGCGTGTGTGCATGACGACTTGAGCACATCCACTTCTGTGGGCAGGGTGAGGCCTTCGTTGAATACTTCCTTTACCACCGACGTCCCGCAATATTGAATCTGGACACGGGCCGACATCCGCTCCCGTTCCTCGTAATATATTCCCGGTGCATACTCCACCATCCGCTTCATCGCGATACTGGTGGAAAGTATCTCTGCACAGATCCCCTTGTCCCCCGGGTCTCAGATCTGCAAGGCCGACCGATGTCAGGAAGACATGGGTCTTGGGACCGGGTTCAATTCCTGCAAGGGTTACGATGTTGTGCGTACTCTGGAGCTCTATCGTTCGGGGTCTTCCCGCCTTTAGTTCTTTAATGACTTCAGGAGAAATTCCGGTTAATGCTGGACACTTCATGGAGCTCACCCGTACATCGGAAGATCTTTCTTGGGCGACGTCTCGGCAGACTGCTGCACTTCCTCGGCAATCTTGCCCATGCTCTGCTCGATCTCGACTGCCTGCTCGATGAGGGGCTGGACGTCGAGATTGAGGTTGTACATCTTATTCAGCACGGCGATAGTTGCTGCAGATGCCCGGGGATCGGGTGCGTTCACGGTCTCGCCAAGGAGGCCGAATGCCGGAATCCCCCGGGCTTTGCATTCCGTGAGAAGACTGGATGCAATTCCCGAGATGCTTCCTATCGGAAGAATCAGGGTGAGCTCCTGTATCCGCACGAGAGCATCGGCCGTCGTTGCTACCCCAAAGACACGCTTTTCGAGTTCATTGGTGATGATCCCGGCAATGGTCAGGACTTCCTTTGGCTTGTAGGCGACGAGCCAGTCGAGTATCCCGTTCGTGATCTCGTAGCATATCATGGGGTGGATGGGAATATCGGCTACGATCACCGCAACGTCACCTTTCAGATAAATCCGGACCGGTTCGTTGATGACGCCTTTGTTCATCATAGCGAGCGGAGGGAAATACTTGGAGGTCATGGTTCCGATCAGCTCAAACTCCATCTGGTCGACCATGTACTGGAGGGCGATCGTGCCGACGAGGCCGCTTCCGGGAAAGCCCATCAGGACCGATGCGTTCTCGGGCAGGGGTTTTGAAAAAATGTACAGTTCCTTTTTGGGCCTGAGCTCGACAAGGTCGCCATGAACGGTGTCGAGCCGGGTGAGGATCGTATCGTCTTTGTCTGGGGTCATTAGGTTAACATACACGTACTACTAAAAAAGTATTATGCAGGAATATCCGATCAAGCGCGGCTTGACAAAAGATCTCCCGGAACGGGTCGTCACTGAACTCAAAACCTGTTTTGGGGTTGAACCGACAAAATCGGGCAATGCATACCGGATCAGCCACGGGGCGCTCAAACGCCTCGATGTCACCATTGGGCTGGATGGGAAATCGGTCATCATCGATACCGATTCCGACAAGAACGCGAGCGATGAAATGATCCTCGATACCAACAAGCGGTTCAGGAAATTTCTCGATGCAATCACCGGGTTCTCGACAAAAGAACGGGTGAAACGGGCAAAGACGCCGGCTGAATAACCCTTCCCCCTCCCGGTTTCTATCTAACAGGCGATGGGCTGGAAAGACCGGCTCACGCTCTGGGATGCCTCAAAATCTCTCTCATTTTTGATGTGATGCGAAAAGACGATCGGGATTTCCTCTCTTTTAACCCGGATTCCCGGTCCCCCAAGCAACTCTTTATTAAAAAACATACAATCTCCTTAGAACTAAAAAGCAGGTGATTTTCTATGCCATACTGTCAGGAATGTGGAAAGAAGGTTGCGGCTAACGCAAAATTCTGCCGGAACTGTGGAGCATCCCAACTTGAGGAGTCCGAGACGGTCGCCCCGGTTGTTTCCCCGCCCGTCCCGGCACCGAAAAAACCGAAGGCAGAGGCAAAGCCGCGACCAAAAGCCAAACCCCGGCCTGAACCTAAGATCCAACCGGACCCAATACCCGTTCCCGGACCTGAACCTGCAAGAACCTGTAGTTCCTGTGGAAAACCCGTCGGTCCCGGTGAGGAGAAGTGCCCGCTGTGTGCATGTGCCGAAACAATATCCCGGCGCCAGCCATCCCAGGAACCTGTACCGGAACCCTTTCCGGAACCGGCAACCCCCGGGACTTCTCCCCCCGCGGTCTGCACCGGCTGCGGTTCACCCCTCGGCGTCGGTGAGAAGACCTGCGGGGTGTGCGGAGCGGTAGTCCCGGGCAGAACCGGCGGCTGTTCCGGCCCTCTCAACCCCCTCCGCTGCTCCCCCGGTTTGTGGCCCGGCACCGGTTCTGGATGAATCCCCCGGAGGACGGAAATGCAGGGTATGCGGGAACGTAATAAAGACCGGGGACCGGTTTTGCGGCAGGTGCTGTGCAAAAGTAGTCGACGATCTTCCCGTCGAAGCAGAACGGGCAGCAGTACCAAAACCATCATCCCCCTCTCTCGCGGCAACTTCACCGGAACCCGTTGTCTCCCTTGCAGGAAAACTAGGATACCGGATGTGCCGTTCCTGTGGCAACGAAATCAAACCCGGCGATAAATTCTGCGGTAAATGCTGTGCTATAGTAATCGATGTTCAGCCGCTCACCGCAGTGCCGGGTATATCTCCGGAATCAGCAGGTTCCCTACGGTCCCCGGTGACCCCTTCCTATGTGTGCGCTTCGTGCGGGAGCCCGATCAACAGCCCTGATGAATTCTGCGGGATCTGTGGATCCGACCTGCCTGCCATCCCTGCCTCATCTCCTGAACCCGTTCAACCGGGCAGGGAACGTGTGCGAAAGTCTGTGGTTCGCCGATCAATGACGTGATAAAATTCTGCGGGAGTTGCGGATCGGCGGTCAATGCCGGGATTGCACCTTCTTTGTCCACGTTAACCCCATCACCAATAACACCCGCTGCGTCATCGGCGAGCGGTGAGAAGGTCATGGGAGTAATCGGTAATGCAAAGAAGATGAAGATGCTTGGCGCAAGCTGGGATACGTACACTATCGTTATTACCGACCAGCGTATGATCCTCGCCCAGATGTCCCAGGAAATGATCAACACGGCGATCCGGGAGGCACAGGCTGCAGCAAAAGCGGAGGGGAAAGGTTTTGTCAGCCAGATGAAGCACCAGATGTCGGCTATGTTCCGGTACAGCCAGCGCTACCTTACCCTGTCTCCCGATCAGGCGCTTGCCGAGAACAAGAAAAACCGCGGTATCGGGAACCGGAGCATATCATCCATAAAAATGAAGCTCCGTGAGGCCGGCTCCGACGCGGGTTACCGGGAATTCAGGATTCTTATCGAAGCCCATGAAGGCAAATTCGAGTTCACGATTGCGGAAGACGAACGGTTCATTGACCTGTTCCGACAGGTCTATGGCGATAAGGTTCACCTCCCCCCCGGCTATTTGTCGGCGGCTGGCGTGCGCATCAAACTTTTTTAATTTTTTCCCAAAAAAAGATCAGGTTTTCCGCCTCAGCGCGACCATCACGAGAGCGGTGAGGGCGATGATAGCGATTACGGGATCGAGGCCGGATTTCGTCGGTGTCGGACGAAGTGTCGGTAGCTCCGTTGCTACTTCCTGTGTTGTGATTGTTTCTACCGGTGTCGCCGTATAAATTATCTCAGTACGGCTGGGAACATAGGTCCGGGTCGGCAATGTCAGGTACTGGCTCGTCTGCCAGTTCATACCCGTACAGGATATTCTCATCGGCAAATGCAATCCTCTTCCCGTCCCTGCTCACCGCAACCGATCGCTCGCGGATAACCGACGCAGCCAGCACTTTTGTGGTTACCTTCCCGCCCCCGTCAAGGACGTACAGTGTCCGGTCAACCGAGCCGACCGCGATAACCTGCCCGTTCCGGGATATCCCGACGCCGTTGACCCATTGTCCCGCAGAGAAATCCCACCGTTCTATACCGTACCGGTTTATGGCCTGCAGCTCTGCCATCCTGGGTACCAATGACGATGACAGACGCGTCACCCGAGCACGCCATATCGTTTATCGCGCCCGTGGTAAAATCCTTCATCCAGTTCAGCTGGCCGCTGGCGGTATGCGATGAAACCCGGTCCCGCCGCAGTAATGACCGTCAGTCCATCATCCGATATTGCGATGAGCGAGTCCCAGTTCCCGTTCTTCGTATCCTCCCAGATGAGGTTCATTGCCGGCGTGAAAAACTTCAGGCCTTCATCGGTTGCTACGACGACAAGAGAACCGTCCCGGGAGATGCCGATGGCTTTTGCCGGGGAAACGTTCGCGTTACGGCCGATAAATTCGCCGTTCCTTGCCCACGACTGGATAAGGCCGCTGCTGTCAGCCTCGACGACATACGACCCGGTCGATGAGATTGCAACTGCACGGATCGGCTTGTCAAGGTTCCGTGTCCAGGCCTCGACACCATCCTTGTCGTACATTACGACACTGTTGCCGAGGGCGGAGATGACATAGTTACTGTCGGCGCTCATCGCAGCGACTGTTCCTGCTTTCCCCCCCCATTTTCTTTCACCGGTCCACGATCTGACCAGCATCTGGCTGCCTCCTGCATACACGACCGACCCGTCAGTGGAGAAGACAACACCGGAAAAGAAATTACCTTCCTGGGGCCGCTCTTTCCAGTCGAGCGCAAGCCCTGCCGAAACCGGTGCCGCGATCCCGATAACGACGATGAGTGCTGCTATGATTACATATACACGAATGTTACCGGACATGGTTTTTCTCAAGAACAATGTGATGCAGCCCGGTTTATCTCGCTTGTGGATAGAAAAACCCGGATTGGGGTTTTTTCATGGTTTAACTAAAATGGGTAAAAATTGAATGTTATAATTTCCTGCAGGAGAGAAAAACAGCGATAGCACCGATGCATGCCGCCAGTTCAAAACCCGGTGCGGAAGTTTTCGCCGGAACGGCACCGGGCTCTGTTGCGGCGGGGCAAAACCGGGTTTTACCGGGATGATCCGGTTCCATAACTGTTATTACCTGATCCGGAAGAGTTGTTCTGATTAGTATGGCCACGTTCGACTGCGACCTGTGCGGAAAGTGCTGCAGGAGTTTTGGTGAGTTTGTCAAAATCGAACGGCAGGCATCCGACAGGGACTATTACTGCAGGTACGGTATCACGAATGAGATCTTCCCGGTCCGGTCCAGCCGGAGTACGCCGAGGAGATAGACGAGGCGTTCACGGAGTTTGGTCCTGCCGGTAATCCGGATCACAAAGGATGTTTGTTCCTGCGGAGGAATCAGCACGGCCCGGGTTTCGTCTGCGCAGTGTACGAGACACGGCCGACCGTCTGCAGGGAGTTCCGGTGCTACCGCATGCTGATCTACAAACCCCCGGTCCCTGATGTGGCCGGGAAGGTAATGGGGACCAATGACCTCATAACGCAGGATACGGATCTGGCAAAACTATGGGAAGAGAAGATTGCGCACCTGCCTCACGTGGCCATCCGTTCAGGGAGTCCTTCTGTGTCACAATCCGCCCAACCTTCCCGTGCAGCGATCAGCACTCCCCGCACTCATGCAGGTGGGGTGAGTAACCGGAACGACGAAGAATCGGTCCGGAGCGTTGTTACAATCCTCGCCGCCCATGGATATACTGCCGATCTGGTGGAATAAGAGCCAGATGCCCGGAGTCCCGCAAAATTTCAGTTAAGGTTTATAAATCCCGGTTCGTTATCTCCTTTTTTGCTTTCGTTTTTATAATGGAGCAACTGGGTTTTGTGATGCCCTCTGAAGTTCGGTGAAATGGGGGGCAGGTATCAAGGAAGATCTTTTGGGATTTTCGTTGTGAGGTACTCCACATGGATTGTAAAGGCAAAATACTAGCAAGCTTCTGTCACAACACCCTGGTTCGGCAAGAAGATCCTTCATACCCTGTTGGGAAATTGTAGCGGCGCAAAATCTCATACGTCATCGTTGCCGGGTCAACAACGAACGTTCTGAAAAAAAAGTGATAAAAATTATTCAATAATAATCGCCGGCTTGAACGGCAACGCTGTCAGTGCCTTGACATGCCCGCTCTCTTCCGCTTCATCGATGTGCACCGGCACCCCGAACTCCTTTTCGAGGAATGCCTGTGCATCTTCAAAGACCGCCCGTTCGTTGACCGGCTCACGGGAGAGCGGTTCGACGACGTGAGGCGGCAGCCGGTGGATGAGCGTCGTGATCTGCTTTGTGGCATCCGTTGCTTCCTTCCCGCGTCTCTTCATCGAGTCATTCTTCATGATCTCCTTGATGACCGTCGTGCGGTCGGTGGACTTTGCGATGGTGGAGAAGATCTCCTGTTTCCATGCGGGAGCGAGGGCGATCGTGATCGATTTGGGAGTGATCTGGATCAGCTTCTGGATCGATTCTATGTCTTCGACTGTCCGGGCAAGGAGCTCCTCGGCGAGCTCGATCTTCTCGTTGACGAGTGCAGGGTCGGCGACCGGCCACGGTGCAAAGGATACGAGCCCTTCTCCGGCAAGTTCCTTCCAAAGGTGTTCCCCGGTGAATGGGATGAACGGGGAGAGGAGCCGGTATCCAGACCGAACAGAGCGTGTGCAGTTCGCGGCTGCCGTCGCTGCCTTCGGGGAGCCGGCGCCGGTACCACTTGAGGTCGGTCTCGATACCGAACCAGGATTCCTGCAGTGCCTGACGGGTCTGGAAGTTTTCGAGGGCCTTTGTGGTCCGGTCGATGTGCGACTGGAGCCGGCTGATCAGCCAGCGGTCGATATCGTGCGGTTCGCCGTCCGCATCCCTGACCTCTTCAATGGTGTTGTAGAAGCGCTCGATCTGCTTCTTCGTCGAAATGACGAGTTCGTTCCGCCAGTCGAAGTCCTGCCACGGCTCGGCGCTCCCCATGAGGAACATCCGCACGGTGTCGGCACCGAATTCCTGGACTGCGTCTTCGAGGAGGAAGACGTTCCCCTTCGAGGACGACATCTTTGCGCCGTTCAGGAGCCCCATGCCGAAGACGACCATGCCTTCGGGGAGCTTGTCCTTCGGGAAGACCGTAACGTGGTGGAAGATCTGGAAAGTGAGGTGGTTGCTGATGAGGTCCTTTGCGGAGAACCGGTAGTTGTACGGGTACCGGTACAGGAACTCTTCCCGCATGGCGTCGAGCTTCTTCTTCTGGGGCAGGTCAGGGGAATTTTTGCCAAGGAAGATGTAATCGAAGACTTCGGGGGTGAGGAAGACCGGGTCTATCTCCCGGATCCTGTGGGCGATGGTGTAATACGCCATGTAGATGGTCGAGTCCGAGAGGGGCTCGATCAGCTGGGTCTTGTCCCATGGGAACCGGGTGCCGAGGCCGACCCGGCGGGTGCAGGCCCAGTCCTTGAGCCAGTCAACGGTCCGGTCGAACTCTGCCCTGACCTCGGGTGGGACGAGCGACATGTCCTTGAGATGATCGCTTACCTGTTGTTTCCATTCCGGGTCGCTGTATTTTAAGAACCACTGGTCGTGGAGGATCTTGACCTTGACCCGGTTGCCGCACCGGCAGATGACCGGGCGGATATCGAATTCGTACATGACGACCGAGTTGTATTTCTCGATCATCTCGGCTGCGACGTCTTCCCGTGCAACCCGGACCGGCTTGCCGCCGTACTTCTCGAAGAGCTTGCCTTTTGAGAATTCGGCAGAATAGATCTCCTGGGTGAGGGCATCCATCCGGCTGTCCATCTGGTTTGCAATACCCGCCTTCTCGACCGCATCCATCGCTGGGACCTCGCCGTACCCTTCGACCTTGATCAGGGGAATGGGTTTGATGTCGCAGTATTTTCCTTTCTGCTGGAGGTCGCGGAGCGCGATGTAATCGAATGGCGCATGGGCGGGGACGCTCATGACCATGCCGGTTGCCATGTCGGGGTCGACAAAATCGGCGGGGAGGATCGGGACTTCACCGCTGAGCGGGTGGGAGACTTTCTTGTCGATGAGGTCTTTTCCGCAGATCTCTTCCTTGATCTCGACGGTGTGGTCCTGTAAGGAGAGTTTCTCTGCCGCTTCTTTCGAAACGATCCACAACTTCCCGTCGACAAGAGCCTTTACGTAGGTGACCTCAGGGTTTGCCCAGAGGTTCGTGACGCCGTGGATGGTCTCGGGCCGGAGGGTAGCGGTCGGGATGAAGGCATCGCCGAACCGGAACATGACGAGCGTGAACTTGATGACTTCTGCCTTGTCGCCTTCGAGGAGGTCGTGGTCACCGACCGGGTTGTCGTCCACCGTGCAGTACCGGACCGGGTGGGCGCCCTTTATCACGTGGCCGGCTTCATAGAGGTGCTTCCACTGCCACTCGATGAACCTGCTGTAGGTCGGGTCGACGGTGATGAACCGCCGGCGCCAGTCGATGGAGAGGCCGCAGGCGGTCATGACCCGCTGGTATTCGGCAGCGAAGTGTTTGACAATGACCAAAGGATCGACAAACTCGTCGAGGACGTTCTGCGGGACCCGGTAGAGGTCGCGGTACAGGTGGATCGTCTTTGGTCCTTGTTTGCGATCCTCTTCGAGATGCCGACCACCGGGGCGCCCGTTACGTGGAACGCCATCGGGAAGAGCACCTGCTTTCCCCGCATCCGCCAGAACCGTGCGACAACATCGGGGACGATGTACGTCCTGCCGTGGCCGACGTGCATCGCACCGCTAGGGTACGGGAATGCCACGGTCAGGTAAAATTTCTCGAGCTTCGACGGGTTGGACTCAAACGCATGGGTCCATTGTTCGTGCGCCTCTTCTTCAAATCTGCCCAGGTCAAATTCGCTCATGTAGGTCCCTTCTCCCGTGGTTATACCGGCCTCGAGCTTGATGTTCTCGTTGTTGGTATAGCGGCGGATCATTTCCTGGGCTATACTTGAGTTCTTGGCGAGGTGGATCTCTCCGCTCTCGTTGACCGTTGCCGTGAAGAGGTATTCCTTGCCCGCGAATACGTCTACGATCCTGCCGCTCTGGTCGGGTGCGACGATCGTCAGCTGCTTCTTGTCGGTCTGGATCTTGATGCCGCCGCCGAGGTTAATCTCCTCTTCTGCTTTCGGCTGCATCTGCTGGATCTGCTGCCGGTCGAACTCGGTCCGGGGCTTGATGTCGATGCCGATGCCGATCTTGTTGACGATGGCAGAGACGTTCTTGCCGCCCTTTCCTATCGCGGCGGGCACATCCTTGTCATCGATATACACGACGGCTTTCGTGTCGCTGACCATCTGGACGTCGACGAAGCCCTCGGTGTAGCGCCCGATCTCCCGCTGGATCTCTTTCTCCATGAGCTTCCAGCCGGGCCGTTCGTCGCTCTCCTTCTTCGGGGCTGGCTCTGCCGGTGCAACGGGTGCCCTCATGGGCTGTGCCGGTGCAACCGGCATGCCGACTGCCTGCACCTGCGGGGTCTTTACCGGCAGGGCGGTTGCGGCACTGACCGGCATGACGATGGTCTCGCCATCGTACCGGAAGATATCGAGGACAAGCTCCTTCGTCTCGTTGTCGGCGACCGTGGTCACGGGGCGTATGTGCATCTCGCTGCCCATGCCCTCCGGGACCTTGATCGTAAACTCAATGTCGTAGACTTTCGTGATGACGCCTTCCTTGATGAAGACGATCGTGTTGATGATCTGCGAGAGGACCGAGAAGTCGACCCGATCCGAGAAGCGCTGGATAGCGTCGCGGACACCGTTTGCATGGATGACCCCGACCATGCCGAGGCCGGCGAGCCGCATATCGCCAAAGACGGTGAAGTCCTCGGTTTTACGGAGCTCGTCGAAGATGACGAAGTCTGGCCGGACGAGCAGGAGGACATCGGCGGTGTTTGCCATGCTCCCGTCGAGCATCGTATACTGGGTGATGTTATCCGGGACCTGGAGTTCACGGGGAGCTTCCATCGTCTTGACGATAAACCCGGAATCGGAGAGGAACATCGCGACGCTCTGGGCGAGGGTCGTCTTGCCGGAGCCGGGCGCTCCTGCGATGATGATCCCCCGCTTTTCTCCCTTGAGCCTCTTCCGGATTATATCAGACTTCGCATAGCTGTCGAGCGAGACGTCGACCCGCGGCCTGACTGCCGTGATCTCCATGCCGTCCGAGAACGGGCGGCGGGCGATTGCGATCCGCATGGAACCGATCTGGACGACGGTAACCCCACGCTTCTCGATCTCGATGAATCCGTCGGGGTCACGCTTTGCCCGTTCGAGGATCTCCTGGGCAAGGTTCCGGAGCTCGTACTCGTTCGACGGCTGGTCGCGGATCTTGACGAGTTTCATCTCCGAGATTGTGCCCTTCTTTGCGTGCGGGGGAACCCGTTCCTTCAGGTAGACTGCCATCGTGTGCTCGTCAAAGAACTGGTCGATGCCGAGCGGGACGAAGTCCGTGACCTGTGCTTTTAAGTAAATGACGTCGAGTCCCTTTGCCCGGGCGACCTCGGCCTGCACGAAATCGCTCGTGATGAACCGGGCCTTGTTCTCGATTGCGATCTGACGTATCATCGCGTCGATCTCGCCGCCGCTTGCGAGCTTGACCTGCTCAAGCGTCGGCCGGATCCCGAGGAACTTGATCTCGATTATCTTATCTTCCGCCATCTTCGAGAGCTGCTGCAACTCGTTGAGACCCGAGAACCCTATTTCGCGCCCGTTATTTGCCTGTGCTTCGAGTTCCGCAATGACCGCTTCCGGAACAATTATTGTAGCGCCTTTGTATTCACCGGCCTTTATCATCGAGGTTATGCGCCCGTCGATAAGGACGCTCGTATCTGGTACCAGTATCAAAATTATTCACTCCATTATGGTCTTCTATGGTATGCTATGCTATTCGGATCAACGCGCGAGGGCGTTGATGTTGTTAATATATATGAGAGGATGTTTATAAGCGGTTCGGGGGGGAGGTGAGTAGTTGAATTTCTGTCGAAATTCTGATAGATCATTACGATAGTTTATAAATTTCTCTTTGCCGCCAAAAAAAATGAAATTAATTGTTGCATTATCTTCAATTATTATTTAAGAAAATGTTAAAAAATAATCAAATCAACTAAAAGGAGTCGTTATTGTTAAATTTTTAAATTCATCAATTAATTGAAATTGTAAAAAAGCTTCATCAGCCGAAATTATTTTTTTTACTTCGATTTGACCTTGTTTTTCAGTGGCTAAAAGAATATGTTGAATATCGTAATGGCCAGGATATTTTAAATTATATTCTGACGAAATTGCTCGCCGACATTTTTTGCATACATCCTTTTTATTAATATCTCCGAAAATTGAATAATTCAAAATTTCCATCGTCTTACAATTAATTTCATTCACTGACATCTTTGAACGTGGCAACACCGCTCTATTTGCCCGTACCAAATTTCGAATAAATGTGAGTGATTCGGCTACTTTGTTGTCGGCAATCTTTTTCAATTCTTGTCTTTTATCCTCATTTATTCCATCAAATTTTTGTTTTTGAATTATTCTCTCTCGTAGAACACCAATTAATTCCAATAAAATTAAATCTGAAATAACAATTATTTCTGATCCCTCTTGCACACTTTTCATGCTTTTGTCGATGAATTGGGATCGTCGATTGGGAAATTTAGGATCATCTAAAAAGAATGAGATCCATATTGAAGAATCCCAATATACAAAAAATTGTTCAGTCATGGTTTCTCATTGTATGGATCAAATCAACTGGATCACAATCATCATCAGAATATTCTTTTAAGAAGCCCCTCATTTTTGATATTTGTTCGTCTATTGAATCGGCCGAAGCTGGTGGCAAATGAAAGAGATTTTCAAATTTTTGAATATTTTCCTCACTTAATTTCCAAATATCTTCATAGTCTTGTTCTGAAGTGAGTAATGATTTTAATTCTTGAATTTCTTTCCGCGTTTCAGTTTTAAATTTTTGAAATTCGGCTCTTAACTCAGCAAGCTCTCTATGAGGATCAATATATCCATCTTGATTCTTGGCTCGTGCCATCCACGGATGATTCAGAATCTTCGTATCTGGTTTCTTTTGAAAGAATGTTTCAAAGATGTCCCGTTTTCTAGAATCGTTTTCTCCATCTGTATCTTTTTTTGTCTGTTGGTATTGTTGTCTCATCTCAATAATTGGGCACTCTCTCTCTTTCTCCTTACGATCCCATTCTTTACTTTTTAAGGAAATCTTTGAAACCATAATGTTTACTCAACCTAATCTGCCTTTTGTGGTTTTCTTATGCCCATAGTCCATAATTTCATTTGGATTTTGGTTGCTGTAAATCGAAAATTTTTTAGTGCTGTGTATAAATCATTTTTATCTGATTTTCCGTAGTTATTTATTATAACCTTCAAAGATGATTTTATGTCGTTGCTTATTCCTTCCTTCTCTTTATCGCTAATGAGATAGTCATCAAACAACGGCCCAACTTGAGAAAATACACTTTCTAATATTTCTGATATTAGGACACCATCATCATATTCAGACATATTACAGAATTGTGTTAGATTTGCGGAAGCCAATAAGCAATTTCGATAATTATTCGGAGCAACAATATCGGCAATAATTTTTAAATTCTCATCAAAAACTGCGATTACATCTTTCATGACCCATACACCCCATAATAATAATAATTTACAATTTTATCCATATAAGAATACAGACAACATAAAGATTCGCTAAAAATCACAATTTTATCTAATTAACTTCATCTATGAATTTTCCTATAGAACCAATCTACAATATGTAATTTTATCTTCTCGTTTACTAATTTTCTCTTCTTTTTATAAACCAAAATAAGGTAATTGTAAGTGGCTTGGAAAAACAGAAAATATTTCGAATAATTGTTCACTGATATGAACAAAAAATACTTCAGAGCGATCGGTCTTTGAGTCGGCGTAGATTGTAGAGGTCGAAACATTAAAAAAAAAATGTAACATCCGACTCCAATCCCTCTATTAGTAATATATGGGCGGCAAATTTCACAAAACAAAGCGGTTGCCAACTGCGAGCTATCATAAGACGCTGTCCGATCCCCCTACACCACCAAATCCCAGTCTGGATCCAAACACTGTTCGCACAAATTCCACGATGGCATACATTCAGAAAAAGAAGAGTCGGCAATGCCAAAATAACAAAGTGGGTCATGCGGTGTACTTTATGAAAGCCTACTACCTCTCTAATAAGTTGGAAGGGGTTTCCTTCACTCATAACTTCAGGGAATATTGGATATATGCAGTTCCAGGCACCGGACTCTCCGACGGAGAACCAGAAGCAGACGATTGTCTGACAGAACCCCCGGAAAATTCTCCGACGTGAAATTGTGATCCCGTAACCGGATTTCAGATTTTTTGAACCTCCTGAACCCTGTAAAAAAGGGAAAATGCCCTCGAAAGTGCCTTGGCGTGCGTCTTTTTGCAGGGTGAATTTTTGCAGAACCCGATTATGATATGGAGGCCGTTTTCCGGATTATCGGCCGCTGTAGCGTTGCTATTTAGGGATATTTCCGGGCATGATACTAGAGGAAATACGCCATTCGGGGGTCAAAACAGGCCTATCATGAAATAACTGTGTCGTTTTTTGGCGAAACAGTGTCTTACGGGTGGTTTGGAGGGGCAAATGAAGGCTGAAATGGCGCCGGATAACCTGATCTTCCGGTAGGTCCATCGTGTTTTACGAACGGGTTGAGGTTCACGTTTCTAAGTTGTCGCCCTTGTTTTATCCCGAATATTAAAAACAAGAATCAATATAGTAAATTCTATATTGGGAAAAACCATTTTACCTTGTATGGACCGGAAAATCAGTTTCGGAATTGGTTCTGTTGTTGTGATCCTCATCTTTGTTTTGAGATATCTTCACGAAACAAAACATTTATTTTAACGGTTTTGTCTTGAATTTTGAATATGGGTATAACCAATAAATTTTTAGTATTCTCGATGTGAACTATGAAATCTCCAGATTCAGGATCCGGAATTGTGGATGTAAAATCATGTCCGGATTGTGGATTCTATTTTGATTCGAAAAAACAAGAATGCCCTTTTTGTGGACACCCTAAAAAAAGCAGAACATCAATGGAGCCAACCCGTCCGTTGGGAGCGCCAGGAACGAAAGGATATGGAGCTTCGTATCCACCCGGACCCGTTTCATCTGGATTGCCTGACAGCCAGCGCTCTCAACACACTTCGAGGATAACAGCATGTATCCGACGATACGTTGTTCTCCTCGCATTATACATTTTGATTCCTCAACCCTCCAGTATCGAAACTATCAAAAAATACTTTCGTCTTGGTTTTTTTGTTTTTGTTATTTTCGCCCTCCCTTACTCATTCACTGGACAATGGATCTCTGGCCTGATCGCCGGGCTTGTTCTGATTTTTATTCTCTACCGTGTATTCACAGAGCTTCACACGAATACATCATTGTTCAGCGTTTCAGAAACGACGAAAGGGTTGATTACATTAATTGTTATTCTCGGTATCTTCGCAACTCTCACGCTCATCTTTCCGATTCCTCATGGTAAGATGCCCGAAGGACAGGAACTCACTCGCGATCTTATAACCCACGGTATCATCTTTTCCGGGGGTATCGCGGGATATTTTCTTACCAAAAATAAGAAGAAATGAGGGCCTCCCTAGTCTTTTTGGATTTGTTGGAGGATCCAAGCAAAATTTCGCACAATTTCACGACGGCAACCCTTCAGGAAAATCCGGGTCGGCAACATCAAAAGTCAAAGGTGGTCGGGCAGTGAAACTTTTCGTGGACCGCCAAACCTAATCCGACCAGTTCCGGTCCAAGGATTCTAAACAGGTCTCGGGTTTCTGTGGAAAATGTGGACGCAATTTATATATTCATGGTTGACACGAATCTGGCCAGTCAAGGATGAGATTTCAAAGATTTTTCAAAAATGGAGAGATTGGGATGCCAACGATTGAGAAAAAAAGTCTGAATCAACCGGAAGAAATCAACAGGCCCGAGAAGTTGAAGATGGAAGCTGTTACTATCCGAGGTTTAACCTTTCGTCGGATTACCACTGAACCCGGATGGCAGTGGTCAAAGCACTTAAAACCGGTCCGGAAGACAGAAAGTTGTCAAAAAGACCATATCCTGTATGTTATTTCGGGCAGACTGGGTGTTCGTATGGATGACGGGAAAGAGGTTGAATTTGGCCCCGGAGATATGGGCTCGGTTCCTCCGGGGCATGACGGCTGGACGATGGGAAGTGAGCCCGCTGTCTGGCTTGAACTCCCTCATGAGAACAAATAAATTCGCAATCCTTTTTGTAAAAAGCATTGATTACGGGCAGGTCTAAAAGGGTGGGTCCCGGTGTGGTGTAGACCCGTCCTCTCATTGGATTGACGGCTCCGGAACCGGAGTGGTTCCGGGTCTGTCGTCAGGTGCCGGAACCGGGAGCATTGCGGAGCGTCGGGACCGGATATCGTGACGTACGAGCGGAGGTATACCCGACCCTTACCCTACCTCCCACCCCTCCATGAGGGTCACCCACCCCCCAAGGGGGGTACCCATCGTGCTGCCAGGTACCCCCTCCAGGGGGTACCTCCCTCTTTCCACAAACATCAGCCCGGTTTCCTGTGGAACTCCGTCGTGTGGATGAGTAACATGCCGGGCGGGAGGAGGGGTACCCCCATGGGGGGTACCTCCCTGAGCAAGCCAGACCCCCCCTGGGGGTACCTCCCGTGCCATGGGGTACCCCCCCACCCCCACACCTCCCTCAGTGAGGGTGACCCCTCCCCATGTATCCGCAATTTCCCGGATCACGTTCATGTTTCAGACGGTAATGAGTGAAGGCCCGGGTTATTGAGCAGGCCGGGCCGCTCATGGAGGTGGGGTACTCCCCTACCCCACCCCTCAGGGATCTTGGGTGACCCCCCCTTGGCTGATGGTGTGGGGCGGGGTAGAGCTCTCTTTGATTAACGGATACTGGACCAGATTGGTACTCATGCTGAAGGCAATCGTCTAATGTTTGTAAATTATTGAAAACAGTATGACTAACAAATTTTGAACTCGCACGTTTTACTCTCGCCGCAACCCCGGCAGATGTCGAGAATAATGGTGCAGTGCAAACAATCCGGCTTTTTCTCCAGATCGCACCGGTCACAATCCGGTTCATCGAAGTCCTGAACGTCACGGGCCGGTCCTTCACACTCCTCACGATCCTCCGGCTTTTTCCTGAACTCCTCCTCGCAACTGTTGCACAGGGCGTTGAGGCAGGACTGGCATTCCGCAGCAAGAGGATCGCAGCCCCAGTCCAGGTACGTCATGATGGTATCCCAGCTTTTGGTCATGCGAGCAAAAAAACGCTTGTCACTGACTTAGTTTTTCATGACTCATCTTTTACGACTTATTTTTCCATTATTCGATTTTCATGGCACTAATCAGAATCTTTGAATATTCTTTAAAATATACAGAGAATTATGTACCAAGACCTGATTCCTCCCCTCATTTTCCTCCTCTTCCTCACGTTCATCCTCGTCGTCCCGGTGCTCCTCTGGAGAGGGTTCAGGAAGATCGCAGACCCGGTCCCCTGCTGGCTTCCGGTCGTACCCGTTGTCGTTATCCTGCTGGCGATGGCCGGCCTGATCACGTCCGGCTTCCTTGGTCGTGGCAGTTCGATGGCCGGGACGGTCATCATGTTCTCGCTCATGCTCCTGCTCACCACGCTTGCCGTTGTCACTCCCTATCTCTGGTTTGGGAATAAAACCGGGATCACCCGGCCGTGGGGAATTTTTTCCCTCCTGTCTTTTCTCGGCGTGTTCATGATGTTCTGGTCAACCATGGGGGAGTCCCGCGAGGGTGGACCCCTTCCCGGGTTCTCCCTCCTGCTTCCGCTGACCGGGTGGATCTTCGATTCTCCTGGCTGCTGTTCTCGGCCTGAAGGATATCATATACTCGGCAGCCTTACCGATACACACCCTTCTCCTCTCGTTCGGCCTCTACCTGGAAGTGCTCATCGTTGCCGGACTATTCTTTGCGTTGATGAGCTTCCTGCCCCGTGCAAAGAACGAATAAAGAAACAGTTCCGGGATTTTCAAAAACAAAATTTTTTGATGCACGGGGGAGAACATACATAGCAATGGAAAAACTCCCCGAGTTGAGAACGGCACTAATTCTTATCGTGATTGGGATTTTGGGATGGTATTTTGGTTCGATGCTGGAAAAGACGGGATCGAACCCGATGACCACCTGGATGGGGCTCGCCAGTATCGTCCTCGGAATCGTAACGCTCGGTTGGGTAGCGTTCAAAAATTATTCGCCGGACCGTCAGGCTGAACCGGAAGAACCAATAGACCCGGACCTCCTTCCCCCGACCGGGCTCTCGCCCCGAGAACTTAAATCGTTCAAGATCGGTGCAGTCGGCGCAATTATTGTCGCCGCGTCAATGGTTTTTTTAAATCCGTGGCCTGCCGGCACGGACAAGACCTGGCTCTACACGGGCGTTTACATCGGGGTTACGATCGCTGGCTTTATCATTTTCTATACTGCCGCATATCTCTACCAGTCCGACCGGGAATTGAGTTGATCCGGGAATCCGGATCTTTTTTTGGTTTGGTCACGCGGTTTTTTAAATAAATTACTGCAGGAAATTTTTCCGGGAATTGGGGTCTTCGGGATTCAGCAGGGGTCAAAAAAGTTGGGGGTTATACGACGGAAAACCTTCTTTTTTTACTCATCATGAAATACAGGGATCCTTCAATCAATAAAATCAGGTTCGTAGAGTAAAAAGCAGTTCGCAGCTTCCATTCTCCGACGGAGAATCTTCTTACTAAACCTATCTGGCATTTCTCAGGAATACTTTCTCCGACGTGAAAATTGAGATCCGTATGGATCCCGGTCAATACTCAATAGCATATATTCATGAATTTGCCCTAAAAATGGCCTTGGCGTGCGTCTTTTTGCAGGGTGAATTTTTTGCGGGACCTGATATGAGGTGCAGGTCATTTCCGATAATAACCTCTGCTGTATCGCTGATATCGCTCGGTATTTTCCGGGCACGATAACCCTATAAATATGCCAATCCGGGCTTATATCGGGAGAATCAAAAACGAATAGTGTCGTTTTTTTACGAAACAGCGTCGGTTGGACATTTTCGAGGGGTAATCCGGGGCTGAAATGGGACCGGATGACCTCACCCTCCGAAAGAGTTCGCCAACCGACGGTAAATCTGATATTTTTCCTGCTGATCGAATAACGGCTCAACCTTGCAACCGTGTTCCTCTACGATTCCGGAAAAATGGATCTGTCAGATTTACGAACCGGCCAAACAACGGCTCGGCCGACAACCGGTTCCCCGACGGTTCCGGAAAAATTAATCGGTCACCCTTATGACAAATCAAACAATGGCAAGCCGGGCAACCGGGTCCCTCTACAATCCCGGAAAAAATAGATCTGTCAGTCTTACGACCGATCAAACAACCGCTCGGCCGGGCAACCAAGTTTTCTCTGCCGGCAAAACCTGCATGCCAGCCTGTCCTCTCACGAGAGCATTGCCGTAGAACCCGAGGATGGGAAGAGAAACAACGAGCGCAAGGATCATCCAGTTAAATTCCTGGATGAGACTGACAATCCCGATGATAACAGGGGCCATGAACACCAAAAAATCAGGAACAAGATCCCACGCTGTCATGGAATTCTGTGAAAACTTTGCCTGATCTCCCCGCTTAAAGAAAAGAGCGCTCACCCTTCCTTTACCAAAGGCACAGGTTTTGCCATAGTAATAGCAGTCCGTACAATGCCCGCCCATTAACCGGAGTTCAAGAAACAGGACGACGAGGACATATGCCGCGACGAGAATGATTCCAAACCTATAGAGGATAACGGCACTGATTCCGTAGATCAGGAATGATAAAGCATTCGACGCGATAACCGTCGCGGCTGGATAATTTTCATAACAGCCCGGTTCCTGCATATGGTATATCCTACAGAGAAGGAAACGATAAAATTTTCGATTGCCTCTCCCGCCCGTATTACCGGTTGTCGCCCCGGAAATGTGATCCTGCCGGTGACACCGGCTTCGAACCATTGATCACAACGACAAAACTTTTTTACCGGCCACACTGAGTCTAATCCTACAAACGGTATTTCCGTGGTGGAAAAATGAAGAAAATACTCATACTCGCACTATCTGTCGTCCTGGTGCTCGTCACCGGCTGCACAACTCCGTCCGGTAACCCCGCACCCGTCACAGCGACGCCAACGCCTACCTATACGGTGCCTCCCGACGCCCTGCCCATGAGCGGATCGATCAGCCTCGGGAACGCAACCCACCAGATCACGGCCTCGATCGATAGTTTTGAGGTGACCTCAAACGCTGAACCCGGAACCCACACGGTCACCATCTACGTGAATGCAAAGAACACCGGTATCGATCCCATAATGTACACCTGGTTCAGCAAACTCACGGACCTGAACGGGAACGCGTACGGCGGGAACGGGGTTTCCCATTCGGGCAATGGAGCACGGTCACCGGACGATCTACCCGAACACGTCCGAAGCTGCACGGGACTATGTTATCGTTAATACCGACAAAGGCCTCGCGTCGCTCGGAAATGGCGCGGTGCTCGACGTGTACTTCTATGAACAGAAAGCGAATACGACGCACTCCGTTCTTCCTGATTACCATGTAACCTGGGTTATCGACCCGGGGACGATCCATTAATTTTCAGTATTCTTTTTTTTAATCCCGGGACACGGCGCCCGATTTCCATTGGAACAGGAAAACAGTGACTTATCGACCGGAGAGACCCGGATACGTTCAGGTCCGAAATGCATGGACGCCGGACGAATAGCTTTCAACAGAGGATTCTGAATTATATTCCCGGCCGGTCTTCGACCCGGTCCCCGGAATGTTATGTCCTGACCTGTTATGGGAGACTCAAGGTCTGTCTCAATGGTACTGGGGCTGCGTGCCGGGACGTTCTTCTCCGGCATTGGATGATACTTGTTCCGGCTGCTCTGGTAAAGACAGGATGAATAAAAAGCGAACCTGGAACATCAGTGTCCTTGTTCTCAATATCCCGGTCACCTGTTCTGCTGCAAGAAACCGGAACTCTGACAATCAGGCAGTCATGGATCTTTCCCGGTTCCATACGGCGAGAACACGAGCCTGACCGGAAAAATGTGAGCGTATACGATTAAAAAGCAAGGGCAAGCGCGATCCGGAGATCGTCAGTCTTGACCGGTTTCTTGACATAGCCTTTCGGGTTCGTCTTCTTTGCCCGTTTCAGGGTACTCGTCTTCCGTGTGAGAGGTCAGGTAGATGAAAGGAATGTCTGTCTTGTCCCTGAGATGCTCCCCGACATCGATGCCATCCATGGGGCCCGTAAGTTCAATATCGAGAATAACGAGGTCCGGGCTGGTTTCCTGTATCCGGGCAATGGCATCGGCACCTGTCGCTGCCGACCCGCAGACTGAATACCCGAGTTTCTCCAGCCGCCATTCGAGCACCTTAACGAGGATCGCATCATCCTCGACATAGAAAATCTTCTTACCGGTCATTTTCCCGCCAGCTCTGCCCCGATTCAATAAATTCCCGGAGCTTTCCCGATTCATTAATCAGTTTCTGATGCTTAATATTCAATTCTCTGTAATTCGAGGTTTTCTTTTTGGACAAGACGATGCGGAACGCCCGGATACTGACCATCGTTTTTATCCTGATGATGGTCTTTATGACCGCCGGTTCGTTCGGGTACCTCAATTTCCTCGCCCGGCAGGCAGTTGAGGACTCTGTCCGCGGGAACCTCGAAAGTTCTGCAATAGTCATCGCATCCGGCGTGGATGGCGACAGTTTTGCAAAAATCCAGCCGGGTGACGAATCAACACCTTCGTTTATTGCTCTCAGGGATTCCCTGCACCGGGTGGAGAAAGCCGACCCCGCGTTCCAGTACGTTTACACGATGCGGAAAAACGGAGGCAATGTGGAATTTGTGGTTGACGGTGACTATGGAATCTCGCCGGATGCTGCAAAAATCGGCGATGTCTACCGGACCCCCTCCCCGGAAATGCTCAACGGTTTCATCACGCCGTCTGCAGAACTCCAGTTCTCCACCGACCAGTGGGGGACGGCACTCTCGGGATACGCACCCATCCGGGACAGTGAAGGCAAGGTCGTCGGCATTGTTGGGGTGGACGAGGACAGCCGGGACGTAGCGCAGGAGATGGGCCGGATCAAGACGGTAAACTACGCTTTTCTCAGTATCATCATCGCCATTTTTGCACTGGGTGCAATCATCTTCGATTTCAGGAGGAGCAGGGTCGAGGAGATTACCCAGAACGCGAACAAAAAACTCAACCAGCTCAACGGCATTATCCGGCATGACATCTTCAATACCCTCACCGGCCTGAGCGGGTATGTCGAGATGGCGCAGGAGTCTGAAACTCTCGAAGAGACCCGTGATAAACTAAAAACCATCGAAAAACTTGCCGACAAAATCCAGCAGCAGATTGCGCTGACCCGGGATTACCAGGACCTCGGCCTGAATATGCCCCGGTGGCAGGATGTTTCGGAGGTCGTCGCAAAAGCTGCATCGTCGGTGAACCACGATGACCTTATTATCGATATCGATTTTGCAGGTCTTGAGATCTATGCCGATAGCCTGCTGGACCGGGCCTTTCTCCATCTTCTTGAAGACTCTGTCGCCCACGGGCAACGGGTAACCCGCATCAACGGGTACTACCCGGAAGTCTGGCTCTGGTGTCACAATTATTTTTGAAGATAACGGCGCCGGTATACCTTCAGACCAGAAAGAAGCGATCTTCACCCATGGAGCGTACCCGGATATGATCTTTGGCCTCTTCCTCGTCAGGGAAATCCTTGCCCTCACCGGTATCACCATCACCGAGACCGGCTTTCCGGGCAGCGGGGCACGGTTTGAGATCCATGTCCCGAAGAAGATGGCGAGGGTAACCGTGGCGAGGCCCGGCAACAACGGGAAAACCTGAAATCCCGGTCGCGACTGACCCTTCTAAAATAACGTTACTTCCGGGTCAGCTCTCCCTGACCTGCTTCTTTCTCCCGCATACGGGACACTGGTACATAACGGATCCGTGACCGTCAGCCCAGACTTTTTTCATCGGTGTTTCGTCATGGTTTTGCTTACAGGTCGGTATCTCAGGTTCAGCCATCGGTCTTACCCTCTCGTAGACCTGAATTGCCCGCTTTAAGGCTTTATACTATTCCCAGCCGGGGGATTACCTGACGAAAATCCCGCGGGGGCAGGGGCTGGTAAATAATTTCCTGGACTGGTTTTTGGAAAAACGAAGACGTATTAAGGAGTCTCTTCGGGTTCGCTGTCCCACGGGTGCAGCAGTTTTCCTTTCCTCAGGGTAATCTCCGGTGATTTGGCACCTGCACCCCACGAAGGATCATCGAGCGTCCGGTTCGGTCCGGCGGGAAGCACGGTACCTTCGGTATCCGGCATCTCCTCCGGCCGGAGCGGCGGCATCTCGACAGCCCGTGGCAGGAAGCGGATCTCATCCCGTGTCATCGCCTCAGCCGGAACTACGAACTCATCGGGCTCGGGCTCAATATCGAGGGCGGTAGCCGGGCAGGTCCGGCATCTCGTACGGGCGCAGCGGCGGCATAATGACCGGTCGTTCATCATCTTTTTTTTCGGCACCCGGCATGAAGAAAAGTGTAGAATCGGGGAGATGAAGAGATCTTGCATCCGGACAAAAAATTCCAGGATATAACGGCCTGCCATTTCTCTTTTGGATCCCGGTTATCGTCAGGTAACGGCAGGAAAATTCCCAACCCACTTTCACCCTCCGTTCACCTCAGGCACATCGTTATGTCCGGCCAACCGTATTCCGGTGACCCGATATGCGGAAGATTCAGCTTGATGAAGTGATTTTGCGGTGGAAGAAGACAACCCGCGCCCTGAAGATCCATGAACAGGCATACGGGCGGTATCTCACGGAGATCCTTGAGACCCGGACCGATGCGGAGCTGGTCCACTTCACGGACCCGGTGGAGGCAGCAGCGTTTTTCTGCATGCTCGATATGGTAAAGAGGATCGGGAGGATGGAGGGGAGTTCATGGCGGAACCCCCAGCAGGAGTTGCCGCACACGTATCTCCGGGAACACTGACCCGGAAAAACGAAGAGGTCCGGGGTTCCCGGAATTCCCCGGGAGCGGGTACACTAGTCCTCCCGGTTCACCGTGGCAGGGCGTGTAAGAAATCAGCAACCCGATACAGTGCCATGAAAAAGCAGTCCTCTGATTTTTCCAGACGAAAGAGACGGGTTTTAAACCACACAAAAAAGTTTCAGACCCGGTCTCGCGGGACAGGTTTTTCCCGCGCTTGAGAACGACCGGAAAATATTAACCCGGGACCTTCTTTTCACGCTGTTCCTTCTGAAACTCGACATACGAATAAACGAGGGTGTACAGCGAAACGGCGAGCACGGGTGCAAGGATAAACCATAGCGCAAAACCGCCGGCGAATACTCCGAGGATCGAAACGGCTCCCGCAATCCTGAACAATTTCCCGCCGGTCTCGTGCGTCTTCTTCCAGACCGTCACGCTGCTCATCGTCCACGGCGTGCGGATGCCGACAAACCAGTTCGGTTCTGCATGTTCGAGAAGAAACCCGAGGTAGATGAACAGGACACCGAAAAGGACGGGGAAGGTGAGGTTCGGGCTGACCGGGTATCCCAGGCTCCAGAGGATTATCTGCACCTGGATCGCGAGCAGGTAGAGGACAAACACGAGAATGAAACCGTCAAAATAGTTTTGGAATTTCTCATAGTTTCTCATGAGCGGATCGATACGCGGGAGCACGGTGAGCAGTGCGACAAATCCTATCATGATGAGGGGAAGGAGAAGGAGTCCCGCGAGTTTTCCCATAGAACCGTCTGCCTGGCCGGCAGCGTTCCAGTGCGAGGCGATAGAATCCGGGAGAACCGGTACGCTGCAGCCGTCACCAGGACGGTGATGAGAATACCGGCGATTATGGCAACCCTGATGAGTTTCATCCATCGCTAGTGGAATGCGCCAGCGTATAAACTGAAAGGATGGCGGTACAGGAATGGTGTCTTTTATATACCCCTGTTGAAGTATATGCCAGCTATGAAATCACTGACCTTTCCTCTTTTTGCACTGGTGATACTTATCCTGATAGCTGCCGGTTGCACACAGCAGGCAACTGTGACACCCCCGGTCCAGACTACGGCGGTTACTCCTCCTCCCCACACAACTCTTCCCGTCACGATTGAGACTTCCCTGCCGGTCACCTCCCCGGTCCCGATGGCGACGTGCACGACTGCTCCTGCACCGGTAACGCCCCTGCCCGCGTCAGGGTACCGTTTTTTTTCGGATCCTGATTACTCGTTAGAATATCCCGCGTCCTGGCAAACGAACGAGACCACCCGGCCCCTTGGAGAATTTATCCACACCGATCACGGGTGCTCGGTCACCTCATATTACCAGATCAACCAGAGGTTGCGGTTCTTCACGTCTCCCGATGGAAACGCGCTCATATACGCATCCATAGTCGACACGAATACAGATGTCTGGCCCCGCGACATCAACGGGAATATCGTTCATGCCGACATTATCAATGGAATTCTCGGAGACCCGACCCACTGCGCGAATACCCCGGAAGGCGCCTTCACGATCTCGAGTGTTACCCAGGAGTTGGTCACCGGGGTCCCCTACGAGGTCACCCGGTTTGATTTCGGGAAGATCAACAGTCTCGGGTTTACGGACGGTGCAGGCACTGCGCTTCTCGTCACCGGCATCCATAAACGCGGGGTCTTTACTTTCTATGCAGCAAACAGCAGCGCCGGTGCATGGGACAACGGGGGAGCCCATTTGTTCAACACGCTCAAGCTCGACCCTAATTTCTGAATTTTATTATTTTTTGGCCCCGAGAAATTCTATTTTATCAGATAATTCATTCACCTTTCCCTAGAGATGAGAGTAAACCCCCCCTCTCCCCTGAGGGGAGGCAACGCAAGGGGAGTACCCCGTGACCCCCTTCGTCAGTATTAATGCTAAAACTTGCACATGGTTATCGCATTTGGGGGATGCCTCTAGCGGTCGAGAGTGGAGGCGCGATCGCTCCAGGCCCCAAAGAGCGTATAGATCAAAAGTCGAGGATTTCCTATGAAAATCAGTAAACATCCCGAATCGAATTATGGGGGTTAAGACCCCCATGCCCCCGATTGCGATGAACGCCCGCCGCCCCGAAGGGCGCCCCGCGGCGGATCGGTACGGTTGAAAAAATATTTACCGATTTTCTTTATTCAGTTGCGAACAGTTTGTTCATGCACGTTTCTATAGTGAAAATTGATTTAGAGAGAGCCGGGCCTCGGTATATTTTTTCAGGTTAAAGCCTGTAATGTTACGTCTGAACGATATCATAAAAAAAGATGCGTGAGGGTTGGAGTACGGCCGCAACCTGTTTTTCGCCGGCTTGCTCCAGTTTTTGTATTAATAGCCGGCTTTTATAAAAATCTATCTGCGCCGCGATTTCAAGGAGGGGATCTCGTATGCCAAAAGGGTTTTTTAGTAAATCCCTGAACAGCTGGCCGTGAAAATCCCGCTTTAACACTCCTCGAGCATCTTCCTGAGGATCTTCATCGTGTCGATTTTGTGCTCGAACTCTTTTACCCTGCCTTCTTTCCTGATAATCTTTAGTTCAAGCATCCTCTTCATGAGAATTCTCTTCTGGTCGTCGCCGAGAGATTCCCACATTTGTATCATCATTTCGTGGCTTCCTGGAGCCATACCCATGCCGGGCCTTCCCTGTCCGTCCATTTTTCATCTCCGTCAATAATGATGTCCGGCTCCCGAACACTCAAGAGGCCCTTTTTGGACAGCCTGCATATAAAAGGATTTTCCCCATGGCGTGTTGGGAGACGTTGGCTTTCCTCCTCTCCGGGTAAAAAATGTAAGGATAGAATTCCGGGAGTAATAACCCGGAATGCCCGCCCTCCATAATTGCCATACCTCCCGGGGATGTGAAATTGAAACATTGGGAAAAAGCAGTTCCGGAAAAAGAAAAAAGTATAAGCCTCCCTGCAACAAGTGTCGCCCGGAAATGGATGCACATGTCAGGGCGGAATGGGACCCGTTGCGGGAAGTAGTAATTCACCGGCCGGGATGGAGATGTTCTTTGGTCTTCTCGAACCGTACGCATCGCTCTACGACCGTGCGTTCTCACAGGACGGTGCGGTGATCGAGCACGAACATCTTGAAGAGGTCCTTCACCACGAATTTGGCGTTCGCGTTGTTCACATGAGAAACGTCATCACAACGGCAGCGGACAACAGCCCGGAGGTCCGGGAGTGCCTGGTCAATGCCGCGAGGGACGCCTTGCGATATACCGGCGATCCTCAGGAAACGGCCCTCG
Organism: uncultured Methanomicrobiales archaeon; assembly: GCA_963758935.1. Lineage (GTDB taxonomy): Archaea > Halobacteriota > Methanomicrobia > Methanomicrobiales > Methanospirillaceae > Methanoregula. The sequence continues at coordinate 112,803 of CAVWXD010000011.1, read as the reverse complement.
CCCGGAAGGAATTTGAGGAAAATACGGGCGCTCACGATTCAGGGTTCTATTTCGACCTGCTCCTCATGAACCCGTCCATAAATGTCGAAGCAGGCCGGGGAGAGGGAGATTACCCTCGCGATCACCGAACGCCAGCCCCTCGCCAACCTGTATTTCATGAGGGACCAGCAGGTCGTTACCCCGCGGGGGATCATCATGGCGAATATGGCAAAGCCTCAGAGGGCACGCGAGCCTGAATTAACCCGCCTTCTCTGGGAGATCACGGGTGCTCCGGTCGTTGCAGGAATTAAGGGAACCGGGACGTTCGAAGGGGGGGACTTCATACCCATGAACGATTTTGCCCTCGTCGGTACGGGAGACCGGACAAACCGGGAAGGAATCCGGCAGTTTCTCGCGGCCGGACCGGGGTTTGACGAGATTGGTGTAGTCAGCCAGCCTGGCCATCCGCTCATCCCCGGGAATATGCCCGATCCCATGGTTGCCATGCACCTCGACACATGGTTCAATGTCGCATCGTCATCCGTTGTTGTCGGCCCGGAGATACTTATGCGGAGAGCACGGGTCGAACGATATTGCCGTGACGGAGACGGGTACCGGAAGGAAGGCGAACCGGTCGATCTCCTGGCGTACATCCGCGGGAAAGGGTTTGACACCATCGATATTACGACGCTCGAACAGATGGCGTATGCACCGAATTTCCTGAGCGTGGGTAACGGTAAAATTATTGCGGTTGAAACGGACCAGATCGCAAAGGACGTCCTCAGGACTCTTGCGGTAAAAGCACAGGTGGCACCGGAACGCTACGGGGCACTCTGGTCCCAGGCCCGGAAAGAGTACCAGTCCCTTAAATATGAGGGTCAGTTCTTCCCGCACAAGAGGGAAGTGTATTGTCATGACATCGATGCATATCCCATCAGTTTCCGGAACCTGACGGGAGGGTACGGTGCCGCTCACTGCCTTACGTGCGCAGTGCGACGGGGATAGCGTTCTTTCAGCGGAGATGCAGGAACAACCGTTATGGGGGATGGTAATTGCGCACCCTCGATGGAGATGTCTGGAGTCTTCCGCAAATCTTCCCCGGAACCGACCCGGATCATAAAATCTTCACACAAGGCGCCAGATTTATATCCTCGTCTGATCAGTGCAACTTATGAATTTCAGAATAAATCCTGCTCCCTGGGCTGCACTGGCTGTTGTCCTGATCCTCTCATGTATGGCAGCCGGATGCACGTCATCGCCGATCACGGGTTCACCGCCCCAAACGTTTACCGGGACGGAAAATTCCGTGGTCATTAAAAATTTCGCATTCAGCCCGTCAGCGATCACCATCAAAGCAGGGACGAGCGTCACCTGGATTAACCAGGACGGGACGGACCATACCGTTGAATCGGATCCCGGATCAGCCGTAACCTTTGCATCCAGGAATCTCCCTGACGGGGGATCCTTCTCGTTCAGCTTCAGCAAACCGGGAACGTACACCTACCATTGCAGTATTCACCCGTCGATGACCGGCACGATTACGGTAACCTGAATCCTTCTTGCTGCTTTTTTTGTCGCTTGTAGTGGCCCGGAGAATTTGCGAATTTGAAGTATTCCTGCGAATTGTTTTTATTGTTGGTCGGACAGTGGAATGTATGAAAATCAGGTCCCTGATACCGATACCCGTGGTGCTCCTCATTATCCTTGCCGGAGCACTGCTCACCGCCGGATGTACGTCTTCCCCACCACCGGCCCCGGTCGTAACGACATCGCCGCCGACACCTATGCCAACGGCGACAGCTATACAGACAACGGTCACGGTCCCTGTTCAGACCACGGCCACCCCGGCCCCGTACCGACGAGCACTCCGGACGAAACACAGAAAGCGGTTTCGATTAAAAACCTCGAGTTCGGCCCAAAGGATATCTTCGTGAAAGCAGGAACAACGGTCACGTGGAAAAATATGGACGCTCTCCCCCACACCGTTACCTCAAAGACACCGTCACCTGTCGCGTTTGATTCAGGCAGGATGGAACAGGGAGCTGACGTTTGCAGTCACCTTTACCCAGCCGGGAAAGTACTATTATTTCTGCACGCTTCATACGTTCATGACGGGAACCGTGACGGTTATACCCTGATCAACGCTTTTTTTAATAAAACAGGCTCTACGGGATGGGCGCTTTAGTATATCCCCGAAAAAGATTAGCCCGGGAGTGTCAGTGCCCCGGTTTCTTGTATACTTTTTCCGGATCGAAAACCTTCGTACCTATGACTTCGCCGTCAAGGGTCCGGTAAAAGCATGATACATACCCGGTGTGGCAGGCAGCGCCGGTCTGTTCTACTTCGTAGATCAGGCAATCCTCGTCGCAGTCGGTGAGGATCCTCGCAACTTTCTGGAAGTGACCGCTCTCCTCGCCTTTTTTCCAGAGCTTTTTCCTGCTCCTGCTATAGTAATGGGCAAAACCGGTCTCACGCGTAAGACGGACCGCCTCCTCGTTTGCGTATGCCATCATGAGCACAGCGCGGTTTTTTTTGTCCTGCACGATGACCGGGATCAATCCGTCGACGTATTTCAGGGGAAGTACCATCACGGACCTCCTATAACGATCTTCATTATTGCAAGAAGGAAGTCGCCGAATACGATGGCAGTGATAAGCCCTGCCGTTATGGGAACGATGAATGGCACGGCGTAGGAGATCCAGACCGTACCGGCTTTTTTATAGAGAGCGAGCTCCTTTGGGTAATTAAGAGGGTGCTCGCGGAGGTCTTTTGTGTATACCCGTCCCTCCCCGGAGATCATCCTCCGGAGCGAATCGAAGAACCCGATGAACTTACGGCTTACTTTTCCATCCTTTTCCTCAAAATCCTCCATGACAAACCCCCACGATTCAGCGATCTTGTCCCCGCTGACCGGGAATCCGAAGAACATGTACATCAGGGATGCCCGGTTCCCGCGCACGATATTGATGAAGAATATCGCAATCGGCGCGACGAGGTTGAGAATGAGAGCGTTGATTAGAACAGAGAATGCCAGGAACTGGAGTGGCGGTGTGTTTAACAGGGGCGAAAATGGGAAAAGAGGGACTGCAAACGAGATGAAGATGAGTGCCCACGCATCGGCCCCGCCAAAGAGATGCATCCTGCCAAAGACATAAAAGACAAGGGAGAAAATCGCAGGTAGGATGATGAACAGGCCATCGTTAAACTTCCAACTCCCAATTGCGATCATATAATACGATGCGATGGAGATGATGATGACGACTATGACAAAGTACCAGCGGGTCAGGGCAGTCTGAACATCGGATTCCGGCTCCGCTGCCTTCTTCCTTTTTTTTCTTCCCGGATTTGTAGGCCAGCCCTTGTATTCCATATACGAGATGTAACTGAGTATCCCTGCAAACATCGCATACCACGGTGCTAGTTGGAATGTCCGGACAGGAGCGAGAACGAACCAGGACAACACGGGAAGCAGGAGGACGATCGCAAGGTACGGAAATATCCGGGACTCTGCGTAATAACCAGTCAACCCCGAAGAATCGGTCCGGCCCCGGTTGTCGAGATAATCAGCATACAGGAAACTTACTACGAGACCAATGAACCCGGCAATAAGACTTGCATTCCCGGTTTTTTGCCAGAGCAGGACAGTTGTACATACGAGACCAACTCCGAGCATCGGGAGCCAGTTTATGAACGGAACGCGGCGGTCCCTGATATCGAGATACGAGGCATAGACCAGGGTGGCAAGGACCGCGACCGCCGAGATCACCATCGGGTAAAAAATCTGCATAGATTCGGTACAGTATTACTTCCCGGAACACTTATGCGTGACGATAAATGAAACGATGCGGGGTCGAATGGCGTACTTATATAAATTACATCCACAAATAACTCACACGAGAAAAGGGAGGTCCCTGCCACGTTAGAGAGGGATTATTTTTATCGGGATGATATTTCATGATGATACAGGATCTTATCGGCGTCGTAATAAAAAATTCAAAAAATCTCGGGATGTACAGGCTTCCTGAGTTGCTCAAGTTTGCTGCCAAAAATAACGTGACCGGAATAGCGATAGCAAAAGGCCCGGACCGGGAACTTTACTTTGCGTTCATCGACGGAGAGCCCGAGGGCGCAATCTACGTCGACAGCAAAGGGACCCTCTATGGCGACAAAGCGGTAATGATGATCACGGATCGTGAAAATTTCAGTCTCAGCGAAGCGACCGACGAAATTGCTCACAGCATTATTATCGGGTGCAGGATTTTTGAAAAGTCCCACCTGAAAAAAATTGTCCCATCCCTCATCCCCGAGGTCGGTGCAAAGAACGTGGCTCTTGGCGTCCTGAAAATTGTGGTCCGGCGCGGAGATGAGCGCCCGAACGGTATCCGCGTGTCTGTCCGGAAAGACGGGAAGATCGTGGGGAGTGACATCACTACCGAAGATGGAACCGTGTCATTCAAGCTGTTGCACGGGACCTATGACTGCGTTCTCCAGAACAGGGACCAGACGTTCACGACCCGGCGTTTAACCTTTGACGAGAACCATACCACGATACCCTTGGATCTCTAAAGCCCTCGTGGGATTTTTTCCCCTACCGGATGTCATTTCTTTTTTTGTGCAGACGAAATCCTTTAATTGCCAATTAACAGAGCTAACATTCATGAAAATCGGACGTGAAGATTTTGCGGCGCTCATGAAGGGGGAGAAGGATATCACTCCCTACATCGAGCTGGATCCCATCGCCGGTTCGTATTCGGTTTTTGGTGTCAGGACCGCGAGCAATCCCAATTATCTCATCAAGGCAATTTACGAGATGTACGAGGCAAACCTCAACCGGAAACTTGCCGTCAAGGCAGTCCGCAAGCTCTTTCGTTCGGTGGGTATGGGATCGGTTGGTCTCAGTAACCTTCTCAAAAAACAGGGCATGGACTTAAAACCCGAAGAGTTCCTCATGCTCGTATTCAAGCTCCAGCACCAGCAGGGCTGGGGAGCCCCCTTCGAGCTCGTAGAATCCGGTGAGAAAAGAATCATCCTCCGCACAAAGCAGACGTTTGAATCGCAGGTGATGAAGGACTGGAACATCGCCGTGTGCGGGATCCACCAGGGGTGGATCGAAGGGGTACTGAAAGCCGTAACCGGGAAGACGTGGTTCTGCCTCGAAAAAACGTGCCATGCAAAAGGAGATGAATACTGCGAATTTGTCTGCGACCAGGTGGAACCGAGCTGGAAGTTCAAGGCAGAGGCAATTGTCAGGGGAGACTCCGCGATAACTGAATTCATCGAACACAAGCCTCTTGAGGGCAAAATCCAGCTCATCGATGAACCGGTCGTCATGATGCCGCGTTTTATCTTCACATCGATGACCAACTCGCTCAAGAAGACGATGGGTGAGGCGCCTGCGAGCGGGGTCAATTACCGGGCTTACATGGACATGGGAAAAGAAAACGTCGAGCATTACAAGAAGATGGGGATCACAAACCCGAACACGCTCGCAAACATGGCCTTCACGTTCTATTCCCAGATGGGCTGGTTCAATATCATCAGGACAGAATGGGATGAAGCGACCAAGACAAAGACGATGACGCTTTCCCACACCGTAGAATCGGAATCATTCGGCGTTACCGGGAAAAACGTCTGTTTCTGCACCGCAGGACTCCTTGCCGGGGTAATTGAGGGATCGTTTGGCATTCGTGTCCAGGCAAAGGAACTCAGACTGCAAGTCAAAGGGCGACGAACATTGCGTCTTTTCAATAACCAACAAACCCTCATGACTTATTTTTAAATATTTCACCCGCAAATCTATCATAATTATCAAATATAAAAAGGAAAATTATGGCGCCCGTTCCCCGGATCCTGATCGTTGATGATGACGAGATCATATCCGGCCTGATCGCAATAATGCTGGAGAGGAAAGGGTTCGGTATCGCCGGCCAGGTTATGTCCGGGGAAGAGGCGATCATAAAATCTGCCGAGCTCGAACCAGACCTGATCCTTATGGATGTCAACCTCTCCGGTTTCCTTGACGGGGTTGCCGCGGCGAGATACATTTTCAACCTGTTTCATGTACCGATCATTTTCCTGACCGCCATGTGCGACGATAAACTGCGGGAGCGGACCAGAAGTGCACAACCCTATGGTTTTATCATGAAACCGTTTACCGACGATGAACTCACCTCGACCGTCCAGCTGGGACTCTCCAGTCACAGCACAAGGAAAAAGTTCCCCGATACCTTCCCGGTAGGCAGCCCCAGGACGATTATGAACGCAATCGAACCCGTGATAATCACCGATACCCTGGGAAAGATCATATTCTTTAATCCCTCTGCTCTCCGCCTGCTCGAATCAACGGAGAAGCAGGTGCTCATGGGCCCGTTCAGGAATGTCGTAAAGCTCGATCAATGACCAGACCGGCGAACCTCTTGGGGATCTCGTGCGTGATGTCGTGGGTCGGATGGCAGTTGTCACTCATGAACAGAATACCGGACTCGTCACCCGCTCCGGTACCCGCCGGAACGTCAGCGTCACTGCAGGACCGGTCAGGGACGCCGGAAACGATCTGATGGGAGTTTCCATTTTTATAAAGGAAAAGTCTCCATACCCGGTACCCCGGTAAAAACCAAAAGCGCCATACCAGACGTATTCCGGGATAAAAATTGCTGTTTTTTAGACTCTTTGAAACCCTATCTTTATTGTGGTTCGCTAAGTCTCTAAAATGATTATAAGTTTGACCCCCCTCTTCCCCAGAGGGGAAGGCAACGCAAGGGGAGCACTCTTGACCCCTGCCAATCTATGAAGTTATTAGTTAACATTTTCTACGGCAATCACCATTTGATTTTCCTGCAAAACCAAAGGCCAACAGAGTCTGTTTTTAATAATTTGTTCTCGCGACAGGAAAACCAAAAAAAATTATGCTGTTTTCTTCTTGAAAAGAGCCTTTGAAAAACGGTCGATGAATCCTCCCCGGGTTTCCTCGACGACTTTTTCTTCCTTGTATGCTACGCCGATGAGGTCGGAAGCGATCCTGCGGATTGCCTTTGATGCCGGGGAGGTGGGATATTTAATGACAATCGGCGATTTGGCCGAGGATGCCCGGCGCACATTGGAATCTTCGGGAATAATGCCGATAACTTTTACGCCAAGGACTTTTTCCATCTTCTTTGATATGATATCGGTCTTGTCCTGGTCAACCCTGTTGATGATTGCCCCAAGGACGTGCCCGCCTACTACTTCGGTGAGGATCTTTGTCTTCAAGGCATCGACTATCGAGGATAATTCCGGGTTGACGACCAAGATTACTTCGTCAGCAATAGCGAGCGGGACGACGCCATCCTTGCTGATCCCGGCGGGTGCATCAATAAGAAGGAATTCACAGCGCTTGACGATCTCGCTCATCACGTCACGGATCCGGTCGGGATCCGCCTGCTGGAATCCCTGCAACGAGATGCCGCTCGGGATAACCTTAAGACCGGGCAGGACCTTCGTAGATGGCATCGTTAAGTTCACCCCGGCCGGCAAGAATTTCGTGGAGTGTCACCGGTGCATCCTGCATTCCGAGGATAAGCCCTACATTTGCCATCCCGATATCTGCATCCATCAGGTAGGTTTCCTTGCCGAGCTCGGCGAGCATCGTTCCGAGATTGACCGAAACGGTGGTTTTCCCTGTCCCACCTTTTCCGGAAGCGATTGTGTAAACCTTAACCATCAAACACCCTGTCGAGATTAGTATTTCTGTTATGTTTATATAAGATTGCTGAATTATTCTGATGATTCTGTTATATCCAGAAGTTTAAAATATCTTTTGTATCCGCTTCTATTTGAGGGAGTGCCTTATCAGGAACTGGTTTTTTTGCTCTTATTATCCCAATAAGGCCTGAATTCTTGTGCACCAGCCTGAAGAGGAAGATACCCGGGGCACCGGGTTTTTTGCGGTTGACATACAATTCGCCGCAGAATGCAGCATCATTCTGGGCGGTTTCAGGGTCCGAATAAGCAAAGACGAGGCCATCCTCTGTTGCGAGGGTCACCTGGTCGAGGGAGTATTTTTCCACCAGTGCGAGAAGGCTCTCGGTAATATCCTTCTTCCCCCCGGTAAGCTCGCCGTCTTTTACCCGGGCATGATCAATAACCGGGGGAACCGGACCCGCTTTCCGGCTGACCTCTTCCTGCAGGGAAGTCTGCTTTTTTTCTGTGCCGGCTGGTGCATGGGGTTCCGGGCTTCCGGGTAATGGACGGGCAATGTCTTTACTTTCGACATTAACCGGAGTATTCCGTTGTTTTCTCTTATAAATCAGAAAAACAATGGCAGCCAGGATTACGACAATAATTATGACAACACCAAAGATCAGCGAATAATCCGTCACTGGTAAAACACTCCGGAAAAATCATAAAAAATTTCAGGTCACTTTCCTATCAGGTGTTCAAGCTCCAGTTGCTTGATCATAGCCTTGCAGTCGATCCGGATCTTATCGGTCATATTTTCGAGATTCATGGAGTCAAAGGTGTCGATATCCAGTTCGAAACTTGTCGATTCCTCTTCCTTCTGCATCTCTGGTTGAATTTCGGCAGGGACTTTGAGTCCGGCTGCAATTGCCGGCTGGCATGCAACGGGAAGTTTGCGCAAAAGTGCGATGTCAGCGGGAGGTGCCTTTATCGACTGTAATGAAGGTGCAGGCTGTGGACTCGTGGCCGCCTTTTTCTGATGGGTATGGGCTGCGGACCGTGCAGGGAATTTTGATCCCAGTGCCCCGGGTTTTACAATCCTTGATTTTTTATTGAATTCAAGCGAGAGCTGGATCTGTGCCTCATCCAGTGTCGATAAGGCTGCATCTACCTCGCGGTCACTGATCTTTAAGAGTTCAGCCCATGCTGCATTTCCCTGTAAACCTTTGAAATCCGCAAGAATGCATGAACCCATCTTAAAAACAAGCATCCCCGTCAGGGATCCATACGAAATGTTACTGACACCGTTGAATCCCGTCTTTTCGAGTTCCCCAAGGAGAGCAGATACCGCGATATTTTTTTTTATTTCTCGAAATGTGCCCCTCGGGAGTTGCATTATGGTATACAATTATTGTATTAATCTATATAGTTTCTTTTTGTACCGGGGGAACGTCTCCCGAACCCACTTCAACGTCTTCGGAATTTTTCCCTATCAGGACAAATCCCTGCTAACCGGTCTGATTTCCCGTTTATTTTTGGCATTATCTCTTAATCGGCCTCAAAACATTGACGATAAAAGACCAACATTTTAATAGAAAAAGAACCAGAGTCAACATTTAAAAGGTTGTGAAGGTATGCTGAAACCATTATTGGAAGAGTTTCTGAAGGTGGAAGGGGTATCAGCGGCGGTCGTGGTTGGAAGGGACGGTTTTGTCATAGAGAGTGCGGTATCCGGCAAAGTTGACATCGAGGCTCTTGGTGCGATGGCATCAACGGGCCTTGGGACTTCTGAAGCGATGGGCATTACTCTGGGAAAAGGGGCACTTTCCCAGATGCTGGTCGAGCTTGATAAAGGACCTATAATCCTCTCTCCGCTTTCAGCCGACGAACTGATCGCGATCGTTGCCGATTCAACTTCCAATGTAGGAAGAATCCGCTATGAACTGAAGAAAAATAAAGAAAGGATCGTCGCAGCGCTATAAGAAATTTACTTTTTCTCATGAAACTACCGGCAGGAACCGACGGGGGTACTATCACGAACCCTCAGGAAGAAGGGTTAGTGCAGTACCTGATGGACTTCCGTGGCGCTATCGAGATCGACACCCCTTCAGGACATGGGTTTATCATAACCGAAAACGGGAAACTGGTTGCAGCATATTTCCGGAACAAAGACGGTGCTTTTCGCGGGAAGAGTGCGCTTTCGCACATGATAACAGAATCAACGGACGGGACCGAACCACCACAATCATTCAACCTGAGGAAATACTCCCCGGCAGATTTTGCCCAGGCGCTCGAAGTTTCCCGCGAGGAAAGTATTCTTATTACAGAATCCGGCAGCCCATCTCCCAAAACCCCCCCGGAACCCGTCAGTACACCCAAACTTCTTGATGAAGCCAAATTGAAAAAACTTGCGAGCCAGCCGGGCGTTATTGCTGTTTCAGCCTTCTTCGAAGGATTTCCCGTCCAGTCTATTGGCAACGCTGATTTCGAACACGTAGCGGCACTCGCCGAAGATCTCATGCGTGCGGGAACAAAGATCGCCCAGGACATGAACGTCGGCTCCCTCGATCAGATGATCCTGGAAACCGCCGGGAACAAGTTCTTCATCGCTCCCTGCGGTGATCTTTACCTGTGTGTATTCACCACCGCGAGTGCCCAGCTCGGCATGATCAGGGTCATTTTAAAAAGCATGCAGCAGGAGATTGCCGGTTGATCGCCGGGTAAAATGATCGATTACATCAAAGGTTATTTGAATATTACGATTGGGGATTTGGGGAGATGAGCGCTCCATAGGGTAATATACTCATATGGGAGATTATATTTTATCAAAAGAGAATAAAAATAACATTCAGCAAGGTGATGTCTGGATTGACTAATGACGACGACTCAGAGGAAGATGTAAATTCGCTTCTGAACATGATCGGCGGGACCAAAAAAGGGGAAGAGAAGAAAAAAGAGGAGCCAAAAGAAGCACCTCCCCCGCAACCCCCCGAAACAGTATCTTCAGAACCGGATGATTTTTCCGCCAGGATTAAAACGGGAATGACCGAAAAACAGGAAGCCCCTCGTGCCGCAAAAGACGATCTTTTTGCGAGCGGTGCGGAAACTTCCCCCGGAACAGCAGGGGCAGAGCCGGAACCGGGAAGAAAACTGAAGGATTTGGCAAAGATATCCGTGGTTCACTCGGAAAATTGTTTGCCGGTAAAGGTTCGCCCCCGGCCCCCGAACCCCCGGCACCAGCCAACCCTTCGAAATGGTCCAAAAAACCCGAAACAAAACCTGAAGCCTCAAAGGAAGTGCCCGTTGAGATTATCGGCGAAGACCCGAGAGATGCCCTGAGGCGGGCGGGAAGAAAAGCTCCCCAGACCGAATCAGCTCCCGTCGAAAAGACCAGTGAAACCGATGAGAAGATCATCACGGTCGACCAGATCTCTGATTTCACCGGCCTGATCCTGCCCAAAGGCGCGACCTTCAAGATCGATGAGATCCAGCTGCACGGACAGGTAAATGCGTTTGAAAGCACGGGCGCAAGCGCTCTCCCCCCCGAGCTGAACGAGATCTGGGAGCGGGAATTCTCTACGGCAGGGTTCAAGGATCTTGATATCGCCGGTGATTTTGAGCCCCAGGCAGCAACGGCAATACCTGAGGCAAGGAAATTCAGTTTTGGAGGACTTTTCAAGGCGATCCGGTCAGATGTCGTCGAGTACGATCCGAAGATCCATGGTCCTCTTGTCGATCTCTCGTTCACACCAAGACCAGGGCTCGAAGAGATGGAGATGTACCCGGTCAACGAGCCCTTTGCCTATATCCGCATCACCTATGACCATTCAACCCACGAATATACGTACCATGTCCTTGAGCCCATCCTCACCGATCCCGAAAAGGATCTTCTCAAGGAACTCAAGGAGCGTCTTTTTGAAACGCTCGATATCAATACAAAAGACATCTCAAAGGAGGAAGCAAAGAGGCAGCTCCGGGTCGCTACCGACGACATAATGCGGGACTTTGGCATCAAGCTCACTCCCGCACAGCGAGAGAAGATCCTGTACAACATGCACAAGGACTTCCTCGGCGACGGCCTTATCGATCCGATCATGCACGACAAATACATCGAGGATATCTCCTGCGATGGCGTGCACACCCCGTTATTTGCGTTCCATGCAAGCTACGAGTCGATGAAGACCACGCTCGCGTACCACAACGCCGAGGAACTCGATTCATTCGTAACAAAACTCGCCCAGCGTTCAGGGAAGTACATCTCCATTGCTGAACCCATCCTCGATGCAACCATGCAGGATGGTTCCCGTATCCAGATGACCCTCGGCCAGGAAGTTACCGCTCACGGGTCAACGTTCACCATCCGTAAGTTCAAGGATGAGCCAATCACGCCTACTGACCTTATCGAGTGGCACACGTTTGCCCCGCTGTCGATCGCGTATATCTGGCTCTGTGTGGAAAACGGGAAGTCGTCAATTTTTGCCGGCGGGACTGCATCCGGGAAGACGACGGCGCTCAACGCCATATCGCTGTTCATCCCCCCCATGTCAAAGATCGTATCGCTCGAAGATACCCGTGAAGTGAAGCTCCCGCACCCGAACTGGATCCCGAGCGTTACCCGGGACTCGTTCGATACCGCCGGGCGCGGGGAGATCAACATGTATGAACTCCTGCGTGCTGCGATGCGACAGCGGCCTGAGTACATCATCGTGGGTGAAGTTCGTGGCAAGGAGTGCCAGACCCTCTTCCAGGCGATGAGCACGGGGCACGTCACGTATTCGACAATCCACGCGGATTCAGTTGCGAGTGTCGTCCACCGTATCGAGAACCCCCCCATGGATGTGCCGAGGAACATGCTTTCTGCGCTTGACTTTGTCTGCATCCAGGTCCAGGCCCGCGTCGGCGGCAAACGTATCAGGCGGAACAAGCAGATCGTTGAGATCCTCGATATCGATCCAAGGACGAACGAGCTGATCACGAACGAGGTCTTCAAGTGGCGGTCCGCAACCGATGAGCACAGCGCTATTCCGGGAAATCGTATCTCCTCGAGGAGATCATGGAGTCCAAGGGCTGGAGCGAGAACCGGATGCGGGAAGAGCTCAAGCGCCGGCAGGAAGTTCTCGAATGGATGAGGATCAAGAAGATTCGACATTATAAAGACGTCGCGAAGATCCTCATCTCCTACCACCGTGACCCCGAGGCTGTCATCGAACGGGTAAGGAAGGACCTGTATGAATAGTTTTGAGCGGTTCAGCTTCAATGTCCTTGGCAAACGGATGAAGGCGAAGCGTGAGCAGTACGGGTCGCTGAGAAACGATCTCGTCTCCGCACGGTTCAAGACGCCTTTTGAAGTCTACCTCTCGACAGCCTATGTCAGCCTCGATCATTGTCGGCCTGGCAGCGGCCATTGTGATTGGGGCTGTCAGCTGGATACTCAAACTCCCTACCCTGGTAAAATACAAGGGTGCGGTCCCTGAGATCCTGATAGGACTCTCCGCCCACAGCCTTTTGATCGGGACAATATTTATCACGATTTTTTCCCTGCTTGTATTCGGGGGACTGACCTATGCGGCGTTCATCCTGTATCCCGGCATCGAAGCCGGTAACCGTCGCAGGAATATCGACGCCAGCCTTCCCTATGCGATCAACTACATCACATCGATGTCGACTGCAGGAATCACTCCTGCAGAGATCTTCCGGCTTCTCGGCGACAGCACGATCTATGGCCAGAGTGCGGTCGAAGCACGGTACATCGCCCGGGAGATCGATATCTTCGGAAGGGATCTCATCGATTCCCTGCGGATCGTTTCGGCAAGCACCCCGAGCAAACGGATGAAAGAGTTCCTGCAGGGTTCGATGGCGAGCATCTCCAGCGGCGGTAACCTGACAGACTATTTCCGGACAAAGGCAGAACAATATGCGCTTGAGAACCGGCAAAACCAGAAGTTATTCCTTGACACGCTGGGGTTAATCGCAGAGTCGTACGTAACGGCAATGGTGGCAGGGACCCTGTTCCTGATCATCCTCCAGTCGATCATGTCCGTTCTCTCGGGTGACAATAACCCGATGTTCCTCTACGCGATCATCTACATCATGATCCCGCTGGGCAGTATTGCGTTTGTTATCATGATCAGCTCGATGACCCCGGAGTCCTGAAATGGCAATCAAAGATCGGTTCAACTCAATGATCAACCGGGGAGCAGACACCCCCACGCCCCTGAAAACTGCAGACCTGACAGAACTCGAAAACGAAGTCATCGAGATATCCAACAAACTGGAACACGAACGGTCGACACGGGAAGGACTCGGGAAGTTCCTCAAGCACCCGCTCCAGGTCCTGACCGAGAAGCCGATAAATATCCTGATCGTCTGCATTCCTGTTTCGATCATCGTATTTATCGCCGGGTTTGTCATGATGGTGCAGACGTACGGCGTCCAGGTCCTGTTTACTTCGACGGTCGTTGACGATTTCGCTATCCTCGCCGTCCTGATTTCTGTAATCCCCCTTGCCCTGCTCGACTTCAGGGAGGAGTGGCGGGTAAAAAACCTTGAAAACGCACTGCCCAACTTCTTCCGGGACCTTGCCGGGATGAACGACTCCGGTATGACCCTGCCGAATGCGGTCCACCTCGTGGCATCCGCGGAATACGGGACACTTACCCCCCATATCCGGCGACTCGACAACGAGATGTCGTGGGGTGTCGGGTTCGTCGAATCCATGTACCGTTTCGGTAAAGGCCTGGGGACTCCGCTCGCCGACCGGAGCGTTGACCTGATTGCAAAAGCAAGCAAGGCCGGCGGGGATATCAGCGAAGTGCTCCGGGCAGCAGCAGCCGATACCTTTGAGGTGGTAAATCTCGCCTCAGAGCGCAACAATAACATGCTGATCTACGTAGTCATCGTGCTCGTTTCGTTCGCCGTGTTCCTGTTCGTTATCGCAATCCTCGTCTCGACATTCCTCACCACCATGGCCACTGCAGGTGCGACAGCAGCAGCTGCGGGAGCCCATGGTTTCATGGGAAGGATTGACCTCCCCCTGTACAAGCGGTTATTCACCCATGCTGCCATGCTTCAGGGATTCTTCTCCGGTCTCGTCGCAGGCCAGATGGGAGAGGCAAGATTTGTCGCGGGCCTGAAATACTCAGCAATAATGCTCATTATTGCATGGGTAACCTTCAGGTTCTTCGTCTAAATCCTTTAAAAATCCATTTTTTTTAAGAAATTTTTGCATGGCAGGAATCATTTTTTCGAAGAGACAATGCCCCCCTATTGTGCCACCAGTCCTCCGCGGGGGATTGGGCGCTGGTAGGGATGACCTGAGTCAAATAGCGGGTAATACGTCCTCGCAACTGAGGTGCCATAGCGGAGTGGGCAAAGCCCCCGAGGGGCTTCAGCCATTATGAGGTTTTCCCATGAAAATTAACAATTTCCATTCATTATGATGGGGGCTTTTGCCCCCATACCCCTTTACGATGGACGCCGCCGCCCCCGAAGGGACGCCCCCGCGGCGGTTCTGGGACTAAATTATTTTATGAATGAAACAACGTTGCCCCGCCGTGCCTCGGAGAGGCCCTGAGGCGGGTAAGCATCGCAATTTCCACATTTCATTTTACAAAATTTTCATAGTCTGGTGTGAACTCCCGTTCATGTGCGTTTCGACAGTGCAGAATTTTTTTTTAAATCGATTTCTTCAATCTCGGAAATTCATGGCTATTAGTTTAAGGAAATTTTGATCCGGCTTACTGCGGACTCTTCTATCGTATGCAATAGAACAAGGAATTAACGAATTCAAAAAAAGATATCGTGAAAATAAAAAAAAGAGAATCAGGAAATATTTTCCGTGCTGTAACCCTTCAGCGATAGGAGTCTTTTGACCCGGTCGCGGTGGTTTCCCTGGAGTTCGATGGAATTGCCTTTCACCGTTCCCCCGCAGGCAAGTTTGCTCTTCATAAATTTGGAGAGATCTTCGAGATCGATATCAGTTGGATCGAGCCCTTCGATAACGGTCACTTCTTTTCCGTACCGGCGTTTATTCACTTTGACATTGATCCGTTGCTGTTCCTTTGCTACCTCTTCACAGATACAGAGTTCCTTAGGTAGTCCACACGTCGGGCAAATCCCACCAATCATTACATGTATTTTTACGGCTCTGTTTATTTATTACTTGGCATGGTCCGGGGGATTTTTGTGTTTTTTTACCGCGGCAGGGTCATTATGGGCAGATTTTTCAGGATTCCCGCGTGAAAACGAATCTGTTTTTTAGTCCTTGTGCGTAAAAGAATATTACACATATGTCTCTCCTCGTGCTCGGTACCGCATCGCATGTGGGCAAGAGCAGCACCGTCGCTGCTATCTGCCGTTGTCTCGTCAGGAGAGGCATTCCCGTTGCACCGTTCAAATCCCAGAACATGAGCCTCAATTCCTATGTAACACCGGAAGGCGGGGAGATCGGCATTGCCCAGGCTATGCAGGCGGTTGCAGCAAAAGTCTCCCCCCACACGGACATGAACCCGGTGCTCCTCAAGCCAAAAGGAGAGTGCATCTCCCAGGTGGTGCTGAACGGCAGGCCATACAAGGATGTCCATATAACGGACTATTACCAGGAAACCCCGGCATTGCTTGAAAAGGCACTGGAATCGTATCGCCGCCTCGAATCGACGTACGGTCAGGTCATCGCGGAAGGTGCCGGCGGGGCTGCTGAAATCAACCTCTATGACCGGGATATTGCCAACACCCAGCTCGCACGGGCGCTCGGGATCCCGGTTATCCTCGTCGCCGACATCGAACGTGGCGGTGTCTTTGCCCAAATCTGTGGCACGATGACGCTTCTTCCCGATGACATACGACCCCTCGTCATGGGAATCCTCATCAACAAGTTTCGCGGAGACTCCTCTATTTTCGAACCCGGTGTCCGGCAGATAGAGAAACTCACCGGGGTACCCGTGCTGGGAATTATCCCCTACTTTACCATCCCCCTTCCGAGTGAAGACTCGCTGTCGCTGGGCGATAAAAAGACCGGGCATGCGGCGATCAGGATTGCCGTCATCCGGCTTCCCCGGATCTCGAATTTCACCGACTTTGAGCTGCTCGAACAGCTTGCCTCGGTTGAATACGTGGAGCCGGGCACATCCCTGTCAGGTTTTGATTGCGTGATAATTCCCGGGACGAAGAATACCATAGACGATTTGTCGGTGCTCGTCCGGACCGGTACTGACCGGGAGATACGCGGTGCCAGGGATCGCGGAGTCCCGGTGATCGGCATCTGTGGCGGCTACCAGATGCTCGGGATAAAGCTCGTCGATGCAGGGTTCGAATCGGCTGCCGGCGAGTATGATGGCCTCGGTCTTCTCGCGGGGATCACTCACTTTGCATCAAGCGAAAAATGCACGACCCAGGTAAAGAGAACAGCGTGTCCAGTCCCCCCAATACTTTCTGAGATCGGGGAAGTCGAAGGATACGAGATCCATATGGGAGAAACGGAGCCCGGTTCAGACCGGGAGGCCTTCGAAGGAGAGGGAAGAGTGAGCAGCGACGGCCTTGTTTTCGGGACGTACATGCACGGGCTGTTCCTGAACCCCAGTGCGGCAAACGCCCTTCTTTCGTACCTCTACCGGAAAAAGGGACTCGTGTACGAACCGGTCGCAGCGGGCAGAAAAGATCCCTATGACGAACTAGCCGATCTCTTCGAGAAACACGTCGACATGGATGCAGTTATTGCGATGCTGGGGAAATAAAGAGACGGGGAAGAGTTTCGTTTGAACTGGCAGGAATCAAGAAAAGCAGGTGGTTCTCGTTTATCCGGTTTTGTGTTGCCGGTGTACGTCCTCTCTTCAATTACGGCTAAATAACTTTTATTTTAAACTGTATCAGGTTGAGGAATATTA
Source organism: uncultured Methanomicrobiales archaeon (assembly GCA_963758935.1). Classification (GTDB taxonomy): domain Archaea; phylum Halobacteriota; class Methanomicrobia; order Methanomicrobiales; family Methanospirillaceae; genus Methanoregula. The sequence goes on along the minus strand of CAVWXD010000011.1, from coordinate 95,287 downwards.
ATCCAAACTTTCTTATGAAAATTTGCGAGGGAGCCCACCCTGACGGGTCGCTCGGGGGTCTCGTCGACCCCTCGCTGGGCAGGTTCTGTTTTGCGTTTTTTGATAAATATTTTTCAAAGCCTCTCACGATCGCGAAGAACCGGCCCCAAGTCGGGGTGAGGGTCGTCAGATCCCGAACGCCCGACCAACCCTCAACCGGTACCCTGATGTTTTGTGATGCAATGATTTTGTCAGGAAATATCAATCGCATTTTACGATTTCTTGAAAAAAAATATCTCAAAATCGCAATAAAGAGACATTCTACGGCAAAAATGCCTTCAGCTCACCCGATTATACTCGTAATACTATGAAATCCTTCGCGCTGCCGGTCGGCGCATTTCACGGCCTCAACTTTTGTAAGATCGACCTTTTCGGTAACCCTGCACCGGGAACAGTAGGCAAGGGAAGGGGATGTCACGAATTTTCCCATTACCTTCATTTCCCGGCAATGGATGCAGAGACCACAATGTTCCACCGGCTCTTTCTTTTCGGGAAGACACTCAACCCGGCCCTTAATTACCGGTATCTCCCGGAGCTCGTTGTCCGCCATCTGTGATCCTCTTCATCTTATCCTTGTCCCGGAATGACATAAAATATCTTTTGTGTGGCTCAATTTGGAGAGCAGGTCTTTGTCCGTCGGGTTTTTAGTTACTTTGGCATACAGTGAACAGTTGCCATTTTTCAAAAAGGAATATTCGATCCTCCGTCCGGGATCTTAAAAAAACACTATGGTTAAAACGATCCACGGCAATATTCCTCTGCATGAAGGTGTGCATTATGTGCGGGGGGGAAGGAACCGGCTCCGCCCGCTTACATTTGAACGGCCGAAACCCTGCATTCCTATCGTCAACCGCCCCTCGATCCAGCACCTGGTTTCACACCTTTCGAACCTCGGTTTCCGCGAGGTTGTACTTACTCTCGGGTACATGGGAAGTGCCATCGAGGAAGCTCTCGGGGACGGTTCTCTCTTTGGGGTCGAGATAACCTATGTCCACGAGAAAGCGAAACTCGGGACAGCCGGCAGCGTAAAAAATGCCCAGAAATACCTGGACGCGCAGGATTTCCTCGTTGTCGGTGGCGACCATGTCACCGACCTGAACGTTCTCGAATTTTACCGGACGCACCAGAAAGAAAAAGCGATAACCACAATCGGGTTGATCTCCATCGATGACCCCGGGGAATACGGTATCGCCGAGATCGATGCCGGGTACGAGATCAAGCGTTTCAAGGAAAAACCGTCTCCCGGCGAAATTTTCTCCAACCTCGCAAGTACCGGGATGTACGTCTGCAGCCCCGAAATTTTCGATCATATCCCGCCGGCGACCAAATATGATTTTGCCCGTGACCTTTTCCCCAAACTGATGGAGGAAGGATACGTTCTGAAAGGCTGGCTTGCCCGGGGGAACTGGACGGATGTCGGAAGCCCGCACTCCCTGCGGCAGGCAGAGCGCTGGAAACTGCAGGATATTTCGTTTACGGATATTATCGGGGATCTCTCGATGCACGGCGCCCAGATCCAGGGCCCTGTCCAGCTGGGCAACTCCATTACCCTTGGGAAGAATACCAAGGTGATAGGCCCCGTCGCTATCGGGCCCGGTACGATTATTGGCGATAACGTCCTTATTGGCCCCTATACGAGCATCGGAGATAAATGCATTATCAGGAATAATGTCAGGATCTTTTCCTCATCCCTGTACAACCGGGTAATCATCGGCGCGAACAGCACGATCTCGGGAAGCATCATGGACAACGACACCCATATCGGGGAATCCTGCAGCATAGAGAACGATACCGTGATCGGCCCCAGAGTCGTCCTTCGCGACCGGGTTGTGGTGCACTCGAAGACCCGGCTCTGGCCTGAAGTGGTGATCAGCGACGGCACAATCGTCAAAGAGCATGTCCTGAACGAAAAGTTTGACCTCCGGTATGACGGGTCATAATCGAACGGAATTTTTTTGACAAATCGATCAAACTCTTTTTAAAAAAACGTAATTTTTAAGGCAGAGCCCGAAAGATGGGATCTCTTCATGCCATCGCAATGCGCATTGCCGAAGAACTTTGAAGAGAAATAACTCTTCAGGTATACGAACCTCAGCTGTCCATTTTTTCGGTAATTGCGGGAACGAATTACCTTTCAGACCCGCCTGACCAGCCTGTGGGTTATAGCCACAAGCGGGTGCCGGGCATAGTCGAGCACCTGGATGTCGTCAAGCGATTTCAGGTTCATCGCGCGTGCAGTTCGTTCCATGCCAAGTTCGATGTCTTCTTTTATGTCAATGATATAGGCATCGAGAGCCGTAAGACCGAGTCTTTTTGCTGCCAGTGCCCGGTGGTGTCCGTCAACGAGAATGATCCGGCCAGGTCGTTTCACAACGATGATTGGTTCTGCGAGACCTTTTTTTATCTCGTAGATCCTGCCCTCCAGCTCGTCTTCATAAATCTTTGACTGGGTCGGGAGGAGTTCATTGACCGGCACCGTTCCGCGATCCAGTGTCGGATCGACCCCGTAGAGTTTCTTGAGGGTGGTGATAAAATTAAAGACCTTCTCCGGGGAAACGTGCTCGATCTGGGAGCGGATGACGTCAGAGTTGGAGATAATCCCCAGAAGGTGGTTCTTTTCGTCAACCACCGGTAACTTCTGGATGCCGCTCCGGAAGATCACCCGGGCTGCATCATTGATGTCCATCTCCGGATCGGCGACGATCAGGTTGGAAGACATGACCTGCTCGACCGGTGTTGCCGGTGGGACAAAAAGGAGGTCACGGGCCGAGATGTAGCCCACAACCTCGCTCCCGTCAACAACAGGAAAACCATCGTGGTGGGTCTTTTGAATCCTCTCGATGACATCCTTGGTCGTGCCGTGGATATCCACGCTGATGACATCATAGGTCATATAATCCTTGACCTTTTTCTTATCCATCACTACTCCTCTTTAGCGATAAGTACTAAAAGTCATCGCAACCAGGGGGACCCAGTCGTGTCAATCTTTGTGACCTGTCCCCGGTCTTATTTTCATCAGGAGCCTTTTTCCAGAATCCGTATCTTCCGGAGTGTTTTTCATTGGGAGCACATTTACACCGAATTCCGGTTTTCCCGGTTTTAGGGGACCAGAACCAGATTCTGATTGCGAACCTGAATCGCGAGACCCAGGTTCTTCCATGACTCGTAATGTCTTATGCCGCGTCGCTATTTTCCTTAGTAAAGCGGAATAGTTTATGACCGTTGGATTATGATTTAATAGAGAGGAATATACTCATGGGCGAAAAGAAACAACGCGAAGAAACAACGAGAAAGATAAAAAAAGTATTAATTGTGGGAGCATGTGTCCTTTTTGTCGTGCTCATGATAGTCTCCGGGATGGGGTCGGGATGGATTACCAGCTTTAATTCCGTCAAGCCAGGGGATGCAGTCGTCCTTGACTTCACGTTTTATAATTCCCAGGGTCGTCCTGTGCTCACTACCGACCAGCAGCTCTGGAAAACAGGTGTCGCGAGTGGCAATGCGCCTATGCTGTCAAAACCAATATCGGTTTCTGCTAACCAGACCCTTGCAAAATCACTGTTCCCCGTGCAGGTCTATACCAACACCGGCTGGGACCAGCAGTTTGCCATCTTCACACCGGAATTCACCACGATCACCCAGGGAATTGTCGGCATGAAGGTCAACGAAAAGAAGAAAATTACCATCTCTACGCAGAACCCCATGACCCAGACCTGGTCCGCGGAGTCGCTCGCCCGGCAGAAACTGAATATAACCGATATCAGCAAGGGGGACATGTTCACGCTCGGCGTTTCGGATAACCAGTCCGCATCGGTTGCCAATACGTCAGCATTCACCTATATCCGCACCGGTGAAGTAACAGAAACCGGCCCGTCAGCAATAACTGTCGACCTCGGGTACCCGACGGTTGACGTCAGCGTTGTCTCTATCAACGGCAGGTAATTTTCCCCCTCATTTTTTTTCTGTTTTTTAGGCTTAGTTGAAAACCCTCAGCCATTCTTAGAGAATTCGTGTTTCGTTGTAGGGGAGCCAAATATTTTTTGAACAGAATTGCATCAACGCATTGATATTTTATGAGCATCCCCACCCCCTTCGGGGGTCGCTCGGGCGCCTCGTCGGGCCCTCGCTGGGCAGAATCGGTTAATCTGGTTTATGCATGAAAAGCCTGGATCACGATCGCAAAAGAAAACAAAAGAACCAGATATTTTTTTATTGAGAACCTTCAAACTGGCGGGGGTCAAGGGGGTGACCCCCTTGGGCTGCCACCCCCTCTGGGGGAGAGAGGGGGTCACCATCCAATTATCACAGAGAATAGTCGAATCCGGTGAAATTTTGGTTTCAACAGAGCCTATTTTTGTTCGTTTTGCACAATCGCGGGTACTGTTTTCTAAAGTAACCACGAGATCGGGAGAGGAAGAGAATTCCTGTCTCCGGAACACCAAAACGCTGATTGGCTGGTGAAAACTACTCGTGGTTCTCTGTAAACCAGATATGCTAATAGAGAAAGGGATTGCACCTGACATAGTAAAACAGGAAAATCTGAATGAATCGGGAGGATCTGAAAGAAAGATCCGTGCCAGTAATCGTCCTTTAAAAAAATCTATGTGCGTATACCGTAAATGCGCTTGACGCGGTGAGCTACGGTCTTCCATCCTTCCTTGCGCATCAGGGGACCGTCACGGAGCTTGAGATGGGAGATCTGGAACCGCTTTCCGGAAACAACGTATTTTTCGCCAACGATGAAATTTGCCTCCCCGTCGCACTCCATGTAGACCGGGACCGTCTTTCTTCCGTCGTGGACAGAGATCTTGACAACGACCTGCTCGATTGCCCTTGTCCAGAGCGTGGTAATGTCCGCGGCTTTCGCCCGGTTCACCCTCTTCTCCCCTGTCTCGATGGACGTGACTTCCACACCGAACGCATCATCACCGCACTCGGCGACAAGGTGGTCTTCGACATTGCATTCTTCATCTTCCGCGAGCTCGATGGTACAGACCACCGATTTCCCCTCTTTCGAAACGATCGCTTTTACGACGCGTGATTCGGGCTCCCGCTCTTTCTGTATCCGCTGGTGGTGACTGCAGGTTGTGCACCTGACAAGAAGGTCACGGGATTGGCTTATTATTTCGTGCTCGGTCTCATCATTGCAGACCGGGCATTGGACGGTGATAAACATTGAATATCAATGGAAACCCTCACATGATAAAACATGAGTTGAAGCATGGAATTCACCACCACTCTCCGGTGCCGCGGGCACCCCCTCGTCCTGAGCACCCATCCCACGACCTTTGAGGTAACAGCAGAGGAACACCTGACCGCAAACGGTAACTGTATTATCGGGATTGAGGCGGACACCGGGTGCGCTGGTTTGCCGGAAAGCTTCCGGCACCTGCTCGCGCGTGACGATGCGATCCTTGTTACGCACCTTTCCTGCGGTGGGGTTGACGTTGAGATCCGGTCGCGCGGGTCCGCGCAATTCACCCTTGATCACCCGACCGATATGGTGTGGAGAAGGAGTTCCTTTGTATGTGGCAGGACTATTGGAATCCTGTCGGATCACGTTGCCGCAACGCTGCCGCCGGGACTCGTAGAAAATCTTAAAGCCGGAAAAGAGATGGTGGTGACGCTCCGGGTTACTCGTCCCGGCTGAGCGTGGTAATTTTCAGTTCTGCTTCAGCCAGCATGCACTCGCACTGCCGAACGAGGGCAGCGCCCTGTTCATAGAGCCGGATGCTCTCGTCAAGCCCGGTGTTCCCGTCTTCGATCTTCCCGATGATCCGTTTCAGGAGTTCAATTTTTTCTTCATATGTTTCCGTCATAATCAACCCGCTCCACGATTACGTAGCTTTTCCCGTCAGCAAACCGGATTCCGAGCCCTTCGCCAGCTGAAATCTCCCGTGCGCTTTTCACCGTTTTCCCGTCTTTCTCCGCTATACAATATCCCCGTGCAAGGACTGCCAGCGGGCTCGTTCCTTCCAGTGCCGTCCTGATCTCCGCCAGGGTGAGCCGCTCGCGTTCGATCCTGTTTGTCCATGCCCGCACAAGGCGGTCGGATAGATCCGCGGTCCCCTGCTTCTTCTCTTCGAGCCTCCGCACGAAACGCTGCGGTCGGAGCCGGTCCCTGAGATCGCCGATCTCTTCGCGGGCCTGCGAAACGTGCGCAAGCAGTGCTGAACGCATCTGGATCCTCAGTTCCTCGAGCCTGATAAGGAGCACTTTTCTGTCAGGCACAACCAGCTCTGCGGCCGCCGACGGTGTTGGAGCCCGGACGTCTGCGGCAAGATCGCTTAAGGTGATGTCAACTTCATGGCCTATGGCGCTTACCACCGGGACAGGAGACGAGGCGATTGCCAGGACAACGTCAGGATGATTGAACGGGAAGAGGTCTTCGAAGCTCCCTCCGCCCCGGGCGACGATCATCACATCGACCTTCCCGAAAAGCCGGGTTATCGCACGGGCAATTTCCCGGTGGGCATTTTCTCCCTGGACAGCAGTCGGTGAAATAATAATCCTGACCGGATACCGTCGTTCCACCACGGTCCTGATATCGTGGATGACAGCGCCCGTCTCTGAAGTGACGACCCCGATCCTCCCGGGGAATTGCGGGAGCGGGCGCTTCCTCTCCGCGGAAAAGCATCCCTGCTCAGCAAGTTCCCGCTTCCACTGCTCAACCAGCAGGAATTTTTCTCCGAGGCCTGCTTTTTTCATCTCTTTAATCTGCATCTGGTACGATCCATGGGGGGCGTACAATCGCACAGTACCCGGAAACGAGCACTTCCATACCCTCGGCAGGCTTGAACGGGAGCCTCTCTGCATCAGACCGCCACATCACGCATTTTATCACTGCCGCCGTGCTCCCACCGCCTTTTTCTGAGAGCGAGAAGTACCGGTGGCCGCGGGAATGGTGGGTATAGTTTGTTACCTCGCCCCGGACCCAGATATCCTGCAGGCAGGGATTATCCAGCAGATCCTCGATAATTTCGGAGAGCTCCGAGACCCGGAGAGGTTCTTTAACCGATTCTTCGGGTTGGTCGGGCCGGTTGAACCAGTCCATCAACAATTATTTGGGAAGAGGCGAATATGAAGTAGTACTACCATGGTATCGTTCTCCGTTTCGAGTATGTTTTTTCATGAATACTCCTGCGCCGATATTTTCACATTCATCTCGCAGACGGGTCTTGACGGCATCGAATTCTGGCCGGAGACCCCGGACTTCTGGCTGCATGGCCAACCGGTCGAAGAAATAATTGCATGCCACCGGGATCACCCGAGCCTCCCAAACCTGACCCTTCATGCCCCCATTCTCGACCTGAACCCGTGCTCCATCAACCCGGTCGTTGCCCAGACCTCGGTTGATTTTGCCGTCAGGTCCGTAGAGATGGCAACCCGGCTGGGAGCTGCTTCCATTACCGTCCACCCGGGCAGGAGGACGGCGAAACGTCCGCCAAGCCCCGCAGACTTCAGACCGGTTTGATCGGTATGTCGATCAGCTTCGCAGGGCCGCAGAAAAAACCGATGTAATGATCTGCATGGAAAATATGGAACCCGTGGTGAATTCCCTGCTATGTTCACCCGAAAAGATGCGGGATCTTCTCGACCGGGAACCGTGGCTTTACTTCACCCTCGATGTGTCCCACGCACTCCTAAAAAACCAGGACGAGCCGGCCCGGTATATCGAACTCTGTCATGACCGGCTCAGGAACGTGCACATGAGCAGGATTGAACGGGGGAAACCTCATTTCAGCCTTGCCCGGGACCCCCTCATTGCAAAGGTTATGCAAAACCTCAAAGATCACCGGTTCTTCCGGGAGTCTTACCCTGGAGATTGAAGACCTGACCTTTGACCATGCACTCTCTTCCCAGGAGAAAGTCGATGTTCTCGAGGCTGACGGCACTTTTATGCGTGACTGCATGCGATAAGCGCTGGATTTATTAAATCTCTCTCCGAATAAGATACAGAAATCATTCCTATGAACCATACCATCCTGCGTGCACCAGCACGTCGTGAATTGAGATGATTGAGAACATCGTCGAGATCCTGCTCTTCGTCATCTGCATCATCCTCTCCGCATTTTTTTCCAGTTCGGAAGTAGCCCTTATCTCGATGACCCGTGCCAAGGTCAGGACGCTCGATAACGAGAACCGGGTCGGATCCCATGCCCTCCTTGCGCTGAAGGAATCCCCCGACCATCTCCTCACGACCATTCTCATTGGAAACACCGTCGTCAATATCGCTGCAGGATCGATTGCAACGGCAATTGCCATCCAGGCATTCGGTGATATCGGGGTCGGGATCGCCACCGGTTTTGTCGTCGTTGTTCTCCTTGTCTTTGGCGAAATCGGGCCGAAGATCTATGCGACCCGGGCGCCGGACTCATTTGCCCTTGCGGTAGCCCCGGTCATCTTCTTCCTGTCGAAAATTTTTGCCCCGGTCATCTGGCTTGTCGAGAGGGTAAGCCCGACGCTTGGGATCGGCAAGGAGGTTGCCGAACCAGCCGTCACCGAAGAAGAGATCAAGGAATGGATTGATGTCGGCAAGGAAGACGGGAGTATCGAGCAGGGCGAACAGGACATGCTCTACTCGGTTCTTGAGTTCGGCGATACGACGGCACGCGAGATCATGACACCGCGGATCGATGTCACCCTCATGGAAGACACGACCAGTTTTGAAGAAGCAATCCGGATATTTTCCGAGACCGGGTTGTCGAGGATACCCGTGTTCCATGACCAGATCGATAATATTACCGGTATCCTGAACGTCAAGGACGTCTTCTCTGCGATGGTCACCCGCCGGAAGGAATCGACTGTCGAAGAGATCATGTACGATCCCATGTTCGTGCCCGAGACCAAGAAGATCGACGACCTTCTCCGGGAGCTCCAGGTCCATCGGGTGCAGATGGCGATCGTCATCGACGAATACAGCAGTTTTGTCGGGATAGTGACGTTTGAGGATATTCTCGAAGAAATTGTCGGCGATATCATGGACGAGCACGACAAGGAAGAGCCTGAAGTCCAGAAGCTCGCAGAAGGCGTGTATATCGTCGATGCCCAGATGTGGGTAGAGGATATCAACGAGCAGATGGGGCTCGACCTGCCGCTCGACGAATCCTACGAAACAATCGGCGGCCTGATCATTGACCGGCTGGGTCATCTCCCCCAGCACCCCGGCGAGAAGGCAGAGATCGAACCGGCGCACGTCACGCTTGTCGTGATGCAGATGCACGGACGTCGCATCGTTAAGGTCAAGATTGTCCCCCATTCAGGGACCGGCAATAACACTACCTGATCCGGGATATCCCGGAGGTCCAAAGAGGAAGCAAGGATGACAAAACGCATCGCAGTTCTCGCATCGGGCAGGGGTTCGAACTTCCAGGCGGTGATCGATGCCATAGCGTGCGGACAGGTTCCGGGACTCTGTATTGCCCTCATAACCGACAACCCACGGGCGTACGCGATTGAACGGGCGAAAAAAGCGGGCATCCCGGTCACGATTGTCGATTATTCTTCATTCACTTCAAGGAAAGAATATGAAGTATGCCTTCTCGAAGCGATGGAGAACGCCCGGGCTGATCTCTTCATCCTTGCCGGCTACATGCGCATTCTTGGGGGGGAAATCGCCCGTAAATTTCCCGGGAAGATGATCAATATCCACCCGGCCCTCCTCCCGAGTTTCACCGGGCTCCATGCCCAGCGGCAGGCAATACTCCACGGGGTGAAAGTATCCGGGTGCACCGTACACTTTGTCGACGAGTGTCTTGACGGGGGACCGGTTATCCTGCAGCGCTGCGTGCCGGTCCTTGAAGGAGACGACGAGGACACGCTTGCGGACAGAATTCTTGAGCAGGAACATCTCTGCCTCCCGGAGGCGGTCAGGCTCTTCTGTGAGGACCGTCTGACGATTGAGGGGCGGGTCGTGAGGATCCGGTAAGGTATTCCGCGTTATGTTTTTGAAATTACCATTTGTTGATTAACAATTGATGGGGGTTGAGACCCCCATACCCCCAGTTGTGATGAACACCGCCGCCCCCGAAGGGACGCCCCCGCGGCGGATCAACGACTACCCCAAAGCATCATTTCCACGTTTCCTGGATGCAATTGGGCCCCGGGGACATTTCTGGTTTTGTGAAGATGGGGGTCAAGGGGAGCACCCCTTGGGGAGCCTCCCCCTCTGGGGGAGTGAGGGGGTCACCCTCATAATTTTAGAATATGTTTGCCGGTATTTTCAGAAGGGTCACGATTGCTCAACCAAAAGAGGGCGTGCAAACAATCAGGTCAAAACACGATACCAGCAGACCCAATCTTTGCAAGCGTTTACTACCCGGATCATTATCACGTAGAACGAGCAAAGTACACGGGACTCTCGGGAGTATAGGGGATTACCGGCAATGAAAGAGAGATCCAAAAACCCGGCGACAAAAAAGATCGCGGCGGAGCGTATCGGAATCCTGTTCGAACAGGCAGGGCTCGTGTTCCATGAACATCCCGAAATGAGCAACCGGTACGTTGAGCTCGCACGGAAAATTGCCATGCGCCAGCGGATCCGTATCGACCGGGAGATTACCGCCGCCGGTACCTGCCATCATTGCTATGTATTTCTCGTACCGGGGAACAATATGCGGGTGCGGGTGCATCGCGGAAACGTGGTTGTCACCTGCCGGGCATGCAACAAGAAGACACGGTATAGTGTGGTGAGACCTCATGTCGGATCCGAATGATACATCGATGCAGGATTTGAAGCCGACCGTCTGGATCGGCAAGCAGGGCTGCACTGCAACCATGATCGAAGAGATCGTGGCCCAGCTCAAGAACCGCCATACGATCAAGGTAAAGTGGCTTGCGAACACGGAAGTCGATCCCGCAGCCATAGCAACGCTCGCAAAAGCCGAGCTTGTCGAAGTGCGGGGCAAGACGATGGTGCTCAGGGAGAAAAAAGGTGCCGGGAAGGGTAAAACCGTTCAGCAGAATGAAAAGCCCTCCCGTACCAAAACCCCTACCGCCCGGGAGAGGTCCCGGATTCGCGAGTAGGACGATCCAAACCCCCGGGTCATTTTACCGCGTGTTTAAAATTTGTGGGTCTGGTCCAGGAGTAAAAAAATCACATCTATCCTCGCTCTTTCTCCTTACCCCTCTCGAAAAGGTATAAAACCTTTATTCACAAATAAGTAAAGACTGTTATTAATTGTTCAACAGTGAGGTCTATAGATGACGACAGTATACGATGTCCCGGCAGACCATATCATTCGAAGGTCCGCTGAGGAGCTCAGGAAACGGAAGGAGATCGTTCCTCCCGCATGGGCTGCTTTTGCAAAGACCGGGGCACACAAAGAGATGCCGCCCGAGGATCCCGACTGGTGGTTCATACGGGTAGCAGCAGTGTTGAGACGCGTCTATGTTGACGGCCCTATGGGTGTCGAACGGATGCGAAGCTTTTACGGCGGGAACAAGAACCGCGGCTCCAGGCCGAATGCGTTCCGAAAGGGCAGCGGCTCTATCCTGCGCAAATCCTTCCAGCAGCTGGAAGCAGCAGGACTTATCATCCACGATAAGACCGGCCGTAAAATATCCCCGGCGGGGATGGCATTCCTTGACAATCTCTCACAGGAAGTCAGGACAAATCCCCCCGCACCGGTACCGAAGCGTGCGAAAGCCGTAGCCGAACCTGAAACCAAGAAGCCAGAGAAGAAGGGGAAGGCAAAAGCCGGCAGAAGGCGCTGAGGAACGGTCCTGAAGGGCGAGAAGAAGCCGGCGGCAAAGAAAGCCGACAAGAAAGCAGAATCGAAGTGAGGTGCGTGCATGGGTGACGACGAGCTTAGTGAGATCCGCAAAAGAAGGATGGCGCAGCTGCAGCAGCAGGCCGGCGACCAGCAGGAAGAGCTCGAACGCCAGCAGCGCCAGAAACAGCAGATCCAGATGGTGCTCATGCAGGTTCTCGAGCCGGATGCCCGGGAACGCTTAAACACCATCAAGATCACCAAACCGGAATTTGCCAGTGGAGTCGAGCAGCAGTTAATTGCCCTCGCCCAGAGCGGACGTCTGAAGGCAAAGATCACTGACGCCCAGCTCAAGGAACTTCTCCGGCAACTCGCTCCGAAAAAACGGGATTACTCGATAACCAGAAAGTGATGAAAGCAGGAGTGCTCTATAGCGGCGGAAAGGACAGTTCCCTTGCAGCAATAATGCTGGGTACGTATTACGAGGTTGAACTCAACACATTTGTTTTCGACCCGTCCCGCCAGGTCCCTTCGGTGGAGACCGCGGCACAAGCGCTCGGGTATCCCTTAAAAAAACGAGTATTTGAGAAAGGATTGTTGAACGAGATGGCAGATCTGGTGGTTGCGTGCGGATATCCGAACGATGCGATCAACACCATACACCGGATTGCTGTCGAAACCCTCAGCCATGAATATCATGTTGTCGGTGACGGGACGCGGTTTAATGACCGGGTCCCGATGCTGACACGGGCTGAGGTGCAGAGTCTTGGCAACCGGACCGGGTGTGCATACGTGCGCCCCCTGCTCGGGTACGTCAGGCCTGCAGTCGACTACCTGACCGCCAGTCTCCTCGAAGTAAAATACGGGGAGACCGGGACGATCAGCAATGGAGACTATGAAGCCGAGCTCAGGGACGCGTTCCGGGCCCGCGGGATCGATCCTGCGTCCCTGTTCCCGGCACACCACGACCAGTCGCTCGTTGTGGGAAGAAAGGGATAATACCTAGGTGAAGGATAATGAGCAAACTGAGTAAAGGCAGAAAGATACGACTCGCAAAGGCGTGCGACCAGAACCGTCGCGTGCCCCAGTGGGTAATGGTTAGGACCAAGCGTTCCGTGGTTTCGCACCCGAGACGACGCAACTGGCGCAAGAGCACGCTGAAGGTGTAGACATGGCAGAAATAATGAAAGAACATGTATATGTCATCCCGCTCCGGGAAGCACGCAGGATGCCCCGGTGGAAACGGGCGAACGGCGCCATCAAGGATATCAGGAAGTACCTGGCAAAGCACATGAAGAGCGAAGATGTGAAAATCGACCAGGGTATCAACGAGATGGTATGGAGCCGGGGCAGCACAAAGCCGCCATCCAAGATCCGGTCCGTGCCATGAAGATGGAGGACGGGCAGGTTCAGGCTGAACTTGCACCGGAATCGTAGATGGAACGAACGATCACGTGTGCCGGCGATCCGAACATCGGGGTTTTTGCCCGGGTGGTCGGCAATATTGCCATAGTTCCGCCGGAATCACCGGTGGAGTTCAAAGAAGCAGTCAGGCTCGCGCTGAACGTGGAGATCGTTGAGACAACGATCCAGGGCAGCGCGATTATCGGCTCGCTCGTCGCCGGCAACAGCCGGGGAATTGTCGTAAGCGGCCTCGCGACTGAAGATGAAGTCGCCATTCTTGCGTCGCATCGCGATGTGCTCCTCTTAAAGGAGTCGATGAATGCCGCGGGCAACGTGATCATGGCAAACGATACCTTTGCTGCAGTGCACCAGGATATGCCGACCGACATGGCCCATGAGATCGGGGAATTCCTGGGTGTTGAAGTCATCTTCCTGACCCTCGGCGGTATCAAAACCGTCGGCATGGCAGGGGCGGCTTCCAATAAAGGGGTCATTGTACATCCCCTCGCAACTGCACAGCAGATTGCACGCATCGAGGAAGTGGCGAAGGTCCCGGTCGGGACCGGGACTATCAACATGGGGAGTCCCCTTGTCGGTACAGGTCTTCTCGTCAACGACTCGGGGTATATCGCGGGCAATGCAACAAGCGGGTTTGAACTCGGTAGGATTGAGGACATATTTGGATTTCTGGAGTGAAATGTATGGAGAATCAGAAGTTTGAGGTAAAAGGCACATTCAAGATGGGCGAAGACTGGATGCCGTACACGAAAGTGATCGAGGCACCCAACGCCAACCAGGCCCAGGAGCGCACGTTTGCGGTCATCGGCAGCAAGCACAACCTGAAGAGACGGTATATCAAGAATCGATTCCGTCAACCCGGCAAAGACCGAGTAATTTTTCTTTTTTTTGGCCGGGTAGATTCGCGGGATCGCCATCCCCGGCCAAAATATCAACACCAAGAAGTGAATTTTTGACGGTCTTTATCAGGAACCTGTCACGGTTACTCCTCACAATGATGTATTTATGCTCATGGAGGACATACATATCAGGAGTAAGATTTATCTTTATGCTATAATCTTTAGAGGTGGCGGAAATGGCAACTACGATGCAGCAGATGGACCAGCGTGAACTGATGACGCTCCAGCATTACCTGAAAGAATACGGCCAGCAGGCAGAGGTTTTTGTCGGCCAGCTGGAACTCCTGGAGAACGGGAGGATGGAGGCGCATGCAGCCATCGAGACACTCGAGGGAATGCTCGCATCAGAAGATGGAACCGTCCTCCTCCAGATCGGCGGCGGGGTCAGCGTACGGGCAAAGGTTGTCGAGCCGGACAAAGTCCTGATCAGCATCGGTGCCGAAGTCGTCGTTGAGCGTTCGAACAATGACGCAATCGAGTACTTAAAAGAGCGGATTATCGAGATGGAAGCCTCGCAGAAGAAAGTATCCGAAACCCTCGACCGCCTCCGGTCCCAGATGAATGAGATTTCAAAGCGGCTTGAGACCGGATACCAGCAGGCCGGGCCAGCTGCACCTGAACCGGAAGAGGAATAACCGGAGCTCATATTTTCATGTTCGGCGGGCTGAAAGACCGGCTGCAGGCCGTAAGAAAGCGGCTGAGTGGCAGCATCCAGGAAGAAGCAATAGCCCAGGCGGTGACCGCATCTTCCGGATCATCCGCCGCACCCGTCCCTGCCGCACCGGAATCAAAAAATCCGGCTGCAAAGGGGCCCAGTTTTGTTGACAAAGTCAAAGTCCTCATCACCGAACGGGAACTCATCGTATCTGAAAAGAACGTTGCCGAGGCTCTTGATGAATTAGAGATGACGCTCCTTGAGAGCGATGTCGCCCTTCCCGTTACCGACGCGATCATAGCCCGCGTACGGGCAGGGCTTGTCGGAAAACACCGGAAGATCGGGGAATCGGTTGACGATCTTGTCGTTTCGGCGTTGAAAAACGCACTCCTGGAAGTCCTCGGCAAAGGTTTCGATCTCGTGTCGTACATCAGAGACCCACGAACACCCGGTCAAGATCCTTTTTACCGGTGTCAACGGGACGGGAAAAACGACGACCGTCGCAAAGATCGGCGCGTATCTCAAAAAACGCGGATACACGGTTGTCATCGGGGCCGGCGATACCTATCGGGCCGGTGCAATCGAGCAGATAGCGGTCCATGCAGAACGCCTCGGCATCAAGATCATCCAGCACCAGGAAGGCGCCGACCCTTCAGCGGTGCTCTTCGATTCCGTTCAGTATGCAACATCGCACAAGATTGATGTCGTGCTCGCCGATACGGCCGGTAGGTTCCACAACAAATCGAACCTGATGAACCAGCTCGACAAGATCCGCCGGGTTATGAAGCCCGATCTTATTGTTTACGTCGATGAAGCTGTTGCGGGAAACGATGCGGTGATCCGGGCCGCTGCAGTTTGACCGGACCGTTGGTGCGGACGCGGTAGTCCTCACGAAGGCTGATATGGATTCGCGGGGGGGTGCAGCCATATCGATTGCCCATACAATCGGTAAGCCGCTGATGTTTCTTGGCATGGGCCAGTCCTATGACGACATCATACCGTTTGAGCCCGCCCGGATCGTAGAGGATCTCCTGGGAGGGAATTCCTGATGCTCGATACGCTCTCTACTTCGCTCAAGGATGCGCTCAAAAAACTTGCGGGAAAGACAGTTGTCGACCGTGCAGCTGTCGACGAGCTGATCAAGGACCTCCAGCGTGCGCTGATATCCTCGGATGTCAACGTCAAGCTGGTGATGGAGCTCAGTAAGGCGATCCGCACCCGGTCGCTTGACGAGCAGCTCGCAAAAGGCACCAATGTCCGCGAGCATGTTCTGCGCATCGTCTACCAGGAACTCGTCAGGCTCGTCTGGGCATCGACCGATGTCAAGCTCGAACCCCAGACCATCCTCATGGCGGGCCTGCAGGGAAGCGGCAAGACGACAACGACCGCGAAGCTCGCCCGGTACTTCCAGAAGAAAGGAATGAAAGTCGGGGTAATCTGCGCCGATACGTTCAGGCCCGGTGCTTATGACCAGCTGTCCACGCTCTGCCAGAAGATCAACATCCCGTGTTTTGGCGACCCAAAGGCAAAGGATGCCCTCCAGATCGTAAAGGAAGGGCTCGCGGCGTTTAAGGAACTTGAACTTATCATTGTCGATACCCAGGGCCGTCATGCACTGGAACCCGATCTCATCCAGGAGATCATCGACCTGAATGTGATAACGAAGGCGACCCATCGCTGGCTTGTCATCGATGCTGCACTGGGACAGTCGGCGAGCGAACAGGCCCGGCGGTTCCACGAAGCGATCGGTATTGACGGCGTTATCATCACCAAGATGGACGGGACTGCCAAGGGAGGCGGGGCGATGTCCGCGGTTGCCGAGACCAAGAGCGGGATCGCATTTATCGGGAGCGGGGAGACGATCGAGGATCTCGAACGTTTCGATCCCGACGGGTTCATCTCCCGTCTTCTTGGCATGGGCGATCTCAAGGCACTCGCCGAGAAGGCCGAAGAGGCAATCAAGGGGCAGGAGATCGACGCCGATTCGATGCTCAAGGGTAAGTTCACCCTCCGGGACATGTACAAGCAGCTCGAAGCCCTCAACAAGATGGGTCCGCTCAAACAGATCATGAGCATGCTGCCGATGGGCAACATGGAGCTCCCCGAAGGAGTGTACGATGTCACGAGCACGAAGATGATCCGGTACCGGATCATCATGGACTCGATGACCCCCAAAGAGCTGGACGACCCCGGGCTCATCAACAGCTCCCGCATGCAGCGGATTGCACACGGTGCCGGGG
The DNA here is from genome assembly GCA_963758935.1 of uncultured Methanomicrobiales archaeon. GTDB lineage: Archaea > Halobacteriota > Methanomicrobia > Methanomicrobiales > Methanospirillaceae > Methanoregula. Next base: position 78,321 of record CAVWXD010000011.1, on the reverse strand, counting down.
CGACGCCGGATGAAGTTCGCGAGCTCCTGAAATACTTCAAGATGATGCAGCGAACCCTGAAAAACCTCCGCGGTGGCGGCGGGAAATTCAACATGCAGCGCTTGATGAAGCGTTTCTCCGGAATGCAGTGATGACTGCGTTTGCAATTATCGGGCACCTTGCCCGGACCGACGATTCATTCTCCTTAAACGATCTTCCGGGTACCGGCGGGCGGATGGATGTGCTCTCCCGGTGCGTTAATGCGTCGCTCTTCCTCTCGCATGATCTCAGGCGGGACGTTGAATGCTACCTCGTTCTCTGCGGTGAGCCTGCAGGACCAAAGACAGTAAAGTTCTCCGGGAGTGCGGTAAGGTCTCTCTCGCCCGATGAACAAAGCGCCGGCGCATTGATCAAAAAAGTCCTGCAGATTCCCTGCGGGAGCGAGTACCGTGAGGGTGCACAGGGTGTATGGGTACGAAAGGGAGGGCTTGACAGACTTGTGACCGAACATTCGTTTTCAGTCCTCGATGAGAACGGAGCCGATGTGCGGGGCACCGGAACGCTTCCCGATGCGTACCTGCTTTCGGATCACCTGAATTTCACGGCTGCCGAAGAAGAGATTATCAGGGACTTTCCGCGCTATTCGGTCGGGCCAAAATGCCTCCACGCGGATCATACTATTACGGTGCTCCATAACGAGCTGGACCGGAGAGGGTGCGGATGGAAATAAACGAACAGGTAACATCAATTCTTGCATATGGCGACTGCTGCGACCACTGCCTCGGGCGGTTCTTCGGCAAACGCTCCCATGGCCTTTCCAATGATGAACGGGGAAGAGGGCTCAGGATAGCACGGGCGATAACGGAAAACCAGCCATATCTGAAGTTCAGCAGCACCTGCTGGGTCTGCGGGAATTTTTTTGATTCGGTCCCTATGTGGGCACAGAAGGTCATCGATGCCCTGCAGGGTATTGAATTCTCAACATTCCTTGTCGGGTGCCGTGTCCCGCCCATCATCGCCGAGAACGAGGAGATGGTCTGGAGCGACCTCTCGCTCGCGGAGCCCGAGCCGTTCAAGTCGGAGGTCAACCGGGAAGTGGGAAAGGCAGTATCTGCCCGGATCGGGAAAACCGTGGATTTCAAGAAGCCCGACGTTGTCGCGATCCTCGACCCGGCTTCCGGGAGGGTTGAAGTCCAGATCAACTCGGTCTTCTTCTACGGCCGGTACCAGAAGTTCGAGCGGGGGATCCCCCAGACGCACTGGGACTGCCGGGCATGCCGGGGCAAGGGTTGCGAGAAGTGCAACTTTACCGGTGCCCAGTATCTCGATTCGGTAGAAGAGCTGATAGGGAGACCGGTTATTGAAGCGTTCGATGCAAAGAATGCGGTCCTGCATGGTGCCGGACGTGAGGATATCGATGCCCGGATGATCGGGACCGGGCCGTTCATCCTCGAAGTTGTCGAACCGAAGATAAGGTCTATGGACCTCGCCATCCTCGAAGCGGAGATCAACAGGACCGCGGAAGGTCGTGTTTCCGTTGCGATAAAACGCTGGAGCGAGCGTGGTGAGGTGGAAACCCTTAAATCAAACAAAGCGCATAAAAAATACAGGATCCTGGTCGAGGTTGACGGCGATTTATCTGCGGATGAGTTCGCAAAAGCTGTAAAAACCTTGCAGGGCGTCACAATACACCAGCGCACGCCCGTGAGGGTCGCTCACCGGAGAGCAGACAAGATCCGTGAGCGGACCGTTCTCGACATCGAGTGTGTAGGGCAGCAGGACGGCAAATTTATTGTCGAAGTGCTCGGCGAAGCCGGCCTCTACATCAAGGAACTCGTGTCGGGCGACGGGGGCAGAACCGTCCCCAGTCTCGCCGAGATCCTGGCAAAAAAAGCTCATGTCACCAGCCTTGACGTCACGCAGGTGGAAGGAGTGAAGGAGGGAGAGTAATCATGGCACATCACAATGGTCCACGAAAGAAAACACGGTATAAGTTCAAGAAAGACTTAAGAAAGCGCGGACTGCCGCCATGCACCTCAGTCATCCAGCATTTTGAGATCGGTGACAAGGTACACGTCGTTGTCGAGCCGAGCATCCAGAAGGGAATGCCCCACCGCCGCTTCCACGGGAAGACCGGGACGGTTATCGGCCAGCGCGGCCGTGCGTGGATGCTTACCATCCGCGATGGCAACGCTGACAAGACCATCATATCGCGACCACAACATCTAAAAGCACAAAAGTAAATTTCTCATCTGGTATTGGCATGAAAGTAAAGGGTATAGTTAGCGAAGAGAAGGTCACGCTCCCCGAGATGCGCGAAGTCATTCTGGGTGTTGAATCCGAACGACTCGCCGCAGAAAAAGAGATGTCCTACGAGTTCAGGCGCAGTATTGAGCATGCCAATCAGCTTGCAAAGACCACTCCCGAAAAATCCCGGGAGCTTGTTGCAGAACTCGTCAAGATGGAGAAGATGAAGCCGGAGATCGCCTACCGCATCGCAAATATCATGCCAAAGTCCCGCGATGAAGTCCGGGCGATCTTTGCAAAAGAGCGGTACACGCTTACCCCCGAAGAACTTGATTCGATCATCGAACTGGTGACGACACACTTCTGAGGTGTGATCCACGATGAAGGCGGAGAAAAAAGAGTTAAACGCGATCGTACTGGATGTGCTCATGAAAGGGCACCCGGATGATCCCCGCCCGCAGTTCAAGCGCGAGCCGATCATCCAGGCCATGGGTATCGAGCAGTTCAAGCTTCTTGAACTCATACCGAAACCATCCGTGCCAATAGACCTCCACGAGCGAGTCTATATCGGCGATTCGGAGCGGATCAAGATTGAACGGGTCAAGCGACGGATCGGCTATGACGACCTGACCCAGACCGCAAAAGGGGAACTCCCGTTCATCATCGAGAAAGTGGTGAAGGAGCGTGAACCGGACTTTGTCTCGTTCTTCAATAAGGCCATTTCGATCACGCCCAAGTCTCCATATGCTCCACCTTCTTCCGGGTATCGGCAAGAAACTGATGTGGGAGATTCTCGAAGAGCGCAATAAGAAGCCGTTTGCCGGATTTGCCGACATTTCTGCACGGATCAAATCGATCCCCCACCCGGATAAAATGATTATTGCCCGGATCCTCGAGGAGTCTCCAGGAACCGAACACCAAATATCACGTTTTTACAACGACATGAGAGCGCATCACGACCAGCACTTCCTTATTGATCCCAATGCGGTCAGCCGCATTGCCGGCATCGTGGAAGTGGATGGTCGTCGTGTGCTCGAAGTCGGGCCCGGAAACGGGGCATTAACCACTGCCCTGCTCGCCCGTGGTGCGATTGTGCACGCGGTGGAGCTTGACGGTCATCTCTGCGATGAGCTTGCCGATCGTTTTTCCGAACAGATCGCTACAGGCCGGCTCGTTGTCCAGCACGGGGATGCTACGAAGTGCACGATCCCTCCTTTCGATCTTGTGGTCGCGAACCTTCCCTACTCGGTATCATCGCAGATAACATTCAGGCTCCTCGACATCGGGTTTGAAGCGGCGGTGCTGATGTACCAGGCAGAGTTTGCCGAGCGGATGGTGACTCCTGCCGGCACCCGGGACTGCGGGCGGCTCTCCATCATGGTGCAGACGTATGCGACCGTGCAGAAGTGCTTCAGACTTCCACCGGATTGCTTTTCGCCACAACCGAAGGTTCACTCAATGGTGGTGAAAATTGTCCCACGTCCCCCGATATTCCCGGTCAATGACCGTAAGCTGTATGCCGATGTCGTCAGGGCGCTCTTCTCGCACCGGCGCAAGACTGTGCGGAACTGCCTGAGAGGGTCGGTAGGCAGTATGCTTGAACGTACGTGGGTTGACCGGGTTATCGCTGCATTACCGGAAGAGATCCTGAAGAGCCGGCCGGAGAAGCTGTACTTAGAGGATTTTGCAACGATTGCGAATACCGGGTAGCGAATACCAGTTCTTTTAAAATATTTTACAGTTTAGTTTTTGCGTCACTCTGACGGATTGGGGGTGCATCAGGTAATGAACAGGAAGGTGACAATTTTTCCCTCAGGGACCGTCCTGTTTTAGAATTCTCTCATTATCTTAATCGCGCAAAATTCACCGCACATCGTGCACTCGGTATCGCCGTCGGCGAGGGCACGGGCCCGGTCCGGGTTCATTGAACAGCGGATCTGGCCCTCCCGGTCGAGAGCTGCCCGGAGGTGTGCAATTTTCGTGTCCTCCGCTTCTTTACCGTACTTGACCGTATCGCCAATGTGTGCGGCAATCCGGAACGCTATCAGGCCTTCTTTCACTGAATCCGGGCCGGGAAGACCGAGATGTTCGGCAGGGGTGATGTAGCAGAGATAATCTGCCCCGGCGGCACTTGCAATGCTTGCCCCGGCAGCGCCGGCTATGTGGTCGTAGCCGATTGCAATATCGGTCGGCAGCGGGCCTGCGACAAAAAGCGGGTACGCTGACATTTTCTTGTAGTACTTCACCATCGGAGCAATACGGTCAGCCCGGATATGTCCTCCTGCACCTTCGATAATAACCTGAACCCCGGCTTCACGGGCACGGTCTGCAAGCTGGACATTCTGTCGTATCTCGGCGAGTTGCATCCTGTCCCGTCGATCATGGATACACCCGCTCCGTGCGGTATTGCCCAGGGAAAGTACGATATCATGCTTCCTGCACAGGGAGAGAACCTCATCGAAATGTTCGACGAACGGGTTCTCGCACTGGTTCATGAGCATGAATGCACTCGTAATCGACCCGCCTTTTGAGACCATGCCAAGGAGCCGTTTTTTCCTGCGAAGTTCCAAAAGCATCTCGCGGGTGACCCCATGGATGACAACCGAACTGATTCCCTGTCCCGCCTGCATCCTGAATGTTTCCATGATATCGTCAGCAGTCATCTCTTTCAATCCGTTTTCTACGACTGCCTGGTAGACAGGAACCGTGGTGATGGGAAGTGTTGAGTGCGAAAAAATCTCTTTTCGGATGGCATTTATATCCCCGCCCATCGACAGGTCGCTGATGGTATCCGCCCCGAATTTCTCAGCAATTTTTACTTTCTGTATTTCGTCATCAAGGGACACTTTGGTCGATGATGTGCCGAGATTTACATTGACCTTTGTTGACAAGCCTTTTCCTATACCGGTGCAGCGCCTGCCGCGCTGCATGATCACCGCACTTCCTGCTGCGACTCGTTCGCGGAGAGTTTCAGGATCCATCCCTTCTTTCCGGGCAACTTCCCGCATCGCGGTGTGATCGTTCCTTCCCGTGCCTGTTCTGCCTGTGTGCGCATGATTCTTCCGTGTGGTGACGGCCTCCATACCGATGGGCTTTTTTAGCAGGATTAAAATTTTTGACTTTCTCCTTTAAACTCCCGGTGAGTTTATTGCAAAATACCATAAAACAAGGAGATTAAATGATTTAACACGCGAGCACATACCATACTGCGAGTGTTACTGCATGTCCCACGATCTCTCCGCAGGTCTACCAGCCCGAAGCCGATACCTATCTCCTGCTCGATGCGCCACAGAAGAAGTAAAACCCGGGTGATCGGGTCCTTGGAAATCGGTGACCGGTTCCGGTCTCATCTCCTGCGAGATCGGAAAGGTACTCCGATGTCGTGGCAACGGATATCAACCCCCATGCAGCCTGAGCGCCCGGAAAGTGCCGGTGTCGAAGTGGTGCGGAGCGATCTCTTCCCGGTATCCGGGGCACTTTCGATCTTATCCTTTTCAACCCGCCGTATCTTCCCACGCGGCCCGAAGAGACGGATCGATGACTGGCTTGAGTATGCCCTGGACGGTGGCGGAAACGGGCGTGAAGTAATTGAACGGTTCGCATCCGGGCTGGGCCAGGTACTTTCCCCTGGCGGCAGGTGTCTCCTGCTGGTATCATCCTCACCGGCGTCGATGAGGTCCGGGACTGTTTTTACCGGAACGGCTTTTCATCAACCGTTGCACTGCAACGTACAGGTCGAGGACGAAGTACTTTTTGTTTTAAAGATAATACGGACAGAATAGAAGGTTTTGTTAAATCTTCAGCAGGTCGTGTCGTTAAATTCTTGGGCGATAATTCCTCTGACAATCGTTCATACGTTGTTCTCAAAGTGAGCTATCACAGCCTAATTGCGGAAAAGGCCCGGTGCGGAAACTTTACCGGGTACTGTTGTAAGTCGGTCAGATAGTCCAGGACCATCCCCAAGTCAAAAAGGAAAACGTTCGAAGCAAATCGGTTGTCCGGTTATATCTGGAAATGGGACAATTACCTGCGAAAGAACATGACGATGGCAATCAGGTTGGTGACGATGATCAGGCCTGCCATCATTGCGCCCTCAAGGAAGTAACCCGCTATCCACGAAAGAAATACCGACCATAAGAGCCCGGTGAATGAAATCAGGTACAGGAAAACGAGCGTTCGGAATTTCATATTTGCACGGGGTGAAATGGATGACTGGTGGATTTATACATTTTTATGGTACGAAGTTACCTCAACATTGCATTTTCCAACCGATCATCGGAAATTAAAAAAATCAGCTGATAAGATCAGAATAAAATCTGGACTTGTTACACGATAAGTCGTTTCTTCATAAGGTTAATCGAAATAATACAGGATATAAACGATACTCCTACTATCCACCCGATATTCAAAAAAATCGTCCACGATAATGCCGGGATTGTCAGCATCCGCATAATTGCAACGACGTGCGTAAGCGGGAGTAGAATATACGCCCCGTACTGGAGGACGACCGGCATGATCGTTATCGGGAAAAACGTCCCCGAGAAGAGTGTCATGGGTGTAATAAAGAGGAACGAGGGGTAATTCAGGGTATCGATACTGGGAGTTACCGCGGTAAAGCACATCCCGATCCCTGCAAACATAAGCCCGCCAAGGAACGCAAACGGAATCGCAAGGATCGCCAGGGGCAGCGAAACCACGCCAAAAGCGATGAGGACCGGCAGCATGACAATCACGTACATGAGGGAACGGGTCGCACCCCAGAGGAGTTCGCCCGCGATAACGTCCTCGATCGAAAGAGGGGTTGCAATCATCGCGTCGAAGCTCTTCTGGTAATACATCCTTACGTACGACCCATACGTGCATTCGAAAAAGGCGGAGTTCATGACCGCCATCCCGAGAATCGCCGGGGCGATGAAGTTGATGTACGGGACACCTTCAATATCCTTCACGTACGACCCGATCCCAAGACCGATGGCAAAAAGGTAGAGCAGCGCCTCGATGAACGGCGGAAAAAAATTCACCTTCCATGTTTTGAGGAAGACTTCGAAGTTCCTGTACCAGACCTTCCACGCCCGCCGCGTAATCCGGGGAATTGAGATAATTCCTGCCATGGTCACTCCCTGAGCGTCCTCCCGGTCAGCTTGAGGAAGACATCTTCAAGGGTCGCCTGCCGGGTCAGTACCTTCTTGGGCTGGCACTTCTCGAGCAGGATCCTCGCTATGTCGCGGGAGGAGTCAGTAGCTATCTGGATGACGTCCCCAAAAATCTCATACGGCAGGTTGAGACCGGCAAGGCATTTCACGACTTCGTCGGTCTTCTCGACTTCTACAACCTCATCGCCCACGTGCTGTTTTACCAGATCGGCTGGCGTTCCCTCAACAAGGATCTTCCCGTTATCCATGATCACCAGCCGGTCGCAAAGCCGTGCAGCCTCATCGAGATAATGAGTAGTGAGCACGATGGTATTACCCTGCGACTGGAGGCTCTTGAGTTTCTCCCAGATCAGGTGGCGTGCCTGGGGGTCGAGCCCGATCGTCGGTTCGTCGAGAACGAGGAGATCGGGGTTATTGATAAGCGCCCGTGCGAGGATGAGGCGCCGTTTCATTCCGCCGGAGAGTTTCTCTATGGTGACATCCCGTTTCTCCTGGAGCTGGACGAAGTCGAGGAGTTCCCCGACCCGCTTTTCAGCAATTTGTGCCGGAACATCGAAGTACCGGGAATAGGAGAGCAGGTTTCCGTAGCAGGTGTAATCGGGGTCGAGGTTCGTCTCCTGTGGTATTACGCCGAGCCGGGACTTGATCGCAGCCGGGTCCTCGTCAGGGTCCATGCCGAAGACCGTGAGACTTCCTGACGTCCTTGGCGAGATGCAGGTGATCATTTTCATCGTAGTTGTCTTACCTGCCCCGTTCGGCCCAAGGAAACCAAAGATCTCGCCTTTTTTGACCGTGAACCGGATCCCGTCTACTGCGGTGACGCCCCCATAGGATTTTTTGAGATCACCGGCTTCGATGACGCCAGTACCCCTTACGCCATCTTCACTATCCGAGTCCGGGAATTTCAAAGAAGTATTTCACCTCGTCTTAGTCACGTGACTGATTCTTTGTGATTCTTCGCGCTGAAAAAATTAACCCACCGGTTCGGGTTTTATCAGCACGATCCCCGCAATCAGGACCGCAAGGTACGGAAACCGCTGCAAACAGCTGGTAAATATCGGATGAGGCGACGTTGTAGACGAGGACGTGCCGGACGACACCGGTCAGGCCGGCAATAAGGAGCGTCCTTACCTCGACATGTCGTGTACGGAAATAAACCGTCACCGTCTCGAAGAGGACGATGATGGTGATGGTGAGGAGCAGGGCATTGATGACGCCGATGATCTGGTCCGATGTGGTGACTGTACTGAAGGTTTGTCGCGAGGCCGTAGATCAGGCTTGCCGAGTCGTAGAGGGATATGACGGCAATAACGGAAAGCATGACAGCGATCATTACGTACAAAACAAGCGGTACGAGCGAAAAAATTCCGGTAATACGTTCCATGAGCGAATGGGGTTCCTTCATCGGGCACATCGTTGATACGTTAATTGTCTGGAGGATGAGAAAAAACATTGCGCAGGTTTTACCTGCTCTGACTGGTTAGACAACTTGTAATAAAAAAAGTTCATCTAAGTCTTCGCAGCGCTTCCCGGGCAGCTTCCCTCACGTCTAAAAAGGGATCATTTTCAAGGAATTTGAGAGGCTCAATCGCTCGCCGATCTCCCAGTTTTCCGATACCTGGGCAGCCCCGATCCGGACCTCAATTTCTTTGTCCTTCAGGCTGCAGATCAACGGCCCTGCCGACGCCCGGTCCTTTATCATTCCCAGTGCGGAAACCGCAGCAGCCCTTACCCCCGGTTCGCCATCGTCCAGTGCCCGAATTAATCCTGGCAGGGCAGAAGAATCCCGGAGTTTTCCCAGGGCCTGGACTGACTCTCTTCGGACACTTGGGTGGGGATCGGTTATTGCACTGACAAGAACGCTGCCTGCACGGGGATCCCCCGATTTCCCGAGCCGGGCAGCGGCATCCCGGCGTCCCTTAACTGTCGGACCATTCAACTCGTCAGCGAGTCGGGAGATTTCATCTCGCACGATCGTTAATTCCCGCAGCCCGCTCCTGATTCGTAGGCAGCAATCACTTTCCGGGCGATTTCAGGGGAGAGGCGGTCATGGATAAGATGCACCAAAGCTTCCACATCTTCGCTGGGCAGGCATCCCATACTCTCGTCACCACTCTGTATCATGTCAGTTATATAGGTCAGTTCCTCATCTGAAAGCCTGCTGATCCGCCGGATAAAGTCTTCGGTATCTTCAGAGAAGTGATTCGAGACCGGGGGAGGATCGAGTGAAACATATGCCCCGATCCTGAACAGGTAACATCACCACATTCTGGAGCCAGTTTTTTGAGTATTTCGATATCCTTCTGCGAGAGTTCGCGTGGCATGATTTTTCAGGTTCTCCTGTACATCATCTGCTGTTTTTAAGATAAACGTGCTTTCCCGTAAACCCTCAGGATCGGGCATTCTTTTGCCGGGGATATCAGGAATGGCGAAATTATTAAAAAAAATCTTCGATACCAGGGAAAATTCACAGGAACCGGATTATTCACAGCAAAAAAGATTAGAAATATTTGCCGATCCAGTTCTTGATCCCTGCGATTATACCCCCGGAACTGCCCGAGGATTTCTTTGAGGATCGTGGCTGGATCGTTGTTGGATTGCGGGCGATAGTGCGGCGTACGGGTGGTGCCTCCCTCTGGGGGATATCCCGGATCGTGCCCTGAGGTTCATCGCCTTCGGATTCAAATCCCCACGCGAAACCAATCTTGTACGCCCTTTCATTCTGGCGTATCCAGTTGGCTGCGGCCATGTATCCGCGGTCTTCAGCCTTTTTTACGGTGTCGTTGTGATCCTGGGTAAAGTGAATCTCTCGCTGGAGGGCGACTAACTCCTCGTATACCTTTCCGGGAACCTTGATCTTCTCCCTGCTCATAAATCTCGTATAGGGATATGAAGGGATACGATATTTAATGCTTCGGTCAAAATCCGTTAATACTGGCGGCAAATCCGAATATCGGTTGAATATTATGGCCGGACTGAGCCGGACAAGGTTAATATATGGGGCCGTTCATTCTTGCTCATCAATGAATACGGGGAGGAAAAATGACAAAAGTAATTTTCGAAGGCGATGATTTCAAAAGAATGCACCGGACCGATATGGCAGCTCTCCAGAAGCTTATCGATGCAAAAAAATTCGGTATCTTCGAGGTCGCCTATAAAGAAGGAACGATCAAGGTCGAGATCAAAAAGAAAATGGATGCTATAGTCGTAAAACGGTTCAGGGCGATCTGATTTCTCGTCTGGCCGTTCCGGATGATGCCTGGTGCAGATCAGGCTGCTTTTAGTTGTTCCCCGTGAACGATAATTTTTGTTTCTGTCTGGTTCTTCCCGGCAGGTAGTCCCATCACCCCAGATGAATTTGGAATTCAGCAGACAAATAATCAACAAAATGTTCCCGGTTTTTCCGGGAAGAGTTGGACCTTCTCTGCAACCTCCAAAGGATCCGGGCAACTATTTTTATAATTCACCTGCCATTTGCAGGTTGAAGCGATCATGAGCCGGGATAAAAGCGCCGAACAGGCCCAGAAGATAATGCTTGAATTTGCCCGCATTACCGGACTTGAACCGGCCAGCGATAACCCGAAACGGTATCTCTGGACCGACGCGTTTGCAGTCTGTAATTACCTCGAACTCTATCGAATTTCCGGGAACGATTCCTGGAAAGATCTCGCTCTCCGGTTAACCGATCAGGTACACCATACCCTTGGCCGGCACCGGGACGATGATACCCGCAGCGGGTGGATCAGTGGCCTCTCAAAAGAAGAGGGAGAATTACACCCGACCGGGCGGGCTGAGGATCGGGAAATCACTCCCGGAAAGAAAACCCGGGGAACCTTACAATGACCGGCTCGAATGGGACCAGGACGGGCAGTACTTTCACTACCTCACCAAGTGGATGCACGCCCTCAACCGGGTAAGCCGGGTCACCGGGGAGCAAAAATACAACCAGTGGGCAATTGAGCTTGCACAGGCTGCCTGCCGCGGTTTTACCTGTCAAAATCCATCCGGGGGTTTGCGCATGTACTGGAAAATGTCGATCGATCTCTCCCGGCCTCTCGTCCCGTCAATGGGCCAGCACGATCCCCTTGACGGGTTCATTACGTTCTCAGAACTTCAGGCAACGGCCGAGCACGATTTCAGGCAGCCCGGCCGGAGTGTCCTCACCCGCGAGATTGCAGGAATTGCAGGTATCTGTCGCAGATCGGGAATGGAAACTGATGATCCCCTTGGCACCGGCGGTCTCCTTGCCGATTCTCTGCGGGTTGCGTCGCTCACGAACCTGACCGGCAGGGGGTATGAGGGCCTCCTGAAAACAATTCTTGAATCCGCACTTCACGGGGTAAAATCGTTTGCGTACTCGGACAGCATAAAATCCCCCCCAGAGCACCGTCTTGCCTTCCGGGAGTTTGGGCTTGCCATCGGCCTTGCGGGAACCAGCCGTTTGCTCACCATCATTGATGAAAACCCTGAAAATTTCAGGGATTCGGGTCAGCTGGTGAGGAATGTACATGCGCTTTTGGCCTATGCACCACTCGGCGATGCGATAACTGATTTCTGGGTCAACCCGCGAAGCCAGAAAGCTGACACCTGGACCGATCACCGGGAGATCAACATGGTCATGCTCGCAACGAGCCTTGCGCCGGATGGATTCCTTGCGATTTGATGGAGAATTAACAACTTCCGTTAATTATGATGGGGGTTGAAAACCCCCATATCCCCGATTGCGATGAACACCCGCCGCCCCGAAGGGCGCCCCGCGGTGGGATCAAAACGGTTGAAAAAGTATTCACCGATTTTCATGGTTCGGGTTTGAACTCCCGTTCATGTGCGTTTCAACAGAGCAAAATTTTCATGATTTGGGGTGAACAATTTGTTCATGCCCGTTCAACGGAGCACAAAAATTAAGAAATTGTGCAATCCGATGGTTATCCGCCGGATAATCTCCTGAAATCCAATAAAGGCAAACTTCATTTTTAATCCAGAAGGCTTTCCATTTTCTTCCGGTCATACCCGAAAATGAACTCGTCGCCAATCTGGACTATCGGGGCGCCGATATGCCCGGTTCTTCTCGATTATCATGGTTCTCGCCTCTTCGTTTGATGCGATGTCGATCTCTTCGAACTCAATATTCTTTTCCTTCAGGAATGCCTTGATCTCATGACAGTTGTGACACGTCGGCGTCGTGTACAGCATCACTTTTGTACCTTTTTTCCACGTTTTCTCGATGAACTCTTCCCGGCCGGAAAATTTCTTGTAGAGATTGAATTCCCGGGGCTTTTTTTCCGCGTAGCTCTGGTGGTACTCCTCTGCCCGGTAAAACGTTGCAGCGGGGCGGATCTCGGTTGCAACCGGCCTCGCGAATTTATGGGATTCGTCCAGTCTCTTTTTTGAATTCTCCGCGATCGTCTTCTGCTCGTCATCGTGATAGAAAATTGCGGTCCGGTACTGCGATCCCTTGTCTGCGAACTGCCCCTGCTCGTCCGTCGGGTCGATCTGCGACCAGAAAATTTCGAGAAGCTTCTCGTAGGAGATTATTTCCGGATCATACGTGACCTGCACCGATTCGAGGTGTCCCGTCGTCCCGGTTGACACCTCTTCATACGTCGGGTTAACCTTTGTTCCCCCGGTATACCCTGCCACGACGTCCGTTACTCCCTTCGTTGTCTGGAATGGCGGCTGCATACACCAGAAACAACCGCCAGCGAATGTTGCCTTTTTAAGTCTGCTTTCCATGGTACAATCCTCCCCTCACCCGAACGTAAACGTATACGCCCGGAGTCCCGGCTGTGCGAAGTCAAGTTCGAGTGTATGCTCCCCGTAGTCCGCCCCCTGCACAATCGTGTAGAGCTGTTCTGGTCCCACAACCACCACGCTGTTTGAGACGTCTGACCCGGAACCACTGGTTATCGGCTTACCGTCAAGCATGACCCTGACCTCAGTCGCTTGACTTGAGCTCGCAACGAAGTACACGTTCTTCGCACTATACCTGAACACGGCCGTATCATTTACCCTTGTCTCGGCATATTGGTCGGTAAAGTTCCATGTCCCCCCGAGATAGAGCACATTTGAGCTGATTGATGCCGGTATCTCCATCATCTGGAGGCCTGCCACGGAGGTTTTGCCGTTCCCGAGGTACTGGTTACGGGCAGAGCCGAAGTACGTCTCCGGGCTGCCGACTTTCGAGAAGTCGACACCGACAACATTTGAAGGAATACCGGTCGTGTTGGAGATGTTGACCCGGATGCCGAGTGCATCAGCCCGTTCCTTCAGGAGCTTCTGGATCTCCATCTCTGTCGTATCGTAATCGCCCTCCCCAATATGGTGGTCGACGATAAACCCGTCAATATCGATAAGGTAATCTTCCGGCCAGTACCGGTTCCCGTACGAACCCCAGGTCGCGTAATTATTATCCAGCACGACAGGATATTTTATCCCGAATTTCTGTACCGCCTGGCGGACATTGTCGATGTTATACTCGAACTGGAACTCCGGGGTATGAACGCCAATGATCTCGAGTCCCTGGTCGTGGTACTCTGTCGTACCACATGTTGACGTACGGGATCGTGCGGACGCAGTTGATGCAGCTGTACGTCCAGAAATCCACGAGAACGACTTTCTTTCCGATCAGGCTCCCTATTGTGATGTTATCGACATTCACAAACCCCGATGGCTGGGCAATCTCCTTGGCATACGGATAAATGAGTGCCTTTTCGGCATTGACGGATGTCCGGTTCCCGGGGGTTACCGGTGTCCCGGTAAAGGATTTGTTCGGGCTGAACTGCTGCAGGTAGACAATCGAGACGGCTATCAGCACCAGGGCAATGATGAGTGCTATAGTTCTTTTCTCCATTTCATGAACTCCCGATGAGGACCTGGTTGAGCAGCGGAAGGTTGGCGACCAGGCTCAGTGTCTGCGTGAAGATCAGGATCCCTATGACGATGAGGACAATCCCGAATGCAATGTTTACGTAGTAGAGGGCGTGCGAATATTTTGTGATAAGCGGGGCAGCCCGCGAGGCGAACAACCCGGTAATTATGAAGGGAAGGCCGAGGCCGAGCGAGTACGTCAGCAGGAGGGTGAACGCGAGCGTTGGCTGGGAAGCAGCGAGGCCGAGGATAGCACCGAGAGCTGCTCCCACACAGGGAGTCCACCCGGCGGCAAACGCGACGCCGAAGAGGAACGAAGTAGCGTACTTCGATCGCTTCCCGGTCATACTGAACTTGTACTCCTTCTCGAGCCAGCTCAACCGGATCAACGCGGTAAGATAGAGGCCAAAAAAGATAATCACCAACCCTCCGGCCCGGGATAACCATACCTGGACATCATTTGCGACCGAGGTCAGGATCGTGTTGAGCAGGACCCCGAGGATGGCAAAAACCAGGGAGAAGCCGGCAACAAAAAGAACGCTCGCGAGAAAGATATCCCATCGTTTTGCTGCACCCTCCCTGACCGTAGTCCCGGCGAGATAGGCGAGAAATCCCGGCACTAGCGGCAGGACGCACGGGGCAAGAAATGAGATAACCCCGGCAATAAATGCAACAAGATACGAGACTTCGACCATTGAACTGCCCTTCGATCTCTGGAAATTAACCTGGTGTCACTATGTTCTACCGATTTTTGAGTTTCCCGGTGCTTTTACCATCGGAATGATGGCAGGCCGGGAAAAACACACCTACTCCCTAGTAGCAACCCCGTTTTTTATAGTTTTCTGCCATCTGAACGTCTCACGCTGTTCCTCATCCGGTCAGGACGTCCATTGTTCACCGATCCTTTTGGAACAACCTTTTTGATTACCTGCAGAAAATGGAGGACCAATTTTTTTAAGCGTTATGATTTCTCCCGACGATTCTTATACGATAAAAGAAGACAGATGAACAACAGAACTGTCAGAGGCAGGACTAATGTACACGATTTCCCCTCTATCCACGGAACAAAAAGAATCCCTTGCAGAAAAATTTCTTCCCCGGGTGAAGTATGAGATAAAATCCGAGATCTACGGGTGCTGTATCAAACTCCTCACCGACGATCACGTCCTGAAAGATACGTGGGAGGATAATTTTTACTCGATGTCCCAGAATATCCGCTCGCACGGCAGGTTGTTTGTCTTCCAGGATCCCTCGTACCCGAACGATTCTGTCCTCTTTGACGCGTATTCAAAAACTGTCTTCCTGATCAATTTCACGTACTACGGGTGGATAAAATCGATAGCGCTCAGCCTCGCCGGGGATATCCTTGAGGATGAACACGGGATCTTCTCCGTCCATGGTGCCTGTCTCGATGTGAACGGCGAGGGGATGTGTGTTATCGGTGTCTCGGGGTCGGGGAAGACCACCCAGACGTACGGGCTCCTGAAAGACCCGCGGACACGGATTATATCGGACGACTGGTTCTTCTCACGGGTCTACGGCCCCGATATCCTTGCGTACGGGTCGGAGAAGAATTTCTACATACGGCAGGATCTCGAAAAGATCTGGAAGGAGTTCGAAGGTCTCGTCCCGGAAGGAGACTACGATCCGGATGGCAGGGCAATAGCCGATATCCGCTGGATCATCGGGAAGGGGAGGATCCTGCCGATAACTACGCTGAAAACGATAATTGTCTTAAAACGGGATCTTAACGACGAGACCATCGTCCAGACCCTCGATCCCGAAACCGGTCTGAAATTTTTTGAGCACAACCATTATTTCAACCCCCACCTTCTGGTCACCTCCCCGGACAAGACCCGGATCCGGAACCGTTACCTTTCGGATCTGCTCAGCCGCACCCACGTGTATCTCGTCAATACCCGTGGTACGCCGGCCGAGACGCAGAGATGGATCAGGTCCCTTGTTGGAGTCTCGCAGGCCCGGTGAAAAAAGTCCAGGCGGTCAGAAAAATATTTTTTGCTTTTCATCGGGTCATCGAGGTAAAGGGATCGAGAAAAAAGAGGAAACCCGGCCTAGTTTTGTCCGGAAACGGAGGCGGAGACTGGAGAGATCCGGGTTGGTCTTCCAACGGGAGAAAAAATGTGGGTCCTTTCACCTTTTCCCGGAAAGTTCCTGGAGCACATTGCTGATTTCGGTGATCTCTGACGATGCCGATTCAGGAACGGTGATGACACGGTCCGGCGTCATCTCATTGAAATCGACAATGATCTCCGAACGGTAGAGTTTCATGTAAGCATCATGATATTTCATCTTGACGATAATAACGCCATTTTTGTCTTTAACGTCGTAAAAGTTGTCAACAATTTCTGTCCGCTCACCCTCGGCCATTGAGTACAGAAATTTTTTTAGCGTCGTCGTTGCACCGCTTATCTGGACATCGGTGTTGACCGTAATATTCTGGGCGACCGGGCCGTAATTATATAAAAACAACCGGCGGGGTACATCCATTTCCCCGGGTGTGTAATCGCACTGGATCGACAGCATGGGAGCTTTTGCATCGACTCTCAGTTTATGGGTCTCCAGTAAAAAAAATGTGGTTATCGCTGCGAGCACAACCGTTGCCCCCGCAGTCACAATAACCGAGTAAGCGTTTATTACCGCAATTTCTTCAGGTGTCATAGACGGGTCATCTTACAATTCTTTTTCCTGCTCTTAAAGTATCCCTGCGGTGCTGTGATCCATTATTCCGGGACAGGTGAAAACAGTTCACCTCATCCCGGGCTACCCGTTACGTCGAGATTTCTTCTCTGGCGTAATAACCCCTGTCAGCCGGTTTGATACCCCGTGGCATAATAGTACCCGCATTCTTCCCGGATATGAAGAGGAACCGAAAACAGGTTCCCGATATGTTCATCGGTAAGGATCTCCTGTTTGGGTCCGTCGCCGCAGAATGTCCCGTCCTTCATGAGGATGACCCGTGAGATCTCCGGTATGATATCATGGAGGTTATGAGTAACCAGGATGATCCCGGTTCCCGACCCGGCAATCTTACGGAGGATTCCCCGGAATGTGTGCAGGGCGTAGAGATCGAGACTGTTGGTCGGTTCGTCGAGTATCAGGGTTTTCGGACCGTTAACGAGTGCCCTGCCGATAAGGAGCCGGCGTGCCTCGCCGGTCGACATTTCCGTCATGGTGCGGTTCCTTCAGGTAACCGATAGCGAGAAAATCCAGGATAGCATCGGCTTTCTCCTGCATTGCGCAGCTCACGGTGCGGTTATAAACGCCGACACTGCTGAAGTACCCCGAGAGGATGACTTCATTTCCGGTCATATCCCGGGTGAATGTCTGCTGGAGGTCGTTTGAGACAACCCCGATCTCTGACCTGAGATCGAATACGTCCCATACGTCTTCGCCCCGGACCGGAATGTTACCTCTCCCTCTCCGAGAACAGGGTAATATTCCCGCGTGATTGTTTTTATGAACGATGACTTCCCTGCCCCGTTCGGCCCGAGTATCGCAATATTTTCCCCTTCAGCGATCTTCACGGAAATGTGGTCGAGGAGGACCCGGTGGTTCCTGATGACGGTGACATTGTCAAACTCAACGAGGGATCCGGGAGGATTCCTGCAGTTTTCCTTGTTCTTCATGAAGTGGTTTCCTTAATTGTCATCCCTTTCTGGCCTGATAATGTGGAGTGGATTATTGCTTATATTCTCCGGCGATCCTCCCGGTTCCTCCTTCTCGCCTCCGTAAAAAAATTCATTTCGCCGAGTGGCAAAAAGAGCAATTTTTACGGGAAAAATTATATCCCATGCGTATTCTAATGAGTTGCTCAAAAGAGGGGAAGATTTGTATGGAACCTGAAAAACCCGCGCCGCAAAAAACACCGGAACCACAAAAGACACCTGAGCCTGCAGGCCCGGTTACTCCTGTCCAGACTGTTCCATCTCCCGCCCCCGCTCCAGAGCCGGCACAACCGGCCCCGCCGGTTGCACGAGAACCAGGAGCTCTTATCGAGGTCAACGATCAAATCTGGGAGCATCTCGTAGAGAAAAACGAAAAGCCGGTCGCCGTGATGTTCTATAGCGAGACCTGCCCGTACTCCCGGGTTATCGAACCGTATTTTATCACGTATGCAAAAGAATTCAAGGACACGGTCGTTTTTGCCCGGCTCAATATTGTGACGAGCATGTGGACCGCAGAACGCTATGCGATCCGGGGCACGCCGACCTTCAAGTTTTTCTGCGGGGGTAAACCGGTCTTTGAAATTGTCGGTGCCGTCTTCCCCGCCATCCTCAAAAAAATGGTGGAAGAGGTTCTCATACATGGCAAGGAATGTGCCGGTCGGGTAACCGAAATCAATTACGATATCACAGGGTATGGATAATCTTTTTTTGGGTATTTTTTACTCTTTCTATTCTAAATCCCCGATCGCGATAGACAGTGTATTGCCTGTAATCTGACTTGTTCACGCCATGCGCCCTCCTCCGAACGGGACCGTGGCCCATGAGGGGAGGGCATCGTCTCGTGTGAAAAAATGATTTTCTATAAAAACAGTAAACATCAGGAATCGAATTATGGGGGTTGAGACCCCCATACCCCCGATTGCGATGGACGCCCGCCGCCCCGAAGGGCGCCCCGCGGCGGGATCATTAAAATTGAAAAAAAATATTCACCGAAATTCATGATTTGGGTGTGAATACACAGTGTTCATGCCCGTTTCTACCAGATAGTTTTTTTTCTGAACACCCCCTCCGAAGGAGAACCTGGCCGGAAACTCCGGTCGATTTACCGGTCTTCCATTTTATTCCCCAACGGGATTATTTAAAAGAACAAACACCGTACCTTTTCTCTACTGTCGATGCCAATGAACCCCACTTCGGTTACTGCGTTCTGCCCCGGTCATATCTCCGGATATTTCCGGCGGGTGAGCGGCGATTCCCTTCCCGTATCCGGGAGTATCGGGGCCGGCATCGTCATCAGTGAAGGCGTCACGTCCACTGTCAGGGCGTCCGACACGGTATCAATAAAAATTATCCGGCGGGGAAAGGATAACGCTGAACTGGAGGTAATTACCGGTTCCCCCCTGCTCGCTTCGGCGATGGAGCAGGTCGGGGTGACTGCATCGGTTGTAACCGAATGCTGCCTGCCCATCGGCGCCGGTTTTGGTCTGTCGGCTGCTGCTCTCCTCTCGACACTCACTGCCGCCGACACACTTTTCGGGCTCGGGCTCTCCCGTCGGGAAATCGCCCTTCACGCCCATGAACAGGAAATCCGGCATAAGACCGGCCTTGGCGATGTTGCGGCATGCCAGGGTGGCGGTTTTGTCGTCCGGAAAACTGCCGGTATCGATGGCCTCATCGAGCGTCGTCTTGACCTGAAAGCCCCTTTCTTCGCAGTTAGTTTTGGCCCTATCCACACCCCACATGTCCTCGGTTCACCAGATCAGATGAAACGGGTGTCCGATGCATTTCCCGATACAATCCCGGCCGATATCTCCGATTTCTTCCACCTGTGCCGGTCATTTGACGAAAAGAGCGGACTTCTGACCCCGGAAGTACGGAGAGCGCTTGCAGCCTGCGACTTGGCCGGGGTGCCGGCGGCGATGACCATGCTCGGGAACGGTGTGTTCGCATACGGGGATACCGGTCGGGAAGTCCTCACTGTGTTCGGGGATGTTTACGAATTCCACGTGGCCTCGTCCGGCGCCCACATTGTAGAGGCGGGATCATGATAACCGTTGATCACCCCCGGTATAAATCTCTCGTCACCCGTGAACACCTTGCCCGGTGCGCCCGGGAAGGAATCGTCTCGTGGGAGGGACTCACCGCACACGGCCGCGGAGAAGCGTTTGATTACTTGATCGGCGAAAAAACCATGGACAGTGCTCGTATCGCGGAGAGGACAGCAGCCGCGATTCTCCTGTCCGCACGCCATCCCGTCATCTCGGTAAACGGCAATACCGCAGCCCTTGCAGCCGGGGAGATCGCAGAGCTGCAGAAAGCTACGGGTGCTCTCGTCGAAGTGAATCTCTTCCACCGTACTGAGGAACGGGTTACGCAGATCGAAAACCTTCTCCGGGCAGCCGGTGCCGACGTCTTCTCCGGTCCAGCCGAACAACTCCTTCCCCTTTCCCACGACCGTGCATGGTGCCGGCGCGAGGGTATGTTTTCCGCCGATGTTGTGCTCGTTCCGCTCGAAGATGGCGATCGGTGCGAAGCCCTGGTTGCCATGGGAAAGACCGTCATTGCGATCGATTTAAACCCCTTATCCCGGACAGCCCGAACCGCTTCGCTCACCATTGTTGATGAAGTCACCCGTGCGCTGCCGCAGATTACCCGGGCCTGTTCAGGAATGTCATCGACGGAGCGGGACCAGCTCATCCGGTCGCTGGACAACCATTATCTTTTGTCGGCAGCAATATCTGAGATTACAATGAGGCTTGCCCATGCTCTGGACTGAGAGGTACCGGCCCCTGCAGTTCTCAGAGATTCTTGGGCAGGAACCGGTGGTCCACCACCTCGAAAAGTTTGCAGCATCCAAAACGGTGCCCCACCTTGTCCTGAGCGGCCCCCACGGGACCGGCAAGAGCGCGATGATCTCCTGTTTTGCCCGTGCCCTCTACGGCGAGAGCTGGGAGCTCAATACTTCCGTGTTCCAGACCGCTGACGTTTTCCTGCAGGGCAAGGCATACCTCGAACAGGACGAACGGTACAGCCATCTCTACCAGAAGAGCCAGTCCCTTATCAACAATTTCAAATATATTCTCAAGTGGTATGCCTCAATCCGGCCTCTCGACACAGAATTCAAACTGATGGTCTTTGAAGACGCCCATGCCCTGACTCGGGATGCCCAGCAGGCCCTGCGGAGGATCATGGAACGCTACAGCCCGACCTGCCGTTTCATCTTTTCGACGACGAACCAGAGTGCCCTCATACCTGCAATTTCCTCCCGGTGCCTTCCTCTCTTCTTCTCGCCGATCTCGTCAGAAATAATGCTCGCCCACCTCGCAGAGATCCGTGACCGGGAACAGGGGGGAAAAAACCCCTGTTCCGATGATGACCTGGACCTGATCGGGGTCGCTGCCCAGGGGGATATGCGCAGGGCAATCCTGCTCCTCCAGGTAGCCCTTGAGACCGGGCAGCTGCAGGGACCTCTTATCCGTATCCCAGTCAGAGACCGCAAATGTGGCTTCGTCAGCCCTGAATGCCCTTCGGGAAGGGGATATGAGAATCTCGATCCGCAAGCTTGAATCGCTGATGATCGATTATGGCCTCACCGGTGACGAACTGCTGGCGGAACTCCGGACCGTGATCCAGCGAGAGTACAATTATCCCGCCCTCGCAATCGCCCTTGCAGATGCGGATCACCGCATGCAGCACTGCAATAACGAATATCTCCAGGCCGGGGCATTTGCAGCATCGATCCGGGGGATGTTCCTGTGACGGTCAGGCAGGATAAGGTACGGGAACATTACGACACCATCGCCGATACGTACGACGCCCACTACGATTGCCGGAAAGGAAAGAATTACCATTCCCACATCAGCGGGAGGGTTATGGACGCCCTACCGCAAAACGGGAGACTGCTCGATATCGGATGCGGGACAGGCCTCTTCGCCGCCAAGTACCGCGAGAACGGGGGGATGGCAGTCGGGATCGATATCAGCCGGAGAATGACCCAGCAGGCACGCAAACGGTGCCCCGGTGGAGATTTCTCTGTCGGTACCGCCGACAGGCTCCCGTTCCGGGCAGGCTCATTCGATGCAGTCTCAAGCCTTCTCGCTTTCACGTACCTGAAACGCCCGGAGGACATGCTCAATGAAGCATACCGGGTTCTCCGGCCGGGGGAGCGATCGCGATCTGCACGCTCGGGAAAAAACTGATAACAAAAGGGATTCCGGCGCTTTACCATATCAGCGAGAAGATCCATGTCAAGCACGTGGTCATGAAAAATTTCGGGGAACATTATTACGACGAGCGGGAGATGCGTGAGCTCTTCTCCGGCGCCGGCTTTGATGATATCGAAATAACGTGGTGCTCGTTTGCCCACATCAACATGATGGACCCGCTCTTCAATCTCGCTTTAAAGGTCGAGCCCTTTGTCGAGAAGAGGGTTCCCCAGCTCGCGTTCAATATCTGCGTCAGCGGAAAAAAGCCGGAAAGCCGGAACTAAAAAAATTATTGCTGGCCTTTCAGCCGGGCAAGGACCCGCTGTTTTTTCTGGATCGCTGCCTCCGATGCCCTGAGGACTCCCTGTTTCATCTCGTCAAAATCGCGGACTGATGTATCGACTACTTTTTTCACCGGCGTATATGCCGATTCCCGGAACCGGGGCGTAAAGTCGTGTTCGCTGCCGTCGATCATCAGGACTGATTCCGGTTTCCCGGCCTCGGCATAGCCAACCATGTGCATCCTTACTCCGGCCGATCCTACCGCAGCACAGATTCCGTCTGCAGCTTCGGGAGGAGCGACTACGAGGAGTGCGTCGAGCGACACACCGAGATAGTCGATCCGGAGCTTTTCGAGCATTTCCATAACGTGCGGTTCGACAAGGCTGCCGATTGCGCCTTCATCGATCACGATCCTGCATCCTGCAGTTTCTGCCATCTCGAAGGCATCGCCCCGCAGGCCGCCGTTCGTGACATCGGTCATGGCATGGATCTGCGTAAAAGCAGGGCTCTTCATCAGTATCTCGCACGCCGTCAGGAAGTTTAAGTTGATTGTCTGTTCGACAACATCCGGGAACCCCGAATAAATAGCGGCGGTGGCAATTGTCCCCCCACCTGCGCCTTCGGTCATCAGCAGAACGTCGCCGGGCCGGGTTGCCTTACGGGCGGTGAGGTGTTCGGCAACGCCCACCGCACCGAC
Organism: uncultured Methanomicrobiales archaeon; assembly: GCA_963758935.1. GTDB lineage: Archaea > Halobacteriota > Methanomicrobia > Methanomicrobiales > Methanospirillaceae > Methanoregula. The sequence goes on along the minus strand of CAVWXD010000011.1, from coordinate 55,205 downwards.
ACAGCCGGTAAGCCTGCTGCCGAGCACCATGTCACCGCCGATCCGGAGCGTCGATCCGGTGACAAGGGGGACGTCCATGGCTTCCCCGACCGTCGTAATCCCCGCAGTATAATCGAAGATTTTTGCCACGTCGCCATCGTCGGCAACGTGGATATCGGAGAAGAGCATGATGGGCTTTGCGCCCATGACGTACACATCACGGAGTGTCGCCCGGGTGACGTGGAACCCCGCGAGATACGGGTAATCGGAGAGCCGGGAGTGCATGCCGTCTACCGTACAGATAATGTACTCCCCCCCGGCTTTTACTGCCCCTGCATCGTCCATCTCGTCAACCCCGACCGAGGCCGATGTCTTCCCGATTATCCGGGCGATCTCCCGGTGGGCAAAAAAGTCCCCCTTCCCCCGGGATCCCACACCGAACTCGCCCATCTTCACCCCGGCGGGCTCGAACTCGAAGAAATCGCCGGTCAGGCCCTGTGTATTCTTTACTTCCTGGATGACCGCCTGTGCAAAGGCAGATGCGTAGGAAGGGTTTACCTTTTTGATCCCGAGAATTTCGTCAGTCAGCTTTTTCTGAATAGTTGGTTCAGGTACACCGTCGGCAAATCTCCTGCGGACGAACTCCTCGACATCCATAGTCTTCTGTACGTCAGGGAGGCATAAAAATGCAAAGGTAATCTCCAGAAGGTACCGGTATTTCTGAAAAAATTTCCCATTGGTTTGACAGACTCAGTCTCAATTTATTAACGAGCAAAATTACCCAAAATTGGATAGCTGATAACGGACTGTTCTCATCGGCTGGATCACACTAGAACCGTGTGCAAAACGGCGACAAAATGAAAGATAGGACAGCAAATCCAACCTGTTTACCGGAGAAGGACGCCGAAAACATCGGAAAGGCATCGCAGGGCATCATCAAACTTCCCGCTCTTCAGGAGCACGAGCCCCTTGACGATCCCAGTCCTGACTTCCTTTGCATCGATATAATACGCCTGGTCGAACGCCCGCGCGGATTCATCAAGACGACCGAGCATGAAGCATGAGTTGCTGAGGACGACCCAGGCATCAGCAATAGAAGGATCTCCTGAGAGGGCTTTTTCGAGGCAGGCGATGGCCTCCTCGTGTTGACCGAGCATGCTGAGGGCAAGCCCTTTGCGGTACAGGGCTTTTGAGTGATCGGGTCCTATGCTGAGGGCACGATCAAGGATTTCGAGCGCCTCACGGTAATTTTTCAGCTTGATCAGGGCATCTGCTTTTTTCACCAGCGCCGAGAGGAAGAAGGGGTAAATCCGAAGTGCCCGGTCGTAACATAAAATTTCTTCTTCATACCGCTTCAGCCGGCCGAGGGCGTACCCCTTGTTCACCCACGCGGAAAGGTATCGTGGCCGGAGTTCGAGGGCCCGGTCGCAGCAGCGGATCTCTGCTTCGAATTTCCCGAGCATCCCGAGCGCTACACCCTTGTTATTCCATGCAGTCGCGTTCTCCGGATCTATCTGGAGGGCCCGTTCACAACAGTAGACCTTGTCCATGAACAGGTCGAGCATGCCGAATGCAAATCCCCGGTCAATCCAGGCCTCCACGCAGTCTGGATCAAGTTTGAGTGCCTCGTCGCAACACGCGATCTCCTCTTCGTACCGTCCTAGTTTACCGAGAGCAAAGCCTCTTCCGACCCAGGCGAGTGCTAGACTGGAATCGATCTCGAGTGCAAGGGTGAACAGGGCGAGGGCCTCTTCATGTTTCCCTTCACGCCCGAGCCTGACTCCCCCGAGGTAAAATTCCCTGCCTTTATGGCGGGGTGTTCCTGTTCCTGTTACCTCGGACGATACAGACATACGATACAAAACCTGAAGATTAGAAATATAAGGAAATGCTTAGTGCACGAGATATTTATGTTAACGGATAGATGAGGGTTTCTGTTTTGTCGGGAATCCTGAAACGGGTCAACTTCCTGGAGGATTGCCAGGGGATCCCGGGCAGAGCCATTTTGAAAAACGGCAATTGTTGTCAGAACGAGGATCAAGGGAGCCATACCCCAATTACATCTTTTTTCGGGTTCCGGACCGCGATCTTGTCATTTCTCTGTCATGGGAAATTTTGTATCGTCATAAAGAAAGTATCCGGACCAAAATGTGTATAACAACGAAGTTCAATTGCTGTCGCTCGTTGTTCGATGAACCAACCCGGACCATTTTGGCATTATATACGCGCCTCATAGCAACTTTAACGCGGAGTTTTAAGAAAACCAATCGGCAAAGGAGGACAGAAATGACAAACCTTGGTGACGTAATCCGTCAGATTGAAACGGTCATGAGCGACAGGTGCGATCCCCCGACAACCCAGGAGATCGAAGTGTGTTGCCGGGTATTGTCCACAGTCTTCAATGGGGTTGTTGACCCCCGGGGAAGTAAATAATTCTTTTTCCGGTTCCCGGCAGGCTGTTTTTTTATTCTCTTGTTCGTTTTCGATCTAATATTTCCGGCAACAGGCTCTTTTGTTGGTAAGAAACTTCACCGGTCATAGTGTATTGTCCGTGAAGCCGGAAAATCTCACATCAGGCCTTTTCGTAGAATGTTTTGGTAAAATGATGGCCAGTCCCACTCTCACTAAAAGAGATTCACGTGTCAGAAGTGGTAAGCCGGATGAGGTTCTCGCGTCCTTTCCGGATCTTCTGGATAATTCCTTTCTGGTGGAGGGCATTGAGCGCTGAACTCACGGTAGATTTTGGTTCGCCAAGTGCCCGGACGATCTCGGATTGGTACTGTTCTCCATCGTTCTCGGTAAGAATCCTGATAATCCGTTCTTCGAGGCTGTGTTGTTCGCTGTCGGAGAGGGTAACGGGAGGGTCATCGCGGTCGCTGGCGAGCTCAAATCCGGCGGAGATATCGTGAGACACGCGGTGTTTTCTGGCCCGATACACGACAAACCCGAACGCCGCTGCTATCGCAATAACGATTCCCACCAGTACCGGGATTTCGGGAAATGCCGCTTTCTTCAGTGTTACCCGCGGTTCACCCTCAGGAAACGAGTGAAGGCCGTACCAGATGAGACCATCCCGCTCTTCGTCGGGAGCCGGCTCAGCGCTGCCTACTGTCCAGCCGGGAGGATACCGGATGACGAGCGTTGTGTCTTTCCCGAGATAGAGACCGCCGGCAAAAGAATCCCCGATGACAAGCTCGTTACCCGGAAGGGCAAACTCCGTCCAGGTAAATGAATAATCGACAACCCCATACCGGCCGGTCGGTGAGGTCTGGATGGTTGCATCTCCTGTTACCGTCCCTATTCCCATCTGCCGCGATGTCGCAACCGAAGCCTCGTCAGCTGACCTCTGCATCAGGTCCTTTAGCTGAGGGGTATAAACGGTGGGCAGGTCACGCGAATAGTTGTTGAATGCGCGAACGTCGTTATCGTTTCCGAGAAGGGTGCGGTATTCAACCTGCCAGAGTGCGGCCCCGTTTTCACTGACGGTGATCGTGTAGGTGGTCGAGTATGACGGAATGGTCTGGGCGCCCGCAGTGGTAATAGCTATTGCGAGAAAACACAGGACTGTTGCAAGGCAGGCCGTTCGTCGGGTTACAGGATTCATGGAGGATGGTACCTGATGATGTGTATGTATCCCAATTAAAAAATTATGATCCGGCTGTGCCGGATGTTCTAAAAAATCCGACGGGTTATTTATGGGGGTTTCCTTTCCCGCTATCGCCGGAGTTTCCGCCACCCTTCTGGTCCGGGGTGGGTTTCCGGGTAAGTGCTGCAGTTGTTATTTCAGGTGCATTCTTTTTACCATTCTTCCCTGAATTGTCCTTTGTCTGATCCACCGACACGTGTTCAGATTCTGTCACATTCCCGGTGGGCCCGGGAGTAACTGGCTGTGTTCCGATCCTGTCCTGTTTCCGCGTTTCCATCCGGATCGCCTTGAGAATGGTCTTGTTGTTCTTCTCCATGATCCGGTCGAACTTTATCTCCGTCTTCCCGGCAAACCTTTCTTCCAGCGCCAGGCTGTTGTTATACGCCCGCATCAGGCCGGTATTGTTCGGGTTTGCAAGCATGAGGTTCTCAAGGATCAGCCCGTGTTTTGCGATCTGTTCCTGTGCATGGAGGAGGCCGGTATCGTTTGAACTGAACAGGGAGAGATAGGTCTCCGTCAGGTTCACTTTCTGCCAGTAGAGATCGAGGGTCCGCTGGGCCGAGTCGCTCCGGTTGAGGATGAGTTCCTTACGGACTTCCGAGAGCCGGAGTCTCGCATGGTTCAGCTGCTTGTTCATTCGTTCAGTCTGGTTTGACGTAAACGATTCATCGAGATTCTCAAAGGTGAGCTTGAGCCCATAGAGCGGATTGTCAGCATCGATCGGTCCATCATAGGGATTGATGGAGTCATCAACAGGTTCAGCCGGTGTTTCTGTCGCAGTCGGGACTATGGTCGCGATCGTGGTTGGAACTGCAGTCGTCGCCGTTGTGTTCGGCACTACGGTCACGGTCGTTGTCGGGATCGTCGTGGTTGCATTGGTAACGGGGGTGCCAGTCGTCGTGGGAATCGCGGTTGTCTCATTCGTCGCGATAGTCGTGGTCGCAGTCGGTTCAGCTGTTGCCGTCGTTGTCGGCAGGGTATCTGTTGTGTTTCCCGTCTGCGCTGAGGCAATGCCAGCAAGGCAGATCAGGGTAAGCACCGCAAAGGTGGTAAGAATAAATCCCGTTCGGGTTTTCATGGGTATATTTCTCCAGATTCGGCAATCGATATCTGATAAAAAAGAGTTATCGTACGGCGCATTAAGCATAGCGAGTGTTCGCACGACATCCGTTCGTTCTGAACGATTCCCATTTGTTGAAGTAACGTTCCGGACCGTCCCGATTGGGCAACAGGGCTCCTGTCTTTAAGAAATTACGAAATGACATGCCCATGTGCTGAATTTATTTTGGATCTTCTTGCAGGGTGCCCGATCGCGCATACTTGCCGGCACTGCGACACAGCCCGAAATGTGATTTTATGCTCTGTAGAAATCAATTTTTTTCAAAGAGACGATGCCCCAGCCCCCAACGGGCGACGTTGCGCAGTGAGAACGTCAGTGATTATGAGTTTTTCTACAGAGCAATTTCATTTAAAATTGCCTTCTCCGGCCACAGGATTCCTTTGATGTTCCCGAAAAGCGGGAGCCCGGTGGTCACTCCGGTAACTTGAAAGTGCATGAATGGAAAATCTGAAAAAAATAAAAAGGACTTTTTAAGATCTCAGGCTTGGATCGGATAGAATCTCAGACTGGACATTCTTGAGGCCATGGTTATCGAAAGCCCAGAGGTATTGTTCGAACATAGGATCGAAGATATCAATACGCTCAAGGTCCCCGTCCAGATCAAAGTCATACAACACCGTTGTAAGCTCGCGGGTTACATCGGAGAACTTCGAGGATTTTGCCAGGTTGATGACCGCGTCGGTCGAGCGGTCCTCGGCACCGAATTCATCGACTGCACAGGTCGTAAGGTTTCCTGATCCCCCGGGTTTACCAACAACACGCACGAATATCCTGTACGCTCCGGGACCTACATACTGCCCGGCTTCGTTATAGACATTCTCCGGGGCCGGGAGGGTGAACTCCGCAGGATCGTTTCTCGTCGCGATATAATCAATGACGTTAAACTCTCCATCCCAGTTCTGAGTCAGCAGAATCTTGCTGCGTTCATTAAAATTGACAAAAATCCTGTTCCCGTTATTTGTCTCATCATTTGTGGGAAGCTGATCAATATTTTTTATACTGATCAGGTTCAGGTTGAAGTGCTTCCCGCTCATGGCACCGTTGCCGGTCGCTGATACGCCGGGAATAATGAATGCCAGAACGATCAATGCTCCAATTAGTATCGATAGTTTCGTTTTCATGTACATCCCCCGTATCCATGAAAATCATTTTTCACCGGAGGATTCTCATGGACATGGTCTGAGTCCGGTCCGGGCTACATTAAGACTTTTGATAATCCGATTTAAATACAATTGTCCGTGCGGTTTTCTATTCACCAAAAACCGTTCTTCATTGTCCAAAATTCGAAAAGAACAATAATTTCCTGATAAAAAAATTCTGTGCCAGTACAGAAAAAACAAAACCCAAATCGGGCTTTATTCTCACTACACGCGAAAAGAGGAAAATTCATCACCTCTTTTACCCGGTAAAACCCGGGGCGTCTGATAAATTTTAAACAATATATCCGGATATTCTCCTCGGTTGCCCCTTTTCACAGCAAGAGAAATCCCGGTTCACGTTCTTTAATTACGCTTCGTTACCGGTCCTGAAGTCATCCTTATAATTTCCCTTTTGCCCGTGATACTCGAGGAGCCTCCGGACTTCATCGTAAACCTTTTCCTTGTCTTTGGCACCGGTAAAAAGGATACGAACCCCGTCGATATCGTCTTTCAGGTATGCCCCTTCGTCATAAACAATGAGAACAATCCTGTCTTCCGGTCCGAATGTATGCTCTTCGAATTCCCCTCGCATATACCGGTCCCGCTGTTCCTTCGTTGGTGCAGCGTATTTATTCTCGTAGCGGAAGACACCCAATGAAATTCCCTGTGGATACTATCTCCCGTCTCACTGAGGTTAAACATTTCGCATGCATTCCGGAAGTATGGTTGATCACGTTGAGGAGTCTTCGGGAGCGTCCCGAATACCAATCATGAGTTCTTCTTTCCGGATGACGAAGACGGCTGGTTCTTCCATTCGGCGATGTTTTTGCAGTTGTGGTTGAAAGGCAGGTGATGTTTCCCGCAGAAATAATTACCGCAGTACGGGCAGGTAAACGGAAGATAGGTCTTTTCGCCGCAGGTCAAGCAGGTTGCATACACCGGATATTTTTTACCGGGGAAAAATACGGTGAGAAGATTCCTGATTTTTTCCCGAATTCCCATAACCAAGTCTTGAACGTATGCTCTCATTAAGGATGAGGAGCGGACCGGGTAATGACGTCCTGCGAGACAAATCCATAATCAGGGGTATAGTTCCGAAGCAGGCATCAGCACGCCACCCCGGACCAATACATTTCTAATTCTCTTCATCCCCGTGGAATATCCCGACATCCCGATCCCGATACCTAAAAAGCATATCATCACGGAGCGCAAAAATGGAAACTGAAAAGGGAGAACATTGAGCGACCTGTACCTGAACCCGGGAGAGTCCCTGATACTGACGACAAACAGCGTCAGTGTCAACTTTATCCCGTTCGATCTTATGCTCACCAATCTGCGCCTGATCCTTTTCGACAGCGTCCATGAACGGTTCCGGCCGCAGATAATTCCGCTTGGTGATATCTTCTCGGTCAGCGGGGGCAGTGTCTCAACCGGCGAACCGATAATCCGGATTACAATCACCGATCACGAAGGTGACGGCTCGCAAATCCCTATTGATTTTATATTTTCCCAGCTGGGGAACCAGAAAAGAAAGTCAGAGCGTGACGCCTGGCTCATGACCCTTATGGAGAAGCTTGTCGATGTCCGGCAGGAAAAAGTCCTGAGCGGGATAGAGCCCTCAGGTCGGGACGAGGAAGAGAAAACACCTGTCCAACGGTGGATTGCACCGGAGATCCTCCATCCCGTTCCGCTTGTTACCGGTCCGGATCTCCCAACTGCTGACACCGGTGCCGTCCCGGAGACCGCTGGATCCCCGGTTGATACCGGTGATATCGGAAACGAAATCGGTGATCACGGCAAATCGGCTGCTGAAGTTGGGGGACTAGTCGTACCCCCCCGTGAAGCACCAGAACCAGGATCACCGGAACCCCTCGAAGAAATTTTGCCGGAGACCATCGAAACCGAAGAGCCGGGACTCCTGAATGAGGAGATACCCATCGGGCCGGTCAGGAAGACGGGCCCTGTCGATCTTCCTGCAAGTCCAGCCGATCTTGCGCAAGTGACTTCCAAAAAATTTGTGCAGCCCTTATGTACACCCTCTGACTCGGAAGAGGAACCAGGTTCCCCCGGTACGGGAAGTTCACCGGCCGAGATGCCCGGTGAAACCCCCGATACCGTACCGGAAGAAGCTGCGTCATCAGGACCTTTGCCTTCAGAAGAGATCGTTCAGGACGAATCGTTCCCATCTCCCGGGATCGAGCCCGCGGATGTTCCCGCTGATAGTCCCGGCGTCGTCACCGCCGGAGATTCATCGTTTGATGAAGAGACCCTGCCGGAACCTGCACCTGAACGCGACCTTACGCCGCCGGTTGTGAACTGGCCAGTTATCCGGGAAGAGCCGGTATCCCTGCCCCATAACGAGGCGGGTGAAACCGGCAAATCCCCCGGGGATCTTTCTTCCCGTGAGACCCTGGGAAATCCCCCGCTTACCGGACAAGCCGTTTCCAGGAACCAGCAGACTCCTGCCGGGCGGGCGGTGCCGCATTATTCGCGACCGGTAATCGAACCGGAAAATACCCCCGGGCAGGATCAGGAGACCGGATCGTCGGTGAGAGAGAGTGCATCCCCGACTCCCGGCATGAATACCGGAGCCCGGGAATCGCGAGTCCCCCCGTCTCTTTCCGGAAAGCCGGAAGAGCCGGCTGTCAGCCCGAGTGGAATGGCTCCCCGCCGGCATACCCTGATGATCGCAACTGCCGTTGGGCTTTGTATTATTCTCGTAATTGTTGCTTTGGGATTCATCTCCCTCCAGAATCCGCACGACACTGCGAATACCCAGGTTCCCCTCGTCACACCTAATGTTACGATACATGAAACGCCAGCCGTAAACCCGGTTACCATCCCCAATGTCGGCGTCTGGATCCATGTAATCTATCCCGGGAATTTTTACGGGAAAATGGGCAATCCTGCCGAATTATCCGAGATCGGGGGGACCGGTGACAAGTTCTATTTTATCCGGAACAGTGGCAACCTCCTGCAGGCTGACATCCAGAAACAGGATTATTCAGGAGACACTCTGACCGTTGAGGTATTCAACAATGGCACGAAGGTTTTCAATAGTTCCGTGCGTTCGCCCATGGGAACGATCCATTTCTTCATCGATCCGATGACCGGTAAATCTCCGGTATCGCAGTCGTGAACTTTTTTAGTCCGGTGAAACCCCGCACGACCCCCGACCGGTTTCCGCGAAATACGGGTTCACGCAAGAACGATGTTGTACATAAGACCCCTTAGTAATTCGTCTCCTGAAAGGGTATTTAAGTCACAGAAAGATATATAATAACAGGAACACTTCTTCCCCCCATTCTGATGTCCTATGATCTCGGTTCTGTACGTTGACGATGAACCCGCACTCCTCGAAATCGGGAAACTGTTTCTTGAACAATCGGAAGACATCCATGTCGACACGTTGACGTCAGCCCGTGAAGCGCTTATCAGACTCCGGATCACTCAGTATGACGCGATCATCTCTGATTACCAGATGCCCGGCATGGACGGCATTGCCTTTTTAAAAGCGCTCCGCCATGAACATCCCGCGCTCCCGTTCATTATCTTTACCGGTAAAGGCAGGGAAGACGTCATCATCGAAGCGCTGAACTGCGGGGTCGATCATTATCTCCAGAAAGGCGGGGATCCCAAGGCACAGTTCGCTGAACTCCGGCATAACGTGAAACGCTCGGTCGAACGGAGACGGGCCAATGAGACGATCATCCACCTGAACCGGCTCTGCTCGGCCCTTTCCAGTACCAACCGGGCCGTCATCCATATCCACGACCGGCACGAACTGCTGACAGAGGCGTGCCGTATCGCCGTTGAGGAAGGAAAATTCCTCATGGCCTGGATAGGGATAGTCGATCCCCTGAAACGCACAGTTCACCCGGTTGCCGCATGCGGGTACGAGGATGGATACCTGAGCAATCTCTCGGTATCCATCGATAACATTCCCCAGGGAATGGGCCTGACCGGGACAGCGATACGTGAAGGCCATCCGACGATCAGCAACAATATCGCCATCGATCCCCGGATGGAACATTATCGTGATGAAGCGACAAAACGCGGCTACCGGTCCTCCGTAGGAATTCCCCTGCGGTGCGGGGACACCATAATCGGCGCCATGCGGTTTTATTCGTCGGAAATCAACTTTTTTAACGAAAAAGAGATCCACCTGCTGGAACAACTGGTCGAGGATATCTGTTTTGGGATAGAGATCATGGATGCCCGGGGAAAAGGCAGTTCATGAGTGAAAAGGCAGCAGATTTACAAAAAATAATTCGTTATCCTGTCGCCTGAATCTGTAGGATAATATCTACCGGGATCCATATCTTGAATCGAAATCATAACGCACTAAAAATAAAAATGACAACTACCGTAATGTCAGTGTATTTCTGACAGGAATCCTTTTGATATTCCCGGTGATGTTATATTCAAAGTTTATTTCCATATATATTTAAACGGATAAAAGAGAAAATGAATTCTTGAATCGTTCCGGGCTCGATAAAAATGCAAATTCGGAAATTCTTTCCATTGTTCTGATGGTTGCGATCGCCATCATTATAGCTGCGCTGATTCTTTCGCAAATAATCATTCTGCCTCGATGGAACGACAATACAGTCCCTGCGATTTTTAAAATAACCAAAATCAGACATACTGATGATTACGGCAGGTTAACATTCGAAAGTTATGTCGTTATGGTAAATTCAGGAACCAGAAGTTACGATAACTGGAATTTGTATGCCATTGCTTACCGTGACGGTGTGCAACTCCCCGCTGAAATCCCAACTTTAAATGCAGATGAACAGATTAATGATCACAACCACCATGGTGTCCAAAGTTTATGGGGGTCGGGAGTATCCGGATCACGCAGGGATCATGATGGAAAATGGAATCCGGGGGCTTTGCTTGCAATCGAATTCAGCCGAGGTACTTTCCACCCGGAAGATGTAGTCATGATTGAAGTTTATGACAAGACCACAAGAACAATAATTTCACGGGATACCTGGCCCCATCCTGACCCCCGGACAACGGTCAGCTGGTGGGTGTCGGTATTTACTCGTCGTCAAGCGCCTTGAAGACGCCTTTTTTTGCCTTGAGGATCTTGCACTCCGGGCAGCGCCAGCTGTCAGGGACTGCTTCCCAGGGAGTTCCCGGTGGGATTCCGTTTTTGGGATCGCCCTTCACGGGATCATAGACATAGTGGCATTCAAGACAGACCCATTTACACATTTTTGCAGAAACCGCCATTTTTAAAAAACTCCATTCTTAACGAGGATAATAGTAGTACTCACAATTTTTCCCGGATTTATATATAGCCTTCTTTTCGGGCAACCGGGTTCACAAACCCGATTCGCAGTCAGTCAGGCGGACTGCGACAAGCGCCGGGCGCACAGCCGGGCGACACGGAGAGGTTCCGGGATCTTGCCATCGAGGGTAAAGTCACGGCACAACTGTGCGGCATCCTCGTAAGAAATCCCCCAACTCCTGATGAATGCCCTCTGTCCTGTGCCAAGGTCGACACCTATCCGGTCACCCAGTTTTTCGTATGCTGCGATCCGCCGGAAATCTTCCGGGAAATGGTACCTGATATCCGAGAGGAGACCTTCGGATTCTTCGTAGGTGACGCACACGACAGGCAGGTGCGTGACCATGGCAATTTTTTCCGGGTCGATAACATTGAACCAGGAGATAACGCAGCCGGAGAGCATCACCGCGTTGATATCACTTCGTTCGAGGATCCCGATCATCCGGATAATCTCATCCGTTGCATCCATCCCCCCGACGGTCACCGATCCAAAAGAAAACCCGTCGATCCGGAGGTCTTTTCTCATGACAACGCCGGCAAGGGTCGATCGCACGCGGCCGGTATAACTCTCGGCAACCCCAAAAACCCGGAGCCCTTTTTTCGGCAGGTGCATAGAAGCACTTATGACAAGGAGTTAAAAATACTATACCAATGAAATTCAACAAAGATGAGGTCTGCATCTTAATTCCCACCCTGAACGAAGGGCCGACGATCGGGGACGTTATCAGGGAATTCAAAGGGCTTGGATACAACCGCATCCTTGTCATCGATGGCAAGAGCACCGATAATACTGTCAAAGCCGCCCGCGATGCCGGAGCCATTGTCAGGACCCAGTCCGGCAAAGGAAAAGGGAACGCCATCATCGAGGCTTTTGAAATAATCGAAGAGCCCTACATCCTCATGCTCGACGGGGACGGCACCTATTCGGCAAAAGACGCCGAGAAGATGCTGACCCCCCTGTTCCTCGGGTTCGACCAGGTCATCGGCGATCGCCTTATCAATGCAGAGGAAGGATCCTTTTCCCGTCTCAACCTCTTTGGAAACAACATGCTGAACCTTCTCTTCAAGGTTGCCCACAGCAGGGATCTCCACGACATCCTCTCGGGATATCGTGCCTTTACCAAGCTGGCCATTCACCAGATGCACTTAAAAGAGAAGGGATTTGAGATCGAAACCGAGATCTCGGTCGAGGCTGTCCGGAACGGCCAGCGGATCATGGTCGTCCCGATCCGGTATTCACACCGTCCCGGTGGAGCAACAAAACTCTCGCCATTCCACGACGGGATCAAGATCATGAGCACCATCTACCGGCTGGCGCGTGTAAATAACCCGATGTTCTACTTCGGGATGATGGGGTTGCTGACAAGCCTTCTCGGGATTCTCATCGGCATCTACGTCCTCCTCGAATGGTTCCAGCATATCGACCATATCCCGCTCACTATCCTGACCGTGCTCCTCATCGTCGTCGGTATCGAAATCTTCATGTTCGGAATGATCAGCGATATGCTCCTCGTGTTTCACCGGGAGATTATCCGGGAGATCCAGCTGTTGCAGCCGAAGCAACCTAAGTGAACCCAATTTTAATTTTCTTTCAGATATCTGGAACAAAAATTTTCTTAGATCTTTTGGGACTTTTGAACGCTGCCGTTTATTTGTCTTTTATCGAAGTGTAACGAGAGTTGGTCGGGCGTTCGGGGTCTGTCGACCCTCACCCCGACTTGGGGCCTTTTTCTTTCTGACCTTATTCTACGTAAGAAAGGTTCAGTCAAAAATCAGCCAAACCAGAACCTGCCCAGCGAGGGGTCGACGAGACCCCCGAGCGACCCATCAGGGTGGGCTCCATCGCAAATATTTCAGAAGTTTGGAAAATTTTCCCACAAAAAAAATGCCCCCGCCAAAAAAAAATATTTTTCACTGACGGTGATTAAAAGAAAACGGAGTAGTTATTCGTTAACCTTCAACCCGTTCTCCCGTGCAATCTCAACAAATGCCCCCCCGAGATGCTGTGCCTGCTTCTTTGTCATCCCGTAGGTATTGAACTTCCAGACCTTCGTCGCACCGGGGATGATACCCGTAACGCCTTTTTCCTCAAGAGCACTGGAGAAATAGAAACCCCGTTTCTTGTGCGTTTCAGCGACTTTGTCGAAAGATTCGATTGTGTTGATCCTGGTCATTGTGTGCTTCCGGGGATATTCTGAAAGGATCTTCGTCCCATCAACTGACAGGAGGGCATCAGTGACGATCTTGTGGTTTTCGAGTTCGCGGTCGAAGTGCTTCACGCGTTCCTTCACATGGGGGAACGATGCCATCATCCCGACAAGCGTGACACCCATGAGGGTGCAGCCCATCATCTCGGGTTCCTTGATCCCGAATTTCCTCTTCGTAACATCGCCAACGATCGACGTCGTGCGGAAGACCTGTGCTGCCCGTTCAGCCGTTACCGCGAGCACGCCGGAGGGAGCTGGTGCCGCCATGCTCTTATGCCCGGAACCGACGATGAAATCAACGCCCAGATCCTTGCCATTCACGGGGAGGATCCCCACGGTGTATGCACCGTTGTAGAGTATCGGGACATCGTACTGGTGGGCGACCTTCGCGATCGCCTTAACGTCGTGCATATTCCCGTACTGGTAGTCTACGTGATCGATGAACGCGAGGACCGGCGGCTTGCCGAATTCTTTTTTGACTTCTTCAATTTTCTCAGCGGCAGCGTCGGCGGTGACCATCTTGTTATCGCCGACCGGTATCTCGCGGGCGATACCCCCGGCTTCCTCGATCGCGAGAAATTCCGTGTAATGGGAGAGCGAGGTTACGAGGACCGGGTCACCCTTGTTCACGTAGGTCTGGGCAACCGCCTGGAATCCCCGGCGGGCACCGGGAACCGTCCGCATCTCGTCCATGCCAAGCCACGTTGCAACATCCTTGTGAAAATCGGCGATGGGAGGCTTGCTGATATAATCGAGCCGGTTGGGTTTCCGGCAGTTGTCGCAGACCGAGTACCCGTCGCCGTATGCGATCGTCGCCTTCATTGCGTCGGCCGTAAGCCGGCCTCCTGCCTGTATGGGGTCGATATTGATGGCGAGTTCGTCAACCTGCCGGGCTTCGATTCCCATCGCACATCTCATTTCAGCACCTCCTGCTTCAGTGAAGCAACCTGCCGCTCGAAGATTTTCACAGAGTCGTTCGGCTTGCGTCCTCTGGGCGGGATCGAGTTCATGGGAAGGGGCTGTTTCCCGGAGGAGCACCCTGATATCCGTAAGCGTATAGAGAGCCTGGAATGCCATATCAACAGCCCGTTTCGACACCAAAATCACCATACAATGTTTAACCGGGACGAATTAAGATTCCGCCTTTTCGATAACGTCCCGGCTGGCATACCCGGATGAGGTCGTGAAGCGGGATGTTTTCCGGGGGACGAGATTTCGCAGCGGCCTGGTTGATTCTATTTATTGCCCGTGGCGTCAAAATAAGAGTAGATATGGAAGAGAAGATCTCCGGCAGCCCGGAAAATGGCAAAACCTCCCTCCTGACCGACCCGCCGTTTTACCTTCCCGAGTTTGAGAAATCCTACCGCTACATTATCGACGAATATGAAGTAACGCCAAAAGAGATCGCAATCTTTCTCCCGTGCGCCATGCGGAAACCGTATTCTGCGAGTCCCAGCCACCAGTCCATCCGGATGATCATCTCCCAGGTCTTCGACCCCTCGCTCTACCACATCGTCGTATTCGGAACCTGTGGCATCGTCCCCGATGAGCTCGAAGAGATGTATCCCTACGCTCATTACAAGTACATGCTCGGAAAGTGCAACGACGAAAAGGTCAGGGAGGATTTTCTCCGGATCGAAACAGAACGGGTTGCCGGGTATCTTGACAAAACGCGGAACATTTACCGGTACCGCATCGCGTACTGTCTCGGCCTTTTCCGCGAATCCCTGATCCGGGGATCTGTTGAATCCGGCGTGCCTATCGACCTGCTCCTCCCGACCCGCGACCGGATCAACAAGATCATCGAAGAAGAGGAGTGCACGTTCCAGGAGGGAAGCCTCTCGATGGATGAATACCTCGGTGAGTTCTGTGACGAACTCATAAAATTCCGGAGTGCGCATTTTGGCGATCGGGGAAAACCGGGATCCGCGTAACTCAGGGGAATCCTGGAATTTATCGAACCGGGTCGCACAATTGAAAGACTATCCGGCGGGATCTTTTCCCGCTCTTCTGATCTCTCTCCTTAATTTATTATGCGAACACCAACAAAATTATACTGCATAACGACCGTTACAACAACAGCATATTGGTGGACCTAATTGGAATTCAAAAATAAAGTTTTAATTATCGGGTACGGCGCTGTTGCCAAGTGCACGCTCCCGATCCTGCTCCGGCACGTCACGATACCCCTCGAAGATATAACGATCATCGATTTTAAGGACAAATCCCCGGACCTCAAGGCGTGGACAACCCGGGGCCTTCGTTTTTTCAAACAGAAAGTCACCCACGACGATCTCGACAGGATCCTCTCCGCGTATCTCGCGCCGGGGGACTCTTAATCGATCTCGCCTGGAACATCGACTGCTCCGAAATAGTCCAGTGGTGCCACAACCACGACGTCCTGTACGTCAATACTTCCGTCGAGGCGTGGGACCCGGATGCAGAGAAGTTCACCGCAAGCCCGTACGAGAAGACCCTGTACTACCGCCAGATGAAGCTCTACGAGCTCACCAAGGACTGGACAAATGGTCCCACGTGCGTCGTCGACCACGGGGCAAACCCGGGCCTCATCTCGCACTTCGCCCGGCAGGGTCTTTTCGACATAGCCCGCCGGATGATCGTCGACGGGATTGCGCCTGACCCAAAAAAGATGCAAACCCTGATCCGGAACCAGAACTACGGCGAGCTCGCGATGGAGACCGGCATCAAGGTCATTCACTGCTCGGAGCGGGATACCCAGATCTCGCGGTCACCAAAACAAGTCGATGAGTTCGTGGGGACCTGGTGCATCGAAGGTCTCCGGGAAGAGGGGACTGCCCCTGCCGAGATCGGATGGGGTACCCCATGAAAAACAGCTCCCCGACAATGCATACGTTCCTCCTGTCGGGCCGCAGAACGAGATCCTCCTCGCCCGCATGGGGATCAACACCTGGGTCCGGTCATGGCTTCCCAACCACGAGATCGTGGGAATGGTCATCCGGCACGGCGAGGCCTTCGGTATATCCGACCGGTGGACGGTATGGAAAGACGGGGAAGCGATCTACCGGCCAACGGTCCATTACGCCTACCTGCCCTGCGATGCCACCGTCGCCTCGCTCCACGAACTGCGGGGAAGGAACTACGAGCTGCAACCCAAACTCAGGATCCTGAACGACCGGGAGATCATATCCGGGTCCGATACGCTCGGGGCTCTCCTGATGGGTCACCCGTATAATTCGTGGTGGACGGGGAGCATCCTCTCAATCGAGGAAGCAAAGACCCTCGCCCCCGGGCAGAACGCAACGACCGTCCAGGTCGCTCTTGGCGTCGTTACGGCAGTCATGTGGATGATCGAGAATCCGAAAAACGGGTTCTGCCTCCCCGATGATCTTCCCCATGAATTTGTGCTGGGCATCGCGACACCCTACCTTGGTTCCTTTGTCTCCGGCCCCTCTGACTGGACTCCTCTGAAAAACCGTACCGTCTATTTCAAGGAAAATCCTGCGAATATGGTTGACCGCGACGATATCTGGCAATTCAAAAACTTCTTATTCGTGCAGTGAGTGAATCTGTTAATGGCAAACGTGACGGAAGGGAAGAAGAGTAGACTGTGGGACGATCACGACAGTGGAGTCCATCACCTGGGAAAGGCGGGAAAAGAACTCCTGCAGGAACTGGCCTCGGTGGAGGGAACTCCCATCTTCGTGATCGACCACGAGCAGATCCGCGAGAACTACCGGGAATTCAGGCAGCACCTGCCCAAGATCCAGGTGTACTTCGCGGTCAAGGCAAATTCCAACCCGGAGATCGTGAAGACGCTCTTTGACATGGGGAGCAGTTTCGACGTAGCGTCCATGCCGGAGTTTATGATCGTCTACGAGAATATCAAGTGCATGCCGGACAAGGAACGGCAGGACTGGATATGGGACAAGATCATCTATGCCAATACCATCAAGCCGATAGAGACCCTCGAAGCGCTCGACCATTACAAACCCCTAGTCACGTTCGATAACCGCGAGGAGCTCAAGAAAATCCGTCAGCATGCACCCCATGCCGGGCTCGTTCTCCGCCTGAGAGTCCCGAACACCGGTTCAGTCGTGGAACTCTCCTCCAAATTCGGCGCAGACCCGGGTGAAGCAGTCGACCTCATCGAATACGCATTTTCCATGGGACTTGTTGTCGAAGGCCTGAGTTTCCACGTTGGCAGCCAGTGCACCAACTTCGAGAACTATGTCGAGGCACTCGAGATCTCATCGCATATCATCAAGGAGACCGAGAGCCGGACCGGTAAGTGCATCAGGATACTCGATATTGGCGGCGGCTTCCCGGTGAAATACCATCCCGACGTCAAGTCATTCGAGACCCTTGCAAAGAAACTGAAGTCCGAGATCAAGCGGCTGTTCCCCGAGGATATGGAGATCCTCGCGGAGCCCGGGAGATTCCTCGTCGCGAATGCCTGTTCGGTCGTCGCAAAAGTCGTGGGCAAAGCGTTCCGCGACGGAAAGCCCTCGTATTATATCAATGACGGGGTTTACCACACGTATTCCGGCCAGGTCTTCGACCATACGACCTACCCGGTGCTCGCGTTCAAAGAGGGCGAGAAGGAGATCTCTGCGGTTTTCGGCCCGACATGCGATGCGTTCGATACCATCACCCTCAGCGCTGAACTGCCTGAACTTGAGATCGGCGATCTGGTTTACTCAGAAAATATCGGGGCATATTCCCACGCCTCATCCACATACTTCAACGGTTTTCCGCCGGCAAAAGTTGTTCATATTAACCGGTAATCAACTTTTTTTTTTAAAATATTTTTTGCCCCGTTGAGACTTCACGAACAAAGTGTTTACACTAAAACCGCATGAAAATTTTGTAAAATGGAGGGGGAGATTGCGAAGTAACCCGCCTCAGGGCCTCTACGAGGCACGGCGGGGCAACGTTGTATTCCCCATATTTTTATAAACGGTCATTGAACCGCTGCGGGGGCACCCTTAGGGTGCAGCGGCGTTCATCGCATTTTGGGGGGATGGGGGTCCAGAACTCCCATCATAATGATGGAAATGGTTGATTTACTTGGGAAATCCTCATAGCAAATCGACTGCCCGCTAGATTACCCATAAAAATGTCCGGATGCCGGTCATAGGCAGTTGATTCTGACGTTGGTCACACCGTGAAATTTTAATTTAAAAAATCCCCGGAAATATTTCACAATTCTTATCAACTCTTCTCTCACCAGAGAAATTAACGTGATTCCATGATTCCAAAGCCGCGTCCTGTTCTTTCACAAACCCGTATTCTGATGATGTGCACACTCCTTGTATTCCTGGTGCTGAGCACTGGCCTGGTATCCGCAGCTGCCGTCTCCGGCCCCGGCCTGACTGCAAGACCGACCCTTATTGTCGCAAGGACAACAGTGGCACCGACGCCCGTCCCCACGGTAACGTGTACTGCACCCTGCGAATGCCTCTCCCGATCCCAGGCTACCACAAAATGGGGCTCAGCGTTTCACTCAGTGCCTGAGTTCGCCCTGCGGTTATATCGTCAGCGACCTGACCGCAGACACGACGAGATACTGCTTCCGGCCGGGTTCCGGCACCTATTCGGCAGTTCTCAATTGTCCTTCAGGCCAGACCGCATGCCAGAACAGCTACTGTGCAAACACCAACGCTGATAACAACAACTGTGGTTCATGCGGAACGGCCTGTACCTGCGGACAAGGCATGCTCAAACGGGCAGTGCGTCTCAAGAATAATCCCTGCAGCCCAGGTACAGTTGCCCGATGACGGCGACGGCATCCCATTTGCAAAAGACAACTGCCCCTACATTTCCAATCCTGACCAGTACGATCACGACGGTGACGGTATTGGGGACTATTGTGATAACTGCGAGATGGCTGCAAACCCCGACCAGAAAGAATCCGACGGTGACAAGATTGGGGATGCCTGCGACCTCTGCCCGCAGAGCCCCGATCCGGCAGTCAACGGGAACACCGATGACATGGATGCGCCAGGGTACCAGGATGCCGATGGCGACTTCATCGGCGACCGGTGCGATAACTGCCCGAAAACCAAAAATACCGATCAGAAAGATGCCGACAAGGATACCATCGGGGACGCCTGCGATCTCTGCCGTTCAAGACCCGATGATCTCTGCGGGAAAAATAATATCTCAATCGACTTCTGTGAAGACTATTCACTGGGGGAATTTGCCGACTGGTCAGACGATGACAAAGACGGTTTCGGGTATGGGTGTGATACCTGCCCGGGTATCAACAATCCGGAACAACTGGATATGGACGGCGATGGTCTCGGCGATGAGTGTGACGCGTGCCCCCATACACCCGGCGCATCAAACGGGGACAGTGATAAGGACAAGATTCCTGACGTGTGTGACGTCTGCCCGTTCCAGAACTGCGACATTGCCGGCACCTGCCAGCTGGAAGATGCCGAAGCGCCGGTAAACCAGGATCACGATCATGACGGGACCGGCGATGCCTGTGACAACTGCCCGTCCGTGGCCAATACGGACCAGAAGGATAGTGACGGGGATAAGATAGGGGATGTCTGCGACAACTGTCCCAGTATCTTCAACACCGACCAGAAGGATACCAACGGGGACAAGATCGGGGATGCCTGCCAGTGTTACAATGGCATCCAGGATCCGGGTGAAGCGGGGGTAGATTGCGGAGGACCCTGCACCCTGCCCTGCAACAATATCTGTGCCGCCACGACACTCCCGTCAAAGTTCAGTTACCAGTACTGGCAGGGCAAGAACTGGCTATCGCCCGTAAAAGATCAGGGAGCCTGCGGTTCATGCTATGCCCAGGCAACTATCGGCACGACCGAAGCGATGTATAATATCGAACAAAACAGTCTCAAGAACATCAACCTTGCCGAGGAGTATTTCGTATCACCCTGCTTTACCGATGTCGGGTCGTGCCTTGGGGGAAATGCAGGGTCTGTTCTCACGCACCTGAAAAATGACGGAGTCGTGGAGGAGACGTGTTTCCCGTATACATCCTCAAACTGCGTCCATAGCGTACAGGGTTCAAAATACCCGGCGTGCAACTTTGACGGGCACTGCTCCCAGCCCCAGGACTGCAGCCATTGCCAGAACCCGGTGATCTGGAAAATTAACTCGTATGAGAAAGTGACCGGGACAGCGGACCAGATGAAACAGAACCTGTTGTGCAGGGGACCTCTCGTTGTCTGTTCCGGCGAATGGTGGCACTGCGTGGTACTGGCCGGATGGGACGATCAGCAGAGTGCCTGGATCGTCAAGAACAGCTGGGGAGAAGGGCACGCCAATGGCGGGTACGAACCCATTGCCTATTCCAGTAAAATCGGGCAGGACTTCCTGTCCGATGCCTATGCAGTTAAAGGAGTAGGAGTGGCATCATGACATCCCTGCGGGTTATCGTCATCACTCTCCTTGCCGGTGCATTGATCCTCTGTCCGTCAGTTACTGCACTCCTGAATCCCGCTGCCATCTACTGCACCAACCTCAATAATACGTACACAATCACAACAGGACCTGACGGGGGGCAGGCTGGTACCTGTATCCTCTCCGACAAACAATCTGTTGACGCCTGGCAGTTTCTCGAAGGAAGGGTTGCCCAGAAGTACAACTATTGTTCCCTGAACAATTACAGTGTCCAAACGGTTACGGATGCAAACCTCTGTGCCGGCATCTCCTCAGCCAGCTGCGCCCTCTGCGTGCTTCCGGATGGGAAAGAACAGGAAGTGACTTCCCTGATGAACCTTACCTTCAAAGAGCCGAACCTGGTTGTCGCAACCTCATCCTGCGCCGGCAGTACATGTCCCGTGAATCCAACATCAGCAACGACGACGAAAGCCCCGTTAAGTATGGTAACAATCCTCTGTGCGATCGGTGCAGCCGCTATCGTGGCGCTCGTGATCAGGAGAAATTAATCTTTTTTTGGTGACATGATCCTGGTTTCTTTTCCCGGGAATGGAGCATTTTTTTAATCGCAATTTCATCCAATCATTCCCGTGTTCGCGACAGTTTATGCGGTTGTGAGGTGCAATGAGGAGCAGGGATGATTCTCCTGTTTCTGGTCAGCTCTGCAGGTCCGGACGACAACCTCCACGAAATGCAGAACCGATGCGAACCATAATAACGGTTAACGGGACTCAAATACCCTGTAGGGGAATGAGAATGGCACAGGAAGAAACGCCGGCATATCGTCCGGTTAACCTTGATGTGGATCGGCTTGCAGCAAAAGCGTTCGATCTCTATCGCGAGAAACATAAGAAAACATTTGCAGTCCTCAGCGCCTCCCGGAAGATGCAGGTTCTGGAAGACTTCAGGACCCATATCAGTCTATCTCCAGGAATCCCTCGCGACCCGGAGCTGGGCAATTTTTTACGATTACGCCTGCTGGGCAAAATCGTTCTATTCCCACCAGCACCTGCCGGCAGACTATCTCGCCACCAGTCTCTCCGTTTTGAACGAAATCCTCACCCAGGAACTTCCGCCCGATTACACAACGGAATCTGATACATTTATCCGGCAGAGCATACGGAAGCTGGACGCGTGCCCCCCGGAAATCCAGTCATTCTTCCTGCCCGGGAATCCCCGTTCAGCCATCGCCCGTTCCTACCTCGAAGCCCTGCTCACTCCGGACCGTGAAGGGGCTCGGAAAATTATCAATGATGCGGTAGAGTCCGGTGTCCCGCTGCGGGAAATTTACCTCAACGTCCTTGAACCCGTCCTGCGTGAAACGGGGAGGCTCTGGCACGCGGGGAAGATAAGCGTTGCAAAAGAGCACTATGTATCCGCCTCGGTCAAGCTCGTCCTCGCGAGGATGCATGACCGTATCGTCACGTCACCAGGCCTCAAACCCAAGGGAAAGAGGGTTGTTGCTGCCTGCGTTGAGAGCGAATATCACGAGGTCGGGATACAGATGGTCGCGGCGTTTTTCGAGATGGACGGGTGGGATGCGTACTTTACCGGGGCGAATACTCCCGCCGATAGTATTCTCGAGGCAGTCCGCGACCACGATGCCGACGTACTTGCACTCTCATCGACAATGGTTTCCGATATCCCTCTCGTTCACTACCTCATACGGTCTCTGCATGCAGATCCCACAACAAAAAAGGTAAAAATTATTGTCGGGGGCTATCCCTTTGCGATTGTCCCTGGCCTCTGGAAACAGGTTGGCGCGGATGCCTTTGCCGGAAATGCTGAGGAAGCTGTTGCAGTCGCAAACCAGCTGACCAGCTGATTACCCCTCCGTTTTCCCTAGATTCAGCCGCAAACGACATCCTGAAAAATATTTATTGAGAAAACTGCAGGGGTTTTTACGGTTATGCAGCCCGGCGATCGACAAGGCGTTTTGGCCTCCCCTTGAGCTTGTGCAGTTCCAGTTCACCGGCTCCCACGAAATTAAACAGGATTCTGAAGCTGCTATCTTCAAGATGTTCCACGAGTTCACGCCGCTTTTGCAGGAGTCGTTCGATGAATGTATCCCGGATGACTTTCTGGTCGGTATGTTCCGGATCGGTGCACTCCACCCCGACCCTCATGATTACTTCGCCCGGTGATTCGCCGTCATAGAGGAATGCCTCGTACTCGCCGTTGAGGAACTGCATGTTCCCGTGCTGGAAAACACCCGCTTCTACATCGACGCGGTTCAGCTGGCCCCCGAAGATTGCGACATTCTCGGCTTCCCGGCTGGGGTTGACAATGCGCATATGGGTCCTCCCGCACGCACATTTCTCCCGGGAAATGACCGAGGTTACGTCTTCAGTATCATAGTTGAGCAGCAGCGTCCCCGCTTTTGAACCCTCGGTAAGGAGCGTGGTGAGGACTGCTCTCCCGCTGTTCCCGTCGTACACGAATGCCTTCATCTGCGGGTCGTAGATATCGAGGTGGACGAGATCTTCCGGGACGTGAAGTCCTGCGAGGGCAGTGCACTCCCCGCACATGGTCCCTTCCGTACTCCCGTACGTGTTGTATACCGGGCAGTCCCACATCTCTGCAACGTATGCACGTGACTCGTCGGCGAAGCTCTCGCCGCCGGCAATCAGCCGGTTGATCGATGACTCCTTGGGATCGATCCCTTCTTTCCCGAGCCTCCGGGCGAGCCGGATGAGCTTGAACACGCTCCCGACGATTGCAGTGGGACGGTATGCGGTGATAACCCGTGATGAAAAATCGCATTTCCCGAACGGGATAATTGTCATCCCAATCCGCTGGGCTGCAAGGGTCATGGTATTCGCACCGACGTTCATCCCGTACGATGCGCAGACAACGACCCGGTCCTGTTTGCCAAATCCCTGCGAGACGAAACTACGGGAATATTTCTCCGCGTACCGCTTCCAGTCGTCCCACGTCAGGAAGAAACTCTTCGGGGTCCCGCTCGTCCCGCTCGTCTCCTGGATGGTGAACACGTTTTCCCATCCTGTGGAGAGGAACTGGAAATCCGCGGTTGTCGGAGGCTGGTGCTCCCGGATAGTCTTTCCGGATACGATTGGGAGGTCCAGCAGATCTTCATGGACCGGATCTCGTCCGGAACGATCCCGTTTTCGCGGAACCATTGACGGTAGAACGGGGAATGTTCATTCGCATAGCGCACCGTATACCGGACCCGTTCGTCAATGAGTGCGTCAAGGCTCCCCCGGTCCATTGTCTCGATTCCGGGATTGTGGTACTCTGGCATTGCCTACTTTATGGGATAGCGAAAAGAGGGTTTATAGATTACGAAGGGTCGGAGAGTCCTGTTGATCATGCCGAATTATTCCGGCATGCCGGGCAGTTCAGGGCATAATCCCGGATGGCCTCGCTCCATGGTTTGAACCCGATGCAGACCCGGGGTTTCGTATCATGAATCCCGCAGTAAACCTTCCCATCATCCCTCCGCTCGTAAAACGGGCAGTGCGACAGTGCCCTGCCTTCCGGATCGGTCCAGAAATCGATGCGGCGAACCTGTAGCAGATCTTTTTCGGAAATGTCCCGTCCGATGGTGCGTATCCCGCCCGCGAGGGTTACCCCGACATGCTGGAGGATGTCCAGCCGGCCTGCCCGGATCCAGGGAATGATATCTTCGACTCCTCCCTTCTGGCCCCATCCCCACTTCTCGCAGCATCGCCCGCATTGCAAACAGTCCTGGGTGGGTGGCATGTTTCTCCGGTTTTTAGTTGGCGGGAAAATGGTATTAGTCTTGTTTAGTGTGGGGGACCGGATTTATTCGTAGTCTACAATTCTCGATAATAATGAGCATCCCCGCCTCAGGGCCTCTCCGAGGCATGGCGGGGCAACGTTGTATCCCGGAATTATTAGTAATTGACCCGCCGCGGGGGCGACCCTTCGGGGGCGGCGGCGTTCATCGCAAAGGGGGTATGGGGGCATCAGCCCCCATCGATATTTACCAAAATTTTGATTTTACACTAGGAAATCTGTTCGGAAGATAACAGGAAAATAATTGATCCGATGCTGCCATATCTTATGAACTCCCTCAGCAAAATAATAAAAAGATCATACAAACGAGAGGACAACCATTCAGATGAATCAGATCTATATTTTCGGCCACCGCAACCCCGATACCGACAGCATAGCGAGTGTCATCGGGTACGCCGAGTTCCTGAACCGGTCCGAACCCGGCAGGTACGTCCCAGCCCGGTGCGGGAGCTGGAACGCTGAGTCGCGGTACATGCTCGAACGTACGGGATCGACCGCTCCGCTCTTCGTTCCTTCAGTCGAACCAAGGCTCTCCGATATCAGCTACAAACCGGTATTCGCATTGTCTGAGGATGTACCGGCAGTCGATGTCGCGACTCTCATGGCTAACGAAGGTATCCGGAACGTCGTTATCACCGACAGCTCGGGTAAACCAGCCGGGATGGTTGGTGAACATGCACTCGCGGGTGCTTACCTCCAGAAGATCCACCTTGCCGAGCTCTCCGTTACCCCCATCCCGGTCGAAACCCTCGCACGGATCCTGAATGCCAAGATTATCGTGTCCGCCCATAAGGTTCTCGAAGGCCGGGTCTACATCGCCATCGACGCCCTCCACGTCACCCTCAGCCGGATGACAGTCCGGGACATTGCCGTTGTCGGTGACAACGAACCCGGCCAGCTCGCACTTGTTTCGGCGGGAATTGCCTGCCTCATCATTGCCGAAGGAGCGCCGGTCGGGAAACGTGTCGCCGCGGCAGCCGCACAGAAAGGTGTCTCGCTCTTGTCGACCGGGCTCGATGCTTTCGGGGTCGGGAAGATGATCAGCCTCTCCCTGCCGGCCCACGAAGTGATGGAGAGAAATGTCCCGGTACTTACATTCAGCGACACGATTGCCTACGCCCGGCAGGTCGTCTCGTCGACCAAATTCCGTGCCGCTTGTGTCGTTGATAGTGAAGGGAAGCTTGCCGGTGTCCTGACGAGGACGACCCTTCTTGACGAGGTACGGCGGTCAGTTATTCTCCTCGACCACAACGAAGCATCGCAGGCTGTCGACGGGATTGACGAGGCCGATATTGTCGAGATCATCGACCACCACCGGCTCGCGGCGATAACAACCCTGAAACCAATCCGGTTCCTCAATGACCCGGTCGGGGCAACCTCGACGCTTATTGCATGGAGATACATGGAATCCGGCCTGACGCCCTCAAAGTCGACGGCCGGGGCGCTTCTCTGCGGTATCCTGTCCGACACCCTTGCCCTCCGGATGTCAACTACATCCCACCGGGATATCAAAGCGGTGAAGTTCCTCGGACCCGTGGCAGGTGAAGATCCCGATGCGCTTGGCATCGCGCTTCTCGAACGCGGGATGGACCTCTCGGATGCGACGCTCGAAACTATCCTCTCCCGTGATACGAAAGAATTCGAGCTCTCCGGGAAAAAGGTGCTGATCTCGCAGGTGATGGTCCCCTCGTTTGCATGGAACCATGAGCGGGAAAAGGCGATTAAGGAAGAACTCGCCCGGATCAGGGCCTCATCAAAATCCGATATGGTCCTTGTCCTCTGCACGAGCGTCATGGAAAACTCGAGCGACCTGTACGGGGTAGCAGATCCCAGTCTGCTCCATAACCTCTTTGGACAGGATCTTCCCCTCCGGCTCGAAGGCGTGATGTCGCGGAAGAAAGATTTCCTTCCCTGGCTCGGCGCCCGGCTCCAGGAGCATGGAAGGGCATAACCCGGAGGTCTTTTTTTTCGGATTCGGTGAGGGATTTTAGCCGGCCGCGGAGTAAAATCTCTGTCGGGATCCGTGAACCACTCATCAGTTTTTCCCAATCCGGACGACTGCAATTTCCTGCCAGCCACAATTTTCACGTTCGTTCCTGAAATTTAGGGCATGCACGCATACCATTCAGTCGGCAGTATCCTATAAGGCGAAATATTATCTGGAGGATGTTGCTATACTACGCCAAAGGAACGGTGGGGAATGGCGCATAAAAGGCGGGCATTTGCCGGTTGGCTGGTTGTATCTTTTATCCTGCTTGCACTTTTGCCCGCCTGCGTGCAGGCCCTCGGGGATAGTGCCCTGTACTCTCCACCAGTACTGGTTCCGGCGGATATCGGGACCGAGAACCGCACGGTCCATGTCGGTATTCACCTCATCGATATGTACAATTTCCAGTACCAGAGCGGGCGCTGGACCTACGACATGTACGTCTTCTTCTTCTGGACCGATCCGAACATCCAGACCGCCGACTGGTACCTGATGAACGGGTACCCGACCTATCCCGGCGCCAAGCTCCTTGTCGACCAGGACAAGAACGGCACCGTCAAGTGGGAGCTGTACCGGACCGGGCAGATCTCAACGCGCCTATAGAGCCTACGAACTACCCGTTCGATCAGATCCACACCCCGGTCTCCATCGAGCTGCTGACCCATAACTATGACACAACACTCGTCTGGATGGACCGGGAGACCGGCATCGATGCCGGGTTTACCAACGTGGGCTGGAGCCGGCCCGAGTATAACCTCACCTCCTCGATCAGCCATTACCCGCCCGGGATTGACTCGCCGCGGGTCGACATGACGGTCGTAATGACCCGGATCCCGTTCGGTGCGTTCATGAAGACCATCTTCCCACCGCTCGTCTTCTGTTTCGTGACCGCCATCTGCTTCCTCTTCCGGATGCACGACGGGTCGGCATTCACGCTGCGGACGGGGATTATGACGTCTATGCTCGTCTCTTCGGTCCTCTTCATCTTTGCCGAGCAGGGCGACATCCCGCCGGTCAGCCAGCTCACGCTCTTCCACATATTCATGGCAGCGACTATCTCGTTCATAGCGCTGGGCCTTATCGTGACGGTGATCGGGTATGTCGAGTGGATGCGGACCGGGATAAAGGAACATGTGGACCGGCTGAACCGGGTCGGGTTCGTCGTCTCGATTGCCATCCCGCTCCTGCTGTTCTGGCTGCTGTATACTGGGAGATGATGCCAGACACAAGAAAAAAGCGGGGAAAGTCCGGCAGAAATTAAAAATTAGGGATCCCTAATGCCGGCGCCATACAACGATTCCCAGTACTAAGACAATTCCCCCGATCAATGCAAACGGAAGCACCGCAGGCTGGGTTGTCTGCTGGACTGGAGCGGTTGCAGCTGGTGTTGCTGCGGGGGTCGGGCCAGCATTCGTGACCTGGAACGGGACTATGGTGTACGTGTCGTTGGTATACGTGCGATCATTTGCCTCCTGAACGCTGATTGCGGCGATGAGTGCGTCTGCTGCATCTTTGCCCTGCAGGCTTCCCGGGCCGGTGATCCTGAAGAGATTCGTGCCGTTATCCAGCTTCAGTTCCCGGACATAATCCCCGCTGATAACAAAGTCAGACTGGTTGTCTGCCATCGGGTTCTCTGCTATGAGATATAATTGCCCTCCCGGAAGTTTCCCGGGGAGTTGCGCATCGCCGGTAAACGTGAATGTTGCGTCACCAGGATTTACCGGGGTTGTTGTAGTAAACACGTAGTTGTCGCCAATAATCCATATCCGGGCAAAGGGGGGTAGTCCTTCCGCAATCCCCTTGACCGTGAAAGGCTGTCCTTCCGGAACCAGAGAGGGAGAGATCTCCGCAGTTATGAAGGGTTTCTTCACGATGATCCCGACACTTGTGGCATCTATTCCTGACGAGTCCATTGCTTCCGGCTGGCCAACAGCATACACCGTGTATGTCCCGGCATTGAACGGGAGATTAGCCGTATACCAGGTATATTCCCAGGTTGTATCCGGTTTTGTTGTAACAACCGTAAATGAGTCCGGGTTTCCGCTGACTACAGGTTGCAGGGG
The DNA here is from genome assembly GCA_963758935.1 of uncultured Methanomicrobiales archaeon. GTDB lineage: Archaea > Halobacteriota > Methanomicrobia > Methanomicrobiales > Methanospirillaceae > Methanoregula. The sequence goes on along the minus strand of CAVWXD010000011.1, from coordinate 26,587 downwards.
CGAAGTAAGTTTTCCCCCGTCGATGGGGATGCCGGGCCCGTTCATGAAGACGCCGGGTCCGGTTAGGAAAAGGTACGTGGAATCGGAGTCATAATTATGGCCGCTGAAAACCACTTTTTCTCCTACGTAATATGACCGGTCTCCCTGTGCGGCAATAGTAACACCCGTGCCGGCGGCCGCACCGCCTTCGTTTGATGTCCCTGTACCGGCTGACGGGACAAACCCTCTCGGCGGTGACATGATTAACGATATCCGGTCAAAATGCGTGCTGTTGATATGGGGCAGATCCCGTGGCGTGCTTGCCGCATAGATCGTGAACACCCCGGAATCTATCATGACATTGTGCGTGTCCCACGTGTATGACCAGGAATTATCCGCCCCGGCACGGGCAGCCAGGAACGTGGATGCATCGCCGTCAATAACCGGGGATTGTCCCGGATGGAGGCTCTGGATCTGTGCACCGGTCGGTTCCAGGTTGGGCCCGGTGATGAAGAGATACGTTGTTTCAGAACCGGCGTTGGTACCGGAAAACGTGACTGTATCATTCCAGATGTGATATCTTACCTCGACGGGTTTAGTAATGGTTACCGTTCCATCGCGACCGGTTCCTGCCGGGCTCCCCGTTTCAGCCAATACGGGAGAAATCATCAGGGCTGCTGCACCAACTATGATAAGCAGCATGATTATCTTCCGGAACCCTGACGGATTGTTACTGGTTTGTCTGGACATATGTAAATGTATAGACATTTACAATATAAATGTTTTCCATCACCAGATTTTTATCCGGTACCGTTCTCACCGATACTACGAGAATCCAAAAGAAATCCCGGTCCAGTCTATCTTATCGTTTGTTCAGGTTTGTCCTCTTGAGGAGATGGTGGGGGAGAATTGTGCCGGGGGACCATTTTTTCTCCGCGATATCCGTTTAGTCGGATCAGTGAGCCAAAAAAATTATACCGGAGGTTCCGGCTCATCGGATTCGGGCATCTGCCCGGATCTTTGCTGATCGATAGAGATCCAGCGATGCAATCCCTCCGACCGTTGCTGCAACGAATGCAATGGCGGAGATCGCAAGAACGTACAGGAGGGCGGCAGCGATCCACGCATCACTCGGGAACGTGAACGAAGTGTACAGCGAGCTGGAGTCCCACCACTCATAACCAACCCCGGAAACCTGGAAGAGCAGGTACATAAGCGAGGCAGCGAATACGACAATCCCGAGGCAAATGACGCAGACCGCCGCTTCACCCCAGATGTTTTTCATCAGTCTGAACGATCCCACAACTGCATCCTTCAGGCTCTTCTTTTCAAGGATGAGGAGAGGAACTACGAACGGGGTAAGGACGAACAGGAACAGGGTTATCGCAGAAAGGATCAGGGTATCCCCGATCGCAAAGCTGACATCCCACCAGCTTCCGCCCGGTTGCAGGATCGGAATGTACTGGAACGGCTCAAGGACGAAGTTGAAGGGGAACTGGCTGAGCACGCTGTACAGGAATCCCGGGAATGTCCTCGCGAGGGTCGAGACAAAATTGTAGGGCTGGAACACGCTCGAGTCCAGCAGGTAAGAAAACTGGTAGGCAATATAGAGGAGTGAACCGGCGAGTGCTACGACCACTGACCACAGGGCAAGAGGTCGCAGGTATTTTTTTGCCATCGTAAGGCCTTGAACGAACGAGACCGGACCGTTCTTCTTCGAAGAGAGACTTAAGGTAAGTCCCGCAAGCAAGAATACCAGGCTGAACACGGTCAGGAACTCGATCACAAATGTCTGGACGAGCGATGTGAGTGCAAAAGCAGTTACGGAATCAGCGTAGAACGGCCATCCGGTGATGGAGCGCTGGGTGAAGAGCTCCACCTGGATAATTGAGAACTGGGATTGAAAAATCCACCGGGCGATAAGGTGCCCAACCAGCACAAGTCCGACCAGGAGCGAGAACCAGAGGAGCTGCGGGTTACGGACAAGGGTCTTCACCCCCGTGAAGGCGGCCCCGGCTCCCCGCCGGATCGTTCCCGGTCCGCCGGCCCCGCCATCCGGGGCTCCCACAAAAGCCTGTGAAGGAGAATCACCGATCACTACCTGCGAGGTACAGACCCCGGTGCTTTCGGGCACAGGCCGAGCCACCAGTATTCAGAAGGTTCGGATACCCGGGTCATAGGGCAGGCTCCGGTTTTTTCAGGTTCACTTCCGGTATACCGGACATCCCTCTTCTCTTTCCAAGCTGGGAAAGAACCGTAATGGCAACACCCGCTGCAGTAAAACCCGCAGCCATAATGATCGAGCAGGCAAGGATGAACCCATAATAGACAACCATCATCAGGGGATGCGTGAGAACGGTTGCGTGGTAACTATAGCCCTGGTAGAGCAGCTGGGGCAGCTGGCCGATCACGAGCGCGGCAGCAACGACTCCAAGGACGATTGTCCCATATACAAGGATACAGCCCAGCATTTCGCGCCATGTCCTCCGGACGTGGGATATCAATCCTGCACGGGTTGTACCCGGCCCCTTCTTTTTCAGCACGATGACCGGTACCAGGAAGAGAACGAAAAAGAACAGTACCACGTTGATGTCCAAAAAGAGGAACGAGTAAAAGAACGCCATCACGTCCCCATAGGGGATATAGGCATTGGGAATTACGATGATGGCCATCTGGATGCGCATCACGATATCACCGAAAAACTCTATCCCGGAGATTATCCCGAACGCAATGGTCGCTATGAGTGCCAGTATAAGAGACGTAACAGCAAGCGGACCGATGTGAGTGCCAGCTCCTGTAAATGCCCCGCGGAACGTAACCATTTTTTTCCCATCGTTTTCGTTCTGCTGCAGAACCATTCCTGTCAGCAGGATGGCGAAACAGGACAGGCAGATCAACTCGACCAGGAAGAGCCACGGATCAAATACGATGAACGATTTGCCGAATGGGATCGTTATCAGGAGGGGCAGGGTTTCGTGAAACTGTTGTACATCCCAGACTTTTGCGACAATCAAAAAGAACATCGCGAGCCCGGAAAGGATTGAGAAAATGAGCAGGTACCGGTTCGTGACAATCGTCTTCAGACTCGCTGTAGCGATATTGACCCCGAGCCGGACCGTTCCTGGTCCGCCGGCTCACCGTCCGGGCGGCTCTCATGGGACGGTTCACATTGATCGCCAATACATGCTTCTGAGGCAAGGAAGACCGGTGCTTTCGGGCACAGGCCGAGCCACCAGGGTGCGTCATGAGAATTCCGGTTCATGCCATACTCCCCCGGATCTTTACCAGCAGTTCTTCAGCCATCTTCGTCGGGTCCTGGGTCTTTTCAAGTTTTATCCCCAGTTCTGCTGCCAGGTCCCAGATGAACTCGATGCATTTTGTGAATTCGTCGCAGGAAATGCATTCGCCTTCATGCTCGTACCAGACCTGCATGCCGTGCTTCTCCGAAACAAAGATGTAGGCATTGGTCTGGAACGGGATGGACCGCCCGAACAGGACGCCCCGTTCCACATCGATCTTCTCGACCTGGATCCGGTTGGACTGCGCCATCTCCCGCAGCGAGGCTTCAATCTTCTCGTTCATCACACGGAGTGCCTGGGATACCCCCTGCCGGGTTATCCCGACCATGTTTGCAATCGAGACATTGGACATCCCGCTGCGCCGCATCTTCCAGAACCCGAATTGTTTCTCGCTGGTGGGCAGGAACATGAGTAAATGTATGGACATTTACAATATAAAATTATGTGCGGTTGTTGGCGTACTCCCATCTTTTCTTTTGCCCCGGTTGCGATGAATCCTGCCGTCACCCGGAGTGGGCCTTACCTTTGCGGGAAAGGGTCAGGCGTTCGGGGTCTCACCGACCTCACACCTGCATAAGAAAAATATTTTACGGAAAAAAAATTCATGGAAATTTTCCGTCAATTACGCAAGCGTAATACCGGAAAAAAAGCTGAGCGGCCTTCAGCCTACCCTGAGCATTTCCCTCGCAAACTTTTTTGCATTATCCAGGTCTTCCGTGTTGGGCCGTCCCCGGTTCACCAACAGGAATTTGCCCTTGCATTGATAGCTACCGAGGACCGTTGCGCCCTTCCTCGTTAAGGTATCTTCCATCCCGGCGATCATTTTCTGCGCTCCCGCGGCAGTCATCGATGTGCCGAACAGGGCAACGTTGCGACCGGTAAAATTTCCAGCTTCGATGAATTTTATCATCCCTTCACCGGGTCGGCCGCCGTACGTTCCGCTCCCGAGGAACAGGATTTTTGCATCATCCAGTGGCGATATCCCGACGTCATTTAACTTCACGCCCAGTTCTTCTGCGATCGCAACTGCCACCATCCTGGTATTCCCACCTTTCGAATCCACAAATACAGAAATCCCGGTCATATTTTCTGATATATGTTCATGGAATGTATAAATCGTCCTGTTCCCTGATCGCGAAGGTTTTCTCCCGGGCGGATACAATAAAATTAATGAAAATTACGCCCGTCGCGATGGGGGTCGGTGTCGGCACACTGTTCAGTGTAATTGCAGGCATGGCATACCTATTTCCGCTCCATGAACCGGGCTCCCTGTTTTACCCGTTCGCCGCACTGGTTTTCCTGGGCGGTCCTCTCATTGCCGGAACGACCGGGGCTGTAAAGTCCCGTGAGCACAAATACCGGGCATTTCTCATTTCTGGTGGAGCTGTGTTCTGCACAGCGCTCGTATTGTTTTTTATTACTTACGCCGTCCTGCCCACCTTCGATCGCACCAGCATGCTGTTGCCGGAGTCCTGCAATGGCTTCAACAGCACTACTCTTCCTTCTTCATCGCTCGCGTACGAACTCCCGGGCACGGGAACCGGCGTGTTGATCGCGGGGAACGACCAGACGGCTGTCGTCGCGATGATCGATTACACCCGACCGCCGTACCCGGGCACCGTCTTTATCGTGAACAGGAGCGACAACCGTATCCTCCGGCGCCTGAACTTCGCGGACGATACCATCATCGCGACCATCGACAGCGGCATCGTGTATCTCTACAATGACAAACTCGGGTATTTCATCGATGCCCGGACCGGAGCGCCGGCAAAAAATTTCCTCGTCATCGACAACTATGGCGGTTTAAGCGGGAGTGACCGCCCGGTCCTTGCCCGGCAACTCTGAAGACCGCAGGTACCTGGAAACCTCTGCGGTTATCTCAATGTGGAGCACCGATGGGACGGTCCGGTCCCGCTCCCGGCTCACGATGAACGCTATCGCGTACCGTTGTTTTGTCAACGGGACTACCGGAAAAATAGTGGAGATCTGATTTTCTCTTGAATTGCCTGGGCCGTTTCACGCACCAATGAAAATCAGCAACCCGTAAACGAGAAACGCCGGCCAGAGAATTGCTTTGATAACTCCCAGGACTCCGCCGAGCAGGCTTGTCGCGGTGGTAAGATAATACACCAGGGCACCGAGGAAGCCCAGCCCGTACAGTGCACCTCCCGATCCATGGCCGCACATATGACCCATATTCCCCTTCCACCCGCACCAGTTTTTCGCACAGTGCTCTTTTGTTTCCGTGTCCATTTCACTCATCACACTTCTCCTGTCACTCTATGAATAAAAAGAAGAGGGTGGATTTTTTCGCGCATGTTCATTTTAACCAGCAGTTCCTCTATTATCACGAACCTGCCCAAACCTGCGATATTCCCCCGGGAAAAAGGAACAGGCCGGGGGATTGTCCGGCCGCTGTATTTTGCCATAAAACCTTTGAATAACGCAGGCTTTCGCAAAAAACCCATGAATCTGAAGGATAAAAATAATAAATAATTTTATATGGAATTAAACAAAAAAGAGGGAGGTACTTCAGCCCTCAGCTGGAGTGGATAGATACCATGAGATCTTATCACTCACGTTTCAGGACACCTGCCGCTTTGGCCATCGTATTCCTCGCGATCCTCCTGGTGTGTGCGACAGCATCAGCAGGATCCGGCGAGACCGTTGCCGGTGATCCTGCGCCTGGAAATGCACCGGAAAATTCCCAGGCTGCCGAGCATGCCCACACGGTCATGCATTTCACCAAGGACCAGCTGGACCTGATGCAGGTACAGGTCGATGCAGCGCCAAAATATCATGCACCGAAAAAAGACTTTTGCACCAGAAAGTGTTCCTTCAGGTGATTCTTCAGGTGTTTCCTCCGGGCCGTATCCGGCGTCATTAAGCCTCTTTTCGTATCTCCCCGACATCCCGTCCGAGAGAAACCAGGGCGGTTGCGGGAACTGCTGGGTCTGGGCGTCGAACGGGGCCCTTGAGGTCGACCATGCGGTCAACACCAACACCGCAGCCCGGTTGTCGGTCCAGTACTTCGACTCAAAATATTACACCAATTACGGTTCAACCTGCTGCGGCGGGTGGCTCAGCACCTTTGTCAACTGGTATAACACAGACAAGTCCCCCATCCCCTGGACCAACGGGAATGCGGCATACGCGGACAGAAATAGTATATGCACCAGTCAGCCAGGGATACTCATCGGTAATATCGCAACCACCCCGAAGTACACGATGAATTCCCTGTCGGCTCAAACCATTGACACCTATCACGTGGGTAATGCCACGGCAATCGCCAATATACAAGGCGCCCTCAACAACAAGAAGGCAGTCTGGTATTCCTTCTTCATGCCGAGAGACGGATGGAACTCATTCAGCTCCTTCTGGAGTTCCGGCGCCAGCACCGCCCGGTTTGATCCCTCGATCTACAGCGGCCAGATCCAGGATGGCGGGCACGCGGTGCTGATCGTCGGCTACGACACCACGGACCCAAACGCTCCGTACTGGATCGTGGTGAACAGACTGGGGCACCGCCACCAACCGGCCGGATGGCACGTACCGGTTAAAGATGGACACGAATTACGATGCCACGTACAACGGGAATTCCTACCAGCAACAGACGTTCCAGTTTGTAAACTCAGGCATTTACCGGTAACAACGTGGTCCGGCTGTCGGCAGTGTCAGCCCGGCATCCGGCCCCGCTGCCGGTGGCAACTCAGTTACCATCAGCGGGATAGGGTTCACCGGTGCGACGAAAGTCATGTTTGGCGACACCCAGGCGACATCGTTCAGGGCTGCCAATGCAGCATCGGCCGACTCCCAGATCATCGCGGTCGTACCAGCCAGTTCCCTCACCGGGACGGTCGACATCACGGTCTTGAACGGAAGCGTCTCGTCCGCGATAACCCCTTCAGACCGCTACACGTTTACCGGCACCGGTCCAGCTGTAACCTCAGTCACACCGTCGACCGGAAGCAACATGGGGACAACACCGGTCACCATCACCGGCGCGAACTTCAATACCGGTGCGACGGCCAGCCTCACGAGGACCGGGTATTCGAGCTTCCCGCTGAGCATAGTGGTGGTACCCACAAGCACATCGATCTCTGCAACCGTACCGTCCGGACTCGTTGTCGGGACCTGGAACATTGTCGTCACGAATCCTGACGGGCAGTCCGGGATCGGCAGTAACCTCTTTACGGTCACCGCCCCGGTCCCAACCGTGACCGCAATCAGCCCGGCAACCGGGATTAACACCATGGACACGCCGGTCACTATCACCGGAACCAACTTCAAGTCGAATGGAACGATCAGCCTCACGAGGGCCGGGTTTAACGATGTCCCGCTCCCTGATGTGGGAGGATCCTCCGCTACATCGCTTTCCTCTATTATCCCTGCAGGAGTCACTGCCGGGACGTGGAATGTGAAGGTCACGAATTATGACGGGCAGTCCGGCACCGGCAGCAATCTCTTCACAGTCACCGCACCGCCAACCGTGACCGGGATACAGCCGAACTATGGCGTGAACACGAAAACAACGGCGGTAACGATCACCGGCACAGGTTTTGTCACGGGTGCAGCGGCCAGCCTCACGAGGTCCGGGTACACCGATGTAGCGCTGACGAATGTAGCAGTACCGACCGCTGCATCGATCACTGCTTCCGTCCCGGCAGGAATCACAGCCGGGACGTGGAATGTGAAGGTCACGAACCCTGACGGACGGTCTGCGACCGGCAATAGCCTCTTCACGGTAACCAGCCCGGCCCAGGTGCCGACCGTGACCGGGGTCTCGCCAAATACCAGCGCTAACACGAAGGCCACCGCGGTCACGATCAGCGGCACGAACTTTGTCGCCGGAGCAACGGTCACCTTCACTAGACCGGGTCCGCCAGTGTGCCGCTTACGAGCGTAAAGGTAACCTCCGTCACATCGATCTCAGCCACGGTTCCGGCCAGCTCCCGCCGGGACATGGAGCGTCACGGTAACCAACCCCGACGGCCAGTCCGTAACCGGCAACAACCTCTTCACGGTCACCGCGAAAGGCAGGCGGTAACCCTTGACGACAGGTAATCCGGTTACTGTAGAGAGTCGCCGGAACCCGTCAGCGGCATAATCTTTTTTTTTCAGATTTTCCGGAAAGCAATTCCCCGGGAATGTCTCACTAGTGCACGCACCCCCGCCAACCATCCTGCCAGAATCTGAAGACTAAAAAGAATTATATAATCCAGCGATAGTATGGCCGAACATATGACAGAACCTGTTGATGCAATACGGGTGTTTCATAATGCGTTCAGGACTGACCTGAAACGAATCGATGCTGCTGCATTCGATGCAGCAAAAGGAAAGGAAGGCCTCGCAGCGACGATCGAGCGGTTCCGGTTCTTTAACGAGATACTGGTCTGGCATGCCAAAGGCGAAGAAGCCGCGGTCTTTCCCGCTGTCGAATCTGTTGCCCCCCTGGTTGCCGAAGCGTATCTCATGGATCATCATGGCCTTGACGCGGCCTTTGAAGAACTGAATACATCGTATTCTGCACGCGATCCCCTGAAAACAGCCCGGGCAACGGCTGCATTCCGCTTTCATATGAATATGCACCTGAATAAGGAAGATACGCATCTGTACCGGATATTCCGGGAACGGATCCCGCTGCCCGACCAGGGGAAGGTCGTCGGGACTATGGCCGGTATGATCCCCCAGGCCCGGTTCCCGGAAACTGTCATGTGGCTCTACCCCCTGATCGGGATGGACGATCGTGAGACCATGACCCGTATATGGCAGATGCTTATGCCGGCACAGGTTTTTTCCAATGTAACGGTGCTGATCAGAAAGGCTGTTGGCAATGACTGGGAAGAACTTGTCCGTCGCATCCCGGGCATCGAAGGAAAATAGATCCAAATTTTTTTAAATTTTTCTTACGGTAAAAGGATGCCAGCCGGAAAAAATTAAAAAATCTATTGGCACCGGCTCACAATTTAAAAAATCCATCACCATGAAGCATCCTGCAATTCAACCAAACCATTTTACCCGCAGACAATAATCGTGTGCCTATGAAACCCGTCCCTATTATCGGAATTCTTGGTATCGCCTTGGTCCTCATCTTCTGCGCCGGGTGTACCAGCCCGTCGCAGCCTTCACCATCGGTGACTGCTACCCCGGTAGTAACTCCGTCCCCGACCATCGCGACGCCAGTACCCACTGCGACACTTTATTCCGGCGCACTTGCCCTTAACCAGCCGGTAACATTTGGGAAGGCCGACCAGACCGGCACCTTAACGGTGTATGGTGCCAGAATCCTGCCGAATTACAGTTGGACCGATCCCACGTTCAACAGCGCCGCCGAACAGAGGAAAGCCGGCGATACCCTCTACAGCACCCAGCACGGGTTCAACACCCAGAATCCTCGCGAAGGCAATGTATTCCTGTTCGTCTACGCCCGGCTCACCAATACCGGGACACAGAGTCTTGGTGCCCTGTCCACCGGCCAGTTCGTCGTGAACTATGATGGGAAGGACTATGCATACAATCCCATTAGCGGTTCGCGGCTCACCTTTGCTAACGGTCTTGGCTCCCCGTATAATTATGATTCCCAGAATGGCGGCGTGATCGGTTTTGTCGCGCCGGGCAGCGCTAATGCCGCCGAAGGTTTCCTCATCTATGAAGTCCCGGCCTCCATCGACCTGAGGAAGGCAGCTGCCGTAGTCAAGCTCGACGCGGGGAACCAGGCAGCATGGTCACTGGCGTGATTCGCGAACGACATACTTTTTATTTTTCATCATTTTGAGCTATCCTGTATTCCGGTTACACGCCGGTGGGAAGAAATCGTATCCGACACCGGGACTGTGGCGGGCAGGTAATCTAGTGAAGCAAAGGGACAGGGATTCGCGGGTCCGACGATACAATATACCGGGAGAATGACCATAAACCCTCTTAAATACCGGAATATAATATCTTTATACAAATCAGGGAGTATCTATGGACTTCAAGATCGTAATTGAACAGGACGAGGATGGCTGGTACATCGTTACCGTGCCGGCACTTCCCGGCTGTGTCTCCCAGGGTAAGACTGAGGAGGAGGCGAAGAAGAATATTGCCGAAGCCATCGAGCTGCATCTTTCTGCCCTCGCCCGCGATGGCATTCCCCTTTACAACCGTCACGGTACCAAGGAAATTTTTGTAGCCGTCAATATATGACCGATAAACTACCCATCCTTTCCGGGAAGGATGTCATAAAAGCGCTTGGCAAACGGGGTATACCATCAACGACCAGAAGGGAAGCCACATCCATCTCCGGCACCCGGTCAGGAGACCTCTGACGGTTCCCAACCATCTGGAAATTGCCCGGGGAACATTAAGAATCATCATCAAGGATGCTGACCTCACGGTGGAAAAATTCCTGGAGTTACTATGAGCCCGGAGCGATGCAACTCCGGGGCCGGGAGCGGTGACTGGACATTAGGACCGGAAAAAATCCTGGAGAAAGACCCGGATAAAATTATCAAAAGTATCATGGAGCAAAGGAAAAAGGCTCCTGCTTTAGTGAATTCCACTATCTTTTTTACTTCTTTGTGAGAGTAAAATCCCCGTGTCCTGGGAACCTGCACCCGGACCGCTTCGCCCTCTATTGATTCCGGTTTGGCGTCGCCTGGATTCCGGGAGGGTATGCTTGCTCTTTAACGATTATAAAATCCAGCCCGCAAGAACCATCCCGGACTAGCCCTCACCTTTCTTGTTTTTCGCCCTCCAAATGCGGCTAATTATTACCTCAATTATTCCCGTCGGAGAATGCCAATCATTTCCGGGTCCAATTCCGTGTTTTTGCGAATTATGACCTCTGAAATATTGGGGGTGAGGGAAAAGAGGGACAACCGGCACTCCTTCGGGCTCCGATGTACCAGAATTTCCCTCGGCCCCCCGGAAGACATCCGGCACCATCCCGTGCCCCGATGTACCGGAATTACCTCAAGGTGTTTCCGTGCCCGGAAGGGTCCAGCGGGAAGGGTCTACGACAGAAAACCTTCCTCTCATCACCGGTGAGTCAGCCCGACAAGAACGTTGATACGAACGCAAGAGTGCCGCAACTATCTTTCGAAAATTCCCGTGAACTGGAGCGAGGGAGGTCGGGCGTTCGGGGTCTTCCGACCCTCACCCCGACTTAAGAAGAGTAATTGTCGCGAAAAAAAAGTATCCGGGAAATTTTTCCCGGCTCTTCATGCGAGCGTCATACCGGTCGCGAGCGGCTTTCCTTCGCGGTCAAGTTCGATGAGCGAGGTTGCGGTGACCTTGAAGAACCGCCAGGTTCCGTGCTTCGATCGCAACCAGAGTTCGGCCGTGATTGCAGCGTCCCGGGCGATGACCCGGAGCTTTGCAATCTCGTCCTTGAAATCATCGGCAAGATCCTCGATTTCTTTCATGATCTGCGGGGCGAACATGACCTTTGCGAACGCGATCGGGATCTTCGAGAGGATCGAAATATCGTATACGCGTTCCGGCCCGAGACCCGAGAGCTGGGTGATGCCCCGCAGTTGTGCGATGGGGATCGCTTCGGCGAGCGCCCGGTGGGGACGTGGTCCGCGACTCATAACGGTCGCCCCCGGATAATTTCTGTGCCGGAAGCCGGGTTGATCAACCGTATTGCTCCGGAATTCCTGATGAATGAATTTCTCATGATTGTTACCTCCGTTCTGTTTGTCTCTCTAATCGCAGGGCCCTTTGACCTACTTGGATTGGTGCCGGGTATTTAATCGCTTTTCTGAATAAATTTGAAAATGTGAAAACGGGGGATTTTGCTCGCGATTGAGAGCTGAACGGGGCAGGAATATTGGAGATCTCAATTCGCAAAAATGGGAACTGGCAGGTTTTGGAGGGTTGGATGCTCTTGACCTTCATCTGAACCGCCTCTCTTGAATTTCTGGCCTTGGGATGATTCATGGTGGCGTCGCCTCGATTCCGGATCGGTGGGCTTACTGTTGATCGATCTCTGGATCCTGCCTCCATTGGACTCCCACAGGCTAAACCTCATCTTTCTTATTTTTCGCCTTCCAAATGCGGCTAATTATTCCTCAATTATTCCCGTCAGAGAATGTCTCTCATTTCCGAGTCGGATTCCGCGTTTTTGCGAATTATGACCTCTGAAATCGTGGGGTTGAGGGAAAAGAGGGACATCCGGCTCCGCTTCGGGCTCCGATGTACCAGAATTTCCTCGGGTTCCTCAGTGATCCGGATGAGTACACCGGAATGAGGTTCTACGACGGAGATGTTTACCTCCAGGCACTGAAATCGATCATGCGTTCCGGGTCCGGTCCATGCCAACTGGACGAAGCCCCGCACCTGTGCCATGGGGACTCGCGTCTTTCAAGGTCACGACGCGGGAGCGGTCCTGGTTATGGGGCATCGCCCCGGATATTTTTCGTACCGGAATTTGTGATGCCACTTGATGAATATGTGCGGATGCGTTTTCGGTCTTACACAATGAAATGCGTCAAATAATCAGGCCCGAGAATATTGTTTGCAAATCCGGGTTCACGCTGGAACATTTTTTTGAAGAAATTTTTTTTGTCTCTTCACAATTATTGGGTTATCGGAATGATGATAACAATATTTCCAAATCCAGGCGAAAAGATTATCGGAATTGGATAGTTGGAAGCTGATTTTAAGATCCTCCCGTTAGTTTTTACAACGTGAAAAAAGACCGGGTCGGGATCAACTGATCAGGATTTCCCCGTTCCTTTCCGTTTTTTACCCGGGCAACTTCCCGGGCGGTGGACACGGTGTCATCCCCTCGAAAAGCTGTTGTGTCCGCATCTGGGAAAACATCTTGAACTGCATGATCGCGCTCTTGTTCCGCGTGTTCAGCACGGAACCAGTCCCCTCGATGAACGGGGGGATCATGATCATCTCCTCGTCATCGACATTCAGTTCGAGGACATTTTCGAAGTTCATGAATTTCTTTGCCTCATCAAATGCGGGTGGGGCAAAGGGCGGCGGGGTGTTAAAAAAATCGGGCGGGGCAACGCGGATCTCCACATCCTCTCCCGGGAAACTTCTCACGTAATTGTTTCTCAAGATCCGGAGATCCTGAAACCACGATCAACTGCACCCGGACATCGGGCAGCTTCAGGTTCTTGATGAATGGGAGGTACCGTTCGCCGATAATACACACGATATGTTTTTTTGCCTGGCTCATCATGTCCCGGATCTTGTACCCGATGTTTGCGTCCCCATAGATGGTCCAGAGCGCGTTGTCCCCGCCCCGCACCTTTTCCTTCTCCAGGACCTTCAGCTCCGCAAGCGCCCGTTCCGCGGCCTTCCGATGCTTGTCCAAGAGGATCTCGATCGCGGTCTCCGGGGAGATCGGGCTGTACCGGGCCGGCTTCGAGGCTCTCTTTACTGCAAGCCCCTGCTCGGAAAGACTGTCCAGCGCCTCGTAGACACTCGGCTTCGAGATTGCGAGGAAATCGATGATCTCCTTTGCTTCTGCGTTATCGTACAGGACGAGTGCCGCGTACACACCTGCCTCGTAGGTGGACAGGCCGAGATCATTGAGCGCTTCTGTGAGTGCCCCGGGAATCCGCGCCATTATTGTACATATCACCAGGTTGTTAAGAAATTAACTACCACGATGCACACATTATTTAACCAACCTCTTCTTACTTCTTACCAGAAAGTAGTAAATTTATTTACTACTTTAATTTTGCGAGGAAGTACCTTCGATGATACCGAGTATAACATTCCGGGATTACCCGGCAAAACTGAATTCTGCTGGAGAAAACAGATCAGGCCCAACAGGAAGAACGATTTCTCAATCACGCTCTGCGGGTTCACTTGCGGGAATATTCCTGCTGCTGATTGCAGGTCTCGGGATACTGGCCCTCCCGGCCAGCGCGTACACGACCCCCGACTCGATCGTGGTCGCCGGAAACGTGTACGTGTCGGAGGTTACGATCGATCCATCCGCACTCTTCACTGGTGACAAGGCGACCGTTACGTTCCTGGTAACCAACGGGAACGCGAACCAGAGCACGGTGGTCAACCACGTTACCTTTGGAGACAAGGAGATCACGCTCACGAGCGGCAACTACGACACGTCCGCAAACATCGGTCCTCTCCAGACGAGACCGTTTGTGTTTTCTGTCCTGACGAATGCGGACCAGGGAACGTATTACCCGACATTTTCGCTGAGCTTCCGGGACGCCGACAGCCTGTTTTACCGGATGCCGGTGACGGTCGACAACACACCCCTGCTCCTCACCGTCCAGAGCAAACCTGACACCTTTACCCGGGATAAGAAAGATTCCATCACCGTTCAGATCGCCAACCCCCGGAAGAATGACGTGAAAAATGTCGTTCTCGAAGTGAGCGGGAGCGGAATGACTGCCTCCCCGTCGAAGGTGTATATCGGCCCCCTTGCAGCGGGAGCCGAGACGAACCGGACATTCTCCATAACGCCAGCGCAGGAATTACCCGTGACCCTGACGGTCACGTATGACAATGGCGACAATCATCACGCGGTCTCGCTCGACCTGCCGGTATCCTTTGCTGCGAACAAGAAACAGGCGACCCCGCAGATGAGCAATATCCAGGTGAAACTGGTGAACGGAATTTATCACGTGACCGGCGACATCACCAATGCCGGGCTTGAGAACGCAAACGGGGTTACCGTCACACCGCTGTCACCGGCAACCCCCCAGGACCCGTACAAATCATACGTCATCGGGGCGCTCAAGCCGGATGACTTTGGCAGTTTTGAAGTGACGTTTGCGTCGACCGGTACCACCGTTCCGCTCCAGATGTCGTACAAGGATACCGACGGGAACATCCTCACCTCCCGGCAGGATGTTGCCCTGAACGTTGCCGACCCCGCTGCCGCGACCAGCGGCCCGAACCCGCTTCCCATCATCGGGATCGTCCTGTTCATCGGCATCGCAGGGGGCTACCTGTACATGAAAAAACGAAAAACCCTCTGAGACTGCCATGGAACCGGTAATCCAGTTCGAGAACGTGGTGAAGATCTACCCGCTCAAGTCCGGCGATGTGATGGCGCTCAACCATATCTCATTTGCCGTTGAACGGGGGGAATTCATCTCGATCATGGGGCCTTCCGGGTCGGGGAAATCGACGCTCCTCTCCCTGATGGGATGTCTCGATACTCCCACTTCGGGAAGCATCTTCATGAGCGGGACACCGATCCGGAACATGGCCGATGAGGTACTGACTGCGTTTCGCCGGGACCGGATCGGGTTCATCTTCCAGTACTTCAACCTGTTCCCGCTCCTGAACGTTATCGAGAATGTCAGTTTTCCTCAGATGCTCAAGTCCGGGAAAGGCGTGGATCCCGCCAGGGCACGGGAAGTGCTCCGGGCTGTCCAGCTTGACGAGAAACTCTTCAGCCATACTCCGCTCGAACTCTCCGGAGGGCAGCAGCAGAGGGTGGCGGTAGCCCGGGCTCTCATCAACAATCCCGATATCCTTCTCTGCGATGAACCAACGGGAAACCTCGACTCGAAGACCGGAGCGAGCATCATGGAACTGATGACAGAACTTAACAAAAACGGTGCGACTATCATTGTCGTAACACACGACCCGAACGTTGCCGTGTACACCCACCGTACCATCAGAATTGTCGACGGGTGCATAGCCTCATGATCTTCTGGGAAATTGCAAAACGCAATATCAGGATCCATATGCTCCGGTCATCGCTCGCGATGCTCGGCATTGTGATTGGTGTCATCGCGATCGCCTCTATGGGAATCCTCGGGAACAGCATGGTCGCGTCGGTCTCGGAGAGCCTGAGTTCGGTGGGGGACAGCGTTACGGTAACACCGTATTCCGGAGGAGGTGGGGGTATGGGCCCCGGCGGGGGAGGCGGAGGTGCGGGTGGCTCGACAAGCCTGAAGCTCTCCGACCAGAACTTCCAGCAGATCAAACGCGTCACTGCGCCGAATATCGCGATCCCGGTGTACCAGACCTCCGAGCACATGAAGATCGGGGTCGGCAGTGACGATATCGTTGCAACTATCTACGGCCTCCCGACGGAAAACGTTCCGGACCTGATGAAACTCCAGGACGGGGATTACAATAACGGGAACTCCGGGTGCCTCGTCGGATCCACGTTTGCCAAAGACCACAACCTGAAGGTCGGGTCGAGGATCTCCATCGGTACCGACGGGAGCAAAGGAACCCTGAGGGTCACGGGGATCATCGAGGAGCGTGGGATGAGTTTCGACATCAGCACCGACAACGCGGTTGTCGCGACCCAGGCTTGGTTCGAGAACACCTACAACCGGATCGGTGAGTACGATGAGGTGGTCGTGAAAGTGAAGGATGGCGGTGACACGGCGACCGTCAAGACGGCAATCGAGAAGCAGCTCAACAAGCGCAAGGATAACAAGATCGTCACGGTGACGGACAGCAAGGCAACCCTGAACAGCATCTACGCGACATTTGGCACCGTGACGACATTCGTCTCGGCCATCGGGGGGATCTCCATGATTGTCGCAGGGGTCTCGATCTTCAACATCATGATGATGTCCGTCAACGAGCGGATCAAGGAGATCGGGATCATGCGCAGTATCGGCGCCCAGAAGAGAGAGGTGATGAGCATGTTCATCTACGAAGCGGCGATAATCGGCGTGATTGGCAGCATTGCCGGCGGCTTACTCAGTATCCTTGCGGGATACGCCGTCAGCGCCCTCATGCTCGGCACGACGAAGTATCTCTTCACGGTGGCAAATGCCCTGTCCGTGACGGAGGGGGTTCTCTTCGGGATCGTTGTCTGCCTGGCGTGCGGCATCTACCCTGCGAGGACCGCGGCAAACCTGAATCCCATCGACGCGCTCAGGCACGAGTGATAGCCATGGCGGGGACAGGTCATAATTCCATTTTCGAGGGAAAAGGATCGTGTCCCGCAGACGAAACCCGGGGCGTTGAACTGCTGAAAGGCGATCCGAAACGGGCAATCTGGAAACTATCCGGCCCGATGATCGTCGCAATGCTCCTGATGTCCAGTTACAATGTGGTAAATGCAATCTGGGTTACCGGCCTTGGTTCCGATGCCCTTGCCGCGGTCGGGTTCATCTGTCCCGTGTATATGGTCATTATGGGGATAGGATCGGGGATCGGGGCGGGCGCAACATCTGCCATCGCGAGAAGAATTGGTGCAGGGGATCACACGGGCGCATCCAACAATGCCGTTCATGCGCTGGTGATCGCCACACTTCTCTCTGCAATAATCACCGTTCCGCTTGTCCTCAGTGCAGGGACCATCGCTCTCCTGTTTGGTGCCGGCGCGACTGCGGGTCTTGCAGCAACGTACGGGCAGATCATTTTTGGCGGATCTTTTTTTATCATTTTTGTCAATATTGCCTACGGCGTCCTGCGGGCGGAAGGAGATGCCAAACGGACGATGTATGCCATGGTGGCAGCGTCGGTCCTGAATATCATCCTTGATCCCATCCTCATTTATGGACTGGGCATGGGGATTGCAGGAGCCGCGTGGGGTACCGTCATCTCCCTTGCAGCAGTTACGGTCGTTCTCATGTACTGGTTCTTTGTCAAAAAGGATCTGTTCGTGTGCCTGTCCTTGAAGGTTTTCACTCCTTCCCGGGCCGTAACAAAGGATATCCTGAACGTCGGGATCCCTGCGAGTGTCGATTACCTCGCGATGTCAATTTTGAGTATTATCCTGAACCTGATCCTGGTTACCGTCGCAACCACCGATGCGGTGGCGGTTTTTTCGGTCGGTTTCAGGGTTATGTTGTTTGGGATTGGCCCGGTTATTGCGATCGGGACGGCAGTCGTGTCGGTTGTTGGTGCAGCATACGGGGCCCGGCACTATGCGAACATCCGGATATCCCACACATTCGGCATCCTTTTTGGAACCGGCACTGCACTTTTCGTAAGTCTGGTAACGTGGGTATTTGCGTACCAGATAGCCTCGATCTTTTCCTATTCAACCGAAAGTGCCCAGCTCTTCCCGGACATCGCCGCGCTCCTGGGCGTCATGTGCCTGATCTATCCTTTCGTGCCACTGGGTTTCATATCGTCATCGGTATTCCAGGGTCTCGGAAAAGGACCTACCTCGCTCTTTCTGACCGTCATGAGAAGCCTGGTATTTGTCGCACTCTTTGCGTTCATATTCGCGATACTTCTTGGGTGGGGGGAAAAGGGTGTCTGGTGGGGAATGGTTGCCGGGGAGATTGCCGGAGGGTTTCTCGGGTTTGCCTGGGCGCGGGTATATCTTGCACGACTGGGCCGAAGGAGCGGTGAAGAAACCGCCTTGCTGCCCGGGAAGGCTTCCTCATGACCGGTGCGATATTGAAATGGTAAGGAGAGATCGGGTGAACCCATGAGAACGGAGAGTGTACAGTCTTTTACGGAAAAAGAAGAAGCATTCGTCGATCTGCTGATCGAGATTGGGATAAAGAAGAATGTAGCACAACTGCTGGTGTTCCTCGCAAACACACCCGAGGCAACGTCCCGGTCGATTGAACGGGGAACCGACCTTCGCCAGCCCGAAGTCAGTCTTGCGATGAAATACCTGGCGGACCATGGCTGGATCAAAGAGCACGAGAAATCCTCCGAGAACAAGGGCCGTCCGCAGAAAGTCTATCAGCTTGCCATGCCTATGACGAAAATTATGGGATGTATCGAGGACGAGAAAGAGAAAGAAGCCAATAACCAGCTCGTTCTCATCGGAAAATTACGGGAATATATCTCCTGATCTCCCCTCCAAAATCCCCTACCAGGAATCTGCCCGGCCGGGTCCCTATCCTGATCTCCGAATCCGGCCTCCTGTCGGACCCCACAGGCGAAACCCCATCTTTCCTGATAGTTTGCCTCCAAATGTGGCTAATTATGACCTCAAATATTCACGTCGGAGGACGCCTCTCATTTCCGGGCCTGATTCCGCATTTTTGCGAATTATGACCTCTGAAACCGAGGGGTTGAGGAAAAAAAGTGACAACCGGCAACGCTCCGGGCTCCGATGTACCAGAATTTCCTCAGGTGCTTGCGTGAGCCGGGAGGGTGCACCGGAATGAGGTTCTAGGACGGAGGAGCTTACCTCCAGACATGGGAGGCGTCGAACCGGGATGGGAGAGAGTGCCTGAATCGCTCTTCACAAATCCCGTAAAGAATAAAACCGGGTGACCAGTCGATTCTCCCTTTAGAAAAACTATATTCTTTTGCAGAGGCTATTTAAGATCATCATGAATGAGATCCAGTACGTGTACGACGCTGGAGGCAACAAAAAGAGTGTCATTGTCCCGATCGAACTTTGGGAGAAGACGCTTCAGCTCCAGGACTCCCGGTCAGAGCCCTGCAACCCGCAGGATTACTACGGGGTATACCGGGATCTCATCAAAGATCCAAAGGGAGTCGCCGAGGCCCTCCGGAAAGAGTGGGACCGGGTATGACGACATACCTGGTGGACACAAATATCCTCATCTATTATCTTGCGGGCGCTTTTAATCAATCAGAAAAACCTGCGGTCGATTCGATTTTGCAGGAATCGTTTAACATCTCGATCATCACGAGGATCGAACTTCTTGGCTGGAAAGGCCATACTCCTGAAGGAATAATCCAGGCTCGCCGACTTCTTGATTGTGCACGATGCCTTCCGCTCACCGAGACGCTCGCGGAAAAGGTAATCGAGCTGCGGACAATGGCAACCATAAACCTCCCTGATGCGGTGATTGCTGCCTCTGCAGTATCTCTGGATGCTGTGCTCGTCACGAGAAATGAGAAAGATTTTGCAAATGTTCCCGGATTGAGGGTTTTGAATCCGTTCCATCGTGTACTCTGACCGAATAAGAATTCGTAACTATCAGAAAAGGGAATACAACGTGACTATAAAGACGTTACACCAGATCCAGCAGGAGGGGTTGGAAGTACTGGTAGAGAAGCTCGGCCCGGATGATGCGATCCGTTTCCTCCAGATTCACGAGACCGGAAGCGGCGACTGGACCGAGAACCGGAAGAAATACCTGGAGAAAGATCCGGAAAAGGTTATCCAGAGCATCATGAAACGGCGGAAGAATGCGCTGGTTTCTTAACCTTTTTTCTAGAATTTCCAACATCAACGATTCGCTATCGGCTTGAATGTCGACGTTGGTTCCAAAGTGAGCCTGTTTGAGCTACATTTTACCAATGTCTCGCCCCGCACCCGGTCCGCTCATACGCTGTGGCGGGGGCGTCGCCAACCGGATCGTGACTGATGGGCTCGTATTCGGGTGGGAAAATCTTCCTTTCCCTTTAGCTTATTTCCTTGAGGAGAGCAGAAAATTCAGGCTCAAGAGTAGGAAGATCATCGGTAAGGACATTCCAGACGATAAGCCAGTTAATTTCGAAATAACGGTGAATCACCTTGTCCCGCATGCCGGCGATATCGCGCCATGCAATCCCGGGATGCTCCTCTTTGAGATGAGGCGAAATATTCTTGGACGCCTCCCCGATCACCTCAATAGCCCGGATAACCGCATGCGAGAAATATTCGTCAGAAAGAAGATCCTCGTACTTCCGGCCAGCTATAATCTTCCTTAAGAATTTTATTTCATTAAGAATGTGGGTAACCAGAACCCTGTCATCCTTCAACCCAGATCACATCCTGTTCGATATAAGGCCGGATAAGATTGGAGAGCGACGGTTCTGTCAGAAGATCAACTTTCCTCCGGAACAGATCTTCAAGGTAATCAGAGAGCCCGATAAAATTTTTCAGGGTCGCGTATCCCTCTGCAAAATCGACGAGAATGTCCACATCACTCTTGCGGGTCTGTTCGCCCCGGGCAAACGATCCGAAGATCCCGATCCGCGTCACACCGAACTTCGTGCGGATAGCCGGAGCTGCCGCTTCGAGTTTCTTCATCGCGGCGTTTTTCCGGCGGGCAGCTGTGACGAGTCCGGGCATCGGGTAGTTCTCCTTCTAGAGGATTTGGTGATTCCAATACATGAAGAGTATGGTCGGTTGTGATGCGGGATCACCGGGTCGCATTCGCCTTTGCTGATGCGGGGGTCGCGAACCGGAACGTGACTCAGGGGCTCGCAGATTCCGGTTCGATCAACGATGATGGCTGATTCCAGCGTTGCACCAAATCCTGATTCCCTGTCCGACCATCCCGGTCAGCAATCAAATACAAACCAGCACACGTCATTGCGCAGCCTCTGGTCGTCAAGCACGAGTTCGCGGATCTCGTCCGGCAGCTGCGCACGCTGCCACGTACATTCCCTCCGGCCGGCTTCTTCGCTCTCACCTTTGGGAGCCGCCGCACGTGCAGCCCTGATCGCATAAGCAGCGGCGCCCAGCTCGTGGGCTGCCACGTGGCCGACCGCCCCGGCCTGGCCGGCAGCGTGGGCCGCTTCCTTTGCACCTCCTGACACCTCCCTCGCAGCAGCATTTGCGTCAAAGGCGTTCTCGCGGGCCTGCATCCATTTGACCTCGCCCCGCGCCCAGGCCCGGGCGAGTCCGATCGCTTTACGTGGACGATCGTCCCCGGGCCGGGCCTGCTCAAAGAGGGGCAGCACGTGCTCTGCGCAGTCTGCCGCCCAGATTGCAAGAAGGTGATGATGGGCGTCCGTCAGGGTGCCGCCGCGACGGATGGTGATCAGCCGGGGATCGCGTTTTTTGCTGAAGATCATGGGAGTGTTCTCCTGTTTCCGTTATTCCTGATGGACAATGATTCGTTCAAGCATTGATACCAGGTGCAATACCCTCTCGCAGGAACCGGACCTAATAATACACTCCTTCAGCCGTAACGAGTCTCCCCTCCCCGTCAAACCATCCCTTCATGCCGTCATTCCTCTCAACAAAGACCGTGTCCGCGTAGGTGTTGCTCTCCCAGCCCCCTTTCCAGATCGCGTTGGACCCCGTGACAGAAACACGGATCCATACAGTCGGCCGGGTGCTCTGACGTATAGTTGATGTACACCGGGACCCGGTGGTTGTACACGGACCCGCCAGCCAGCGGGGTGACACTGGATCCCGGCATAAACGTTCCGCCCGGGAAAAAGACGGGTTCACGGCCGACCGGCGTATGGGTGTCGATCACCGCCGTGCCCGTCTCCATCACGGCAATGGTCACGGGCATGAGGACCGGGGTATCACTGGTGTACTCGTGACCGGGAACGAGCGTTGTCGGGAGGGGACTCGTCGCTCCCGGCTCGATGGCGATGGGCGAGCCATGGTAGTCAGGGACCATCCGGGCGGCCCTGATGGCGAGCATCGGGGACCCGTTTTCGTTCACCAGAGACAGGTCCCAACCCGGCGGGACACCATAGGCCGTCCCGTTCAGCAGGGATTCGGTGAAGAACGGGGTAGTGTTCCGTTCCGGGACCGGGAGGATCAGCGTCACGTTATCGATCGTTGTATTGTACGAAAGTTCGATCGTATAGGAATACGTGTGGCGCTCGCTCTGGCGGGTGGACTGGTCGAACTGCCAGGCCACATACGCAAAGAACACGACTGCCAGCAGGACGAAGATGAGAATGAAGAGTTTCCAGGATTTGATCGATGGCGTCATTGTTCTCCGGTAATTCTTTGCTCCTACGGTTTATTGTGGATACAGGATGAAAGAGTTTGCGAGCGAGAGAATCTGACGGAGAAATCCGGAATTATGGTACCGGATATCCACAAGATTCTCTATCCAAACCGCCTCCCCCTTGCATCTGACAGAGGGCGTCGCCCGGGATTGTGAAGAGGGGCTCGCCATGTTTCTCAAAAATTTCAGATTAATTTAAAAATCAAATCGTTTTAAAAATATTTATATTAATTATCATCGTTGAAGTTTATCGTGGTAGGATTTCAGAGTAAGAGCGCGATAATTATCATCATTCTTGTTTTTTCCCTAATTTTTTCTGGGTGCATCATGTATGAAAACCAAAACAACACAAAATCAACAATCACCAAAACTGCCGACGTAACGCTCAATATCCCGAAGATTGAGATACAAAACGAAACTCAATCAGCCAGCCTTGCAAATTCAAAAGCGATAGAGTCAATTTATCAAGAATACCTTCGCCACAGAATTAACACAACGACGCGAATTAATCCCATCGAAGATTTTCAAACAGATGATAACTTCAATATCACCGGATCAACACTGCTCAATGTTTCAGGAGAAACCGGCTATCCGGCAGGTACCAATTTCACGCTGGTAATACATCTGCGGCAGAATATCGGCACGGATGTGGCCGTATTAAACGGCATGATGAACGTCATTATTGAAGAAGATCTCTATGACAAGGAATTTGTCGAAACCAGAACGGAAGAATTCGATCAATTAAAAGAAGTCGTCAGCAAATATCCGCCGGAAGTTGTGGAAAAAATTTCCGGCATCGCCAGCCGACGATCTTGAAAAAAGCGGCGCGCATGTACGCCAAAGCGGACAAAGCCATGATCGCCTACGCCATGGGCATCACGCAGCATACGACCGGTGTGGACAATGTGAAAACCTGCGCGAATCTGGCCATGCTGACCGGTCATCTGGGTCGGCCCGCCGTCGGTGTCAATCCCCTGCGCGGTCAGAACAATGTTCAGGGCGCCTGCGACATGGGCGGACTGCCCAATGTTTACAGCGCTTATCAGCCGGTTACTGATCGCGGGTGTAAAGAAGAAATTTGAAGACGCCTGGGGAGTTGAAGACCTGGACGACAAGCCCGGACTGACCATCACCGATATGATGACTGCCGCCCAAAAAGGAGAGCTGAAAGCTCTCTATGTCATGGGAGAAAATCCGCTGATGAGCGATCCCGATACCTCGCACATCGAACAGGCTCTTTCCAATCTTGATCTTCTGGTCGTGCAGGATATTTTTCTTTCCGAAACGGCTGCACAAAGCCGATGTCGTTTTGCCGGCGGCTTCCTTTGCCGAAAAAGACGGCACCTACACCAACACGGAAAGAAGGGTACAGCTTGGAGCAAAAGCTGTTTCTCCTCCGGGACTGGCCCGCTCCGACTGGCAGATCATCTGCGAAATCAGCAGACTTGCCGGTTATCCGATGAATTATGAATCGCCTGCCGATATACTCAAAGAGATAAACGCTCTGACGCCTTCTTACGGGGGCATCACCTATGAGCGGTTAAGCAAAGGCAATGGACTGCAATGGCCCTGTCCCACTGAGGAACATCCGGGCACCCCTTTTCTGCATAAGGATAAATTCAGCAAAGGGCTGGGAACATTTATGCCCTGTGAATTCAAACCACCGGCGGAAATGCCTGATGAGGAATACAATTTTATGCTGACCACAGGACGCATCTACTATCATTACCACACCGGCACCATGACCCGTCGTATCAGCATTCTGGAGAGGGAGGCTCCCGGAGGCGCTGCTGGAAATCCATCCGGAGGATGCGAAACAACTGGGCATCAGGAACAATGATAGAGTTGAGATAACGTCTCGTCGCGGGTCCAGTAGAAACTGAAAGCGGAGATTACCGATAGAGTTCCGCAGAAAGTTGTATTTTCCACTTTTCATTTTCGAGAAGCTTCCATAAACCTTTTGACCAACTCGGCCTTTGATCCGGTTGCCAAGATTCCCGAATACAAAGGCTGTGCCGTAAAAATAAGGAGATGCGCATGAAAACACTGGCCAAAAAAGACCTGAATCAAGGCGCTGGCTATCTGGGCTCAGAAGTACGATGTCCTGTCCCCGACGAAAACAGAGAATGGCGATTGTATATTCGATACGTTCAGCGAAGAGACTTTCACCCTCGACTATAAAAAACCGCCGCTTTCCCCCAAATCTGTTTTTTTTCCGCAGTCGGAGATAATTTTCAAGGTGGAAAACAACGAATACCGGGAAGTCGTCGCGGCAAAAAAGACGCTTGTTTTCGGAATACGTGCCTGCGACATGATGGGAATTCGTCAGGCCTCGAGCTTCATGTCGCGTGATCAGCAAGATGTTTATTATCAGGCCAAGCAGGAATGCCGCGGCGACGATCGTCATGGCCTGCTCCCGGCCCGCAAAATGAAACCTGTTTCTGCACCACGACGCAAAGCGGACCCGTCGCGCAAAAAGGGTTTCGATTTACAGCTCTATGATATGGGCGACGCCTTCCTCGATTGAAATCGGCACGTCCGCGGGGCGAAGCACTTGCTCTCGGGCATACCGCTTGCCGATGTCGATGACGCCAGGCGAAAAAGCAAATAGACGACTTTCGGAAAAAGGCGATTCCAGACATCTGCCCGAAGTGAAATCGGTCGTCAAGGCCATGAACAAGCTCAAGGACAATAAAGTCGATGAAAAAGTCTGGGAGGCTTTCGGTGAAAAGTGCATCACCTGCGGCGGCTGTGCCTTTGTGTGCCCCACCTGCACCTGTTTCAATGTCTATGATCAGCAGTTCTCTTCGGGAAACGGCCTTCGCTGGAGGGCATGGGATGCCTGTCTTTACGGCGGATTTACCCGCGAGGCGTCAGGCCACAATCCCAGGTGAATCCAGGCTCTGAGGCTCAAAAGACGTCACGAGCACAAACTTCTTGATTTCAACGAAACGGATATTCAGGGATGGTTTATGCGGCTGTGTCGGTTGCGGACGCTGTTCCGACTACTGTCCCGTGCACATCGGGACGCTGGAAGTTGTGAAGGCGATTGCTGAATAATATAACAACTGGGAAAGCAATTCCCATATCGGAGGTCATCATGTCTGAGAAAAAGAAGATACTGATTATTGATGATGACAAGACTATGGCGAAGCGCTTAAAATTGTTCTGGGAAATAACGGCTTCGAGGTTCATCATGTCCTGAACGTTCAGGACGGCCGTAAGTCCGATCGAAGAGGACAGACCGGCATTGATCATCCTGGACGTGATGATGGACAAACACACGGATGGATTCGATCTGTGCTATAAGCTCAAACACGATGAAAAGTACAAAAGCATACCCATTCTGATGGTCACCGCCGTTACCGACAAAACAGGGTTTAAATTTTCTCCGGAAACGGACGGTGAATACCTGCAGGCAGACGATTATGTGTCCAAGCCTATTCCAGCTTCCGAGCTTCTCCTGCGGGTGAAAAAACTGATCGGCTGAGCTGTCGTATTATCCTTCCGCCCCGCTCTATCTACAGAATGTTTGATAATGCCATGGTATTCCATGATAGTATGCAAACCATTCCCAAACATCGGGCTGATGCAATGAAAATCAACATGAACGAATACGGCGGCTTTTTAAATTGGACTTGCAAAGCCGTCTTGCATTCGGGTTTCTGATTGCAACCTGCCTAACGGGTATCTTTGCCACCGTCGTCAGCATCTGGACAATCAACAGAAGCACCATTGCGGAAGTGCAAAACAGAGTGCGCCTGGATATCAATACGGCCAAGCTGA
>CAVWXD010000010.1:0-166056 GCA_963758935.1 uncultured Methanomicrobiales archaeon | reverse complement strand
AAAATCTGATAAAAGGTTCTTCTCTTCAAATTCGAGAAATATTGGGATTCAAATCGATTCAATAGATTTTATAAATATTCCCTTTTAGATACCCATAATTCATTTACTCATAAATTTATAGGTCAATTAAGATTTTTTGGAGGATACATTTGATCCTTTCTCATTCAAAATTATTATTATTCATCCTGGTATTTTCACTTCTTGTCGCTCCCGGATGTTTGATGCCATCGGGAGCAGGAAACTATTCGAAATCTCCCATAACATCTGTTTCAACATCTGAAACAATTGTGCCGGTACAGGAAAATTCACCGATAACGGTCAACACGACTACATTCGATCCAATCATTGGTGTTTGGAATCGGACAACTGTGACCGAAATAGGAGTGGGGTAATACTTACATCCAATTCAATGATAACGGAGTCTATTTTATAAGCACGAATTATTGTTCGGGTGCTGCTCGGCCATGTCACCCGACAGCCCCAAACCAAGGAACATGGACTGCACAATCGGACGGGGTCTATACACTGGTCCATAACAATATTACCGAGACTTGGGAATACTCACCAGCCCGCAATGTCATTTTTGATGAGGACCCAATTTTTTCGAGAGCAGTAGGAGGGTCACCATCTTCAAACACGCAACTGTCCTCACTGAACCGGTCCGAAGATTCCGATAATCGGCAGAAGGAATCATTTTGAGCCGAACAAGGATGGGGAGGGTACCGTGCGTTTCTTATCTTCAGCCAAGACGGAACAGTTGCAGGTTCAGCCGAGATTTGCCAAGGCGGGCCTTACCCTTCTTGCATGGGATTTGCTCCAACCAAGGGAACCTGGATAAATGAAGGGAATGGCACTTATACCGGACAATGGAAATATTCTCCCAACCGCGACATCATTTACCAAGAGAGTCAGGTATATTCCAGAGATTCTGTCGATTTACCGTAAATGAAAATCTCATTTTTTTATTAAAGACTGATTGGCCGACTCCACGACTGCGTCGATAATTGTCGGAAAAAAGATAACGAGGAAGAAATTCCATCGAATTTTTTTAGGTTCACGATTACCCGACCACCATCATCAGCGCCCAGCCCGGCCAGGAACCCGATGATCGTCCCGCCGTTCAATGGCGGCAACCCGGCCTGGGCTTTCCCGGAATTAACAAAGTAAAGCAGGACAGCGAGCCCCGCGAGCGAACCGATGATCGCGCCAAGGGCCGGCAGGTTCACGAACCCGAACAACCGCCACCCATCGAGAATGAAAACGTTCGCAGAGACTACGAGCATGGACGGCATTATCATATCACCCATGCCGATGATGAACGCAGCCCTCTCTCCTCCATCCGCAAGTTTCCCGATTCCTTCCTTGATAAATGAATAGTCCCGCCGCTTGGGGATGACAAAGAGGATCGGCGTTTTCATATCGATGACGCCCTCGGCGAGGGTGATCATGTGCTTGGTCTTGTAGACGGCGATCGCATCGTATGCCGCGAGGAGGATCAGGAGGAGCAGAACCGGAAGGATGTCGAGCGATACACCAAAGATCGAAGCTACACCCGCCCCGATCAGGACTCCGAGGGCGTCAATGACGTACCATTCGGGGTATTTGTAGAGAAGCACGGTCGCAAGGATCGACAGCACGAGGACAACAACGTTTGCGAGATCGGTAACCCCATCGCTGCGTATACGATTGCCGCAAAGATGTAGGCGAACGTAAGGAAGATCGAGATACCGATGACCGCTGCGATAACTTTTTTCAGGTCGTATTTTATCAGGACAAGCAGGAAACCGGTGAACACCAGCAGGATCGCAATGAAGATAATCGGGTTTGCGACGGAAGTCGGGTCTTCGAACGCAACGATCCCCGATGCCTGGACCGGCAGCGAGATCATAAGCGCCCCGATCTCAACCGCAAGGAGGAGGAGCGGCATTGCAAGGAAGGGGAGGATTCGGTTTGTATCCATGGTGGTAACTCTTGTTATACTTCTCTGATATAGTTAGATTAATTACTGTGCCCTCATCATCTTAAAAGCATGGAGATTCGTGAATACGCTTTTGATATCCTGCTCACGCTCATCCTCGTCATTTCCACGCTCTTCCTTATCCTCCGGTTCTGGCAGGATCTTACGATAGCCATTGCCGCGTGCCTCATGATGTTGTCGCTTGGCGGGCTCTTCCTCTCGATGCAGGTAAAAGTCCGGAGGCTTGAACAGAGCGTCATCACCCGGGAGCGGATGCTGCGGACGAATCTCGAGGAAATTTCCGGACCGCATGGTGCAGAAATACGATATGGCAATCACGCACCTCGACGAACTTATCGCTGAATTTTCCAAACGGGCGTACCGTTAAAAAATATTTCCAGGTGAAACAGTATGGGTGTTGCCTTACGGGACATTATCGCTGAATACAAGACACCGGTGACGTGGGAGTCACTCCCGGGTATAGCTGCAGTCGATGCAAACAACGCCCTCTACCAGTTCCTCTCCATTATCCGCCAGCCGGATGGCACACCCCTGATGGACCGGCGGGGACGTATCACCTCCCACCTTTCCGGGATCCTCTTCCGGGTCTCGAACTTCATGGAGAAAGGGATCAGGCCGGTCTTTGTATTTGACGGAAAACCGACCGTCCTTAAGCAGGATACGGTCGACAAGCGCCGCCAGATCCGGGACGAAGCGGGCGAGAAATGGAAGGTAGCGCTCGAAGAGGGAGACGAGGCAGAGGCGTACAAACAGGCCCGGTCGTCTTCCCGTGTCGACATGACCATCATCGAGACCTCAAAGGAACTCCTCCGGCTCATGGGCCTCCCGACCATACAGGCCCCGGGCGAAGGCGAAGCCCAGGCATCGCACATGGTGATAAAAGGCGATGCACGGTACGTTGTTTCACAGGACTACGACACTCTCCTCTTTGGTGCGCCGAACCTTGTCCGGAACCTGACGGTGAGCGGCAAACGGAAGATCCACGGAAGGCAGGTGACCGTGAACCCTGAACGGATCATCCTCGCAGACGTCCTTGAAGGGCTCAGACTGACCCGGGAGCAGCTGATCGAGATCGGCATTCTTGTGGGGACTGACTTCAACCCGGGAGTTGCGGGGATCGGCGCAAAGACCGGACTGAAGATCGTGCAGCGGGGAGAGTTCGAATCGAAGATCCAGGAAAAACTCCCTGATTTTGATCCGGCTCCCATTATGGATACCTTCCTGCACCCGAACGTAACCGATGATTACACGCTCGAATGGAACCATCCGGATGTGAACGGCATCAAGAGGATGCTCTGCGAAGGATATGATTTCTCAGAAGAACGGGTGGAGAAGGCGATGGAGAATTTTTGTGTCAAGGCCGGGCAGAAGACGCTCGAAGCATGGTTCTAGAAGCCCGCTAGGATCTTTTTTCCTTCAGGCATTTTTCCAGGATAAGGGAATGTTTCCACCCCCCAGTTTTATTTGATACCAGCGCTACCAAATTTTAAAAAATTACGCTCTCTTAGAAATCCTCACATCATGCATAAATTTCTGTTTTTGTTGAACCATCGTCATGACCTCCAGTTCGAAGCCGAGGTTAACGAAAAATCTCTCTGAAATTTTGCGAGCATACCCACCCCCTACGGGGGTCGCTCGGGCGCCTCGTCGGGCCCTCGCTGGGCGAGAATGTTGATCAGAAAAATTGTACTCGAAGGGGGTCAATGGGCGCTCCCCTTGGGCTGCCTCCCCCTCTGGGGGAGAGAGGGGGTCACTCTCATAACTATCGCGGAGGTATCCCAACCAACAATTAATTGAGGATTTGTACAGAGCAAAAAAATTACGGTAATTTTGTCGTCAGTTTCCGGTAGAGGCTGGCAATGAGCAGGATGCCGACAATAATCCAGATGACGATCAGGATGACGATGAGGGCAAATCCGCCGATAGCCCAGCCGAACATCCCTGAACCCGCTGCCTGGCCCCAGGATCCGTCCATCATCCCGTTACCCGGGACACGGGAAACTCCCCCGTCCCCGCTCATCGTTCCACACCCGGAGGAGCCGGGGGTTCCTTTGGTTTCTCCCATCATTCCGCACGAACGAGCCGGCACCGCGATCACAGGCGCTGGAATTACTGCCGCAGGAACAACCCAGTCCCGACTTCTCCGCGCCGGAACTGCCCATCATCCCGCAGGAGCACTGGTCACCGCTCGCGCATCCTTTGCCGTTCATACCACATGAACAATCGGCACCGCAGTCACAGGCACTGCCGTTGCCACAAGAACAATCAGATCCGGATTTCATCATTCCGGTTCCTGCGAGACCTACCGCACAGGTCGAATTCGCTGCGCCACCTAGGCATGAATCTGCAGAGGCTGCAAAGACACCCGCGGGTATCAGAAATACCATCAGAAGGACAAGGAGAACAATTTTCGACATAGCATGAAAGTTCACATATGAGAATATATCATTTTGGATCGAACCGGTATTTTTTCTGAACCCTTGCTGCCCGAAACGAGATCCTCCTGTCACACCATTTGTCCTGATCGCAATTTTCTGTTGATGCCCGGTATGGACACGTATAAACGGGGGCACGCACTATTTTTTATTGTAAGCCCCAGCCGGTTCCCGCCCATGTGCACGGGAATCCGCACTGGTACGGCATCCCACGGTGATCCCATGCTGCTTCAGTTCCTGCAAAAAAGCCTACAACAACGAGACACAGCGCGCTTTTCCGCTCGAGGAAACGCTTCGACGGATCGAACCAAAAGTCCCCGCCGCAGGTATTACCCGGGTCGCAGACATTACGAATCTCGACCGGGTCGGGATCCCGGTCTTTTCCTGCATCCGCCCGACCGCCGAAGACGGGGCGATTACCGTCTACAACGGAAAAGGAGCAACCGTTGAGGAATCGCGGATCTCAGCGATCATGGAAGGGATCGAGCGGTATTCCGCGGAGGTCCATGACCGGAAGATCCGGGTCGCCCTCTACGAGGAACTCCTTGCCCACGAGAAGGTCCTCGATCCAAAAGACCTGATCCTTCCTGAAGGAGCAGAGCTCTGACCGCCTCATGTCCTGGTGCGAAGGCTATGATATTGTGAACGATGAAACGGTCTGGATTCCGGCGTATGCCGATCTTCCACCCGGTTCCGCCCGCGTCACCGGGGGCCGTTCCGCACGAGCACGAACGGACTGGCATCCGGAAACACCATCGAAGAAGCAATCTTCCACGCCCTCTCCGAGGTCATCGAGCGGGATGCATGGTCGATGGTCGAAGGCACCAGGGATACCGGCCCCGCGGTTGTCGATATCGATGACCCGGTCATTCTGGACATGCAGAAGAAGTTTGCCGATGCCCAGGTCGAGGTAACCGATCCGGGATATCACGAGTGATATCGGCATCCCGACGATGGCTGCAGTCGCAGACGATGTCCTCCTAAAGGACCCGAGTCTCCTCACCATCGGGATCGGCACCCATACGAGCGCACGGATCGCAGTAATGCGGGCGCTCACCGAAGTTGCCCAGAGCCGGCTTACCCAGATCCACGGTGCACGGGAAGATACGACGCTTGCCGATCTCCGGAAAAAGATGGGATATGACCGGGCAAAGCGGATCAACGGATACTGGTTCCGCGATAACGGTGGGGTAAATTATGCTGATATTCCCTCGTTCGACACCGACGATTTCCTTAAAGATATACGGCTCATCACGGATGCACTGGCCAGGAAGGGACTCGATCGTGTTATTGTCGTTGACCTGACACGGGAAGAACTCGGGATCCCGGTCGTGAGGGTTATCGTCCCCGGCCTCGAAGTCTTCGCAATGGAACCGGAACGCCGTGGAGAGCGGCTTAGCCATGCAGCGGATCATCGTCTTTCTCGGGCCAAGTCTTGACCGGGAATCAGCAGGGAAAATCCTCGCTGCAGAGTACCGGCCGCCTGCAAAAAGAGGTGACATCACCAGAGCAGCGGGAGACGGTGCGTCAGTCATCTGTCTCATCGACGGGGTCTTCCACCAGGATAATGCGGTAGCCCACCGGGAGATCCTCGCTGCAGTAAAGAAAGGCGTGAAGGTTGTCGGGGCGTCGAGCATGGGTGCCCTCCGGGCAGCGGAAATGGATACGCTTGGCATGGTGGGCATCGGCGAGATCTACCGGATGTACCGGGACGGGGAACTCGAATCGGATGATGAGGTGGCACTTGTATTCGATCCCGGACCGGGTTCTCCCTCTCTGAACCGCTGATCAATATCCGGTTCACCCTGAACAATGCGGAACAGCAGGGTGTTATCACAGCGCAGGATCACGACGCACTGCTCGCTGCAGCCCGTTCGGTATTTTATCCGTCACGAACGTATTCCACGATCGTCGCTGCGGCTTCCGGTTCTGTTGCATCAGAAGCCCAGGTGCGATTCCTCGACTGGGTTACCACGCACTCGTGCGACCAGAAACGGAAGGATGCGATCAAAGCGCTGGAGTTCGTACGGGATCTGGCCGCTTCGGATACCTGAAAGTATCTCATTAAAATTTCACGCACGAAAACGGTATTTTTGACAGGCGCGATTGCTTCGATTGCTCCGTTCTAAATCTTTAAGGTTTTTTTGATGCGTCTGATCATCGGCATAATAACAAGTAATCTGACCTGCAAAAACGGGCATGAAAACCGCATGTTTGCACCCAAATCCTGAAAATCGGCGAATATAAAAAAAATTAACCGTATTGATCCCGCCGCGGGGCGCCCTTCGGGGCGGCGGGCGTTCATCGCAATCAGGGATATGGGGTTTCAACCCCCCATAATTAGATTTCTTATGGTTACTGATTTTTTATGGGAAATCATCTTTTTTTGAGAGATGATGCCCACCATCTTGTGCCACCAGTCCCTCAAGGGGACGGGGAATGAAGGGCTACCCTGTGTTGCCCTGCCATGGTGGGTGTACTGAGGGTCACTCTCGCATCACCAGAGAACTTTTCTAAAAAAGAAAAACTCTTATTCACTCCACTTTTGCCCAGACGTACGCGAACCGCTGGAACGCCGTAATATGCCCGAACACGCCGAACAGGACAAGCAGCCACCCAAGCCATGACAACCCGTACCAGCTCATCGGGATGATGAGCCCGATGATCCCGACAACCATGATGAGCACGAGCCGGTCAGCCCGTCCGAGAAGGCCGCCGTAGTACCTCCCTACACCGACCGCCTGGGCCTGGGTACCGAGGTAGGATGCCATCAGGACTCCAGTGAGTGCAAAGACGCCGATCTGCCAGGGTACAAGGCCACCCGCGAAGATACCGGTGATAATGAAAATATCGGCGTACCGGTCGACGGCATGGTCGAGGAAGTCCCCCCGCTTGCTCTGTGCCTTCATCTCGCGGGCCACCGCTCCGTCCATCGCATCGCAGAATGCGTTCAGGGCAACCGCGACAATCCCGAGTAACTCCATCCGCAGGAAGAAAAATGCGCCGGCGGCTGCCGATGCAAAAAGGGCGGCTATAGTGAAGAAGTTCGGGGTGAGCCTGCACCGGATCGCGATGGAGACGAGCGGATCGAAATAAACCTTGGCATGGTGCCGGTACTGGTCGAGCGTCATAGTCCTGCCTCAAGATATCCTGACCAGTCGATGGTACCAAACCCCGGGGGCACGTCACCCCGGATGAAGCCCTCGATCCGGTCAGCGCAATACGAGGGGGAACGATCGGTAGTGTCAAGTTCGAGGATCTGATCGGGGTCAAATTCCTCGACCGTTTCGATCAGGAAAAAGTCAAGTGCCTCCGCTTCAGCATTCTCCCTGATTTTTTCTTCCCGGTACGCTACGGGTGGAGAGCCGTTGTTTCAGCACATCAGGACGACACCGGAGAACGACGATCCGGTCGCAGGGGAGGTAGTGGGCGAAGTGTCCCTCGACGATCCCATCGATTGGGACAAATTCATCGGCCCAGCGATCAACATCGATAATCTCCGCGTCCCGCTCTGCGTCGGTGCCGGTTACGTACGGCCCGACCGTTGCGGAGAGATGCACAACGGTATGCCCGCGCCGCTCGAGTTCGCCTGCGGTCACCGATTTCCCGGTGCCCAGCGCCCCGGTAATACCGCACATCATAGGGTGTTGATCACCTGCACAAACTTCTCATTTTCCCAGTCTTCACCGACACTGACCCGTATATAGTGATCGGGGAGCCCGGAAAAACTCCTGCACGAACGGACGATAACACCTTCCCGCGCTAGTTTTCCCACCACCGAATCTGAAGTATCGGGAGAGATATCGATCATGACAAAGTTGGCATCCGAGGAGAGGACCGGGAACTTGACTTCGTCAGTAAACCGTTTCTTCCAGATTTTCACTTGGGAGATGTACCGGTCTGCATGGGCTTTGTCCGCGAGAGCTGCTGCGGCTGCTGCGGCTGAAACCGCGTTTACCGTGAATGGGGTTGCTGCCCGGAGGTAATATGGCACGAGCCATTCAGGGGCAAACCCGTACCCGATCCGGAGGCCGGCAAGGGAGTGCACCTTCGAGAACGTCCGTCCGATGACGAGATTGTCATACTGCTTCATGAGGGGCAGGTAGTCGAAATCCGAGAATTCCACGTAGGCGTTATCAAGGAAGAGGACACCGCCAATACCTTCGAGGATCTCTTTCACCACATCGACACAGGTCGCATTGCCCGTCGGGTTGTTCGGTGTGCAGAGAACCACGAGCTTTGCGGTTCCCCGGCCCGTATAAGGTCCTCGGCCACGACCGAGAAATCCCGATCCCGCGGAACCGTGACGACGTTTGCACCCTGCGCTTTTGCCGCGAGCCCGTAAAACGAGAAGGTCGGTGTCGTTACCGCAACCGAATCCCCGGGATCGACCAGCGTGCGGACGAGCGTCTCGATGACGCCATCCATCCCGACACCGGAGACAAAATGATAGTCGCCATAGTGTTCCCGGAGCGATGAGGTAAGGACCCCCGCTTTCTCATCGGGATACCGGTTTGCTTCCCGGACTGCTTTTTCAGCCGCCGCTATGGCGAGCGGAGACGGCGGTTCGGGATTCTCGTTGCTCGCGAGCCTCGCGATCCGGTCGATACCGTACTCGCGGGCTATATCTTCCGCTTTCTTTGCAAATACGTAGCCGCCCTGCTTATAGACCGACCTGACCAAACGCTCCATCGATCACCCTGACCACGCGGTCAATCTCTGCATCGGTTATGACGAGCGGAGGCACGAGCCGGAGGTTTCCGTCTGCAGCGCAGTTCACGAGAACACCTTCTTTCGCGCAGATTTTCTGGATCTCCGGGCACTTCTCTCCGACACTGATGCCAATCATAAGCCCCCGGACTCGGGGGTTATACTTTGCAAGCCCTTTCCCGAGCCGCTCTCCCTTGCCCTTTACGCCGGGAAGGACTTTTTCAAGAACACCGACGGTCGCAAGACCAGCAGCGCATGCAAGAGGACCCACCGGCAAAGGTGCTCCCATGTTCGCTCTTCTTGAATTCGAGCCCTTCCCGTGCGACGAGAGCACCCATGGGAAACCCGCTCGCTATCCCTTTTGCGAGGGTGACAATATCCGGCTTCGCTTTCGTGTGCTGGACCCCGAGCCACTTGCCGGTACGTCCCATGCCGGTCTGCACCTCGTCGACGATCATGAGTGCACCGGATTTATCGCATATCTCGCGGATGCCCTCGATGAAGCTGTCCGGCGGAATGATGACTCCTGCTTCGCCCTGGATCGGCTCAACGATGATCCCTGCGGTTTCCTTGTCAACAACCTTTTTGAGCCCTTCAAGGTCGCCATACTCGACAAACGAGCATTGGATGCCGAGAGGCTCGAATGGTTCACGGATAGCCGGCTTGTGGGTGACCGCAAGCGATCCCACGGTCCTCCCGTGGAACCCGTGGACGAACGAGACAAACTTCTTCCTTCCCGTCCTGACACGGGCAAGCTTGAGTGCTCCGTCCATTGCCTCTGCTCCGGAATTATTGAAGAACGCCTTATGGAGCCCGGTGACTTCCACGATCTTCTTTGCGAGCTCGCCCTGGTGGGGGATGTAGTACAGGTTCGAGCAGTGAATAAGGGAGTGCGCCTGTTCGCAGAGTGCCTTGACTACCGCGGGGTGGCAGTGTCCGGTACTACAGACGGCTATTCCTGCAACGCAGTCGATGTACTCATTCCCTTCTGCGTCCCAGACTTTCGATCCTTCTCCCCTGACAATGGCCATGTCCCGGCTGAACGCGGGCATGTAATAGCGCTCGTCGAGCGCTTTGAACTGGCTGGTTTTTTCCATTCCGATCACTGGTTTTTGTTTAGTTGGTTGTCTGTCTCTTGATTGCCATTATTCATATTCAATGGTTGCCGGTGGTTTTGCCGTGATATCATAGACCACCCGCGATACGCTCGGGATGTCCGCGGTGATCCTGGAGCCGATCTTCACGAGCTGGTCAAAGGGGATTTCCAGCGGATCTGCCGTCATCCCGTCTCGTGAGTTCACCGCACGGATAGCGACGATCCAGCCGTGGATCCGGTTGTCGCCTTTTACGCCGGTGCCAAGGCCGAGCAGGGCAGCAAAGCACTGCCACGGGCGGTACTTCTCGACCAGCTCGTCCTCGACAATCCAGTTCGCTTCGCGGATGACCGCGACCTTCTCTCTCGTCACTTCGCCAAGAATTCTGACGGCAAGACCGGGGCCGGGAAATGGCATACGGTGCTGGATCTCCTTTGGCATCCCGAGCGCCCCGGCAACATCCCGCACCTCGTCCTTATAGAGGTCGCGGATAGGTTCGATGACCTTCGTGAATTCCATGTGGAGCGGCATCCCGCCGACGTTGTGGTGGCTCTTGATCCCGCCCTCGCTCTCGATCCGGTCAGGATAGATGGTGCCCTGGAGGAGGCATTTTGCGCCGACTTTCCGTGCCTCCCGCTCGAAGACCCGGATAAACCGTTCGCCGATAGCCATGCGCTTTGCCTCGGGGTCCGTTATTCCCTTAAGGGCATCGAGGAACTCGTCGCCGGCATCAACGATCTGGAGATGGATGTTCCCGAAGATCGTCCTGATCCGATCGGTCTCTCCTTTGCGCATGAGCCCGGTGTCGATATAAATCGGGATCAGGCGGTCTCCGATTGCACGGGCAGCGAGAACGGCACAGACAGAGCTGTCCACTCCCCCGGAGAGCGCCATGACGACTTTCTCTTCGCCCGCGAGGGTTTTTATCTCGGCTATTGACTGGTTGATGAATTTCTCCGTGTTGACCATGAATTTGTCCTGTTAATTGTCCTGTTGGTAGTCGGTGTACTCGCGCTACTTGGTCCGCTTGTTCGCCCGGCAGGCTTCCACAAAGCCCACATACGGCGGTGACGGGTTGGTCGGCCGCGACTTGAACTCGGGGTGGAACTGGGTGGCAAAGAAGAACGGGTGGCCGGGAAGCTCGAGGCACTCCATCCGGTTCTTGTTCGTTGCCGAGAAGACGAGCCCGGCGTTTTCCAGCTCCTTGATGTATGCCGGGTTCACTTCGTACCGGTGCCGGTGCCGTTCAACAATCTCGTTCTTCCCATAGAGCGACATTGCCCGGGTGCCATCCCGGATATTAGCGATATAATCGCCGAGACGCATCGTCCCGCCCAGCTCGTGGAGGCCTTCCTGTTCGGGAAGGAGCGCGATGACATGGGTTCCCTCGCCGAACTCCTCGCTCGTTGCGTCCTTGAGCCCAAGCTTATTCCGTGCGAATTCGACGGTTGCCAACTGGAACCCAAGGCACAGGCCGAGGAACGGAATGTTGTTCTCCCGTGCGAACCGGATCGCTTCGATCTTTCCTTCAATCCCCCGCTTGCCAAAGCCGCCCGGGATGAGAATGCCATCAAAGTCCTTGAGCTGCGCCCTCTCGTACCTTTCCGCATCGAGCCACGCGATCTTTACCTCGGTTGAAAGCGACCGCCCTGCGTGTTTGAGCGCCTCCTTAATGCTGATGTAGACGTCCTCAATTCCGTACTTGCTCACGATTGCAACGGTTATCCGGTTCGTGTATTCCTTTGTCACAAGCCGGTACCAGCCCGCATCGATCTCGTGGCGGTCGAGGCCAAGATGGGCGGTCAGGACATCGGCAAGACCTTCCTTCTCCATCTCCATGGGCACTTCATAGATATCGGGGACGGTTGCCGCAGAGATGACCGCGTTCTGGGGGAGGTCGCAGAACGCCGAGATCTTGCGCTTGGTATGGGCACTGATCGGGTGATCGCTGCGGCCGACGATAATATCCGCGTGGAGACCGAGTTCCCGAAGGGCCTTGACCGAGTGCTGGGTCGGCTTTGTCTTGAGGTCGCCCATCGTGTCCTCGGGGATGAGGGTGACGTGGATCAGCACGTAGTCATGCGGCGGAGCTCTCCCCGCATCTGCCGGATGGCTTCGAGGAACGGCATGCTCTCGATATCGCCGACAGTCCCGCCAACTTCCACGAGGCACATGTCCGCTTTCGTCCCGTCGGGGAATGGTTCTTCCGCAGCATTCTGGATGCACGTTTTTATCTGGTCGGTGATATGGGGGATGATCTGGACGGTCTCGCCAAGGAAATCGCCCCGGCGCTCTTTCTCGATCACCGTACGATAGACTTTTCCCGTCGTGATATTGTGGGGGGAGGTGAGTTCGATGTCAAGGAAACGCTCGTAGTTGCCGAGATCGAGATCGACTTCGCCGCCATCCCTGAGCACGAACACTTCACCGTGCTGGGCCGGGTTCATCGTTCCTGCATCGATGTTCAGGTACGGATCAATCTTGACCGCGGTTACCCGGTAGCCCCGGTTCTTCAGGATTCGGCCGACTGAGGCAGCCGTGATCCCTTTCCCGAGCCCGCTCATCACTCCACCGGTGATAATAATGTATTTCATCCAGATCTCCCCCGATTGCAGTATATTTTGCCTATGATACCTATTAGTGTTATCTTAACGGGAGGAAAATTGCAAAAAGGATCCCATTCCCAATCGAGGGTTCCGTGGAAAAAGACAGGGGATGAGCAAAACTCCTTTGACCTGAAATAACTTTTATCTCCTGCAAACAAACATGTACCTCATGAAAATCGGGAATGGTATCGGGATTCTTTTTATCCTTATGATCATCGCTCTTTTTGTCGGCCCTGTCGCTGCCGCTGAAGATCCTTCGTTGACAGATGATGCAACGCAGTACTACAATCTTGGAGTAAAATATCTCGGGACCGGGGAATACGCGAATGCAAGCCAGGCTTTTGACATGGCACTGCGGGCAAATACCACCCTTATCGGAAAGTCCGACACGCTCCAGTATGTCTACGAGGACAAGGCGTACGCTCTGATCCAGATAAAAGAGTATTATGCCGCGATGCAGACTGCACAGGAAGGAGCAACCCTTTTTCCCACGGATAAGAAACTCTGGAACAACGAGGGGTTTGCGTTCTATAACCTCGGGCAGTACCAGGATGCGCTGAACTCTTACAACCAGGCAATAAAACTCGATGAGAACTATACGACGGCACTCATTAACAAGGGAGGCACTCTCTACAAACTCGAAAAATACCAGGACGCAGTTGACGCTTATACAAAAGCCCTCGAAACCGATCCCGGGAACTCCGACGCAACAGCCGGCCTTGAGCACGCACAACAGTCCGCTGCCCAGGCCCTGCCCGTTTCACCGGTCCTCATTGTTCTCATTGTCATCGTCATCATCGCAGCCGCAGGGGCGATCTGGTACGTGAAGTCCCGTAAGCCAGTAGAAAAGAAATCTTCGGTTAAGAAATCAAAGCCGAAGAAAAAATAACAATTTGGGTAAACTACCAGTTTAACATTTAATATTCTCTAACAATTTTCCACCCCCCCCTTCCGCCAGCCCTGCCCCCAATGGGGGCGGGGGCGCATACGATTCCTCTGAATTACCTAAAAATCCTGATTCGGGTAATACAGTACTATCGCAACCGGGGCGCCATAGCGGCGGGGCGAAGCCCCTGGAGCGTCAGTGTTTTCTGGTCCAAAGCGGATGTATTTGTTTGCATTACACTTTGGACATGCAATTTTTTGCCATTTTTCACACCGTAAATCTTTTTTTGATTCAGGTTTTAAAATAGCATATTACCCATAATTTTTTTGTTTTGTAGAAAACGGGCATGAACACTGTATGTTCGCACCAAAATCATGAAAACCTGTGAATACTTTTTTTCAACCCTTGTGATCCCGCCGCCCCGAAGAGCGCCGCGGCGGATCAATGATAATTAAAAAAATTACGGGAAAAACAACCTTGTCCCGCCGTGCCTCGCGCGGGGCCCCGATGCGGGTAATCATCGAAATCTCCAGATTCAGTTTACCGAATTTTCATGGATTGGATCTGGACACTTGTTCATATCCGTTTCTAACGGAGCAAATTTCTTTATTTATTCGTCGTGACCGCAAACGCTGCCGACGTCCGGGAAAGGATAACCTTCCCGGGTTCCGTTGTGAATACTTCGGATTCGGTGAACGCGACCCGTCGGCCTTTTTTGATGACCCGACCCTCGGCATAGACAATCCCGCTCCTGACACCCTTGATGAAACTTGTCGATTCGGATATCGTCGCGATCCCTTCTGACTCCGCAAGGATCGGGTAGAGTGCAAGCGCCATTGCTTCATCGGCAATTGCTGCAAGCATCCCGCCCTGGAGCCAGCCGACGCCATTATGCATGTCCGGCCTGACCGTCATCTTCAGAACGGCTTTTCCGGGTTCAATACTGACGACATCTATTCCCATCGTACAGAAAAACGGGTTCGCGAGTTTTCCGTCCCGTCTGATTTTATCAAGATATGACATACTCAGTTCAGATTTTTGGCG
Organism: uncultured Methanomicrobiales archaeon; assembly: GCA_963758935.1. Classification (GTDB taxonomy): domain Archaea; phylum Halobacteriota; class Methanomicrobia; order Methanomicrobiales; family Methanospirillaceae; genus Methanoregula. The sequence continues at coordinate 151,303 of CAVWXD010000010.1, read as the reverse complement.
GAAGGGATTAAGGTTTCCGTTTCTGTGCGCGACATTTGATACGAGAGCCGGAAACTGGAACGTTGGTTAATCCGGAAAATAAACGAAGAAGAGTTGGCGGGACCAGGAAACGGGCTTTGCACTCTTCGGAAAGGTTATGTAGAAATGACCGTAAAAAGGGATATCAAGTTGCTGTAAAGACCAGGAACAAAAACAATGTTTGACCAGTTCATTGAGCACGATACAGAAGGAAAACTAAAAGGTCTCACCCTGGAGTGGCAGTGTCCCAAGTGCTCAGGGCTGAATTTTAAAATTCTCCTCAGCAAACAACGGGCGGCCGGGGAATATCATACCCGGTGCAGGTACTGCAAGGCAAAGTACCGGGTGAAATTTCCTGTACCGGAAAAGGCAATAGCCGGGGAAGAGGAATTTATGGAAAGGATATCGCTCGAAAAGTTCTCCCCGGAAGAACAGATGGACATGATCAAGGACTTTGCCGAGATCGAGTACATGAGAGTGGATAAAGCCCTGCCCAACCTGATTGCAGGTAAACAAAGAGCTCTTGAAGAAAAAATTGCATTTGCCAAGAGACAGAGAAGAATGTAATCCGGATCGCAAATTTTTTTGGATATTATTTCCCTGAACATTTTTCCCGGCTGAACCGGGTCGACAATTGACATTCAATCATTAAAGCACCCTCTGCTTCGGTATCACCGGTTTCCCATACTTACATATCGTTTCAGGCTACGAAATACAGGTATGCAGGATAGAGAAACCAAAGAGATGCTCGCCGACCTTCTCTGGCTCAATGCGGTTATCGCGACCGAACTTATCCAGGTGACCGAGAACACCTCTGCCATTTTAAGGAAATCCCCGCCCCCCGAAAGCTGCCTCCTCGAACATAACGAGTTGCGGAAGACCGCGCTTGCGATTGCGGAAAAATACCGCCGCGGTACAATGCTCGCGCAGCACATCCTCAAACACCAGTAACGTTATTGGGGAACGAAATCCCAGAGATATATGCTATTTCCCGGCGGAGACCGCGAGATTTGGTACAAGAGAAAAATCAAAAAAATACAAAAATTCCCTCCCGGGCGGCATCTCGCGTGAACAATACTACCATGAACACCCAAACCGAAGTACGATACAGCCTCGTCATCCCTGCCTATAATGAAGAGAACCGGATCACTCCGCTTTTCGATGCTATCTCTTCGTTCGATGGTGAGTTGATCGTGGTCTGCGACGGCACCGACAGTACCGCCGAGGTTGTCGATCGGATTGCCTCGCGCCGGCGGGACCTGACGATCCGCTGCCTCCGTTTTGAAAAGAGGCTCGGAAAGGGCGGTGGAGTCCTCGAGGGCCTCGCCGCAGCCCGTGCGCCGTATGTAGGATATTTCGATGCCGATGGATCGACGACTGTCGATGAGATGAAGCGCCTTTTCTCGCAACTGGGTGATCAGGATGGCCTGATAGGTTCCCGGTGGGTGCCGGGGTCAACGCTGCAGGTCCGGCAGAGCATCCTCCGCAGGATTGAGAGCCGGGCGTTCAACCTTTTGATCAGGATCCTCTTCGGCCTTACCTTTAATGACACCCAGTGCGGAGTGAGGTTTTCCGGAAAGCCGCGGTCGATACGGTCCTCCCGGGTATGTGCTCCCACGGGTTTGAGTTCGATGTCGAACTTCTCTGGAGGATGAAGATGGGAGGGTTCCGGGTTGCCGAGACTCCCATCGTCTGGCAAAACAAGGGAGACTCCCGGGTGCGTAAGAGCGACATGATCCGTATGCTTGCCGGTCTGGTTTCCCTGAGGCTCAGCCCGGGATGCGTATGATTCCCCTTTCGCAGGAAGACCGGAAAAAAGAGGCGTTCAGGCTCTTTGAGGATGGAAGGTATTCAGAGTCGCTCCAGCATTGCGACGCTTTCCTCGCAGCCAGCCGGACCCTGGCGATAGAAGTTCTGGCGGCAACCAACCTGTTCTCCGCGGGAAGACTCGATGATGCGGAAGCTGCCTTCCGCGACCTCGTGCAGAAGATGCCCGACTCCTCGTACGTCCACAGTTACCTCGCAAAGGTGCTCGAAGCTCAGGGCGATGAGGCGGCTGTCGCCGAGTATGCGACGGCAGTTCATCTCGATCCTGATAACCAGGACGCCCTCAGGAGCTATGCCGGGTACCAGGTGTCCCGGCGCGATTACCGGAGTGCGCTCCCGGTCCTGAAACGTCTCGTGCACCTCGGCAAACGACCGGGCGATGTGCGGAGCCTGATGCGTGCCCAGGTTGAACTCGGTCTTCCGGGTGAGGCGCTTGCAACGGCTGCGGACTATGGCGGGGACCATTCCCGGAGCCATGAATACATCGACGCCCTCGTGCAGTCAGGGAGGCATGCCGAGGCCGCCCGGTCAGCGGAGGCAGTTTACCGGGAGACACGGGATCTTGTCATGCCTGAGGAAGTACCTCCGGTCCCTTGCAGAGCATGACCCCGACGCCTCGTTCAAAGCCTATCCCCAACACCTGCGGGAAACAACTGATTATGACATCCAGTTCGATTTTGCCCTCCTCCAGAAATCAGCCGGGAATGTCAGTGACGCCCTCCAGACGATCCGCACTCTCCTGCAATCCTCCCGTAAACCGGAGTACCTGCTCGCAGAGTGCGACCTTCTCGCGTGTTCCGGCGATCCAGAGAAAGCGCTCGTTTTATTCGAACAGCTGATCCGTGACGAACTCACTGCGGGAAATGATACAGAGACCCTCCCGGCGATCATCGGGCGTTACCGCAGGGTTCTCTCCGCACATATGCCGGCGGAGGATGCTGAAAAGCGGTTCCTCGCTCTCGTCTCACGGGATGTCAATGTTGTCGGCCTGACCGAAACCGCACGCTTCTACGAAGACCTCGGGAATGCGATCGAAGCCCGGGCATGGTATTACCGGGCGTACCGTGCGGACTTCCTTACGGGAGGACTTGCGTTCGCAACGTTTCTGTCGCTCCACGGCGAAGAGAGGGAATGCGAGAAAGTTATGCTCTACGTTCTCTCGAATGTGAAGAAAAGCGCCGATCTGGCAAAAGTCGCGGCGGTTGTCGTCAGCGAGTCGGGAAGGATGCACCGGCTGCAACGCCTGATGGAGCAGTTGATCCACCGGCTCGGGGAGCGGAGGTCCACTCTCGGCTCGGAAGGGCTCGAACTTCTCGCACGGGCGTTCTTCATCGCGGCGGTGAACGCGCTCGAGGAGATGGATTACGCGTCCTGCAAGTACTACTGCCTCAGCGGTATGGACGTGATGCCGTCCCACACGGACGCGATTCACCTAGGGGAGTTCCTCCAGGTTATCATGGACTGCAAGGAAAAATCGGTTGCTGACCGCCCGATCATGAATACCGGCGCCGCCACGACGCAGGCAGGTTCCGGCTTCGCCTGTTGCAGCGATCGCGAGCGAACTGGAGATGACCGAACACGAGCAGAAGATTGTAGCGTTCCTCCGCCAGCACCGGACCGCGACCGAGGTGTCCTTACGCAAACTGCTCGGCACGCGGAGGATCGTCGGGATTGTCAACCGTCTTATCCAGAAGGCGGATGCCAAGGGGTTGTCACTGATACAGAAGAAGGGGGTAGGAGAGGATGGTGAGGTCTATGAGTATACCGGAACCTGAAGGAATGAACCGGCGCCGGCTCGAGAGCATCAATATCATCAATGCCCTCCGGCGTGGAACGGTACCGGCGAGCGGGCTTGAACGCATCGCCGTCGGTCTCGATGTGGAAGAGGGAGTGATAGGAAAACAACTCGATTTCGTTGCACAGGGAGGCGGGGATGTCAAGTTCATCCGCGGCGAGTACGGGAGCGGCAAGACGTTCCTCGTCGCCCGGGCTTTGGAAATCGCCCGGACAAAAGGGTTTGTCACCTCTCATGTCGTGATCTCATCGTCTACGCCGCTCTACAAGCTCCGGGGGATATACCAGCAGGTCTGCGCAAACCTCCGCACCAGCGGGGAAGAGCATGCGATCAAGACGATCATCGACACCTGGCTGTTTGCGATAGAAGAGCGTCTTGTTGCCGTGAACCCGGAGGGGACGAATGATACGGAGCTCGAAGCCGCGACCGAGCGGGAGATGGAAGCCGGACTCGCCGGTATCAGCGAGACGAACACGGCACTTGCGGCGGCACTCCGGACGTATTACAAGGCAAACAATGCCAGCGAATTCCAGCTTGCACAGGCAGCGCTCGGCTGGATCGCTGCCGAGCCGAATATCGGCAGGGACTTTAAGCAGAAGGCAGGGATCCGCGGCGACATCGACGACACTATTGCATTCCTGTTCCTCCGGGGCCTTGTTGCAATCATCCATGGGGCTGGATACCGGGGACTCGCGATCGCTGTCGATGAGATGGAGACGACGCAGGGACTCCAGCGGAACCAGCGGGAGAAGGGATACCAGACCCTTGTCCAGATTATCGACTCGCTCGACCGCGGCGAAATGCCGCGCTGTTATTTCCTCTTCACCGGGACTCCCGCCCTGTTCGAAGGCTCCCGGGGGATACGTTCCATCCCCCCGCTCTTCGACCGGATCAATGTTGTCCAGAGCGACGAATTCCGTAACCCCCGGCAACCGCAGATCATCCTCTCAAAATTCGATACGGGCAAGCTCGAACTTGTCGCGCTCAAGGTTGTCGACGTCTACGCCCAGGCATACTCCGAACCCGACCGGGAAAGGGTCTCGCACAAGTTCATCCGTGCAATGATTAAAAAAGTGACAACCAAATTCGGGGGAAGGGTCGACATTATCCCGCGTATATTCCTGAAGGAGTTTGTCGATGTTCTTGACAAGTGCGAGCTCTACGAGGACTATAATCCCTGGGAAGGATACGAGTTCGAAACCGATCATCTCAAAGGGGATCTGAAAAAAGAGGAAGAAGCGGTCATGGTGGTCAGGTTCTAAACCACCGTTTAACGCTAAAATGTTATACCCTTTAAGAGTACATGCTGTACCAGTATGCGACGGGTGTTTACCGCGGTTTTTATTGCGATAATGGTGTGCGCTCTTTTTTCACCGGTATCGGCGGTAAACCTGACCCTTGCTGCATCGCCCGAGCTCGTAAATATCGGCGACACGGTTACCCTGAGGGGTTCGGTATCCGGGATCAGCACGATTGCAGTCTATCTCTTCATTGTCGGACCCGGGCTCGATACCCGGGGTGTTACCCTTGAGAATCTCAACATTGCCGCGGGAAGAGGCCTCTTCACCACGGCACCGGTCAACCTGAGTGACGGTTCGTTCACGTACCGCTGGGACACTTCAGTTATCCTCGGGAAACTGGAGCCCGGGAATTACACGATTTATGTATCTGCCTCTCCTGTTGACCGCCTGAGGTACCAGAAAAGTGACTATTCGACAGCTGAGGTGGAATTCCTTCCCGGTAGCGGGGGAGTGACCGAGGCTCCTCTCGATCCGGCGCTCGCGGTTATTGCGGTTGGAATCGCCGGGTATCTGCCTTGGTTTATTCCGGATGCGGAATAATAGCGGTTAAGTAGTACATTCTTTATCTTATGGTTTCTTTTTTGAATAACACACAATAGACTGTGAATTTTTTAAACGGCTAATTGTTTCATTTTTTCAAGCTCCGATTTTGCGGAATTCAACATAATTTCTGTTGCTGTCGCTGCCGAAGATCTTGAACTATCCCACGCGTATGCAATAATTATAAAAACTATTCCGATTATAAAAATTGCGGTAACAAGCCCTATAATCGTCAAAATAATTGGACCTATATGCGAGGCCTCATTCTTGAATTTTTCTTGTAATAGCCGAATCTCGTTTTCTTTCAGTAGAATGTCGGATTGTGTGATAGTTGATTTTTTCGTGAGGTTTATCCCACAAGAATTACAAAAGGTCGCATTATCAGAATTTTCTATCCCACATTTCTGACAAAACATAAATTTTTATTGTATTTTCATACGATAATTATTTCCTTTCGCTTTTTTTTAAATATTTCACAGAAATAAAAGATAAATTTGTAGATTCACAATAATCCAAACCATCAATGCTGTGAAGGAACCCATCGAAAAAATTGTCGCAAATCTATCTAATTTTAAGTGTTGTTCATCGATAAATTGGTTATTTTTCATAAATTTTTCTTGTTTTACAGTCAAGGAATGTTTATCGTAAATTTGCAGTTCCTCTTCGTAGGATTTTATTGCAGAATAACCGTCCAAAATATTTTCTTGGTACCTTCCGACTGTTGTTCGCCATAAGTACATCAAGAAAATTAATAATAGTAAAAAAAATGGAACTCTGTAAGATGAGAAATTAGGGCCATCCTTAAACAATTCAATAATAGAAAATCCCAAAAAACCCCATATTGCCCCGTCAGTTATTCGAATATATGAGGCTAATTCTTTATTTCTGTTATGAGCAAGTTCAAAACGAAGTCGAAAATTTTCAAGTTTTTGAGCTTCTGTTAAACCTAAAACCATAATATTTGATTCAAGATATGGAAGCATAAAAATATTGTTTCAAAAAGATTTTATTTCTCTACACGCGGGCACGAATGCTCAAACGTCATCTCATTCCTAATCCCTCAACAACGACAGGGCAACGTTTCAGTTAGGAACACTCGTAAAAAAGACTGAGTTCGAATTTTCTATTTCCGATCAACACTGCCTTCTGACCTTGACCGAATTGGCGTGGGCGTACAATCCCTCCGCCTCGGCAATCGTCTCGACAATGTCGCCGATTGTCTCGAGCCCGTCCCTTGTCACCATCTCGACCGATGCGGTTTTGCAGAAGTGCTGAACATCGAGCCCTGAATAGGTCTTCGAATATCCCGCGGTGGGGAGGACGTGGTTAGTGCCGATAGCATAATCCCCGCTCGCGACCGCAGAGTACCGGCCGACGAAGATCGCGCCTGCGTTCTTTACCCGGGTTACCACGCTCAGGGGATCGGCGACCTGGATGGAGAGGTGTTCAGGGGCAACCCTGTCGGATGCCTCGATCGCTTCATCAAGAGTCCTGACAACCAGGTACCCCGAATTCTTCATCGCCTGTTCGATAATTTCTTTTCTCGGGGCAGTACTGAGCCTGGGCAGCGATGGCTTTCCCGACTTTGTCAGGAAGATTCTTGTCCGTGGTTATGAGGATGCAGGCAGCATTCGGGTCGTGCTCTGACTGGGCGAGGATGTCGGCTGCAACGATACGGGGGTCTGCAGTCTCGTCAGCGATGATCCCGATCTCGCTTGGGCCTGCGGGGAAGTCTATCTCCACGTTTTCGCGGAGCATCATTTTAGCGAGGGTAACATACACGTTGCCGGGCCCGACAATCTTCTGGACCGGGCGGATGCTCTCGGTCCCAAGAGCCATTGCGGCGATTGCCTGGGCTCCACCGGCATTGAAAATTTCCGTGACCCCGGCAATATCGAGAGCGACAAGGGTCAGGGGCTTGATTGGCGGCGGGGAACAGGCGCAGATCTCTGCTACCCCGGCAACCTTTGCCGGCACGGCACACATGAGGGCGGATGACGGGTACGCAGCGCGACCACCGGGAATATAGAGCCCGACCCGGTTCAGCGGCGTTGTTTTCACCCCAAGGATAATCCCCGGCTCCATCTCCTGCAGCCAGAGATCTTTAGGCTTCTGGAGTTCGTGGAACCGCTCGATGCGTGCGTGTGCTTCGACAAGGGCCTCGGTCACCTCGACGTCGACCTTCTCATACGCCTCTTCACGCTCTTCTTCGGACACCAGAATATCGGTGAGCGTACAGTGTTTTTTAGCGAGGTCCCTGAGCGCAGAATCACCTTCGCTCTGCACCCTGCCGATAATCTCCGTGACTGTTGCACGCACATCCTCGAGGCTCGACTGCCGTCCCGCAATCCACGCATCGATCCCGACTGCCTTCCACATAGTGCCGGTATTTTCGGTGGGAAAGATGGTTAAGGTTTCGGGGAACTAGGCCCGGGTAAAAGGATTTCCCGGTTCCGGTTCTGTGAAATTTCCCGGAAGAATGGGCATTCAGGCAAAAACTCCCCATATTTCATCACTGCCGAAGTTTCGGTTTTCTCTGACAGCTAACCCTGAATGGGCAGAGATGCAAGCAATCGGGGTTTGGATCCGGTGCCTGAAGGCATTGTACGTTGTCGGTCGGGCCTTCGAGCAGGTTTATTGGAGGTATCAAAAAAAATAAAACGTTTTTATTATACTACCCACGTTCTTACTGAAAGAAAAAAATGCTGTTTAACTCCGTATGCTCCAGTGGAAATGAAGGGGTATATCAGTGTTCCTCTTTTACCGGAATGGCTTCCCGGTTAAAGGAAACGGGTAGTTTCCTGAAATGTCCTGTTTTTGCATGCTTTTTTCCTGCACAGATTCTTTCCGGATCGGCAAAGGATACTGAAGTTATGGGGAAAAAATCTGCGAATTTTTCTGTCGGGGTCCAGAGTATTCGCGTCTTCCCGGGAAAATATCCAAAAACACTGGCTTTACGGCTCCAAAAATTTGCACCGGGAAAAAACACGGGTTTTACTGCGTGATTCTTGTCCCTGCTTTCCCGGCCAGGGATTCCAGCGCACCGGCGGGAGAGGTGATAATCGCTGCTTTCCCCCGGCGGAAAGGAAACGCAGCGCCGATTCTATCTTTGGCTTCATGCTCCCGTGCAGGAAATGACCGGTCCGGAGATATTCCTCCGCCTGCAAAGAGGAGATTGTGTGGAGTGCCGTCTGATCGGGGCGGTTGAAGTTCAAAAATACGGTATCCACATCGGTCATGATAAGGAAAATATCCACACCGAGAAGTTTCGCAAGGACAGCGGCTGAATGGTCCTTATCGACTACCGCTTCCACCCCCGTGAGTGTCCCGTCCGTTCCGTTTTTTACGACGGGAATTCCCCCCCCTCCCGCTGCGATGACAAGGAACCCTTCGTCAAAAAGAGTCCGGATAATCGCTCCTTCAATTATCTCTGCAGGCTCGGGGGATGGTACGACCCTCCGGTATCCCCTGCCGGCGTCGTTGATGAGCGTCCAGCCCTTTTCAACCTTGAGTCTCTTCGATTCCAGCGCCGTGTAAAACGGGCCGATGGGTTTCTCAGGTTTTTGGAATGCGGGGTCATTATGATCTACGAGAGTCTGGGTCAGGACGGTAACCACCCGGCAGGGAGATCCGGCGAGTTCCAGCTCGTTATGGAGCGACTGCTGGAGCATGTAGCCGATCATACCCTGGCTCTCTGCGCCGCAGACATCGAGCGGCATTGGGGGAAGAGTCGCTTGTGCGAGCTCATTTTTCAGCAGGATGTCCCCGACCTGGGGACCGTTCCCGTGGGTGACGGCGATGTGGTACCCGGCTTTTACCATCTGCGCCAGGAGGCGGCTGATCCCGCGGATGTTGTTCATCTGCTCTTCAGCGGTCCCCGTCTCCGTGTGTCTCAGTATTGCATTTCCACCGAGTGCAACAAGGATCCGTTTGCCGGTTTTCACAGGGGTTTTCTTCATCTCATCATCCCGAATGTTTTCGTGCGACGCAGGCGGATGTATAGTGCTTGCGCACCGGCAATTTACCTTTGTAATTCCTGCACGTTGTCACGATAATATTATCGCGGATTGAGACGGGCTGGTACATCTTCTCTCCACGAGAATCACACCAGAATTGGTGCGAAACGTTGTTGTTTTTGGTCACTCTGATATCCGGGCGTATCAACGATTTATTCCTGTTTCACAAAATCTTCTTTCCCGGCGCCACAGACGGGACAGACCCAGCCATCGGGCAAATCTTCAAACAGGACAACCGGCTCTATACCGGCAGCGGCATCCCAATCATCGGATCGTAGATCCACTGGCATACGGTACATATGTAGCGTTCCTGATTTTCTCCCATAACCAAATCCCTCCCCGGCATCTGGCACATCGGTCCAGGCCTGTTACCCGGGTTGCCGGGTGATGAGCATACCCTCTTTTTAGTTATGATAAATATTTGCCTTCAGTTACTCTAAAATTCCGGACTCTCATTTTTTCTAAAATCCCATTCCTTACATCAGGAAGATCCTATCAGGGGTAATTTTTCGTGGAACCGTTTTTGCCTATTCATACACCGTCAATCCCGATTTATCCTTACACCTGCCCGGAAAACTGCCCTAAAATATAAATATTCCTACCCCCATAGGGGGTATTCGTTCGGGCCTTGGCGAATCGGTGATCCGGACATTCCGAAATCTGGAAGTGATACCTATGATGCAGCACGAAGGTCAGATGGGCATGATGAACCCCCACGAAATGCTCATAATGAAAATGTGGGAAGAGATGAACGATGAACAGAAGAGAACCCTGATGAAACGCATGCTCGACTCCAAGATCATGATGAAAGAAGGGATGATAAAACACATACAGTTCAAGATCGAGACAATGAAAATGATCAAAGCAATGCTCGAAAAAAAATAATTGCCCTGTACCCTAAAATACCATATTTATTTTAAAAAATTGCGTTACCAGAGAAATGGGATGAGCCGGTAGCGGACATTCTCTGTATATTCCCGGTACCCTTCGAGGTCACGGAGAAGCATTTTTTCTTCACCGGTAATCCTACCCATGAGCAGGACGGTGAGTGCAAGACCGGCGACTACCCCCCATGCGGAACCGAGGAGAAGGGGCACTCCGAAGAACATCAGGATCCCCCCGAGATACATCGGGTGCCGGACAAACCCGTACACCCCGCCGGTAACAACCCGTTGCTTCCGGTCTTCCTGGACCCGGACAAGGGGTGACAGGAATGTATTGTCGGTAAATGACCGGAAGAACAGGAAAAAAGATCCTGCAAGACTTGCGAGCCCCAAAGCCTTCAGCCATAAGGGAAAAACGGGGGACCACCCGAACCGTTTTGCATCGAGAGGCATCACGACGATCCACACCACGAACCCGATAATGATACCATACACTACATACCGGTCCCATCCCGGCTGGTTACCGGCGCCCGGTTTCTGGTACCGCTCTTCAAGCAACGCAGGATCTTTCCGGTAGAGATAGAGAATTGTAGAGAAACAAAAGAACAATAAACCAGGTGCTGAAGATCCACCCTTCCATCCAGAATGGATCCCCGGAAAGGAGGAGAATTAGGACAGGGAATATGAGAATGTACAGGAACGCGAAGAAAATTTTCTTCTGCATGGTTGTTTAATGGATTTCTCATAGGGATGAACCTGTTGTGTTCCGGGTGGAATTTCAGGTATGCAGGATAGCACACTTTTTTTGTTCCCTGCAGGATTTTTCAAAATTAATTTCCGGCCAGCGTAAAAAAGGCGCTCCAGCAGTAATTTATTATCGGGCGGGACTATACCGGTACTATCACCGGTGCGGGATAATGGCTGGAACGCCGAATCCCACATCCCGGAGAATAACCCATGAAACTCAATCAAATCATGAGAATATGCAGTATTCTCGCAATCGCAGGTATCGCTCTCTTCGGGGCGCCTGCATCAGCCGCGATCCAGACATACCTCGGGGACATTGTCCCCCTTTCAGGATATTCATACAGCGGCAACTATGTCTATCTCTTCCTGACGGGACCCAACCTTCCCCCAAACGGTGTCGCGCTCGACAATCTCGGGAGGCCTGCAGACCAGGGTGCTACCCAAGTACCGGTTGACGGTGATGGTCATTGGGAATACAAGTGGGGGACAAACTCCGGGGGCAGGCTTGACGCCGGGGTTTATACCGTATGGGTCACCGATGGGCCGGCTGACCGGTCACATCTCGCATACGTGGACTACAGCACTATCGGCGTCGACCTGACCAAGCCCTACATATCGGTCAACGGACCCGCCCAGCCGGTGGTGCCGGGTTCGATGGAACTCAACTCAACGCCCGACGCTGCATCGGTTGTCGTCAACGATGCATTCCGGGGAACTACCCCGCTGACCCTGGGCGGGCTCGACCCCGGGGTGTACAACGTGACCTTCTCAAAGTTCGGGTATGCAAAGGTATCAACGCCGGTAAAAGTTGAGGCTGGGAGTATTTCGCAGGTTAACGCAGCCCTCGTCCTCCAGTTGGGATCGGTCGCGGTCAATACCAGCCCGGACGGTGCCAATGTATCCCTCGATGGAACGGATGAAGGACTCTCCCCGCTCGTCATCGGTAACGTGATGCCAGGCAACCATACGCTCACCGTTTCAAAAGAGGGATTCCCCGGAAGGACACTCGACATCCGTGTTGCCGGGGACCAGACAACGATAGCCGATATAGCGCTCGCATCCCCGCAGGAGACCACGCCGACCCGGCTGCCGGGCTCCTGCCCGGCTACCCTGGGAGGAGTTCTGGTCACGGCGATCGTACTAGGGTTGATCTCCCGTTCCAGAAAATAACCGAAGTTCTTCCTTTTTTAATAACGAATAAATGAGAGATGCGATACGATAAGGATCGCCGGCTATGCATGGGATCCCTGACTCCCGGCAAGAGTTCATGCACCACATCCAATTCGTTTTTCGCTGGCAATTTTTTGGAAACTATTTTCCACGCTCAAAAGGTTCCTCGGGAAAACTCATTTTTGGGCTTGATGGCTCAAAATAAAGAATTGACGACTTCCATATTTTTCTCTTAATGTCATTTTTCAAGACTACAAACAGATACCCCTTGTAGGGAGAGTCTTCGAAAATATATGCATCCCTGAAAACAGTCTGGGAATCGGTCAGGAAGATATCGACAGGTCCCTCTATAGTATGAGTAATTGAACAAAATATAAAGTATGCAATGAAAAAGCTGAGTTCGATAAAGAGTATTGAGACCAGATTGAAATCTGTAAAGAAGATAAAGTAAAACGAAGACAAAATAATTAAAAATACTATCATATTTGCTAACAGTTCTCTTGATTGAATTGCAATATTGCCCGATGATGTAAAACTCACAAGATCATCGTATTTTTGTGTTATATTCCCCCAATTTTTCAATATTTTTACGCTGAGTGCGATATTGAATACGATTATGACGAGGTCAAGAAATAATTCTGAATAACTTTGACAATACAACAAAAATATGGCAAAAATTGGAACTATTATGCAGGAAATAAGGTTTAACGTAGTAAACAGGGACTGGAAATATTTTCCGTCGATTCCCGTATTTTCAAAAAATACGTGGCCTTCAACTTTAATTTTTTGAGATAACAGGGAAAAAACAGTCCCGATTGCGATGAATATCGAAATATTCTGGATATTTGGACTCATTAATAATGAAATAATCGAATTTTTTAATGTTATTGCCATTGGACTGTGCTCATCAAAGAACATAAAAAAAGATTGGAAAAAAGACCAGTTTTGGTATACCAAAAACAAGAAACCGAGGTAAATCAGGAAAATGATTATTAAAAAAACAGTCAGTTCTGATAACAAGGTAGTTACAACTGGTGCCTGTCTGTCACTGCTTTGTTTCTCTCCCATACTATCCACCCAGATAAATATATTAAATAATCAGATACCTGATAATCCTTCGTCCAGATAAACATGGTTGTCCACGTGACAGAAAGTCAAAAGACTCCGCCGGACACCGTTCAGGAATGGTATTTTTAACCGGTCGAAGTGTCATTACAAAAAAAATGCATTTTCACTAAGCTGATAAAATATCAGAATATCTGCCAAAAGAGTCAGTGAATCAGAGAATTTTTTTAAAAACGGGCAGGGAGTTTGTTCTCCCTTATTTGGGATTTTCCGGGAGGACTTTTACTGGAGAACCAGCCAGCCCGGGGATCGCCTGATGTCCTTTCAGGACTTTACGGTCCGGAACAGGTACGCCCCGGCAAATACGGTCGCAAGGGTAAACCCGCCGAGGACTGCAAGGCTCAGGAGCGGGTTAATCTGCGAGGCTCCCGTAAGACCGTACCGGATCCCCTCGACACCGTAGGTGAGGGGGTCGAAGAGGGTAATGGTGGCAAAGAGCGGCGGCAGGCTGTTGATCGGGAAGAGCGCTCCCGAGAGACCGAAGATAGGGAAGATCACGAAGTTCATGATCAGCTGGAACCCCGTCATATCATCCATCTTCGACGCGATGGCGATCCCAAGCGCGGTGAACGCGATGCCTATCAAGGCCATGAACCCGAATGCTATGAGGAACCCGACGACGCTGTTCGCGTGAAGCCCGATGAAGATCGAGAGGACGAGGATGAGGATGCCCTGGATGAATGCCGTTGTCGCTCCGCCGACCGTCTGGCCGAGCATAATCTCAAGGCGCGATACCGGCGCGACAAGCGTCTCTTTCAGGAACCCGAACTGCTTGTCCCAGATGATCTGGATCCCGGAGAAGACCGAGGTGAAGATCACGCTCATCGCGACCATGCCCGGGATGAGGAACTGCGATATAATTCTCTCCGCCTCCCGGGATCTGACGACCCCGTTCAGCCCGAACCCGAGGAAGACGAGGAAGAAGAGCGGCATCGCGATGCTGCCAACGATACGGCTCTTCGACCGGATGAAGCGCTTCATGCTCCGCAGCCAGAACGTGTAGATGATATCCATGATTAGTGCCTCCTCATTTTCTGGTACATCCGCATGTTCGCTTTCCCGTCGGCTTCTTCTTCACGGATGCTCTTACCGGTGAACGAGAGGAAGACGTCCTCGAGGGTCGGCTTGTGGATCGCGATCGATTCTGATCCCGATTCCCTTACCGGTGAGGATGGTCACGATCGTCGCTGACGTGCTGCTCGGCGTTCTGGAGAGCAATCGTCACACTCGTGCCGTGCCGTTCGATCCGGGAGACCCATGGCTCCTTCACGGCAGCAATGATCGCGTCCGGGTCCGGCGACTGGATCGTTATGACGTCCCCGCCAATCCCGTCCTTGAGGTTTGCCGGGGTGTCGAGGGCGATGATCTTCCCGTGGTCGATGATGGCGACCCGGTTGCAGAGCCGGTCGGCCTCTTCCATGTAGTGCGTGGTGAGGATTATGGTGATCCCGTTCTCCTGTGCGAGTTTCGCGATGTATACCCAGAGATGGTTCCGGGTCTGGGGGTCGAGCCCAAGGGTAGGTTCGTCGAGGAAGAGGATGACCGGCTGGTGGAGAAGACCCCGTGCGATCTCAAGGCGACGGCGCATTCCACCGGAGAAGGTCTTGACGATGTCATTTTTCCGGTCTTCGAGTTCAACGAGCTGGAGGAGTTCGGTGATCCGCTGGCGCCGGATATCCCCGGGGATCCGGTAGAGCCTGCCGTGGAAGTCCATGTTCTCCCATGCCGTAAGTTCTTCATCGAGGCTCTGGTCCTGGAAGACGATCCCGATTGATTTCCGGACCCCGTCTTCATCCTTTTCTATATCCATCCCGTTTACCGTGGCTGTGCCCGATGTGGGCCTGAGCGTGGTAGAGAGCATGGCGAGGGTTGTCGTCTTGCCGGCACCATTCGGGCCAAGCAGGCCGAAGATCTCGCCCTGGCCGATCTCGAACGAGATATCATTCACAGCGACCAGTTCGTTAAATTTCCTGGTCAGGTGATCAACGTGTATTGCGACAGTCATTTGGTCAATTCCTTTAGGTCTCTGACGCACTTTCCGAGCACCCGCACCGCATCTTTTTTTCTTTCGGGCGGAAGCTTCCTCAAGCGCAGCGTGTATCTCGAACAGCATGCCGTGTGCACTGGTTTTTCCCCCGCCGAAGATGTCGTGGATGAGGTTCCGGTAGTGCGCCATCTTTTTGTGGCTCTCCCGTCCCCGTTCCTTGACGGTCTTCAGGGTCTCCTTCCCGGCTTCTGTCACCTCAAACGTGGTCTTCGCCCGTGCCCCGGTCGCGGAAACCGCGATGAGGCGTTCATCCTCGAGCTGGTGGAGCACGGGGTACAGCGTCCCCTTGCTCGGGACCCAGAGCCCGCCGGTCTTTTCCTTGATCTCCGCGAGGAGATCATAGCCGGATTTCGGGCTCTTTTTGAGCGAGTGGAGGATGTAGAGCGCAAGAAGGCTCCGTTCTTTCCCGTGGGGGGATCCAAACTTCAGCAGGCTGGTCATTGCAATAGTCCGATTACGTACTATTATGGAAATGGATCCGCGGGAATATAAAGCTGGAGGTGGGGGTAAAGGATTTTGGAATTTTCTGTCGACGGTTTTGTAGATGAGAATAGTTTCCGGAATTTGAAAAAATGAGAGCCATCCTTTCCGGAAATTAATTCCCGGGCTTCACTGTCACAACAGGAATGGTGACCCGCGGAAAATTATCATGTTCATTCCCGGATTTTTTTACCCGGGATATTCACCTGATCGGGACAATTTTGGTGTTGTAGTCTGCTCTTTGCCCGATGAGAAGATCCTGACAGAAATACCGTTCCGGTTCATACCCGATAAAAAATAAAACAAGATCGATACGCATATTGCCCGTGTTTAACTGAATTAATTCCTATGAAATACTGTGCCGCATTCCTGCTTGTCTGCCTGCTGCTCACCGGCGTGGTGTCCGCAGCTTCCCTCAGTCCGGTGTCGGTGGGGGCCATCAAAACGATCAACAGTACACCCCAGATCACCAAAATTGCAACCCTGTCAGCGCCTGCTGCAATAGGGACGAAAGAGACGGTCATCTTCGTGAAGATCGATTCAACGCCAACCGGTGCAAAGATAGCGATCGATGGGGCCTCTTCCGGTGCCACGACTCCGTTCAACCAAGGTCTGAAGCCCGGTGTCCACACCATCGTCCTCTCGCGTGATCTGTACCAGGACTATACCGTCACGCTCGACCTGAAAGCGGGAATGGAACCGCAGTATATTACAGCAGATCTAAAACGGGTAGTCATCGGTTCGGGTACCTTTGTTACTCTTAAGGAGACTATGGGAATTCCAACCAACCCGATCCCACTCTCCACGATGGGGACGTTTCCTTCGGAAACAACCGGAAAACCCGCGGTCCTGCGGACCATCGACCAGCCGGTAACACTACGGACCGTTGTCACGACCACCCTGGTACCGATGGCCTGCCCGAATTCCGACTGGAGTGCCTGACGCCGGCAGAAGCAGGACAACAGTTCGGGTACCCGAACGCCCGGTATGGCGATGAGCCCTGCGGGTATGCCCAGACCGGGAACGACACGATCACGAAATATTGCTACATGGATGTCCCCTCTTCAGGGACGCTGACGCCAAAAGTCCTTGAGGCACCCGGAATAACGGAGGGTGACAGTATTTTTATCCAGAACGAGACAGGGATCCAACATGGCGTCGTGAATATATCGCCGGCAGTGAAGGAAGCGGCAAATGCTAACCCGATTCAGTCGTTCATAAATTTCTTCACCAATATCTTTGGCGGAAGCAAAAAGCCGGAGAGCCAGCTCACTATCAGCGGTTTTGCCCCGCAGCCGGAGCCTCCGAAGGTGCCCCAGGTAGCAAATGCACAGGGACAATAAATTCCGGTTTTTTAATCTTTTTTTACCATTTTACCAGCGTTGAAAAAAAGGTTCTGGATTATCCGGGTTTTGAATTAATTATCCTGAAAAAAGTTATTGTGATATTTTCCGGAAAAGTGTAAGACAAAATACCGCTACGATAGCAGCAACTACAGCAAAACCCGGGGATTTTGCTGCCGTGGTGTCGGATGCAGTCACTGTAATTGTTTCAGCAGCCAGCCCGGTCGAATATTCCCGGACTTTGCCCGCTTCGATGCTGATGGTTGTCGAGAAATCCTGATATCCCTCTTTGGTTATTTTGATTGTATGGGAACCGGGAGATAAACCGGAGATCATCGCGGGGCTTA
Organism: uncultured Methanomicrobiales archaeon; assembly: GCA_963758935.1. Lineage (GTDB taxonomy): Archaea > Halobacteriota > Methanomicrobia > Methanomicrobiales > Methanospirillaceae > Methanoregula. The sequence goes on along the minus strand of CAVWXD010000010.1, from coordinate 133,663 downwards.
TCCCCTTCACCTCATTATCTACTGAAACTGCTGCTCCCGCGGGTGTTGTTGTGATGGACAGGGATCCAGTTGTTTCAGGTGATGATACGGCCGATCCGGATCCTATCGTCTGTCCCTGAGCCTGCTGGACGGGTGCCTGAGTATTTGTTGGCAGACTATCGGTCTGGGATGATGGGGCCTGACTCGTAACCGGTTGGGTTGTCGGGGGTAAAGGAACCAGAGTTGCATCGATAACAACAGCGTCGCCCGGTCGAGGCGAAACCGTCGTGAAATACGGTTCATATCCTGGATATTTCAGGGTGATGGGATAATAGGAGGCCAGGTAGAGAAGTTGAGGATAGTACATTGGCGTTACATCACCGGATTTATTGCCGAATATCCAGATCTCTGCGCCGGGAGGATTTGATTTGATCATCATCGACGGTGGCAACAATTCCGTTGGAGTCGCACTCGGCTGTATGCTAACGAGAGAACTGGGGTGGACAAGAACCTGCTGGGTCACCAGGGTTGCAGGAATGAGTGTCTTTTGGACGACCGGGGTTATTGCAGACACAGTTGCGATAAGAAATACAATACAGAGAGCACAGCAGACTACCCGTTTCATGGTTGAGAGCTCGGGTAAATCAGAAATTAAGGATTTCGATTCATTCCTCACGCACTCAAAGGTAATGAATTTCTTCGGGAGATCGATTTTAAAAAATTACGGTAATTTCTTTCGGATGAGAACAAGACTAAAGGCAACCGCAATTACAGGTATCAGGAAAAAGCCCGGGGATTTTGCCGTCGTTGTAAGTCCTGTTGAATATTCATTTTGCTTCCCCGCCTCGATAATGACAGTTGTCGAAAAATCCCGGTACCCCTCTTTTGTTATGTTCAATGCATGAGTGCCGGGAGATATTCCGGAGATCACGGTGGGGCTTATCCCTTTTACCTGGCCATCGACTGAGATTTCTGCCCCGGCCGGGGTTGTAGTGACCGATAGCGAACCCGTTGTGCCGTTCGAAGATATTCCGGGTAATACCTGCGTCGTTACTGCTCCCTGATCCAGAACCGGGGTTACCGGCGTTGCAGACAGGGTAAAGGGCGGTTGATTCATTTGTGCACTATCAACGGGTGGGTTTGAAGGCTGGTTCGTTTGAACACTGTCGACTGAAGGATTGGACGGCAGTGTTGTAGGCACGGGAGTGTTGGGGATCAGGACAGCGGATACAGTGTACGTTTGTCCCGGTAAAATGGTAAGACTCTCTGAATAGTTCTGGTAACCAGGATATGAAATGATAATCGGCCAAACGGTGGGTGCATAACTCATTTTTACATCCCACGGAGTCGGATTAGGATAAAGATATCCGCCAATGAATACATTCGCTCCCGATGGCGTTGACTGGATTTTTATGATAGCTTCATCCGGACCAAGAGTGGGAGTCGCACTTGGCTGGATGCTTACGAGAGCACTGGGGCGGACAAGAACCTGTTGGGTCACCAGCGTTGCAGGAATGAGTGTCTTTTGCACGACCGGGGTTATTGCGGACACAGTTGCGATGAGGAATACGATACACAGGACACAGCAGACAACCCGTTTCATGAATGAGAGCTCGGGTAAATCAGGAATTAAGGATTTCGGTTTTGTAAAGCCGGGCCTCCTGCGGCATGTTCAGTTTGGCAACTTTGATTTCCGGGAAATTCGTGTCAAAAATAAAAATCGATGATCTTAAACACCTGCGGGGTTAACGGCTTGTAACCAGCAGTTTCGCTAATTCTATTGTGCTCCCATCGGTGAATCCATGAACAATCATTCGCGTCTCTTTATCGCAACACTGGTGCTCCTTCTTTTATTGCCGGTTCCGGTCTTTGCCGGGGATATTTCAGGAGCATACAGCGTCGAGCCGGACCAGGGAATACATGCTTCGTATATCTCTCCTGCGACCGTACAACCGACACTTGTCAGGAACGCCCGGGTGGTACTCATCACCACAGTTACCCCACAGGCAACCGGGGGGCTGATTCTTGAAAGCGTTCCCTCCGGTGCCTCGGTTACGGTTGATGGCATCCTGATCGGTACCACGCCAGTCAGGGTCCCCTCGATCAGTCCGGGGTCCACTCTGTCGCATTTGCATTGGCCGGATACCAGGATTACCAGACAAAGGTGACCGTTCCGGCAGGTGCCGTAATTACATCGACAGGTACTCTTACTCCGGCAATCACGGAAACGGTTACCCGTGCAGTGTATGTTCCGGTTACGATTACGACGCAGACTATCATCACGGAAGATCTTACTACAACCGTAAAACCCGTCCCGACCAATCTTCAGGTCACCAGAAATATCCTGACGTCATTTCCCACGGCCTCGCAAGTAACCCGGCAACCCACCAGCCCGCAAGTCTCCACGTGCACCAGGCACTATTTCGGAAACGGGGAGATGAGTACATCCCCGGACGGCAGGCTCACCTGTACGATCCTCATAAGCACCGACGACCAGGCAGCGACCCTCTCAATCCCGGCGGGAACCATCGTTGCCGATGCCGGAAGGAACCCGGTCCCCGATATTCGTGTAACATCGGTAGTTTCCGGAGAAATTCTCCCGGACGCCGTGAAGGATGGCCGGTGGACAGGGCGTGCCTATCATTTCCTGCCGGAACAAACCTCCTTTGATCCTCCAGCCTTCGTATCGTTTACGCTCACCCCGGATGAGTGGGACCGGATGGATCCGTCACACCTGACAATCCGTGAAACGAGCGGGAATGGGACGGGGTGGGAAACCCTCCCTACGGACATGGATCCGGTTACAAGAACACTTCAGGCACCGGTACGCCACTTCAGTATTATCGGTCTCTTTTCGACCAGTCCGGTGTCAGTCCCGGAAACGCCCCAATCACCGGTAGATTTGATCAGGACGGCAACCGGGTCCGGCAGGGGTTCCCTGCCATTATCGACGGTAATTCCGGATAAATATGCACCTCTCGCGGCGGTAGTTGCCGGGATCGCGCTCAGCGTCAGCTGGCACTATGGCTGGTGCCGGCACCGCGGTGTCCCGGCTGTGGGACAAAATTATTGAATTCTTCAAAAAATTCCTCATTTCCGAAACCGCCGGGCTGTTGAACACGACCGAGATAGAGAAACGGGGCCTGCGACCGGCGGAGAATCTTTCAGCTGTCTTTTTCGGTTTTTCATCAAGGGAGATGTTGGTAATGGTCCTGAGCGCTCTTGGGTTTGCAGCCGCTTTCCTTCTCCAGGACCAGACCGGACTGGCCCTGTCAACGATCCTCATCTTTGTATGCACCGGTGGTGTCGCGACAATCCTCCACGATCTCGCCCACCGGTACGGGGCGTACCGCTGCGGCTGTGTCACCGAATACCGGTTCTGGGGTTTCGGGACGTTCACAATGTTGTTCACCGCATGGCTTTTCGGGAACGCATTTGCAAAACCGTCCCGCACACTCGTACACAGCGGGGACCCGCTTGTGCCGGAAAAAGCGGCTATAATCAAACTGGCCGGGCCGCTCATGAGCATGGCGCTCGCAATCCTGTCCCTGTTCCTGATCCCGCTCGGAGGCTTATTTGTCATCGCCGGGTCAGCCGGGTTTACTATGAACCTGCTGAACAGCGTTTTTTCGCTCGTGCCGGTCAGACCCAATGACGGCGTAGAGGTCTATGCATGGAATAAAGGAGTCTGGGCTGCAGTGTTCATACCCCTGATTGCCTTTTACCTGTACGTCTATTTACTTGTGTAACCGGGCAAGGAGAAGTAAATTTTTTTTATTCCGCAGGGTTCCAGCGATTTTTTCTCAAACGATTCACGAGGAACAGGACCATCGCGATGATGACCACTGCTGCAAGGATGATAAAGAAGATATTCGCGAGGATCATGACATACCCGTTCACGAACGGGATACTCCCGACGTAATACCCAAGCAGCAGGTCGGTCCCGCACCATATCGCGGCACTGATTATGTTGAAAACCAGGTATTTCCGGTGCTCCATCCCGTTCACTGCGGCGATAAACGAGGGGAGGTTCATGACCGGCAGGAACCGGCGAGGAGCAGTGCGACCGGCCCGTACCGGTCCATCAGGTTAAGCGCCTTGATAACCGTCTCATTTTTGAGAATCGCCGGGCGGACCCCCTGGTCTATCGCAAGCCCGAAGAGTTTTCCGCCCCGGTAATTGATCTCGTACCCGATAATACCACCGAGGGTGCCAACGATGAAAACAAGCACCATCGACAGGTCGCTGTTCTTTGCGACCGCCCCGGTCAGGAACAAAAAGGTATTATTCGGAACCCAGCCTCCGATAACGGTAGCCGCGAACATGACGACGAGAAAGACCAGCGCGTACCCCCATATCCCGTACTGCAGTAACTGCTCCGGGGGTGAGACCGGGGTAAGCGGCAGGACTGCACTAAAAAGCATCACAGCACACCGGAATCCCCTTCATGCTATATGAAGCTCATCATAACGTGTGGTCCGGATCAGTGCGAATGGGGCGGCAGCCCTTCGTGGGTGTGTTCTTCAACCTGGTGGTATCCTGTGCCGGATTCTGTCGCGGGATCGACATGGATTGTGGCGTCAGAGAGGTATTTCAGGTGGTGAAGGAGCTCGATGCCGGAACTCCATCGCGATAGCGTGGCCGCTTTCCACTGATAGAGATGAGTCAACGGTAAGGCTGACCTCGGCGTGGAGCCGGTGCCCGAGCCAGCGGACTTTCACATCGGTGACTGCCTTTACCCCGCCCACATGATCAGCTGCGTGGCGGATTTCGTCGGTGATTGCCGGGTCGACACCGTCGAGCAGCCGGGTAAATACCGTAGTTGCAGATTCCTTCACGATCCCAAGAATGGCAACCGTGATGATCAGCCCGACGACTGGGTCGGCGAGCGGGAACCCGAGATAGACGCCGGTCGCACCGAAGAGGACTGCGAGACTGGTCAGCCCGTCCGCCCGGGCGTGCAGGCCGTCAGCGACGAGTGCAGCACTGCCGATCTCGTTCCCCACCCGCATCCGGAGCTGTGCGACCGCTTCGTTACCAATGAACCCGATGACCGATGCCGCCGCGACCGCCCAGAGAAACCTGACTTCCTGTGGGTGGAAGAACCGGTCGATGGATACATACCCGGCAACGACTGCCGAGAGCAGTATCATGAGCACGATGAAGACGCCGGCAATATCCTCGACCCTTCCGTACCCGTAGGTGAATCGTTTTGTCGGCTTCCACCGGGCGAGAAGGAACGCGATAAAAAGCGGGACTGCCGTAAGAGCATCGCCGAAGTTATGGATGGTATCGGCAAGCAGTGCTATGCTTCCGGAATAGTAGACGATGACGAGCTGCAGGATTGCGGTAAGGAAGAGCCCGACGAAGGACCACTTGACCGCCCAGATCCCCCGGTCGGTGGTGAGGATTGAGGGGTCGACAACGCCATGAGTATGGGAGTGGGTTTTCTTTTCATGGCCTTGACGATGACCGTCATGAGACTCGCTGCCTGAGATCCTCGTGATCGTGTCCGTTGGTATCCGTGGAAATCATGTGACCAGCCCGTTCACCGTGCACCGGGGTTTTCTTCCTTTCGAAGTTACGTCCCTGATTCGTTTACGGTATAATAAATTCGACGCAAAACCCCAAGGGGTGTCGGGATCCTCAAGGGAGACCGTACTTCACCGGGTTGTTTTCTCCACATCAACGCATTGTTTTATCACTGTGCAGGAGGAGTAGACACTATTGTCGTCGCGCCACGGGCCCGGAATTTCCGCTCCCTTATGTCCTTGTTGTTGATCGGTCGCATAAGAGCCGACACGAAAGAACAGGACGGGGAGTTGTTCTTTGCTACCGGGTCCGGGGAGGCGCGGACGGGAATACCGCTACGGTGGATACCAAGAGGTTTGAGGCATGCTACGCCCGGAAGATGTTGAAACGATCCTGACAACACACGATCTTGCTGTGTTCCTGGAACAGATGGTACTGAAAGAAGACTGCGACCTGAAGATCGATGTCGATTACGAAAACGGTGAAGTGTTCATCAATTGTCCCCGGTTCTCAAACGGGCTTTCGGTGACTACCGATGAATTTGGGGTCTGGGTCATCAACGAGCTGGTCTCAAAGGAAAACGACGGGGTCTTTTCCCAGACGGGAAACCTTTACCGGACCAGAGGACGATGACGGTTCTCCGGGCTGTAGCGAGCTGGATCACCGATCTGGAAGAGATACCCGGACCGACTAGGTTTTTGGTTTCGGCCTGACGTATTACGGGTTAGGGAAGGTCAGACAAGCCCGGGAAAAGACAGGCGACCGCCGAATGAGGACAGCGCACTTCGGAATATGAGGGGTTAAGAGAGATCAGATTCAACCCCGTTTTAAAATCAGGAAATATCCGGATATTTCCTATTTCTGGATTGACAACAGATCCCCAATCATCTCTTCCATGTACTGGTGAGCATCGTTGATGCCCTGGTTGTAAAATTCCGGCGCCAGTTCTTCCAGGATAAAATCCAAAATAAACCCCGATGCCAGATCGCCCAGTTCTTCTCCCCGCTCATGTAAGAAATAATTCTTGATTGCGGAGATCATATCGTCCCGTTTCTCTTTTGATAGTTTGATTGCATTCTCTTTTTTCATACAATTCATCCCTTTCTGAAATTGTATCACGTAACAGGTCAGGTAAGTCGGGCCCGGAGCTCACGTGAATCTCACCTGATATTTTAGCCCGCTGTCAGGGTAATCGACCGGCAGTCCCGTTACCCTTCAGATCCAATCAACATTTTCCATTATATCTTACCAGATATTGTTTTTTGGCAGAAACCAAAATTTGTGCGGAACTGGTTTTGAACAAGAAAGACTGGAGCGTTCAGTGTCAGGAGAGATTTGCCTGCCCCGGATTTTCTCTTGATTTGTTGAACAAAATCAACGACGGAATGATTCGGGGATCGGCGGATGGGTGAAGCGACAGAGCAGACAAGTATAAAATTCTGAAAAATGATCCGGAGGGATTCCGGCAATGTCTCTTTTTGTTTCTCGTGCCCACTCCCGGAGAATTGTTAATCCACAGTTAGTTCCGAAGCGTAAAATCCAGGTGCGATTATCAACAGGACTATCCTGGGCAAAATAGGTTTTTGGAAGTAATTAAAAGAGTTCTGTGACGATTTTTTGATCGTTGTGGGAAAAATTCAGGAATTTTGCCGGAACACAATCACATTCGTGACGAAGGGCTGCCTGTCGAACCGGGGGTAGTTCCCGCCATTCACTACCTGCATCAGAAATTTGGTCCACACTTTCTTTACGAGCCAATCGCAGTTCGCAGGTCAGGCAAAGGATAATACCGGGCAAACCGCCCGTCGCGTTCTTCAGTTACCATCCCTTCGGCGATGAGGCGCTGCATCCACCGGGTAACCGAAGGCCCGGCCAAACCGAGACGATCAGCAATCTCCCCGCGGGTTACACCGGGAAGGGTCATGACAATATCAAGGATACGGTTTGTTGTAGGATAATTCCGGATAAGTATCTGCCGCTGATCGGCGGAATCGTATCGCCCGTGATTCTCAAAGAAATGGCTTTTGCCTCCCTGTTCAAGACAGGTGATTTTCTGCATGTGCACGAGATGCGAGATATGGTATCGCAGGGTGTGGAGGTTTATGCCGGTCTGCGATGCGAGCTCATCCACGTCGATACCCGGGTGCATGAGGATGATTGTGTACATCTGCTGTCTCTTTTTGTGTTCGAGAATATTTTTACCAAAAAGACGCAGGTCAGCTTCGGAACCGTGCCGGCCGGACCGTTGCGTTCCAGTCAAAGGGATCCCGCTGGAGCTCTGCCTGTGCACGGGAAGATGCGGACCGTTCCTGCCCATGGCGTGCTGCCTGGGGCATTGCCCCCGGCCCATGTCTCATGGCATCGTCACTCGTCGCACCCTGTCCGCCCCCGTAGCGGTACCCGTGACCTGAGCCTCCCCGTATCGGAACCTGTTCGGCTGCGCCGGAGCTGATACTCTCGCCAAATGACGCGAGCGGCAGTGCGAGAAGTGCCAGCATGAGAAGAACGAACAGGACTGATACCGGTTTCATGTTCTGAGAGACTGGGGCTAATGAATATATAAATCTGCAGAATACGGCATATTCACTCCGGATTTACGATTAGCGCCGGTAAACGCGACATGTAGCTGCCGGTCTGAGAAATGGTATATTATTCCGGGCTGACGTTTCATGCAGGACTGGCATATCAGCGGAACAGTGTTGTTCCACAAGCCGGCATCCTGAGGTGAAAGACAATGCTGAAGAAATTCTCTATCTGTGCGATTCTCGCACTGATCCTCGTCCCGGCATCCGTAATGGCTGCAGGATTCGGGGGAAATGGTACGGGCACAGGGCTCGGACAGGGCCAGTGCCTGCAGGATGGACAGAACTGCATGAACCAGACCGCCCAGCAGGGAACCGGTGTTCAGGATCAGCACCGTTACGGTATGCAACAGGGCGGGGTAAAAGGATCTCATGGTGATGGCGACTGCCAGTGCACCAATGACCAGAAACAGACCCGGTCCATGCTCCGTCTTCATGACGGATCCGGCCGGACTGCACGTTCCGGTCAATAAGCACGGTACAGGTACCGGACCCGATCCGGTCTATTTTTTTGTTGTCCCCGGGTTTATTCTGACGAGATCAGGGCAAGGGACGATGTCGTTTGGGATCCTGAGGGACGACAGAGTTGCCGTTATTACCCCGCTAAAAAAAGAGGGTTTAATTTCGTTGGTTTCCGGTATCATTACTTTCGGCACAGAAAAATTCAGGGTTCCGGAGTTCTCCTGTTTTTCATGACGATGAGCGCTGTGGCAGCAATCCCGGCCACGATAAGCGCGTAATCTTCGGTAACGCCAAACGACAGTGCCGCGAAGAACCCGATGAAACTCCAGATAACCGGAATTACCAGAAGGACATGGGGGAATTTCCGGTCAGCCAGCAGGAAAATCCCGAACGTGAATATCGTCGTCGGGCAGGGCAGGCCGAACGTTGGTAACTGCGGATATGATTGCCCGGCCCAGATCCCGATAACCGGGTAAATTGCCATCGCGTACACGACCAGAACGAGAGATACAAAGGTGTACCTGTCACGGGAAAACCCAAACCCGAGTTGATTTTTTACTACCCCACAATACAGGAGGAGAGCGGCTTGAACAATAAACATAATTCCAAAAAGGGTTGCAGCGGGGTTGATCGCTCGGAAGAACCCGATATGGTAGACAAGCCCCATCCAGAACCAGAAGAAGCCGAGGATAAGCGCAATGATCCTTGCCGATCCCGCCGTTTTTTTTAGTGCAAAGACAAGAGCTGCGATGCCGAGCACATAAAAGAGAACCTGCAGGGGGAATACTGCGAGGTTGTACTGCGCAAAGACGTTGAGGAATTGTTGCTGGGTGAACGGATACTCCATCAATGCCATATAACGATGGGTTTAGTTTTTTTTGGAAATTAATCCTGTTATTTTTAAAACACATGCAGCCCGGGTGCAGGTTTAGAGTGTTTCAGGAATTCAATATCCGAAAATCTCCCGGCGATATGCTTCACAGATACCTATATCGTATGACACCCCGTTCTTCCAATCAGTAGATCGGTTTCATCTCGTTTTGTTTGGGCAATTATCCTCAAAAGACGTGCCCACCGGGTGCGATCCAGCGACTAAAACACGCCGATATTTTTAGAGGGACCGGGAGCGACGATGAGCGGAGCTCCTGCTACCGGGAAGGAAAAATGTTACAACAACAAAACGGAAAAACGATTTCGGGCGTCGGCGAACAGAAGAGTTCGGATACCTATCCCGCGGCTTCCTGGCCAGCCCCGGGAAAAATCACTGGCCGGCCTAAACGGAGTATACCATGAGTGTAAGTGTAAAATTCACGAGATCGGGGGCATTCCACGCCGGGGAATCCCTGTGTATCGATCTCAATAAAATCTCAAAACTCGAGATCAACCGGCTGCGCAATACGTGTGAACTCCTTGCAATCACCCCGGAAAATCCCCAGCAGAACAACCCGTACGTGATCGCCCGGAGAGACAGCGAATATATGTTACGGGATATTCTCACCGAACTCCAGCAGCTGAAACAGGAGAACCGGGATATTGTCTACGAGATAACCGATACCGAAACTCACCAGGTAAAAAAATTAGTGCCGGTTATGTAATATCCGTATATTAACGGCTGAACCTCTGCGAAGCTGGTCCATTATCTTTTTTGCATTATTTCGTTACTCGTTGAACTTCTTGTACAGCCGGTTCGCCGCGAGCTGGAAGACCAGGATGAACACGAGCAGCATAACCACATCCACGACCGGGCTGAAGTGCGTTGTCCCGGAATATGCTGATGCGATGAGATCGTTCCCGTACGTGAGGGGCGAGATGTAGGTCAGGTACTGTGCCATGCCGGGAATCGCCGCAATCGGGATGAAGATTCCCGAGATGAAGATGAGCGGGAGCCGGACGACGTTGAGCATCGACATGATATCGCCCGGGCTCTCGGTCGGGTACGAGGCGAAGAGCGTCCCCATCGTCGCAAAGCAGAACGCGGTGAGGAGGACACCGACAATGAGCGGGAAGGGATTGAGGACCGGGGTGCCGAAGATGATTATCCCGGCAAGGAACGGGACGGCGGCGATGCCGAGGCTGTAGAGGAACCCGCTCAGGCTCTCGCCGAGGACAACCGCGTGGAGCGAGACCGGGGCGGAGATGAGCCGGTCGAAGGTCTTCATCCGGCGCTCGATCGGGATAGAGACCGGCTCGATGGACGAGGCCGAGAAGAGGATCGTGATCGCAATGAGGCCGGGGATCATGACCGAGGGCTCGCCCGGTCTCCCGACCGCGAACGCGAGGAACATGAAGAGCGGAAAGAGCATGCCCGAGACGATGATGTTCGGCTTGAGATAGTAGATGATCATGTCCTTCTTTGCGATTGCCCACGCCGCGATGAACTCGACCCGGAGCTGCCGGAGCCCGTTATCGTCAGTCACGTGGTTCACCCCCGTGCCGTGCGATCTCTTCCCTGACTATACAATCCCGTCGTGCCAGGATCCCGGAAATTGTTCCCATGCGGTTTCCGGTGGATATTCGCCCGGTTGTCTCCGGGAATATCCTCGTTTCTTCAGTCAACGGTTTTCACCCCGTGGTGCCGGACTTCGAGGCCGGTCAGTTTGATGAATACATCTTCGAGGCTCGGGCCGTACGTGTTGACGCTGATCACGCTCGTTTCGTTCTTTTCCGCGTACGCCATGACACCGGCGATCACGGCCGGGGGATCTTCGGTGATGAGCCGGAACTTGTCGCCGAGTTTCCGCACCTCGCTGACGGTCGCGATCCCGCGTAGATCCTTCTTCCGCTGCGACCGGGACCGGGTCGAGGGCGACCTCGACCGACTGCACGCTCTGGATTGTCCCTTTCAGTTTCTCGGGCGAGTCGATGGCGGCGAGAATCCCACGGTTGATGATAGCGACCCGGTCGCAGGTGAGGTTTGCCTCCTCGATATTGTGGGTCGTCAGGAAGACCGTGACGCCTTTTGCGTTGAGGTCCCGGATGACGTCGCGGATGATGAGGTTGACTGGACGTCGAGACCGGAGGTGGGCTCGTCGAGGAAGATGAGCCGGGGGTCGTTGATGAGGCCCATCGCGAGCGTAAGCCTTCGCTTCATGCCCTTCGAGTACCCGTTCGTCTTGTCATCCTTTCGCTCCCAGAGTCCGAAGAGATCGAGGAGTTCTTTGCCCCGCTTCTCGCGGACTGATTTCGGGACATCGTAGAGCTGGGCGGTGAACATCAGGTTCTGCCATGCGGTTAGATCGGTGTAGATGTTCGAGGTCTCGTGCACGATCCCCATAGTTCTTCTCGCGGCGATTGTATCCTTCACGATATCCTTCCCGAAGATCTGGGCGTCGCCGCCGGTCGGGACCGTGATGCCGGTCAGGATCCGGATGGTTGTTGTTTTTCCGGCACCGTTCGGGCCGAGGAACCCGAAGGTCTCGCCAACTTTTACGGAGAATGAGATGTCACTGAGGGCGATGAGCTTGCCGAAGTGCTTGGTGAGGTGGGAGACCTCGATTGCGTTCATAGGTACACGGGATGTGATCGTAATGGGTGTTAAGAGTAGCGGATTTTTGAGGAAAATAGTTGGGGGGTTTGTGGCTGTTGTATTGTCTAACCAGGCAGTCAAAGGCGATCCAAGGAAAAATGGGTAAAGGCCGGGGCGCCCGGCTCAGGAAGGTTACTCAAGCTCCCGGAATTGCTCTGGAAGTCACCGGTGTGTACGGCGGCGCGACAACGCCGGTATCCGGGTTCAGGCACTGGGACGAGGAACAGATGAACGCAACCGGGCAGACATTACCGCAGCCCCCGCAATTGCGGATATTGGATGTTGTATTGCGGCAGGAATCGTCCGGGCACGCATCCGTCCCGGGAGGACATGCGGGTGTTGTTGCCGGAACGACAACGGTCTCCCGGGGGGTCGGGGCCGGGGTGACGGCATTGCTGCCACCGGTGCATCCTGCGGCGAGGAAGAAGGCGAAAATGATCCCGGTCAACAGAAGATAGGTGAGAAAACGCATAAGACCGGATGGAATGCCGCCTCATTTATTGTTTGTCCCGTCCCGTTTTCCCGTGATTGGTATGACCGATCCCTATGGAATCACGTTCATGTAGGGGAAAAGTTACCAGCAGGGATGCTGGGGTGAGAGATGAAAAAATGGCGGATAATTCAGATCCCCGGCTGGTTTTAGAGAATAATATCCTCTTTTGCAAACCTCGCTTTCGGCATGGGCTTGTCGGCCGCGTACCGACCGGGCAGAGCATCGTCGGGACAAGGGGCGCCGGGATTTTCAGGACACGGGCCATCTCCTTTGGATCGAAGCCTCCCATCGGGCAGGAATCAAAACCGAGTGCTTTTGCACCGTTCAGGGCATTCCCCAGCGCAAGGTAGACCTGGGCCTGCGACCATGCGAGTTTCTGTTCCTTCGACATGGGCTGCGTGAACTGGTTCGCCATGCCGAGGACCATCTTCTGCACATCTTCCGGCACGTGGTTCTTTTTCAGGAGGGCTTCGAGCTTTCTGATAAGGCCTTCATAATCGGGGTCCGCACAGAAGACGAGGAGGTGCGAACAGGTCGTGACCTGTTCCTGGTCAAACGCGATCGGCCTGAGCTGTTCTTTTATTTTCTGGTCGGTGACCACCTTGATCTTCCAGGGCTGGAGGTTTAACGCCGACGGCGCAAACCGCACCAGTCTGAAGAAGCTCGTTGATCTTTGCTTCCGGGATCTTCCTGCCGTCAAACTTCTTGGTCGCATACCGCGACATCACGATATCTGCAAATTCCATGTGGGGGTACTCCTGTGGTATGCGATGGACTCTTGTGTTTCACTATTTATAGGTAATTCATGGGGAGGCAAAAGACCGACGCAAGTATATGCTTCACGTCTTTCGGGTTCCGTCAGGATGTTCCCGGATTTATTTAAAAAAAAGGAAGGGCAGGATTAAATCAGCTGCTTCTTTTTCATGTCTTTGATTTCTTCCGATATCTGGTGCAGATCTTTTTTCAGCCACGTTTTGCGCTCTTGGGTATAATCTCCTTTTCCTTCGTCAAACATCTGAAGGAACCGGATCATATCCACTGGGCCAAGAGCTTTTAGGAGCGCATCCATGCCTTCAGTGTGAATTTCATGGAGTGTTTTTATTTTCATATTTTTCCTCCTCCCGGTACAAATCAACCGGATTGCACACTCGTACTTTGATATTGTTGTTCAACTTCTTGATATTTTTTATGAGAGCATCATCTGTTGTAACAAGAATTGCACCGGCACGTTCGGCACTGGCGACATGCAATGCATCCATCGCTTCAATTCCCGATTTCATCAGTTCTTCCGCTCGTTCTTTTAATGGATCATCCCATTCGATAATTTCCTGTGCGAGTGCGGTAATTTCCCGGACACGAAGCATCCGACTTTGGTCCGGCATCTGGAGGATCTCATAGGAGACCACGTCACTGGTTATCAATTCCCAATCAAGTCTGCACCGTTTCAAAATGGCAATCACCGCCTCCATTTCAACGAGGACTCTGGGGTAAGTCCTCGAATCGAACGGCCTGCACAGACAGCAGACATCCAGGTAGATTTTCATCCCGACTTCCTTTCAATTCAATGATGGGAGTCTGAACAATCATAACAATAGGACCTTGCGGAGCGAATGTGACGGATCAAGGAGGCTTGTGGCTCCCGCAGTTCGGATAAAAACAGTTGACCTTGGTCCTGAGGAAAAATTATTTTACCGATTTTACCCCTTTGTCCAGTTCTTCTTTTACCCGGCTGACTATTCCATCAAAGGATTTCTGGATATGCACCTGCGTTTCCTTTATGGTTTTTTCAATGTACCGTTTTCCCTCTTCAGTTGTCACGATATCGTGAGTGACCTTCATCACTTCATCGACGGACGAGATGACAGCCTTGGTCGCGTCGGCAAGTCTCTTGTCGATGACGGTTCTGTCCGTTGGTTTTCCCGGCGGTGTGCTCTCTTTTTTCCATTCTCCCTTCACAAAGTGTCCTATTCCCGGGTCGGTCATAGTCTCTCATTCCTCCTTCTCATTAAAAACTGTTATGCTCATCATGGGAAAAACAGGCAAAGAAATCCACCCCGTGTTCTTTTTTAGGTCCTTCCCGGAGGACTCCTCGTCATGGGGAAAAACCGGAACGCCCGGTGACTCCTGAAATCCCGTGATGCATCCCGTTACGCTTTCGCATTCCGGGAATAGTTAAATTCCCTGGAGTTATCATTCCCGGGTTTAGTGCGGGAAAAAGAATACGACAAAAAAATGAGAAATGAAATGCGGTTATCCTCTCTTCTGGCTGCCTTTCTTGCCAAGGGTCTTTGCCGGTTCTGGTGCGGCCTTTGCTGCGGGGGCAACTTTCTTCTTTTTCATATTTGACGTGGTAATCACTTCCTTTTCAGTCGTTTATTGTTCGCTGTGGTATTTGCCACTTATTCCTGTTCTTTCGATGAAGGGATATACGCTTTCCGCCTGTTTGGGGATTTAAACGAATTTAATGGTGTTTTTTTATAGAAAGAGACAGGAGACGCGCCCGGAAGTTTTTGAGGATGCATTCCGGAACATCGAAGAGATTGATGGTCTTTTGGGTTATCTCGCGGCCTGAAATGGTTAAAAATGAACCAGGCACTCACCGGGCTTTTGCCAGGTCATTGTATAGTTAAACCGGCTCCCCGAGAATTCCTTCTCGACAAACCCGGCACCGGTTGCGAGTTGCGTGACTTTTGCCCGTGCCTGGAAATGGGGATCGCGGATCGTCTCCTCAACGAGCAAAATACCGCCGGGCTTCAGCGCATTATACATCTCGCAGAGTGCCGCCTGCCGGTCAGGGATCTCGCCGATTACGGTTATCAGCACGGCCCGGTCGAACTTCTCCCGCCCGGCCTTCCCTTCGCCGATACCGGCCTTAAGAAGATGGATATTGGTGAGGTTTGCATTTTTGGCTCGCTTCTCAACTTCCTGCAACATCCCGTCCTGGAGGTCCATTGCCGTTACCAAACCGTCAGGCCCGACCAGCCGGGCGAGCGGGATGGTGAGCCGCCCCGGTCCGCTGCCAGCGTCCAGAACATTCATCCCAGGCCTGACATCAAGGAAGTCGATGGTTTTCTGTGTGCGGGGGCTGATGCCGCCGGCACCCGGGTCGAGCATCCACTTCATCCAGACGGGGCAGGGGAGGGAGTACCGGCGCGATGCGAACCGCCAGGCAAGGGAGATTATGACGACGAGTGCAATGAGGATGATGAGGATTAGTAATACGGAGTTCATGGTGATCCTTCTTATGAGAATTGGTGAGGGGGAGGGGAATATATTTTTGGAAAAAATCACTGCCCATTGTCTGGTTGAATTGTGTGGATGATCCGGTAAGAAATGAGGATTACTGTTCAGGAAGCTGAGCTGACCCCGGAGGCCGGATTTAAAAATAGAGAATTATTTTCTTCTCTTCACGAAGAAGAAGACTATTATTACAAGGATCCCGACCGGCACGAGGAATATGATAAGCCCCCCGGCATTACCGGATTTTACCTGTTCAAGGGCACCGAGTGCCGGGCCTGTTGCGGTGAAGAGACCCGAACTGCTGCCGGTGCCGGAGAGGCTACCTGATTTTACTACAGGCCGGGCAGGTATCGGGCCGGTGACTTTGAAATCATGTTCGAGATAATACCCCCGGGCTGCAGCAGCCGATGAGTCGAGGTTGAAATCCTCCGATTGGAAATAGAGCGGGCTGTCGTATTTGACCCCGACCGGGAGGATCGTGACCCCGGCATTTTCCCCGGGCGGGGGGACCGGGACGGGGACCATGTTATTCTCGCCCGCAACGAGCGTCCGGTAGCTCATCCAGGGGCGGTCGGTATACTCGACGCCGACCACATAGATCGGTACGTCGACGGTCGTCCGGATGAATTGCCCGGGCAGGGGCTCTGAACTCCGCCGGGTGGTCCGCTGGTAGTCCCCGGCTGGCCCGATTATCTCGGTGCCGGTGTAGTTGAACCGGTTAGGGAGATCAATGAAAGGATCCCCGGTTGCGTACGTCGTCCGTTCACCGGAAGCCGGCCTCCAGGGTTCCCCGGGATTGTACCTGCCGTTCCCCCGTTGCGCATCGCGGTAGAACCCGTGATCGACAAAGACCTTGTTGAGAGCGGATTTCTGTTCCGGGTTTGAGGATACCAGGCCGGGATACACATCGGTGAAATCCCGGTTATAGGTGCTCAGGGCCGGCCAGATCCGGTTGAACGGAAGTTTTACCGGGTGGTCTTCATCGAAGAGGTTCTGGCCGGACTGCAGGAGGTCAATTTCGTGGCTGAGCCGGTCCCGGTATTCTTCAACGGTCACCTTCTCCCGATCGGCCCCGGCCGCGAGACTCTCCGGGTCGCTCAGGATCTCCCTGCGGTTGATCTCCTCTCTCTTGCGCTGGGTATCATAGTGCTTGTCCGTGGCATAGATATTCCAGAGGGTCCCGGAAACGGCGAGCTCCTCTGCCTTACCCTCCGATTCCCATGCCGTGAAGTGGTCGTTCAGCGATCCCATGCTGCCGCACATGCCGGCCATCGGACTCCCGTAGTACTCTGCAATGATGGCGGGCATGAACCGTGCGAACCCTTCGGTGAACGAGTCGCTGGTCGACGGGTTCATGTACCCGCCGTGATTGATTGTCTTCACCGGTCCGGTATCCGCGGGCGATGCCGGGAACTTCTTGTCATAGATGCAGTACATCGCGTAGTGGCTGAACTCGTGATAGACGACATACTGGGACTGGAACGGGATGGTAAACGACGAATCAGCGGGCGTGAGGATGATGGCAGGCGATGGTTTCCCGTTTCCCCGCCCGGAATCGATCTCGAACTTCGACCTCCGGTCATTCCAGAACGGGTTTACACTCAGGGGGAGGTTGCAGTCGAGGGTTTCCCCGAGATGGTCCTGGTAGAACTCAAAAGCGTTTGCCGTTTCGTCGTAGAGGAGGAGGGTGGAGATCCAGGCTGCAGTGGTCCCTTCATCATTCACCGATTTGAGATCGGTTAAGAAATTCACATCCTGCCGGAGATCCTTCTCCCCGGTATATTCAAACGTATGGGGGTAGTTGGCAACATCGTAGATGCCGGGGTCGCTGACGCTGAAATAATCCGTGTCCCCTTTACGGTACGTGAACCCGACATCGAACTGGTATTGTTTGCCGGGGGTAAGGCTGACAGGGATCTCAAAGTTTCCGCTCTCGTCTGTCGCGGTGACATACTCCTTGTCGTGTGCGCCCGCCTCCTGGTTGCCTTTCCAGGTGATCTTAATATTGCGCAGGGGTTTTGCCCGGAAAAATTCGATGTTCTGTCCGGTGAGGGCATTGATCTTCTCCGGGGAATCGCGGAAGATGGCATCATCCATGGCGTCCTGGTACTCAGCGTACAGCTCCGTGCGTGAACCCGAGTCCGGTGACGGTACCGGTGATCTTCTTCTGGGCCGGGATTGGTGCGCCACCTGCCGGCGAGAACGAGGCGAAGCAGTCGGCGAACTGTTTGATCCGCTTCACGTTGATCGCCTCAGCCTCCTTCTGGGTTATGGTATCGGTCGGGGTCAGTGACTGGACCTCCGCCATGTACCTGCCGGTACTGGTGTAGTCCCAGTCCTGGTAGGCCGACTTGAACGTCGCCGGATTTTTATTGGGCTCGTTCCCGGAGGAACCCATAGTTCGGCACAGGCATAACCCGGTGGCCCTGCGTGTGTTCCGAGAGCCCCGGCGATTCTGTACCCGGTTCTCGGGTACGGATAGGGGATCTCCCGGCGGTAGGACCGGGCCCACTGCGTTGCGATATCCGCGTCCTGGAAACAGTCGATCTGCAACCGCACGGTGTTTCCCGACAACGGGTTGCCATAGTTGCAGGTCAGTCCGCGCAAAGCCCATCTTCGAATCGACGCCGGTCGGGTTCCCGACAAAACCGCTGCTGTCGTTCAGCGCGAGACCGACGCAGGCGGGACAATCCTTCGCTGACATCGACGGGCAGGCAGTTGCCGCAGAGACAGGAACAACCAATATGAAAACACTGAAGAAAAGAACAAAGAAAAGGACCAGAAACGAAACAACCGGCCTTGAACCGGGAGGACCACCAGACACCGAACCACTCATTGTTTACACCACATTCAACTGGTGGGTGTGACCGGTCAAAAATGTTTGGATTTGTTGTTGACAACAAGCGACCTCCTGCCATTCGCGTGGGGGGTTCCTCAGGGTTTAGTCAAGGGTAATGGAGCCGTTCACGGAATATTCCGGGAATTGGGTAAAAGAGGGAGAAAAAATTACTATTTTTTGGAGTGGGTTGGATACTTGCTTTTTCGTTGGGTTTGGGAGATAGATAGGTCCCGTCGCTTAACAAATTTCCAGCTCGGTATCTTGAGCGGGTGGCTATGGTCTTGGAGTTTGAAAAGGTGACGGGTGATGCTATTGAAAAAAATCTCATCAATAAATAAGAAAAAAATAACGTCAAATAAAATAGAACTATTGTTAATGCAATGGACTGGGTATTTAAAAACTGCAGAGGGGAAAATTGCATTTATTGGAGTAATTATTGCGATTATTGTGTTAATTCTTCAATTCGGCCTTATCCCTTACCTTGCCGATCAAGATACAATAAACTTGATTCATACACAGTGGGACACTGCTCAGAATTTTGAAAATTCAAATCAAATTGAAAAAAGTATTGATATAAATAATAAAATTATTGAAAAAATTTCAATCAAAAAATTCCCATATGAATATGCTAGGACCCAATTTTTTCTTGGGTGTGAATATGTTAAGTTAAGTGATATTGAGAATAAGGAACAAAATTTGTTGAATTCCGAAAATAGTTTTAATGAAGCATTACGTGTTTTCACGGTTAAGGAATTTCCAACGAATTACGCCTTGACAAAAAACGCAATTGGCGCTTCGTATGCAAAATTATCCGACATTCGAGATAAGTCAAATAATTTGAAAAAAGCGATTGATGCATTCAATGCATCACTAGAAGTTTTAAATGAAAAATATCCCGAAAATTTAGAAGCTGCTTACGTAAATTTAGGTGGAGCCTATCAAAAATTAGGAACTACTGAAAACGAGGATGAAAATTACAACAAAGCAATTGATTCTTACGATATGGCGATTCCAATAGCTATTGCCAGAAATGATTCCTATAGTTACGCCGGTATTAAAACGAGTCAAAGCATTTTTGTACTCTCGAATCGGGTTAAAGAATGAATCAATTAATGCAAGTTTAAAATCTCTTAAGATTTTTACTGTGGAAAATTATCCCGAAGAATACGCTAGAGCAGAATCTAATTTGGGAAATTCGTATATGGGAGCTCCTCCTAGAACCGAATCCGATGCACAAAATGCAATAGAGGCTTACAAGGAAGTCTCTGCGAATAATAACTATTAATAAATCACCTTATGATTTCGCCAACACTCAACATAATCTCGGAAAGGCATATGTTCTGTTGGGAGATTACAGGGATAAAAATTCAAATTTCGAAAAAGCAAAAGATGCGTTTTCCCAAACTCTCGAAATTTGGACTATTGATAAATACCCACAAAAATATGCTCAAACACAGATGAACATAGGGGTTATGTATACATTTTTAGGAGATGTAAAGAATAACGAAACTGACCGAGATGCTGCAAAACATGCTTTCAATGAAGCATTCAAGATTTACGATCCCGAAAAATATCCTAATGATTTTCAGGAATTAACCTTGGTACATGGATTTTATCTAAACACAATCTAACAACTTCTCTTAAAAATTTTTTTGGAAATGGTCTATTAGGTTTTGTTTATTAGACGGGTGAACTCTTATTGTCATTCACCTTCAAAGAAACATTCGATATAATCAAATATCTTATAAATTAAGTTTTACTATAAAGGTGGCTCTATGATTAAATTAACAAAAATTACGATTGACAAATACAAATGTTATACAGAACCTCAAACTTTTGATATTAATTCTAACGTCACCGTCCTTGTAGGAATGAATGAATCAGGAAAAAGTGCTTTACTAGAAGTGATATCGAAAACAAATTATTTTGAAGAGTACCCTGATTTTAAATTCGATTCCTACCTTCGATTATCCAAGAAAAGATAAAAAAAATTATGATAAACGCGGCGAGATTGCCGAAGTTATCGAAGTGACATATTTGATTTCAGACAGATTATTTGAAGAAATTTCAAAGGATATTGGAAATAATGCATTCGAATCGAAGGAATTTGTTATAAAATATAAATATAATAACACCCGTCAATTTAACGGAATTAAGACAGATTGTAAAAAATTTATAGAATTTAAGATGAGACAAACTAATCTTACCAATAAAGAACTCTCGAAAAAAATAGTCGAAATAAAAAACATATCAGGTATAAATGAACTGCTATCGGTAGAAACAGATGAAAAAACAAAAAAAATTTTGGTTGAATTGACGAAATATTTTCAAAATTCTTCTAATTGGAAAGACCCTCTCTCGGAATATGTCATGAGAGTTTGGCTTAACCCTAAACTTCCAAAATATCTTTACTATAATGAATATTATTCGTTACCTTCCCGCATTCGAATACCAGATTTTCAATCGGGTAATATAAAGGATGAAGCATTGAAAACCTCGAAGGCTTTATTCGAATTAGCAGATATTGATGTAACAAAAATTACGAATTCAACAAACTATGAAGCATTCGTTGCTGAACTTGAAGCCACATCAAATCTGATAACGAATCAAATTTTCAAATATTGGTCAGCCAATAAAAATCTAAGAATTAGATTTCACATTGACAAAGTAACTGAACCAGGGAATCACATAATCCCATACTTAGATATCCGGGTAGAAAACCTAACCCACAATATGACATTACCATTAAAAAATCGAAGCAAAGGATTTAATTGGTTTTTTTCATTCATCGTTTGGTTTAGTAAAATTCAAGAGAATAAATCAACTGATTACATCATCCTTCTAGATGAACCGGGATTGAATCTTCATGCCTCCGCTCAGGGGGATTTGTTAGAATTTATTGAAAATTTATCAAAAACCTATCAAATAATATATACAACTCATTCTCCGTTTATGGTCGATTCAGATCATTTGGAACGAGTGAGAACAATCCTTGAAACAGACAACGGTGCTAGAATTTCCGATTCCATTAAAGAAAACGATCCTAAAACACTCTTCCCTCTTCAAGCGGCCTTAGGATACAATTTAGCTCAAAATCTGTTCATTTCAAAAAATAATTTGTTGGTAGAAGGCCCAGCAGACTTACTATATTTAACAATTTTATCAAACCTGTTGCAACAAGAAAAAAGAGTGGGATTAGATGATAAAATTACAATTGTTCCTGTTGGGGGGTTGGATAAAGTATCAACATTTATTGCTTTATTACGAGGAAACAAACTAAACACTGCATGCATTTTAGATTCTTTTATCGACCCTAAAAACAAAGAAAAAGTGGATGACCTTATAAAACATAAAATTATCAGAGAGAGGAATATTAGATTCTTCGATGAATTTGCAAAATTTTCTGGGAAAAAGGCGAATATTGAATATTTTTTTGAAGTTGAAGAATACTTAAAAATATTTAATTTAGCTTTTCCAGAATATGCCCCAATTGATAAAGGCGATTTAGATAAGAATCTTGGTAGTATACTGAACCAGATAAATCGAAAATTAAATATTGACCGTTTCAATCACTATCGCCCGGCCAACCAGCTGGCAAAAATGGCCGTGAATAGCGAATTCTTTAGCGAAGGAACTTTGTCCAGATTTGAAAAACTCTTTATTGAGATGAATAAATTATTCGAAGTGAAAAATTAATTTGGACTTTCATAATAAACATTTAACTACGAGCAAAGCGGGTGAATTCTACTATTCTTTGCCTCGCAAAATTCTAACTTTCAATCGCCCCCCACATTTATCTCTCTTTACGCAAATCTTCCTCATGTTCATCGGGCACTTCGCCGTCGCGTACATTCCTATTGCTCTCTTCCCGGGAATCCGCCCCTCATCACCTTCGTCACAGTAAGTTTCCCATATCTAGTGGCTGGCCCTCGTTTTTTTTTGAAAGTGAGAAACTGAAACCCTTGACTACAAAGCGTATATAATTTCCACAATAACGTCCGGAGAAGCTTCCAGCCCCACCGGCAAAACAACCGGAACCCGGAGCAAGACGGAGATGTTCTCATACAAGACAACAATCCATCCAGAAAAAAATCCGGTACAAAAAGAAAACCACAAAGATAAAATCGCGAAAAATCCTGCCAGAAAAATCCCCGGAGCCCCGTGACCCGCGGCCGCCACCCGCTCGAAGCGATTAGGGCAGCGGAGAAGATCGCACTGAAACGCGGGCTTGTCCAGTACCTCGAACCCGGGGCGGACCGGCTCTGCGATTTCGAGATCGTTTCCCCACCCATCCTTGCACCGGTCCGGGTCAAACGCATGGGCACCATCCGCTCCACGGCAAAGTCGCTGGAACGGGAAGCGGCAGAAGAGATCGCGGACCTGAAGATGTACCCGTCATCGCCGGAGATCTCCCGCGAACTCTGGATCTGCTCCACAAAATATTTCCTCCGGTTCTTCCAGGTCACGGATACCGGGCTCGTGGAGCTCGGGCCGGACGGCCAGCCGCTTCCGTCGGGTTCGCCGCCCACCGGGACCTCACGCCGCCGCAGGGTTCCGCATCTGGTCCAGGTGTCCGGTTCTCCGGCCCCGACTATCACCCCTTCCCCGGTCCCGCTGGCATCTGTCGAAGCTCCCGTAGTTCCGGACTCCGCACACTATCCTTCTCCGGTATCGTCGGCCACGCCTCCCGCTCTCATCACCCTGACAGCTCGATCCACTCTCCCACGGGGCTGGTGAAACCTGATTTTTCACCCCATTATTGGTTCTCCGTCGGAGAATGATCCCACAGGTGGGGTCGGGTCCGGCTCATGCTCAGTTTTTCAAATCAGCC
Organism: uncultured Methanomicrobiales archaeon; assembly: GCA_963758935.1. Lineage (GTDB taxonomy): Archaea > Halobacteriota > Methanomicrobia > Methanomicrobiales > Methanospirillaceae > Methanoregula. The sequence continues at coordinate 110,179 of CAVWXD010000010.1, read as the reverse complement.
CCATTTTGCCAAACAAAGGTCATTTTGGGCAGTTTCGGTTTGGCCTCCCCGGTGAGTAATTCCGAAAAAGTGCGGAATTCGTGAAATATGGTACATCAGTCTTCCGGGAACTCCCATAAAAGGCCCCGTTTCCAAATTTTACGCCTGAACTCAAAATTACGCTATTAGAACCGAATTACGCGGGCGATCGGGGATTTTCTTATGCTTCAGGTAAGGCAGAGGAGGGCCGGATTCGGACGATCCGGGACGAGGTCGGGGGATACCGGAATAATTCTTTGCCGCTCTTAAAAAATTAATTCACGCCATTGAATGCTGCTCGCGTTGTAGCCTATGAAATCGTTTTTATTTTTCAAGAATCGCATGAAGGCCATTTTGGAGTTTCCTTTTTCGGGTTTGTGGTCCGGTATTTCCGGCACATGTACCTGTCTTCCGGGAACTCTCACGAGAAAATTGTACAGGAAAAAGATCCCGAAAATTGCTATCAATGTGCCGGATGTGCCGGAATGCAAGACAACCAATTTCTTTATACTAATCCAGAGATATCCACCGCTCATGTTCATCGGGCACTTTGCCGTCGCGTACATCCTCATCGCCCTCTTCCCGGGAATCCCACCCCTCATCCCACTCATTGGCGTCAGCTCCCGGACCTCCTGTGGCCGGTCCTCGTCTTCCTGGGAATCGAGAAGGTGAAGATCGATCCTTCGACACCCCAGCAGGATGGCATCACGTTCCTCTCGTACCCCTACTCCCACTCGCTCATCACCGGTACCGCAATCGCAGTAATCTCCGGAGCCATCATCGCCTGGTTCTTCGGCCCCGTGGCCGGGATCGTCTTCGTCGCTGCATCGGCCTCCCACTGGCTGCTCGACTCGGTCGTCCACATCAAAGACCTGCCGGTGGTCGGGTTCGGAAAGGATGCGAAGGCCGGGGCCGGGCTCTGGCGGGCCGGGCCGTTGGCGTTCGTGGTCGAGCTGGTGTTCTATACGACGGTCACGCTGCTCGTGGCTCCCGGGGAACAATTGTCGGGCTCCTGCTTCTCGGATATGCGTTCCACCTCATCAACGCGAACTCGTTCTTCGGGTTTTCGAAAGGGAATCCGTTCAGGACTCCCCGGGCATATGCGGCCGTCTGCCTGGTCGGGTTCGCTCTGTTTATCGTTATTGCAAATCGGATATTTTCAGGATAGGAGAATTTTTTTAGAAGTTTCCGGTGAAGGGAAACATCCGGTTCATTCCGTTCACCGCTTATTATTTTCCGGACTATTTTCACTTTCAACGAACTATGGGTCACGGTCAGGAATTGTAGTGTTGTGGATAACATCGAGAATGTCGGCAGCCCAGGCCAGCACGTCCTCACCGTACCGTTGGGCCGAATCCGTTTTCACCGACATGATGTCTTTCCTCCACGGGTACCGGTGGATAGTGTGATCGCCACGGTTGGTTATGGGTTTAGGGAACAAGCGGCATCTTGCATGGAATTGTCCGGGACTCATGCTGTCAATCATATCTTCGAGAAGGCGGACAGCGGGCGGGAAACTCTCCCTGCTGTACGCATCTGTCTGGATCATGTAGCTCAGGACAAGCAGGTGGTGAACGGCAAAGTATGCGGGATTTGAGAATTCGATCGCGAGACACTGGTCGAATTTCTCCTGCCACTGCTGCAGGGTCGCGTTTATGTCAGTATCCCCAGATATCCCGTTGACCGGTTGCCCTTTCAATATTCCCATCTCAACACCCGTACTATACCCTCGAAATTTCCCCGTAGTCCAGTACCCGGAATGCCGGTGGAAATGAACTTGCACGGGATTTGGTAAATCCCGTTGTGCTCCCCGTGTCGCTCAATTATCTGGTACATTTCATCTATCTCGGACCTGTTTACCGTCCAGTCTTTATTGATCTGGATGACCACAGATCTCTGAAGGCCGTAGCCAAGACCGAGGACCGGTCCTGGGGATAGTAATAGGGGGAAAATTCCGTTTCCGATTCGTCGGTGACCTTGTTCAGCAGCGAATACACTTCTTCCGACGTATTCAGTCCCACATCATGCGGCTGGAGAGTTTCTGCTCCAAAAGAATAGATCACCAGCTCGCTGAGATTCACTTCATTTCCCGCAACGGTCGGGAATGGACTGAAGGTGCCGGCGGGAATGATGTAGAGGTTTGAAACCGATTTCTCTTTTGGCAACACCATCCCGTACACCAAAACAATGGCGATGACAATTATTATTCCCGTAATGAACAGCCATTTTTTGCCGGCGGGTTGCATTGAAAAAATAATCGGCCCGTGATCTGATATCATTGTCGATAAAAACGGACATGGCACCATCACGATCCGGCCTCGCCCCGTGCCGCCCCTGTTTTATGTGAACAACCCAACCGAAATAATTATTAAATTTCTTCACTGATGGGAAAACCTGTGAAGCCCACTCGCCGCCATCGCCCCGGCTGTAATAATTCCCGAGCCGGCCGGAAGGTGGCAGCATGATCCTGCTTTGTCTCAACCAGATAACAATCGATGAATTGCCTTTTCATAATTCCCGGGTTCCATCAACCGTAACCCTAACATGGAAGTGACTGACATCAACGCCCGTACGTTCATCCGCATCCTGAGGATCGAAGGCCTCATCCCGTTCACCGGCGTCGCCATCCTGCTCGGGGCGGTCGTGACCCTGTGGGAAGCCGGGTTTGCCGGCGCCAGCTGGGGCCTCTTTATCCTCGCATCCATCGCGGCCCTTCTCATCCACATCGATGCCCATATCTGGAACGACATCATGGACCTGGATATCGACCGGGACGAGAAGAGCAAAGAGACCTGCGAGACCGACCCCTCGTGTTTGGCTGGGCAACGGTACAACAATACCGGCAGTTGTCTGCCATTGTAACGGTCGTCCTCATAATCCTTGCCGCGTACCTCACGCTGCAGCGCACCTGGATTCCCCTGCTGTTCCTGCTCGGGTTCATCTTCGACTACGGGTATAACCATCCCCGTTTTGCCCTCGCGTACCGGCCGTTCACTGAGTGGGTACATCTTTCCCTGGCTCGTGGTCGGGGTAACGGTGACCGTGGTCTATGCAGCGACCGGCATCTTCTCTCTGCTCGCCTTCATCGTCTCGATGCTGCACGGCCTCGTGGTCACGTGCTTTGTCGTATCAATGATGCGCCGGGACGTGAACTCCGACCGACGGGGAAACAAGTTCACCTCGTCCGTCCTCTACCCGGCACTCCCGCACTCGGCCTTCTATGGGATCATAACGCTCGTCGCATCGGTCCTCATGTATTACCCTCTTGCCCGGGTCCTCGGGAACCCGGGCCTCGCTGCCGTTCTCGTTATGACGACGGCCGGTATCGCCGTGATCAATATCTTCCTCGGGGCCGGGATCGATCGGCTCATACCCGTAACCTGGGTGCCAGGTTCCCGGATTTTGAGAAAGAAACCCACCAATTGATGCTGAAGCAGGTTGGAGCATCAATGGTGCATGCTCTGGCAATCACCGGGATCTTGCTGGTCCTCGGGGGGATCGTGTGAAAGTCGCACTAGCCGGTGCCGGGATCGCGGGGGCATACCTCGCCGGCCTGCTCGACCATAAGGGAATTTCAGTGGACATCTATGACGGGATGGAACACGGGACGCGATGCGGGTGCCGCTCATGCGGGTGGGGAGCACCAAAAGGCATAGTAAAATACCTTGATGCTGCCGGCCTCGATTTCCACGATTACCTGCTCGAACCGATGCCTTCCATGAACTTCGACGGCCTTGTTGCAACAACGCCGCTCTGCACCCTCGATAAGCCCCGGCTCATCCGGGATCTCACGAAAGATATCCGGGTGAAGAGGCAGGGACCTGAGCCGGGAAACGGCCGGGGAATATGACATCGTCGTTGACGCGACCGGGATCGCCCGGTCCTTCCTGCCTCCCTGCAGCGCCGAGCTTACCCTTCCAACGCTCCAGCACCGGGTAATCGCAGAACCGCTCGCGAGCGGATCCCTTGATGCCGGGATCCATGGGAACCGGATACCGGGCTTGGGTACGTGTGGGTGTTTCCGCTGGGAAAGAACCAGTATCATATCGGCGTCGGGGGGATCGGTCTTTCCCGGCTCGGCACCATCCTTGACGATTTTTACGAAGCATTATCCGACCGGTTTTCCTTCACCCGGATCTGCAGTTGCCAGGGGGCCGTCCGGGTCGCTTCCCCGTATTACTCAACACCGTTTTATTCCCGGAATACACGGGAAGACGGCTCGTCCCAGCTCATCATCGGCGTGGGTGAATCGATAGGGACCGTCGCACCGTTCACCGGTGAAGGCATTGTCTTTTCCCTGGAATGTGCGAGGATCCTCGCGGATTCCTGGCCGGATCCCGAACGCTATACACAAACTGTGCTGGACCGGTTCGCGTGGATGAAGAACGAACGAGAAACCCTCGATTACCTTCTCTCGAAAGAAGGAAAGGGCGGACCGAGGATGCGTGACCGGTACAGGTTCGTCCTCAACGCCCGCAGGTCTGGCATCGGGCTCCCCGTCGTCGAGGCGTTCAAGCGCATCGGGACACTCTCACGCTGGGTTGAAATCCCCAAAAAGGAGTAACCGCCCGCTCACCCGCATTTCTCCGGAGAAAAATCCTGCGGCATTACCATGATGCTGTGGCTGACATTGCTCGTCAGCCGGATCTTCCGATTATTCCCCACGTAAAAGCAGCGGGCACCGACAATCGGGACCCCGGAACCTTCGAGAATGAACCCGACATACCAGCCATCCGGAGACTTTCTGTGTGATGATGGCTTTTTGCGGGAAACTTTCCGAAGGGTACCCCGTGAGGTCGGGATAGGCATCCTGGACAAGCCGGATCGCAGCCTTCTCATCCGGAAGACCCTGTTTCCCATAGGCATCCCACCACGTTCTCATTTCAGACCTGTCCATCCGGAAATGGTACAGCGAACTGAGCGCCGGGGGATAGTGCCCGGCCCGGTAGCCTTCGAGAAGGAAGAGGGCTTCATTGCCTACCGTCGAAGTCTGGTTGGACGGCAGGTAAGAGCTCAGCGGCGAAACGACCGGCGAAGCAGGGTCTTGTGAATCGATCAGCTGCATCAACTGTTCCGCATCGCGGATGGTGATCCAGTGTTCCGGCACACCGAGGACCTGGGCCGTTTTGTCGGGATGAACGCGGAGGTCGTTCAGGAAGTCTGTAGGCGTATGGCTGGCAAAGTAACAGGAGTCAGGACCGAAATAGTGTACTTCTTTATTCCCGGCCGGTTGTTCGAACGTGCAGGTATCAGGGGCTGGTGACATCAAAGTACCCGGTGAGACCGTTGGCGCGGGTCCGGCGTGAAGGGGACTTGAGGGTACACTCGTGCATCCGGCGCCCAGAAGTACGGCAACAAGTATCCCTACGCACACGAAACTTCCCATTATCCTCTGCGGTGTTCCTTTTTTGTCTGACACAGGCACCTCTTGAAAGAGTATAGGAAGTTAAGGGAAAAAAAGAATTTCTGAACAATTCAATGAACGGGAAAGATTTGAGCCGGCGGTGTCCCGCACTCTTTTCCTTGAACAATAAATTTTATAAGAACTACCCGAAACAGGCCGGTCGGATCTCCCGTGTTTTTGGCAATCCGGGCATACTGGATCCGATTGGACCGTCGGGGCAGCCACTGTCATCAGCAGGCAGCAGACTGCCGGGTCGGTGTCGTTCTTGATTTTGCAATGTCCGGGGAGATATATACCTTGATCCAGTGAAGGGTGACTATCCTGACTGATACAGTAAATCGCATCAGTATGTGGAGTTGGAACGTTATGATTGCGAAAAAGAAACCAGCGGTTACCCAGGCCTCAAATGACGCATGGATGGCTGCACATCCCGCACCGGTTGATGTTACAACAGGTGAACCCGTACCCGGATATTGTGAATCGACCGTCGTCCCCCATGACCGGCTGCAGCGAGGTTGATACATCAATCCTCCAGCAAAAACTCACCTGTCCGGAGTGCGGGAAAGCAACAATCCATGCAGAATTTCCTGACCATTACGAAGCATGGATCAAATGTTCATCCTGCCATTTTTTCATGGGAATGAGCGGGGCGGAGTGGCACAGCATGGAAAACAGCCCGAACCTCAACGATAAAATCAGGAAAATGTCAGAGAAGAGAAAGTAAAAAATTTCGCCGACAGGTTGACGGAGATTGACTTCCCTTTAACCAGGCCAGCCTGCATCCGGTATACCGTGAAACAGGAGGCGCGAGGGGGAAATCATGACCCAAAAAAATCCCCGGTTTACATCATTTCTTTTTTTTGCTTTTCGGACACGGGCCTGAAACACTGCAGGTTCGCATTTAAACCATGAAAATTTTGTAAAATGAATGGGGAGATTGCGATGCGTACCCGCCTCCGGGCCTCTCCGAGGCACGGCGGGGCAACGTTGTTTTTCTTCACAATTTTTCTGGCTTTTAGCCGTCATCGATCCGCCGCGGGGGCGTCCCTTCGGGGGCGGCGGCGTTTATCATAAATGGGGCATGGGGGTCTCAACCCCCATAATTGATGTTTCCAGATTTTGACTGGCAAAAAAGGGCATAGTCAATTAAAAAAAAAAGTGATTTCTCCAGAGCATATTTTTTTAAATAATTGTTGTCTGGTTTCAATAAGGAAACTATTGAAAAATTTGAGAGAAAAAGCCCTCATAAATCCTTACGCCAACGCAATTTCTGAAAAAATTGGACCGCCACGGGTACCGGCAGTAAACCGGCGGCTATCAGGCTGCAGCTTCCAGCTCCTTCTTCAGGGCAGGGAGAAGCCGTACCGATATGTTCACTTCGGAAGCCACGCTCTGGGTCAGGATCTGCTGCCGGCGCATCTCTGCCGAGGTAAGTTCCCGGGCGTCCCCGAGCCGCTGGATCTCGAAGATGATGTTCCGCGACCGTTCTGCGGACAGCACGTGATTGTAGAAGGTGACGGTATCCTCGGCAACATTACGGTCCAGCCGGGGGATATCCCGCTGGTACGCAAAGTACAGCCCGTTGTCCGGATAGAGGGATGTTGCCTGGACAAAGATACTCCTGTCTCCGGAGGTTGTAAGAAATTCCTGGTCGGTGGCAATCAGCGTTTCATTGAGCCAGGAGACATCAAGCAGAAGACCTTCGGCGATATCGCTTCGTTCCTGGTCCACCGAAGTGTAATAGAGGAAGAGCGAGTTCCCTAAGTACAGGCCCCCGCCCACGAGGACCCCGATAGTAAGAATAATCATTTCTGTTTTATTGCGTTCATTCATTCTTTTTCACCTCATTTTGGCTGCACATGCCCGGCGGGATACTGCCCGGCATCACGACGAACGATTGCCGGTACTCCGGAACTACTACCGGATATCCGGCCGTCCCTGTTATCAACCAAAAACAGATTTCACCGGTTCATTCCGGCGGAAATTATCTTCAGGTACCACGAAATCGACCCGGCGTTTCATAAGATCATGGTCAGGAAGCAGATTTTGCAACCAAAATCTAAGAACAGATAATTTTTTATTAAAAACAGGACATGTTACGGGATCAGGGCTTATCCGGTTTGGTTTTCTCAAGGACCAGTTCAAGGATGCCATCAACGAACCGTTTCTTCCTGAACCGTACTTCGCCGGGGATGGTGATCACTTTCTTGTAGTGTTTTGCCGTATCCGAGGCGACAATGGTAACCGCAACCGGGGAATCTTCGAGATCGATCTTGATCCTTTCTTCAGCAATGCCGGGCAGTTCGGTGACGATGCGGAGAAATTTTCCTTCGTCGACAAGCGTGGTTGCCGGTTCAATGGTTTTTGGTTTGAGCGTATTCCTGGATTTTCCTGGTATCATAGTCCTGTTTCCCTTTCCTTTTTTTAAAGCGGTATTTTTCCTGTTTTTCAGATATATTCGTCAATTATTTTTACCTGCCCAGAGATCGGAAGAGAGAACCGAGCTGCTGGCTGGCGGATTGATCCGGTTTCCGGGATAGGGTCCCAGGCCGGATGTATTGGTTTTATTTATTTTCGGGGTTTTTGTCTGAATTTTACCTTTGGAGGTTATTTACGTGGAGAAGGGGAAGATTTGTGGTTCGTTCCCCGGAACAGGATCCTTCCCGTTCTTTGTCCGACGCTCGAATCGTGTGTTGTTTTTTTGTTGTAGTATTCCGACGGTCAGTCGTCATACAATTCTGAACCCGTATATGGATCCACCTCCGAAGGATACTCCCGATCCCGGGAACTACATCTTCAGGGAAGAAGATAAACCCGGTGGGACGTTCTAATTCTTGGTTCGAATTCTGCCATGAATTCGGGTTGGAACCGGAAACTTTGTGGGAATTCCCCTGTCCGCGCGAGAAATTTGGCTATTTTTTCGTTAAAACACGCGGAGCACGTGTTCATTTATGCTCAACCAGGGATCTCACTTCCCCTCTCCGAAATCCGGATGGTGAGTGTCCGGGCTTCGTGTCTCCCGTTGATCGGTTTTTCTCTTTCACAGTAAAGCAGTGTTCCAGAAGCCCCGGATCCCGGGCCTGTCGTTCCTCATACGATATGCCGGAAGACAAGCTTGTAGTCGTTCAGTTTCTGGCTGATGTGTTTTTTCCCCGTATTGGTGAGGCAGTATAACTTGGATTTCCCGGAAACCCGGATCTCGAGGTGTCCCTCGTCCACGAGATCGTGGAGTATTGTGTAGACCCGGGCCTGCGGGATGTCGACCTTGTACCGGTTATGGATCTCGTGGACGATATCGAACCCCGAGATCGGCTTGTCCAGGAGGGACAGGACAACCGGCTCCAGCGACTTTTTTACCACATCATCGATGGTCGACTGGGGGACAACCGAAACCGATTCTGCCGGGAAAGTATGGTGGGCAAACGAGAGCGTCGTCTCTTTCCCGGTCGATACGATGATCTTGGGGATACCCTCCGCGAGCGATTTTATCAGGGTGTGATCGATCTTCCCGATATTCATGGCGATAATCCCGGAGACGGGCGTCTTCTTCTCTTTTCGTGCGACGAGCATGTCCCGGATGGCAAGGATATCCTCGAACTCATCGGTCTCAGAAAAATCGAGAAGGATTTGCAGCGAATCCGTCGTACCCTCGTACAACAGCGATTCCGTGCACTTTTCTAGGACGGTCAGCAAGGAAGAAGCTTCGCCTTTCTTTATCCGGTGGGTGTAGAGCTCCTTCCTCTGGATCTCCTTTGGGAAGAATTTCGGGATGGTCGACTGGGAGTACGCAAACAGGTTGCGCCCTCCTTTTTTCATCCCCTCTTCAAGAGCAAATTTGAAGATCGGATCTTTTGCCACCTGGTCGGTGTAGAGGAAGAGGACGATATCGGAAAAAATGTCCTGTAAAAGAACGGTTTTTATCTCCGGCAGGTCGAGACAGGTTATTCCTTCATCTGCGGGGACACCGGCTCCCGGTACTTGTTGTGCCCGTGCTGATTCCCGTAATTCCTGTTCCTCGCGTTCCGCGGCTTTCCGGAACAATGCCACCTCGATAGCCGCCTTGATCTCGAGTGCATTGAAGGGTTTAACGATATAACCGTAGGGCCGGACACTTTTTGCCTGTTCGATGATCTTGTCATCAGCGTACGAGGTGACAAAAACCACCGGGATATCGTACTCCTTGGTGATAATCCCGGCGGCTTCAATCCCATTCATCTTTCCCGGCATTACGATATCCATCAACACGAGGTCAGGAGCCAGGGTCCGTGCCTTCTCGACCGCGTCTTCCCCGGAGGCAGCCATCCCGGCAATGGTATAGCCCATCGTGCTCAGGCGTTCTTCGAGCTGCATCGTGATAATCGCTTCATCGTCAACAATAAGAATTTTCGACATAGTCCTCTAGCTCCCCGTGGTTACAACCGGGAATTCCATTGTGATCTCCGTTCCTTTCCCGCTCCTGAACAAAAGTGTCCCTCCCAGCTGGTGCTGCACAAGGGTTCGGATCAGTTTGAGCCCGAGGCTGCTCGAACGGCTGATATCAAAATTATCGGGGAGGCCGATCCCGTCGTCCCGGATCGTGATCCGGATCCGGTCGCGTTCCTTTAACGCCGTGATCCCGATTGCGCCATGTGTCCGTCCTTTGAAGGCGTGCTTGTAGGCATTCGATAGGATCTCGTTCACGACCAGAGCGCAGGGGATGGCCTGGTCTACCGGGAGGAATACGTCGCCGGGGCTTATCGTAGAGGTGACCTCATGGCCTTCGTGTGAGAAGATGCTGGACAGCCCGTCGACCTGCTCCCGGATCTGGTCGGTCAGGTTGATCCTCCCAAACTGCCTGCTCTCATACAGCCGGGTGTGGATCTGTGCCATGGTCTGGATCTTGAGCATCATGTCGGTCAGGATACCGCTCGTCACCTCATCCCCGGACCGCATCCGGGTCATATCGAGCAGGCCGGAGATCAGCTGGAGATTATTCTTGACCCGGTGGTGGATCTCCCTGAGCAGCACTTCCTTTTCTTGCACGGATGCAACGAGTTTTTCTTCGGCATGCTTTCGGTCGGTGATATCCCGGTGCACTCCAGACCCTGCCGACCACCTTGTCCCCGAGTTTCTGGGGTTTTGAATAGCGTTCAAAGATCCTGCCGTCGTTAAATTCGATCATGTCGAAACTTTCACGCCCCGGGTGGGATTGGAGCTCCTTTATACTCGCGAGGAATTCGTCGGGATTTTTCAGTTGAGGCAGCACATAATTCATGACCGACTGTTTGTCCCGTGATTCCATGACGGCCGCGGGAATGTCCCACATGGTGACAAAATTCTGGTTGTAACTCGTGACCTTTCCCTTCAGGTCGACGACAAAAATACCATCGGTCGTTGATTCAAGGGATGCATTGAGGAGGGACAGGGTTTTTTTGAGCTCGGTATCGGATAATTTCCGCTGACGGGCCTCCTCGTTGAGCATAAGGTTCAGCTTCTTGTATTCAGCAGCCTTCAGCCGGTACTCAGACTCGGTCTTTTTCAGGTCGGTGATATCCTGGCCGAGCGCGATCGTCGAAACAATGGTCTTCCCGTCCGATCCAAAAATCGCAGCCGAGTTCCAGAGGACGGTCCTGATCTCTCCTTTCTTGTCGAGGACGGGAATTTCCACGCTCTCCCACCGTTCCCCGTCGAGCGTTTTCCGGATAAGTTCCATCGCTGGGGGCAGGTGCGTTTCCGGGAGGAGAATGTCAAAACGCTGCCCGAGAATATCCTTGGCTTTCCTCCCGGTGAGATGTTCGAACGCACGGTTGAACAGGGTAATGCGGAACTGCGGGTCCCAAACGACGATGGGGCCGCTCGCGTAGGTGATGAGGTTGTCAAGATATTCCCGGGTTTCACGGAGTTTTTCCTCGACTTTTTCAGCCATCCTGATATCTGAGATGTCGCTGATCGCAACCCGGATAGACTGGCCCCCGCCTCCCCCGAGCCGGATACTTTCAAGACGGGCAGGGAATCGTGACCCGTCTCCCCTCACGAGGGTCAGGGTCGTCGTGAGTTTATTCCCGGAATGCAGGAGGTTGGTAAAATATGCGTCCCAGGTTCCCTGATTGTCCGGGGCGATCCATTTCCGGAACCGTGCATTGTCAAGCTTTCTCCGGTCAACCCCGAGAAGGGTTGCAGCAGTAAGGTTAGACCGCGAGATCAGGGCTTTGTCCGTGAGGGTGAGATAGCCAAGGGGTGCAAATTCGTACAGGTCGAGGAACTGGTCCCGGGATTCCGCGAGGGCGAGCTGGGCTCTCCTGAGCTCTTCTGCCTGCGACTCAAGCTCGATCTGGTGCACCTGGAGATCGTGGATGAGTTCCCCTGAATCTCTGACCGCATTGCCAGGACAGGCCGGGGAAGTCTGGCCACGTTTTTTCCCGGAGGTTTCTTCGGTTGGAATACCGGGTGAAACCTCGGGAACTTTCCTGTGTGTTGTGTCTTTCTTTTTTGCTGTCATCAGACTCCCCGCCGGTTCCTGTTGTCAAATTGCTCTATTACGCGATACGAGTTGATCTCTCTTTGGATAGTCCAGGGTATGATCGGTCAGGAGAAACTGTTTTTTTTACATTTAAAGGGATATTCTCCAGTTGCATTTTTTGGAAAGAACGAATCCCTGCTCGTTACATAGCGGACCAGCCGATAACGGATCACCAGGGTAATCAAAAAAGTAAATACCCGCTCAGTCCGAAAATTTAAAAAAAAATCGGTTGTGAATTCCCGGGTTCATACCAGTTTCCAGGCAGCCTGGTTCTGGTAATCGAGGTTGCTTATCACGTAGGTATTTTCCGGTGAGAAAGTCGCAGGTATCTCGTAAATGAGGTAACCGTCGGCACTGTTGCTGTCGCCCGGCTGGACATACCCGACAACGCCGCCTTTCCCGATCTGGAAGTCGTACTGCATCCCGCTGACATTGTCAATGACAACGTCGGAACTGTGGACCGGCGTATAGTTGTACGCCTTCCCGCCGGTGTTTACGACAAACTGCTGTGCCGAGGGCGCATACACGGCTTTGTTCCCGGTATTGACGACCCGGACAAAGATAAACAGGAAGGTATTGCCGGTCTCCGGTTTCTCGTTGTTTTACCCTTTCTGGATATCAAAAGGTCCGGAATTGGCAGCCTGTTCACGGGGACTGTTGAACGACGGTGCAGTCCAGTTGTAGGTTGGCATCACGGTGTATTTGTACACCGTCGCTTTTCCTTTCTCATCGCCGGTTCCAAATGTGTAAAACTCAGAAAGGGCAAGTGCGTTCTGTAACTGTGCCGGGACCGGGGTTGACGATAGTGTCACAAGAGACGTCGGGGGAACAGATGTCTGGACCTGACCCGGAGCCTGGGCCGGAACGGTGGGGGACGTACTTGTACAGCCGGAGAAGAGAAGCACGCAGAAAAGAATTAAAAAAATGGTTATGGGATACTTAAATTTCATGGTAATCAACCCGGTTATATCGGTCGTGCATCCATTTCAGCGGGAAGCAGCCGGGTAAGGAGATAATTCGGTACCTGTTTTGACGTCTGTACTGCCATGTCGAAGTATGCCCGGTTGTCCCGGTCGCCGTTGTACTTGAGATTTATTTTGAAGTAGGTATCCATGAGCGTGATTCCGCCAAGCGTCGTGATCACTGCACGCCGTTCCGAGATTACCCGGTTCTCTCCTACGACAAGTTTCTGCTGGTCGCCGTCAATGTTCGAGACTAACTCGTTCTGGTAGGACAGCACGGTGATTTGTGTGCTCCCGATGGCGATTGTCTGGCCTTCAGGGAAGGATACACCATAGTTCGTAGTATAGGGCAGAGGGTTACCCGGTACGACATTGGTAACATTTACGGACATCGTCAGTAACGCAGCTATAGCGAGAACGATAAGAAGGACAACAAGAGAGATTACAATCTTTGCTCCGGTTCCCCATCCGCTCGCTCCCTTTTCCCGGGTGCGGTCGTCGTTAACATTCTTTTCCCGGGCACGTTCCTGCTCGAGTCCCTGTTTCCGACCATTTTCCGTTGCCTGGGTACGCACACGCTCAAGATTTTGTTCTTCCTGCTTTCCCTTTTCCCTCGCCAGTTCCAGGCCCAGGATCTCGTCCCTTGAAACTAAATCATCCATGTAAAACACCTGTATTTTCTTTTGAAATTTTCATCATTCTGATTATGGCAATTGTATGGTTCCCGGGGTGAGAATGGTGTAATTTTTCCGGATGATGGAGATGTCCCGGGATTTCCATCCGGCTTTTTGTAACCATATCAGTGCAAGCGATACATTGAGGCAGGAGTATAAGAGTCCAGCCCGGTGTTACAAAATTTGCCAATTCGCTAAAGGGCCGGGCTGGAAAACCCGGCAATTATCAAAAAACAGATCGGGAGTATAAAGAAGAATTCCCAAGAAAGCCTGCCAATATTCGGTAAGCAATCACCCGTGAACTCCCGGTCACTTTCCGTCTGCACCCTGATATTTTCGTATACTATTCTTTTAGGGTTTTCAGATTTTGCAACAGCCGGGCAGGTTTATCCCTCTCGTGACTCCAAGTGAGGGATTACTCTGCAAATCAGGGATTAGGAGTGAAAAACCAAAATGTCGGATTCCTTAACCGTAAAGGCAAACAAAGCCATCGATGACGCACGAGTTCGCGTCCACGCCGCGTACGACGATGCATCTGTCGCGGTCCGTAATTCCCGCAATGATGCGGGGAACAAAGTACAGCAGGCAACAGACAATGCAAAAATCGAAGTCCACAAAGCCATGTCTGATGCAAAGATAACCGCCCACGAAATGAGATCAAAACTCAAGCTGAAGTAAGGAAGGAAGCAAATGGCTGATTTGATTTATCTCGCAGTACTTTTCCTTGTGCTCGCCCTCGTATTTTTCATACTGGGAGCAAAAGGAATAGCCGGTTTCTCGATGGAGATCGCAAAGTGGCTGGTCATAATCTTTGTTGTCATCGCAATAGTTACGTTCATTTTGTAACGGATTAAAAAAAAAGAAAACCATTGTTGGCAGGAACCATTACCATTCTGCCACATGTTCCGGAACGCTCACCCAAAATTTTTCGCGTGCCGAAATCTTCCAGCGACAGTTCACAAGAACATCGGGGAATTCATGAAAATCCTTATCTTCTCCCCGGCGTATGGGGATGAATCAAAGGAGAATCACGTATGTCAACCGCAGAAGAAAACATGCGTCTCATGCAGACGCTGGACGATGCCTGGAACACGCAGGACTGGGCGGTATTCGAGAAACGCCATGCAAAGGATGTCGACGTCTTCTGGCCGGGCCAGGCAGCGCCAACCCACAGCCGGCCATCCCATAAGGAAGAGGCAATCGCGTTCTTCAGGATTTTCCCCGACAACAAGGTCGGGAACAGGCCGTACAAGACTCTCTTCGGGCAGGGAGACTGGACCTGCTCGGTCGCAGACTTCACCGGCACCTTCAAGGGACCGATGACCGGCGCAGACGGGAAAGTCATCCCGCCGACCGGCAAGAAATTCAAGGTCGAGTTCTGCACGGTCGCCCACTGGAAGAACGGGGAGATCGTCGAAGAGAAACTCTTCTATGACAAGATGTCCCTGATGCAGCAGATCGGCGTTATGTAACCACATTCTTTTTTTGGGAATTTACTCCGTAGAAAAAATAAGAAGAACCGGCTGGACGTTCAACAAAAATCCTCTGGCGGAAACGTCAGCCATAACTGCCAGCTTTATCTTTTCGGCAGGGATACATTCAACCAATGACTCCGGATAAAAAACCAGCCCCCCATGGAACTGACTCCATGAAAATAACCGTCAGCCGGAACGGGCCCTATATCGTCAGCGGATCTGTCCCGCTCATGACAATGGAGATCTGCAACGACGCTGAAGGTAACTGCCGGGAGTGGAAAAAAGTACACCGATTTTCCCCCGGAAGAGCTGTATACCCTCTGCCGGTGCGGGCATTCTGATAATAAACCGTTCTGTGACGGTCACCATGTGAAGAACCGGTTCGACGGGACCGGGCCCGGCATCACCGTTTCACCCCGGGACACCACGGTCATAAGCGGACCTGACCTGACGCTGACCGATGATACCCACCTGTGCGTCCATGCACGGTTCTGCATGCGGGCCGGGGGAATCTGGGATCTTGTCCAGTCAAAGGAACCGGGCGCGAGGGAAACAGCGATCGAAGAGGCGTGCAACTGCCCTTCCGGGCGGCTGGTGCTGCGGGACAATAAGACCGGGAAAATAATTGAACCGGACCTCGAAAAGTCAATTGTCGTTATCGAATACCCGGCGAAGGGCGAGCACGGCCCGCTCTGGGTCCGGGGCGGCATACCCATCGAATCCCCCGATGGCAAACTCTACCCGGTCCGGAACCGGGTGACCCTCTGCCGGTGCGGGAAGTCGGGAAACAAACCATTCTGCGACGGAAGCCATATCCGGCGATGAGGACGGGCACTACCGATTGAGGGAAAGACAGCCCAGCTCTCTCTTTATATTCCTTATATGACAACCATTATTCTGTATGATTGACACGATCGTTGAAAAGGTGAAAGGATTATTCCTGAAGCCCGTTGAGACGTTCCAGCAGTCCCGGGCCGATGAACCGGGTGCGGTACTCACCTATTTTGCCGTCCTGCTCCTGATCAATGCCATCCTGACTGCCATTCTCTCGGCAGTCATTATCACGGATGCGACGGCACTTCCTGCAATTATCCCCGGTGTTCCTTTGCCGGTCATAGTATTCCTGGCAATGCTTGTCGCCGGGATCATCCTCACGTGCATCTGCGCTGTGTGGGTGCACCTGTGGGTGTACATCTTCGGGGGCCGCAAGGGAATCATGCAGACCCTTAAAGCGATCGTCTATGGCCAGACACCCCGGCTCCTGCTCGGGTGGATACCGTTCATCGGGTTCATCTTCACGCTCTGGGCACTGGCACTGGGTATCCTCGGCATCCGCGAACTCCAGGAACTCAGCACCCTGAAAGCGATCCTCGTTGTTGCCATCGCGGTCATGATCCCGCTGATCCTTATCATCATAGCCTTCGCCTATTTTGTCATCGCATCCCCGTCGATAGTCCAGGTCCCGTCCGATATGGGTGCTTTCCCGACAGGGATACGGTAGATAAAAAAAAGAGACCTCATCCTTTTTTACGACTCATTCCGGGGAAAACCCTTTTACCCCGCCGTGCCTCGCAAGAGCCCTGAGGCGGGAAACCCCTGCAATCTTCAATTCATTTTACAAAATTTTCATGGATAGGGTGCGGAAAAGTTGGTTTATGCTCGTTTCAACAGAGCAGAAAAATTACATACCGGAAATTCCGGGTCACCAAAAGAAAAATAATAAAAATTACCGGCGCCAGCCGGGAAGAATGGTTACTTCAGGGCCGCGGCCATAACGTCGTCGATCGAGTTCACGTACGCGACGTGGATCCCGATATTCTTCTCGATGTAATCCTTGGCTGAGACCTGCTGTCCCGGCATTGCGGTCGACAGGGTCCCCGTACCCGACGGGATCGCAGATGGCGGGGTGATAAGCTTGTTTTCCGCAGGGATCAGGAACAGGGTCTTGCCATTCTCTTGCGCGGCGGTCGCTTTCTCGACAACCCCGCCGATCGCGCCGACGTGGCCATTATTATCGATGGTGCCGGTCAGGGTCAGGGAAGTATCAACCGGGTGTTTTTCCATGGCCGAAATGGCAAGGAGCGTCATCAGCGCACCGGCGCTCGGGCCGTCCACTTCGTTGATCTGGTTGCCGGAGTCGATGGAGAAGATCACGTCGCTCTTCGAGAGATCGAACCCGGCCTTGTTACTGGCAACGGTGACGGCGGTGTTTGCCGCTCCCTGGAACACAACACCCATCAGGGGCTTTGTCTCAACAAGGACCCGGCCTTTCCCGGGCACAATCTCGACCGAGATGTTCATGATCGAGCCGTGCTGGACTACCGTCTGGGCGACCCGTTTTCCGCGAATCACGTTCTGGACCGACTGGCTCACCGCAGGGGCCTGGAGGGATGCCGAGAGTGAGCTGGCATCGGGCGATCCGGCTGCGGTGAACTGGTCCACCTGCGTATGAAGCTCGGTATTCTCGCTGCCTGAGTGCGTTCAACCGGACATTCATCGCGGAAAGCCTGCTCTGGTCCGTCGGGATATAGGACGCGAGGAAAAAAACGTTCACGCAGACCGATGCGATAAGGAGTGCTGAAATGATCGGGGTTATTTTCGTAGGGTTATCACCTTGATTTCAGATATTTCCGGAAGATATTCGATTATTCCTTTAATGCGTTTCAGAACGAGGCAACATTTGCCAGCTTACCGACAGGAAATTCACCAATAGGGAATACGGAAAAAAAGAGCTGATTCAGGGGAACCGGACAACCGCGTTATTTTCGGGGAGCCGGTTCACCTGCTGCACCGGATCAGAGAACTCAACGAAATCGCCGAACTCGGACCACAGCTGGTTCAGGGAATACCCCGGAGTGGACTGCCTCTGCACGGTGCGGGTCATGTTAATCCCGCCGATGACGTCAAAGGACCGGTACACGTGCGGATACCCTTCCGCTCCGAGGAACGACGGGGTGTCCGTAACGACCTGGAAGTGGAGGTGAGGGAGATCGGAGTTGCCGCTGTTGCCCATCAGGCCGAGGACCTGGCCTTCCCGCACGGTGTCGCCTCTCTTAACCCGCACCGAGCCGGGGACCATGTGGGCGTAGCAGGCGTATTTTTTGTTCCCGATATCGACAATCACGTAGTTCCCGGCGGCGGTCTCAAAGGTTGCCGGCGGGGCTGCATAGATGAGATCGTTATCCGGCAGGCTGTCGAGCGTATCCACGACAGTCCCGTCAGCCACGGAATAGATCTCCTTCCCGTACCCGAGGAAACTTTTCGCAAGCGAGACGTTGCCGTTTGCGGCTTTCCCGGTCACCGGGTCGACGTATATCCAATCCTGTGCGTACCGCTGGGGGACACGGGTAATACCGTCAACGGTGATCTGGGCGAGGAAGTGGTGAGTCGTCGGGGCAGTGGTCTCCATCGCGAGCCAGCCGGGGCCACGCATCGGCGACCCGATAATTACCGGTGCGAGGTTTTTGCGGACGGCAACTTCCCCGCCGGTTATGGTTCCTGGCAGCAGCCCTCCGGGGGTCCGGTTAAGGGTGAGCCGGTGAACAAGCTTGTCCGGCACGGCGCCCGGGCTGACCGTGAACCAGATCGAGATCCGCGGGACCGCCAGTTTCGATGTCCCGTTCGCGAGTTCCGATGTGGTCGGGACCGGGCTCGAAGCCGTGTGGTAGAGGGCGGTGAGCAGCTCCCCGTCAGCGGAATAGAGAACGTTTCCGTCCGATGGATCGACGACTTCGATCTTTTCCGGCGCGACCGGCTGGTCATCGGGTGCGATTATTTCGAGCTCATAAGCGAGATTAACCCCATCCATGCTCTGGACCGGGATGGGAGCAACCGGGACGGCCAGGTTTACGGATCCAACAGGGGCTGCGGTGACGGGTGCAGTTACGGTCCCGTTTACGAGGAACCCGAGGATCGCTGCACGGATAACCCGCAGGTTATCCATCGATTTTCCGGCCGAGTTCAGGTTGAAGGTCACGTAGGTGTCCTTTTCCGGGATGTAATACATGAACGTGAAGGATCCAGGGTATCCCCCGGTGTGGCCCTGCACGGTCGGACCGGCGGGTGCAATGAACTCGGTGGAATACCCGAGGCCATAACCCGCTGCCCCGGATTGCGGGGTGGCAGTTTCCATGGCGGCAAGCGAGGTCCTGTTGACCAGCTTTCCTTCACGCAGTGCTTCGTGGAAACGGTTGAGATCGGCGGTCGTGCTGACGATGTCGCCTGCCCCGCGGTCGAAGAGGACATAGAGGCTGGTGAAGTCGAGGTACGTCCCGTTCTCGCCCGGCATAGTTGCAGTCATGTGCGGGCCGGGGATGTGGTTCGTATCCTGGAAGAAGGTGTCGTTCAGGCCGGCCGGGACGAAAATCTCCCGGGTCACGTAATCCTCGAAGGGGATGCCGGCTGCCTTGTCAACGACGAGCGTGAGGAGGATATAGTTCACGTTCGAATAGGTGTAGTTCGTCCCCGGAGGGTAGAGCGGGCTTGCGCTCAGGCCCTGCTCAAGGCCGACCTGATAGCCTACCGGGACGTCCGGGTGAAGGTACTCCTCGAGGTTGATGGATGATTCATCATAATCGGCGATACCGCTCGTATGGTCGAGGAGCTGGCGGACCGTGATATTACCGGCGTTCGGGACTTTTTTCACGAGATCTGCCGAAAGCCACCGGTCGATCGGGTCATCGAGCGAGAGTTTCCCCTCTTCCGCAAGCTTCTGGACGGCGACACTCGTGAACGTCTTCGAGACGCTTGCTACCAGGAACCGCATGCCAGGCTGCGCCGGTTCTCCGGTAATGGGGGACGCGTTCCCGGCAGCGGAATTCCAGGTCCACTTCGGGGTTGCAACTTCGATCTGGATACCGGGAATGCCGGTACCGCGGATACTGTTTTCCGTAACGCGCTGGAGGTCAGCGCTGACCTGCAGAGGAGCGGGTCCGGTACGGTTCTCCGTGGGAATAACCGGGGGCGGAGGGGGATGGATATAGGAGGCTGCGATGAGGACTGCAGCAAGAATAAGAGAGGCTGCAATGAGTATGACCATGGCTTTTTTCAAAAATTAAGCACCGGAAAAGAATCTGGGCGACGGGAACTTAAAGATTTTTTATTACACTTTTGATCCGGGTCCGTGTCATTTTCTGCAAAGTCCCGTTAATGGATATGCCAGAACCCCGGCGGGAATTAATTTAAATTTTTATTCTCACCTCTTTCTGGTAAAAGATGAAAATTCTCCGGTACCGGATTTTTTATCCGATCCGGGAGGAGGAATTCCCGGTGAAAAATTATCTTCCTTCGAAATGCCCAATCCGGAACGGGTGAAGCTCGGGGTACCCGATACCTTCCATTATTGCCGGGTCGTTATAAAAAAGCCGCCGGGCTTCTTCGGGTGTATCAACGTGATAAATGAGAACGTCAAGCATGCCGTCAACCGCGGAGCCGCCGAGGATAATTTTTCCCTCTTCAAAAAGATCCTGGACGTATTCGTCGTGTTTTCCCATTACTGCCTGTTCTTCGGGCGTCATGGTTGTCAGAAAATCCGTTCGTTTCAGACGGAGCAGGGAAAGAAAATCCATCGTGTGACTCATACATCTGATTACGGGGGTCATCGGTTATAGGTATGGACCCGATTAGATCCTGCGAGCAGTCTCCTTAGAGAAATCCGGACGTCTATAAGGGATCGTTTTTCCTTCCCCGTTGGTCCAAAAAGACGTCTCTCCACCGGGTTACCGGCTCGTCAATGATGGATGACAGGAAAAAATTTATCACCGATTCAACCCGTTAGTAAAAACCATGAGAAAGATCAGCGCTTTTACGATCGTGTCGCTGGACGGGTATTTCGCAGGACCAGACGGGGAGATCGACTGGTTCAAGAACAACGACGAGGAGGATAACCGGTTCGCTGCCGAAAATGCAAACCCGTCCTCAACGCTGATGTTCGGTCATACGACCTACGGGATGATGGCAGCCTTCTGGCCGACGGCAGAAGCAATCAAAAGCAACCCGGAAGTCGCGGCGACGATGAACCGTGCGAAAAAGATCGTATTTTCAAAGACCCTGGAACCAGAAGACGGCCCGGTATGGAAGAATGTGACCGTCCTTCGTGAGATTACCAAGGAAGGGATCCTGAAGCTGAAAAAAGAGCCGGGAAGCGATATCGTTATCCTCGGGAGCGGTTCGATCGTGAGACAACTTGCAACCCTCGGCCTCATCGACGAATACCAGCTCCTGGTTAACCCGGTAATTCTCGGCGCCGGTAAGCCCCTGTTCAGGGACGTGAACCGGATAAACCTGAAACTTATTTCGACCCGGTCTTTTGGCAGCGGGAAAGTTTTCCTGAAATATGCAGCTCTCTGAAAAAAGGTGACGGGTTCTGGTATTCCCGGGAGTCCCGGATTCATGGGACCGGGGAATAACCACCTGGAATAATCGGGGTTACGACCGCGGGCCCCGGGAGATCCTGCCGCCGGCAGCCCGGACCGTTTCTTCTATTTTTGTAAGCAGTTCCTCATCGTTGAGGGCAAAATCGAGCAGGCTCGAAAGAGTTCACGAGCGCGATGGGCTTAAGGATGACGAGCGGCTTTTTTCCTTTCGTCTCCCCGCAGTAATCCGCTGTTACTACGGTTATGGTCTCATTTTCCCATATCGCGAGGTTCCCATACCCTGCCTCGTCCCAGAGCTTCCTTACAATATCCTGTGTTATCATGGTGGTATCCCGGAATTGGTGTACAGGAAAGGTGCTCCCGGGAATTAACTTCATGGAATGAGGAACACATTCACCCGCTATATAACGACGAATTCTGCTCTTCGGCAGAGCGACCGCCCGCTTTATCCTCCGGCAAATCCCACATTTTAGAAAGATGAGAAAACTTTCCTTTTTGTTCATAGTCGTGTTTGTTCTCGGCGTGTTTCTCGCAACTGCCGGCTGCACACAAAGCCAGCCCGGGGTGACGACACCAACACCGGTGCCGGCAACGCTCGCTCCCCTCCCACAGGATAACCTTACCCCGAATGCAACGCTCGTCGCTTTTGTCGACAGTGCCGTTGCGTATGCAAAGGCAAACGGCAGAGAAAAAGCCCTTGCTGAATTTTCAAACCCGAACGGGACGTTCATCAAAGGCGAGCTCTACATCTATGCCTACGATTTTAACGGGACGACCCTTGCCCACCCATTCAGCCCGGAAATGATCGGGAAAAACCGGCTCAACGAACCCGACGCGACCGGCGGGCTTTTCATTACGAACCTGAGGGATATGGCCCTGAACGGGAGCGGGTTTGTCCGGTTCAGTTACATCAACCCGGCACACAACCGTGCGGTCGAATCAAAACTCGGCTACGTCGAGAAAGTTGACGACGGGTGGTTCCTTGGCTCCGGGGTTTATACGGGTCCGGTGGACATGACCACAGTTAATCTGGCAAAACCAGTAAACCAGACATAATTTTTGTTCCGTATCTTGGAACAAGATCGTATCAGATTTTTCCCTTCCATCAAATCATTATTTTTGCACGGTTTCGTGCGAACCTGTTTCCCGGTCTTTTTAGTCCGTATCCTCTTTGATCCCTCCCCAATAATTTACGGCACAGACGCGTCAGGATTTAGCCGAAGCTGGTCTCCGGATCCGACGCATAATACTTATATCGGAGAAATCCCGATCCATCAAAACCGGGAGATCCCGGGGGGGTGAATATGGCGGAAACGGAAACGGGAAACCGGGACGGGCGTAATGCCGGGGAATGGTACCTTGAGGGAACCCGGGAGATTACGACCGGACGGTACCTTGAAGCAATCCATGCGTTTGAAACCTCGCTTGCGATAAAACCCGGGGAAGCCCGGTGCCTTGCAGCACTCGGGGCAGCAATCGACCGTCTGGGTTTTTTTTGACCATGCCCGCGAGCTCGGTGAACAAGCGGTAGCTCGCCGACCCTCTTTCAGCGGATGCCTGGTTTATCAGGGGCCTTGCACTCTACCGGCTCGGGAACTATCCGAGTGCAGAAGAATGCCTAACACAGGCTATAAAATTGTTCGCTGGCCACGCAGAGGGCTGGTTCATCAAGGGTAACTGTCATTACCAGGCCGGTGAGATCGAGGAATCG
This sequence comes from uncultured Methanomicrobiales archaeon, assembly GCA_963758935.1. Lineage (GTDB taxonomy): Archaea > Halobacteriota > Methanomicrobia > Methanomicrobiales > Methanospirillaceae > Methanoregula. The sequence goes on along the minus strand of CAVWXD010000010.1, from coordinate 87,062 downwards.
CTCGCGTGTTTTAACCGGGTTCCTTGAGATCTCCCCCCGGTACCCGAAGGCGCTGTACAACAAGGGAGTCTCCCTTGCTGATCTCGGGCGGTTTACCGAGGCAGTCGATGCCTACACTGCCTGCATAACCATGAATCCCGGCATTGGAACCGTGCTCACGAACCTCGGGGTCAGCCTTGCAAATCTCGGCCGTTTCGAAGAAGCCGTCCGGAATTTTGACCAGGCGCTGGAGATCGATCCGCGGGACGCCCTGACCTGGCACGACAAGGGGCTCGCCCTCTCAAAGTCGGCAGGGAGGATGAGGCACTGGCATGCTTTGAAAAATTCCGCGAACTGACCCGGGGTCACCCGTCAGAGGATATGGATCTCCGTCCGTTCCGATAACGGGAGTAAAGTACGAAGGAATGAATTATTGCGGGATCCTTTCAGGAGTTAAGTCGCTGCAACCTGCGTCGTTCTTGCAGGAATCAATATTTTTCAGGAAAAACGGCTCCGTTGAAACGCAGATGAACCGGAGTTCACACTCGGAACCATGAAAATTTGTAAAATGAATGTGGAGATTGCGATGATTACCCGCCTCAGGGCCTCTCCGAGGCACGGCGGGGCAACGTTGTTTTTCCGTTATTTTTTTTGTTATTAATCGTAATTGATCCGCTGCGGGGGCGCCCACCCCAGAAGGCAGCGGAGTTCATCGAGTTTGGGGGCATGGGGGTCTCAACCTCCGTCGTTATTAATGGAAATACTTTATTTTCATGGGAAATCCTCGGCTTTTCAGGAAAATCTCCGGCGTGATGGCCCTGGAAAATGGTACCTTAAAAAAACCTCATAAATTGATGGGGGTCAGGGGGGGCTCCCCTTGCGTTGCCTCCCCATCTGGGGGGAGAGAGGGGATCAAAATCATAATTGTTTATAGGTCTAAAGTCGACTCTGTAAAATAGGATTTGAGCTGAGCCGAAAAAAAACAAAGATCAGCGGTGAACCTATTCTATCACCGGTAACTGGCCACGACCGCTTGATGCTTCATCCAGTTCCTTTTTTAATGGCGGCAGCAGTCTCACCGTCGTGTTTACTTCTGCTGCCACATTCTGGGTCAGGACCTTTTGCCGTCTTAACTCGGCTGGTGTAAGGTTCCGTAGGTCACCCTGGCGCTGGATTTCGTAGATCAGGGCCCGGTTCCTCTCGGCCGTAACAAGGTGATTATAGAACGAAAACGTATCCTCCGCAAGCGTCCGGTTCAGCTTGGGTATATCCCGCAGGTACGAATAGTACAGCCCGTTGTCCGGATAGAGCGGGTTGGACTGGATAAAGACAAAATCGTCATCATTTTCGCCGGGGATCTGGAGGTCCTCGTCGGCAATAATGAGCGGTTTCTCAAGAGACGAGACATCGAGATAAAGGCCTTCAGCGATGTCGGTCTTTTCCTTCAACAGTGAATTATTGTAGAGAATCAGGGAGTTGGCAAGTAACCCGCCTGCTCCTATCAGGACACCGAGGAGAAGGACAAAGATCTGGATCTTTACCTGCTTGTCCATGCGTCACGCTCTCGCTACTGGATGTCTGGGGCCAGTTCTTTTCCCGTCCGACTTTTTAGTCATTCGTTCCTCGCTTGAATGGGGTTCCTTTCCTGGACCGGAAATAAAGCGGGGACTGAACGTGGTTTTTATGCTGCGCCACATTTTTTGTCGCTGCTCCGGGCAGGTAACCCGACAGGATCGTCAATTGGCAGGGGTACTATAAAAAATAACGGAACATCACAGGAACCATTGCACCGTATGTCAGCCACTATTTAGACCATTGACAAGAATTTTCTCCCGGTGACGACCCGGTTCCAAAAAGGGATCCCGTGAACTCCATTGAAAATGAAAAGAAATCGCGTTTATTGTCCGCGGAGTAGTAAAAAAGAAAAGGGTTTTTCGGAAACGGCGAGGACACGAGGCGATTGGTGTCCTTACCCCCCGATACCCTGCCGATAATGTATCGAAGATGAGATTTCCTCGGAATCTCCACAGGTTTTTTGTGTTAAATGGTGAGAGGGTTTCTGGTTTACCAGACCTCGGGGAACGCCATGTTGGTGTAAATATCCTCCAGCCGTGCCTTATGTCCGCGTTCCATGTTTGCCAGTCTGGGAAAAGAGCAACTGCGTCTCGATGTCTTTTGACAGGCTCGCAAGCTGGGTGTACATCTGCATGGCTTCCAGTTCCTTCTTGATTGCAATCACGATTCCCTCGATGGGTTTCAGATTTGCAGTCAGGGGAGGCGACGGGAGTGCATCGACTACCTTGTAATCGTGCGATGGATCAAATTTCATCTTTGAAACATCCTTTGCGATCATTCCCTGGAGGAGTTCGCGGTGCTTCTGCTCTTCTCCGGCAAGCTCGGAAAAGAGCGATTTCAGTGCGGGGCTCTTTGCCTTGTCACCGATAGTACGGTAAAAGGTGTAGGCTTCGACCTCCCGGTCGATTGCCATTGACAGGATCTTTTTTACATCTTCTGCTTTCATGTCTCATTCATCTCCTTGTTTTTTTAGTGTGGTTCCGGTCCCGGACCGGGGTTATTTTTCATCACGAAACGTGCAGTCCTGGCACATTTTAGTGAAAAATTAATTGGTATAGGTTGCCTTCCCCAGTTTTGGTTCGTAATACGAGTCTCCTTCAACCCGTATCGCATGCGAGAAGAGGGCGAGCGGGATGTCCATGGGACAGAGTTCCTCGCACTGGCCGCAGTTGATACAGGTATCCGAGATATGGGCGAACCTCCTGAGGTGGAACATCGGGTTCGGGGAAAGTTCCCCGGGTTTGACCATGAGGGAGCCCTTTGCGAGATCATCTGCAACGGTGAAACAGACCGGGCAGTTGGAAATGCAGGAGTAGCACTTGATACAGCGCGAGGTCTCCTTGTTGATGGTCTCCCACATGGAACCGCCGAGGCGTCCGAAATCTTTCTTCCGCCACTTTTCGCCAAGCTTGAGCATTGCGCCCTCGACTTTTGCCCGGATGTCAAGACCCTTCGGGTTTGCCCGGCTCGGTCGCAAGGACCCCGGACTTTATTGCCCCGTCAACAAGTTTTGCACCCTTCTCGGAGCAGACTTCGACAAACGTAGCCTTGCCAGCCTTGTCGCCGATGACACCCCAGTTCCCGCAGGCGAGATCTGCAATGCGGGGAACCTTGTACTTGCAGCGGCGGCAGTTGCTGCGCTGGCCGTACCCTGCTCTTCGAGCTCGTCGATGGAGATACCCTTGTGGCCTCCCTCGTACTCGATGATGAACTGGCCCTTGTCGATCTCTTCCTTGTGGACTGTATCCGGGTCAACACCGAACTTCTCCTTGATCATCTTGCGGGCGAGTATCGGGCTGACCGATCCTCCGCAGTTAAGGCCGATGAGGACGATGTTGTCGAGGTTGATCTGGTGGCGCTTTGCGAGTTCATAGAACCCCATCGCGTCGCAGCCCTTGACGGTGACACCGATCTTCATGTTCTTTGCACCGTCGAGGTACTTCTTGACGAGCTTTGCGTTCAGGAGCGTACCGCAGTGGAGCGAGCCTGCTGTGCTCGCAAGCTGCTTGGGGTCGGTGATGAGGATGGGCTGGGCGTCGTAGATGTCCTTACCCTTCTGGATCGCGAAGATTGCGTCGACGGTTTTTGACTCAAGCGCATATTTCCACAGTGCGGAAACTGCACCGCCGAGTTCGGCTTTCTTCTGGATCTCTGCGTCGTTTGTCCACGCGTAGAGCATATCGCCTTTCTTTGCCATTTACTTCGCCTCCGGGATCTTCTCGATTCTCACAGCACAGGCCTTGAACTCGGGGATCGATGCAACCGGGTCGAGGGCGTTGTTCGTGAGGGTGTTAGCCGCACATTCCGCAAAGTGGAACGGGATGAAGACTTCGCCTTTCTTGATGCCCGGGGTTACCCGTGCACCGATAGTGATCTGGCCACGGCGGGTGACTGGCCTTGACCATTTCCTTGTCCTTGATGCCGAGTGCAGTTGCGTCTGCGGGGTTCATCTCGACCCAGCCGGTCGGCTCCTCGCGCTCAAGGCTCTTTGAGCGGCGGGTCATGCTGCCCGTGTGCCAGTGCCAGATGCAGCGGCCCGTGGAGAGGATCAACGGGTAGTCCTTGTCCGGGACTTCTGCGGGGTACTTGAACTCGATGGGAGTCAGGATACCAAGACCGTCCGGGTGAGTGAACTTCTCCTTGTGGAGGATGGGGGTACCCGGGTGCTCTTTTGTCGGGCAGGGCCAGTGACAGCGCTTCGGGTTTATCGAGGCGCACGTAGTCCATGCCGCCATATGACGGGGTGACCTTCGAGATCTCGGTGAAGATCTCTTCAGGGTTCTTGTACGGGAACTGCTTTGCAAATCCCATGACGCCGGCGAGCTCGGAGATGATCTGCCAGTCGGCTTTTGCCTTACCGGGCGGGTCCTGTGCCTTTCTCCATTTCTGGACACGGCGTTCGGTCGAGGTCTGGGTGCCGTCGCGTTCCGCGAAGCAGGCACCCGGTAACACGACGTCAGCGAGCTGGGCGGTTTCGGTCAGGAAGATGTCCTGGACGACCGATGAACTCTGCATTCTTCAGGCCCTTCTCCACGTGGTGGAGGTCGGGGTCGGAGACCATCGGGTTCTCGCCCATGATGTAGAGGCCCTTGATCTTGCCGGGTTCGTCAGCGAGGACGTTGATGAGCTTCGTCACGGTCAGGCCGACTTTGCCTTCCGCGATCTCGCAGCCCCACGCGTCTTCCATCTTCTTCTTCATCTCGGGGACGAGGACGGACTGGTAGCCGGAGTAGACGTTTGCGAGGGCGCCCATGTCGCAGGCCCCCTGCACGTTGTTCTGGCCTCGGAGTGCACAGACACCGCCGCCCCGCTTTCCGAGGTGGCCGGTGATCATCTGGAGGTTCGCTACCGACTTGACGTTGTCGACACCGGTCGTGTGCTGGGTAATACCCATCGAGTACAGGACGTTGCTCGACTCTGCCTTCGCGATCCACTCGGCGGTGGTCAGGATGTCCTTTGCGGGGATACCGGTGATCTTCGCGACATTGTCGACGTTGTAGGTATCCTTCATCACGACTTCCTTGAGCTTGTCGAAGTCCTTCGTCCTCTTGGCGATGAACTCCTTGTTCTCCCAGCCGTTCTTGATGATGATCTGCATGAGACCATTCAGGAGAGCGACATCGGTGCCGGAGTAGAACGACATGTAGAGGTCAGCCTGCTTTGCCGTTGGGGTGAACCGCGGGTCTGCGACGATGACCTTGCCGCCACGCTCCTTGGCGAGCATGATCTGCCGGCCGATAAGCGGGTGGTTCTCGAATGTGTTTGAACCCGAGTACGAATACGCACTTCGACTCGCCGATGTCTTCGATCGAGTTGGTCATTGCCCCGGAGCCGAATGCACCGGCGAGACCGACGACCGTGGATGCGTGGCAGAGCCGGGCGCAGTGGTCGACGTTGGGGCTCTTTAGAACTGCCCGGGCGAACTTCTGCATCAGGTAGTTCTCTTCGTTGGAGACACGGGCCGATGACAGGCATGCCATCTCGTCGCCCTTGTAGGACTTGAACTTGGAGGCGATGAGCTTGTAGGCCTCATCCCATGAGGCTTCGACGAACTTGCCGTCTTTCTTGATCAGGGGGGTTGTCAACCGGTCGGGGTGGTTGACGAATTCCCAGGCATAGTTACCCTTGGGGCAGAGCTTGCCCTCGTTGACCGGGTTGCGATGCCAGGGTGCGACCCCAACAACCTTCTTGTCCTTGACAACAAGATTGAAGCCGCAACCGGTTCCGCAGTACGGACACGTGGTTGGTACGTATTTCAGTTCCATGTTCACACCTTATACAACTGAAAATCAAGAGATCCTACCTTAAACCTTTTGAAATCCGTGCCAAAAAACGATGATTAACGGTGGGTAATGAATTGACAAATACATAACCTGTCTTTACTATTGACATATTTTATTTAATCAAATTATTTTTTTAATTCCATTTTTCTACCCTTCGCATGACTGGATCCCCAAAAAAAGGCTGTTTTATCCTTATTTTTGTTAATTATTCACCGGTTCCTGCACAAATTCCTGTTTTTCCGGGATCAAAAAAATGTAAGGTTCCATAACAAAATCCAGATTTTTGATTGCGGCAATTTTGCGAAATACATCCCTCACAAACCGCGGTAAGTGATCGATACCTGCCGGGAGTCAAACCATCAGAGTCATGGAAAATGTATGACCTCTCTCGTGACCATGACCAGGACTTGGGCTTACTTTTTCCCATCAAATCCGCAACCCTGATGAAGGTGCGGTTCGTACAATCCTTTCATGGAAACTACCGGTCCCGCCGGACAGCGGCAGGCTTCACGCTCCTGACCCTCTCCATCTCCCTCGCCACGTTCATGGCAGGCCTTGACGGGACCATCGTCAACATCGCTCTCCCGACTATCTCGGAATCGTTCCACGTCTCGTCGAGCACGGTCAGCTGGGTCGCCACCGCGTACCTGCTCGTGATGGCCGGCTGCGTGCTGGTCTTCGGCAAGATCTCCGACATCATCGGGTTCAAGAAAGTCTTTGTCGCGGGGTTCGCTATCTTTACGGTCGGATCGTTTGCCTGCGGGCTCCTCCCCGATCTCTTCGGCTCGCTCACCTGGCTCATCGGTTCCCGCATCTTCCAGGCACTGGGTGGGGCGATGATGACCGCGATTGCCCCGGCCATGATCTCCACCTACATTCCACGGATCCAGAAAGGTAAGGCGATGGGGATCGTCATGACCTTTGCCGCACTCGGTACCGCACTTGGTCCGACCATCGGGGGGTATCTCACCCAGTACTTCTCGTGGCACGCGATCTTCTTCATCAACATCCCGGTAGGGATCGTGGCGGTTATCCTCGGGGCAAAGGTTATTCCCCCGGATACCGGGCGGAAGGAGCTGACCGGCTTCGACACGACCGGAGCCGGCCTCATCTTCGTGGGGCTCGCCTCCCTCCTCTTCGTGGTCTCTGAGGGGGACGTCATCGGGTGGACCTCTCCGGGTATCCTCGCCCTTGCAGCCGTGGCAGCGATCACACTCGGCTGGTTTGTCCGGCACGAACTCGCCGCACCCGACCCGATCCTCGACCTCCGGCTCTTCAAAAACCGGAATTTCCTCCTGACAAACCTCCTCCTCTCGCTCGTCTTCTTCAGTTTTGCCGGGATCAACTACCTCCTCCCGTTCTACCTGAAGTACGTCCGCAGCTTTGACACGTCATCCGCTGGCCTCGTCATGACCTCGCTCTCGTTTGCCATGATGGGGGCCGGCATCCTCTCCGGGATGCTGTACAACCGGCTCGGGCCCCGGGCGCTCTGTGTCGCCTCCGGGATCTCGCTGACCGCCGGGTACTTCCTCATGACCCGGCTGCACGTGGAAACCCATGCCGGTTTCATTGTCATTGCCCTTGCCCTGATCGGTTTCGGGCTCGGGCTGATGATCACCCCAGCTTCGAACATGATCATGAACTCAGTGGCCCGGGCAAAGCAGGGGATGGTCTCGAGCCTGACCGGCCTCGAACGGTTTGCCCCGCTGACACTCGGGATCGCGTTCTTTAACCTGATCTTCCTGCAGGGTGTCCTCACTATCGCAGCAAACCACGATGTAACAAAACTCTCCCCAGTGAATCTGCAGATGCAGGTCCTCTCGGCCGGGTTCGACATTGCGTTCTTCATCTCGTTCCTGATCGGGATCGTGATCATCGTCATCGCGATCATTGCACGGGAAGAGATCCACCCGGATTATGCGGGGGCGACTGAACCGCTGGAACCAGCCGGGCTGTTGTGACGGGAAATTTCCCAAAAAGAGTTTTTTTTCGCTGAATCCTGTGCCGGTTCTCTATTCGGTACAAAACGGTGCAAAAATGGTTATTCGGACAAAAATCTCAGGAAATTGCTGAAATTTTTGCTCTGCAGAAATCATTTTTTTTTGAAGAGATGATACCCCCCCTCTTGGCCACCAGTCCCCATTGGGGGAAGGGGCGCAATGCGATGACGGAACCAGATAAGAGGTAATACATCGTCATCGCAAATGAGGGGTGCTGTAGCGGCTGGGGCGAAGCCCCAGAGAGCCTCAGCGATTAGGAGGTTTTCTACAGAGCAGAATTTTTTTATTTATCCAGGGGTGATTCGTCTGTGCCAAGGAACACGAGTGCATTCTCCCCGTACTCGACAGGCGCATAATGGGACCCGACGTGAGGAAGCCCTTTGAACCGCACGAGCCATGACCCGTTGATCTGCCCGGCCATCCGGACCGAACCGGATCGGGCGTAAGAACGTCAGCAGTACCAACAACGAGCATGACATCTTTATGGATGCCCGAAAGGCGGTCATACGACCCGTTCCATGCGAGGTTTGCCCGGGCTTCTTCACGGATCCCCGGTGACAGCGTGGGATCCTCAGCGGCCGATTCAATGGCTGCAAGGAGTTTTGCGGTTTCAGGAACGCGGACGCTGTACGCAGAGGAATCGAGGACCAGTTTCCGGACGCGTTCGGGATGGTCGATAACCAACTGCTGGGAGACCGAGGAACCCATAGAGATGCCGTACACGTTCATGCTCTCATACCCGAGGCCTTTCATCAGCCCGGCGGCATCGTCCGCGTACTGCGGGATTGAGGGTGTCGCATTATTGTCGCTGCTGTATCCCATACCCCGGTAATCGTAGGCATAGACATGGTATTTCGTGGCGAGGATACCGATGAACGTCTCGTTCCAGTCATTGATGGTGTTGCCAAATCCCGGGATCATCAGGAGTGGTTCGCCGGAACCAAACTCGCGGTATCCGAGAGTTACCCCGTTCACCGGGACATACTGGACGGGCGTCGCGTTGAACGATACTGCAGGGTTCTGCACGGCTGCCGTAGCTCGGAACCGGGCATGTTTCAGGAGCACTTGTGCACCCTGCGGCTGCGAGGAGGCAAAGGGTTATGAAAATTATCAGGACGGGTATCAGGTTCTTGTTCATGAATATCCTCTCCAACAAGGTTATCTCATCCAAAACGGGTTATAACAAAACGTTTCGGGTCAGTTGACATTATACGTTACCCTTCCTGTTTTTTTTATAAGGCAGGTTCGTGAAATGAATCAATAATTTTACAAAACTTATATAGGCTTAACCAACACCCGTCCATGTAACCAGGTGGGATTACACCTGGGCAACAACAGGAGGTGGAAGACAAATGGTACGACGATTTCACAGATCGATCTATGATGAACTCGATGAACTCAGGGCATCCATGGACTACCTGTACCAGCTTGCTCTGGATCCCGTTGACAATCCGCTGTTGCCGGGAGGGGATACATCCGATACCCAGTGCCAGTACGCGCACAAGCTGAACGCGGAAGTTGCGGTGTACGGCGATGAAGTGATCGTGACGGTCGATACGATCCCGGGAATCGGGAACTCAAAGATATCCGCCAGCCTCATCGATGACTTGACCCTTAAAATCTCCTGTGAACGGGAGGAGGAGTGTTCCTTTGGCGTGGACGGCAAACGCCTGAACAAACAGCGATCGTTCTCCCTTCACCATGTAATCCCGCTTCCCGCACCGGTTATGAAACCGGGAGCGAGAATGAGCATGAGAAACGGCGTGCTCGACATTTGTTTGAGGAAAGTTCCGGGTATTCGGTAAAATACCAAATACCCCGGAATATTTTTTTCCCTTTTAAAAAAGTTGAAAACAGGGGAGCTGCCTATCCGATCAATCTTCCCCGTTGGCCCTCGGTGAACGAGAACCCGCTGATGATTTCCTGCGAGAGGCTCTTCTGCTGAACACTCCAGCCATCCGGGTATTTCAGGACTCTTTTTGACAGGTATCCCGGGCAGGTCTGGCCGGCTTCATCGAAAGCGAAGATATTCTGGCTCGAGAGGACCGTGCCGGAGGAAGAAGGCGTAAGTCCGTAGATCCACTGGCCCTTATTCTTGACCGAGTATGTCAGGGTAAACGTGTCGGGGCCATACGCACCCGCAGCCCACCACCAGTTCTGCCAGAAACAGGGAATCCCGTTCGTGGTCATGTAATTACCGGCTTCGCATCCCGGTTTGAATCCCTTCGAGAAGTCCTCTTCGAGAACGACCGGGATGACGGTTGAGTCTCCGGGTTTGAGAGCGGGGACCATGACATTGGCCGACCGGTAGAACCCACCGGTATCCTTGAGAGTCATGGTTACCTGATCAGTATCCATACCGTTCGGGTTGGTGACCCGGATCATCACGTTGGACGGGTGTGCCTGGTAATAAAGCGGGTCAGGGGTGTAGAAGTTGCCCGCGGCTCCCGCGACCGTTGCCTGGGATTGTGAAGCGACCGAGTTCGCAAGGTCTTTGCCAATGTCCTGTGCATTGTCCTTGATCGCATTCTGGGCATCATCCGGCAGCGAGTCATATGCGCTCTTTGCAGCGTCGAGGGCCCCACCGGCACCGATCTGGTCAGCTGCCATCTTTGCCATGTAATCGGCACCCATGTTCTGGAGGTCGGCAGCATTCGGGAGGGTTGGCGGGATCCCGAGCGAGCTCTCGGCGAGGGCGAGGCCGGCGTGCAGGAGGCCCGTGCAGGCAGGTGACGCGTTGCAGTCAAACGCCCCGAATGTCAGGCCCTGCACCGCATACGCCGCAATCTGGACTGCCAGGTTGTTGATCTCGGTCCACGCGGCAGAGACAGCGTTTGCGACCGTCGTGAACGCCGAGAAGAGACCCTTGATAATATCCCAGACGGTGTCATACCAGTGGTCCTCGGCCGGGTCGGCGTAGAAGTGGTATCCCGGTTCGCTTCCGCCATAGATGGAACATATCTGCGTATTGAAATTGTCAGTCATCGAATTCCCGGTTTTCGCTGCAGAACACTGGGGAGGGGTCGCTACCGTTACGAAATGGGCGCGGGAAACGAGGGCGCCATTCTGGTCTGTGTGGACCCAGTCAGGGACAAACACGGTCGTGTAGAATGATCTGACTTCAGCAGTCGGGGGTTTCACCACGACATTCTCCTGCACTTCACCCGATCCGACATCCGGGCAGGGTTGCGGGCGCTTCACGGTCACAGATACCGGTATCGTGGGGATACCGGCGGTTCCGTCCTTTGTAAACGTTACAACACGGACGTAATAGGTATGGTCCATTTCAGAAAGGGCTGTCGCGATCGGGCCCGTGTCAAATCCAAGCGAGGTTGCGGCATCGCTTAAGATCATGTTCTGGTTGGGGTTGCCGATATCCTGTTCCAGCACTTCACCGTCCGGGATCTGGGCAAAGCCCGCCGGGAAGGGGAGGGTAACCGGTCCGAGATGGGCGGATTTGATCCAGATGCCGGAGCTCGTGAACGGGATCTTTGCAAGTCCCATCGGTTTTCCCTGCCCCGGTACGGTGGTATCAAGCTGGGCGAGGCCGGTGTATATCGGTGGGTCGGACGGGTTGTGATTGGCGACGAGTGCAAAGTTCAGGGTGAAGTAGTGGAAGCCTTCGCTGTCGACGTACACATCCTTCGCTGGCCCGGAGGCAACAAGACCCGGCACATGCTCGTTCTGCCAGTTGGTTGCGTTGTCGCTGAAGGGGTAGCGTGAGACCTGGTAGAAGGCGGTTGCGGCCGGGTCGACGGTGATCCAGCGGAAGTTCGCATTATTGAAGACCTTGTCTGTCTTCTTGATGAAGACCGTATCATAATCTCCCCAAACGGGGTTGAGCGCCATCTCGGCACCGCTCATCAGGCGCGAGGTTGGAAGGTACGTATTGTAGGTATCCACTTCGATGAACCCGGTGGGGAATGTCTGGACCGATGGTGTGTGGTAGCCGATGGGATCGGTCACGGCCTTCGTATCGAACTGGTACGAGAAATACGGCGACATCGTGGTGAGCAGCGGCGACTTGGTGTGGCTGCCGACCTTGATAACAACGGGGCGGACCGTGACCGGCCCGAGCGCCTTAAGCTTTTCACCAAGGTCGAGACCGGGGGCCGAACGGTCCGGCCTGACCACGGTCTGGTTAATTACCGGTTGCGCAATAACCGGGGGTGGCAGCGTGACCGTGGTTGTCGGGAGAGCGACGAGGGTATAAGCTTTTTACCGTCTCAAGATTCGGAGAAATAACGACGGTATCAGAAAGATCAGAAAAACCTTTTTTCGTGAGTTCAATCTCGTGGCTTCCCGGGGAAAGCTTCAGCGTGTTGAGCGGGGTAACACCATAGTTGTTGTTGTCGATAAGGATGTTGACCCCCGGGGGAGTGCTGGTGATTGAAAGGCTGCCCTGCGCTGCGACGGGAGCGATTGCCGTCGCGGGGACCATGTTGTAGACCTTTGTCAGCGTCCCGCCGGAAACGACTATCGTGTCCGTGACATCCTGGTACCCGGTCAGCTTAAGGGTGATGGAATGCGAACCAACCGGAATGGCACGGGCGAAGTAACTCGTTGTTCCGACAGCCCGGCCGTCAAGGATCACCGAAGCCATGGGAGGCGTGGAAATAATCGCGATGTCGCCGACCGTCGGGACGGTCGTTGTTACGACAAAACCGTCGAGTTGCGGGGCAGTTGTCGTCGCTACAACCGGCATTACGATCGTTCGAATTGGTGCCGGCAGAGCGGCACTCGCTGCCTGTACTGTGCAAAGGACAAGTCCTAAGAAAAAGAGGAGTGCGAGGAGTTTTCTCATGGATATTCCAATTTTTTAAATGGGGAGAAAGAGTATATCTGCGTTCTTAAATGAGTTCACAATATTCTCCCCGGCAAAAGGTAATCACCGGACTCAATTTTCTTATGCATCGATTTTCGAAAATTCTTTGAAAATCGGAAAATTTTTTACAAAAACCCAAGTTGAGCATGTGCATTTTTTTGATTCGATGATTTATTCGTTGAATTTGGAGTAAATTTTTATCAGAATCAATCCGGAGAAATCCTGTCTATCTCAGTTGTTCGGAAATTTCTCTGAGGTATAGTGAGGGTGACCCCTCTCTCCCCCAGAGGGGGAAGCACCCCAAGGGGAGCACCCCTTGACCCCCCCCATTTCGGTACAATATTCCCGTTTTAGTGTTCTTACAAAAGCGCCCGATGAAGTTGATGAACGAAGTATGGAAGAGATTGATTATTTTTTATGCTTTGTTAGTCCCTGATCCGCCGCGGGGGCGTCCCTTCGGGGGCGGCGGCGTTCATCACAGAGGGGGTATGGGGGCATCAGCCCCCATCATCGCACATAAAAATGAAGCGGGCTTCGGGTGAAATTTTAATATTAAAAATTGACGGGGGTAAATCGCGGGTTCCTTGTCCCGATTAATCCAAAATGAAAAACAGCCCAAAAAATTATTCCGCCCGGATGATCGTCCCGACGTTCTTTCCTTTAATCGCCTTCTCGATATTGCCCCGCTTGTGGCAGTTGATGATCCGGACTTCACGGATATTGACCGCACTCTCCAGGAGCTCGACCACCATTCGTTCAAGGACCATGTCCTCGAGGTTCATCGCGATTCACTCAGGAGCGGTGATGTCTTTGATCATCTCAGCGTCAGGGTTGATCCGCGGATCCTCAAGGTAGAGCCCGTCCACGTTCTTCCCGATGATACAGCTCCTCGCCCCGATCACTTCGGCGATCAGGAATGCCCCGGTATCGGTCCGGTGCGGCGGGATGGTGTCAGCCCGGGACGGGTGCTCGTAGAGACCGTACGGGGGGGTGCCATGGACAACCGGAAGCATCCCGAGTTTTAACAGGGTCGGAAGATCCAGGAGGTTCCGTTGAATGGATCCGTGTACCGCTATATTTCGAGAGAAGAATGGACACCATGATCGCATTCTGCTCGCTGATCTTTGCGGAAAGTTCCGCGAGGACGCCGGTCGGCATCCCGAGGTCCATCCCGATATCCATGATGTGCCGGACCCGGCCGCCCCCGCCCGTGACAACGAGGATCTGGTGCTTCTTCGAAAGCTCCCCGATCTCTTCGCAGAGCGGGTACATGACTTCCCGCCCGTAATCGATTGCACCGTGCCCGCCGATCTTGACGACGTTCATCTCAGGGGCGATGCGGATCTGAAGACCCGATCCACCCTTCCGGTGCATTCCCCGCCGGACCAGAGTCTCGCCTTGTAACCCGCTCGCAAGCTCAAACCGTTTCTTCATGATACTGCTCACTTCCCTTATCACCAACAAAAGGTATAAGGGATCGTAAACCAGTTGGTATATCTGACGAAAACGGACTATGCGGAGCATACAATTATGTGTATGCGGACGCATGAGCCCGTGGAGATTTACCATGAAGATTTACGTCCGTGAGCGCCAGAAAGTCGGCGAAGGTGTCGAGCAGCCAAAGTACCGCGTCGTCGCGGTTACCGGCGGCCAGGTCCAGATCGAGGCAACCCATTTCCGCAAGTTCGAGATCGAGCAGATCGCGGCAGATCTCAAAGCGGAAATTGTGTACATGAAACCCGTTGCTGATGAGCACAAGAAAAAACACTGATTCTTTTTTTTTTAGTTCCCATCATTTGCCTCTAACCGGCGCTTAAAAAATTCCTGATCTTCGTCGCAGATCCTCTTTTGTTCCTTCTCCGGCATGGGAAAAAGTTGTTGAACAGGCACCAAGCAATACTTAGACACTTAAGAACGAACCTGTGAAAAACAGGAGGTGCCATCATTCCCAGAACAACCAAAGCGGCCGGCCCGGTCGAAGCGGGAGCAGAAACCGGGACAAAGCAGAAGCTGACCCCAGCGGGCCTAGAAAAAAGCCAGAGGGAGATCGAGATTGAGCGGGCTACGATGCAGTCGGAGATCGACCGGCAGCGGGCTGAAGCCGAGCGGGACACGCTCCGGGAAACGCTCGACCGGGAGGGAGCCCGAGCCTCTGAGTATCTCGCACAGGTAAAAGCCCAGATCGAGCTGCTCACAAAACTGGCAACAAAACCCGCGGCGGACTCTTCCGGCCAAAAGGCCGGGCTGGATAAAAAATACGGTTACGTGGCGGAGGTTGTCGGGTACCAGGCACTCAAGAAGGTGTCGCAGGACGTTATCCGGCGGCTCACGGTGGTCGAAGGCCTGCCAAAAGACGCCCGGATCCTTATCGTGGACAGCCTGAGTTACGCATCCGGCGATATTCCCTTTGTCGAGATTTCGGCCCAGTTCGGGATGTATGAAGCCCGGTGCAGGAAGCAGGTCGCCGATAACCGGGAACTTCTTGACTGGGTGATGCAGCGGGAAGAACAGGGTGAACAGGAGACCGGGACCCAGACAGACGCATCGAAACGGTTCGCGTTCCTCGCAACCGTACCCTCCATAGCCGCCGCGTCGACCGCGATCCCGGCCTCGTCCGGACTGGTCGGCACCGTTGCCGATATTGCAGGATATTTCCCGACAGACCCGGAGCTCAAGGGAAAGGAACTTTCAGAGAAAAACGATGCCCTGATCGCATCGATCGCGGGATCGCTCCGGACGGAGAAGAGGAATATCTTCATCTACAATTTCTCGTCGCTTGACACCGTCGGGACGCAGTCGAAACTCATGAAGACCTATGCCGGCCTGATTGACTGCTCGAGCCGGCTCGCCAAGACCCGGAACCAGATGTCCTATTTCATCGACAAGAAGACCGAGAAACGGGACGAGTTCCGGCAGCAGCTGAAAAAACTGGAGCAGCAGGCAAAAACGGGCACTGAAACACCGACAGAGACCCTGACCCTGAAGGAGAAGATCAAGGAGGAGACCGCGTGGCTGAACCTCGCAAACCCGGCTGTCCTCGCATCGGATGCAATTCACCAGGAACAGGAACAGTACCTCACCACGATAACGTGCACTGAAAATGCCGAGACAACACCAAAACTCGCACAGGCCATGTTCCGGGAGAAGGTCCAGGACCTCGGGATAACCCATATCCTGTATATAGGCGTCAACTCGAGCGGCGGCGAGATTGTCACCAAGTGGTCGTTCTTCGTGCTCAAGACTATCAGCTACTTCGGGGGCTGCGTCGTCTCCTGGGTTCTTGCGAAGAAAGACGGCGATATTCTCGCGTCGGATACCCTGCCGGTCCTGTGCGTCGTTGATTTCCGGTTGATCGACAACTGGATCGGGCCGGTGCACCAGGTACGGTTTGAACGGCCGGAACTGAAGAAATAATATTTTTTTTTTTACTTCCCGGAATTGAGATAGACTACAACCGAAAAATCGAGCCACCGATTAGCACAATCGATTTGTGCAATTCGGGATGAAAAGGACGGGCCACATCCTTGATGTGAGGATCGGGTTTGTTGAATTATCCTGAAATGAACCCATGACTTGGTTGTCTGCAACGTTTCAAAAAAAATTTCACCGTTTACCCGTTCATCTTCAATATCATCAAAAGATGAATGGGTTATTGCAGTTATGTCACCGTTATATAGTTCTTTTTTGTAACCGTACTGCTTCCCGCAGAATTCGCTGCCGTAAGTTTTACCGCATAACGACCGGATTTGGCATAGATATGGACAGGATTCTGCTGGGTTGAGATACCGCTGTCACCGAAGTCCCAGGACCAGGAAGTCGGTGTATTTCCCGAGGCGTCCGCGAATTTTACCGAGAGTGGAGCCTTCCCGGAAGTAACGTTTGCCGAGAAAGCAGCCGCTGGTTTGACCGAGCCCGAGGTCGCGGTGATAACACGGGTCACGGAACTGCTGCCGGCTGCATTGGATACAGTCAGTTTTGCACTGTACGAACCGGCTGTCGTGTATGTATACGCCGGGTTCTGGAGGGTGCTGTCCGTTATACCGTCGCTGGTGAAATCCCAGGCATAGCTCAGCGGAGCCGTACCGGTTGATGCATCGGTGAACTTTACCGAAAGCGGGGAGGTGCCGGAGGTTACGTTGGTTGAGAATGCTGCAGTCGGACCTGCGGCACCGGTAGTGACCGTAAGGTAATTCCTTTTTGTCAGGGAACTGCTGCCCGCGGCATTGGTGGCGGTTAACAGCACCGTATAACGCCCCGATTTGGTGTAGACATGGACCGAGTTTCGTTCCATTGAGACAGCCCCGTCCCCAAAGTTCCAGGACCACGAAGTCGGGGAGTTGCTGGAGGTGTCGGTGAACTTAACTGCCAAAGGAGATGCTCCGGAAGTGACGTTTGACGTGAATCCAGCAACGGGTTTCACCGCGCCGTTAACGGTTATGACATGGGTGACAAAACTGCTACCGGCCGGGTTGGTGACGCTCAGTTTTGCTGTGTACGATCCGGCGACAGAGTAGGTATACGTCGGATTCTGGAGTGGGCTGTCCGTTGTACCGTCACTGGTGAAATCCCAGGCATAACTCAACGGCGCTGTTCCGGTCGATGTACTGGTAAACTTAACCACCAGAGGCGCAGTGCCGGATGTGACATTCGTTGAGAACAGGGCTGTCGGGGCTACCGGGGCAGGGTTGACTGTTATTACGCGGGTGACCGAGTTGCTGCCGGCCGGGTTGGTGACGGTCAGTTTTGCTGTATACGAACCGGCAGCTGGATACGTATAAACCGGGTTCTGGAGTGTGCTGTCTGTTGTCCCGTCATTCGTGAAGTCCCATGCATAACTTAATGGCGCGGTACCTGTGGACGCATCCGTGAATTTCACTGGCAAAGGCGCGGTACCGGAGGTCAGGTTGGTTGAAAACATCGCAGTCGGGGGACTGTTGACAATAATGGTCCCGTCGGTCAGCGTGGTAGAGGGAAGGTAATTGCCGCCATAATTATCACCCAGTACCTGGATTGTCCCGTGAAGGGTGGTCGACCCTGTTAAGTGCCCGTGAAGAGTCACGACCGCGAGTAGGATATTCGTGGATCCATCCGGATACGATTCCCCGGTATAATCCATGGCCTTGATGTATCCATTCGAAAATCCACCCCGCGCCAATGTGCTGACATTGTTGGAATCAGACCGGGCTGGCCCAGGAAGAATCTTTTGTATCGAACTGGTTGAACCCCGACGACAGGCCTGAGGGATAAATCACGTACGTTATGTTGTCAGATACTGTCGGATCCGTGATCGCGAGATTGAGTTTAAAGCCGGCGAGACCTGTTGGCGCACTGTCCATCACAATGTTAGCAGTGCCGGTACCATCAGTATTCATCACAACGTTGCTGATCGTAATACGTTGAGCCGCAGAAACCCCATACGGTAAGAAAAAGATCGCGATGATAATAATGAGTACAATGAAATTCATTCTTTTCATGATTACATACTCCTGAAATGCATCTGGATATCGTTAAAGTCAATATCGCCATTATGGTTGAAATCAAACAATGCAATCGGTTCATTTTCCGTGATCCAGTCCATCTGGCGGAAGAGAAGCTGGACATCATTGAAGTCGAGATCACCGTTCCCGTTAAGGTCTTCATACAACCCGTCATGGTCGCCATCTGTCGGGGGAGCGGTTAACCCGGGAAGAGCGACGACTGCCGGGGAAACAATTCCCCGCACGGAGTAGCCGTTCACCGCTTTTGGCAGCACGAGTGCATTGGACCAGGTTATCGAGTCATCGCCGTTGTTGTGAATTTTGCAGTAGCCATAAATGTTGAAGGCCGCGAACGATTCGAGATTGTGGAATGTGTAATTTATCCGTGTTGCGCCGCTGTGCACGAGCGTTGCATCCGGACGCAGTACTCCGGCGTTGAGGTCAACGAACATCAGCTGGAACGTGTTGCTGGTATTGGTCATGTCCTGCCCGAAATATATCGGATAGCCCTCGTTACCGGTCGGCTTCCAGATCTGGGGGCCATACAAAAAATCGGATTTCGTAAAGGTCTCGTCAAGGGCGATCGGCTGGTAAGTCACGGTCCTCAGGGCCGGGGGACGGTTCCTTTCGGTATTGGGCGTCCAGGTGTAGCCATCCGAAGTGATCCGCACACTGAAATCATCCGGAACCGTCCCATTCACCGCAATCATGAGGATGAGATTGTCTTCGTATCCTTTGCCGCCCGAGTCCGTTGCATAAAAGGTCCCGGCCTGGCTGTCCGTTTCGGTTACCTGCCCGAAGTTCACAGCGGGATCATTCGAGATATGGAGGGCGTTCAGCCCCCGGTCGTAGCCTTCAAACACGACATTATACGCTGCCGTTACCAAAGGCATTGTATTTCGCTCCCGCATCGTTAGCAACCTGGACAAAGATGTTGTTGTAACCCGGGAGAACGTTGAGGGCAGAAGATCCCGATACGGAATCACCAGCCGGAGATGCGGCGACCGGAGTATGCGAGGATCAGAAGGAAGCCTAGCAAAATAAATATGACTCTCCCCCGGTTTAGCACTCGATTTCCATTGTTTCTGTCACCCGGCTGATTGCCCCGTCCAGTCATGACAGGCTATAGGGTGTCCGACAATATATTTTTTAATAAACTATTTTTGTGGATTAACTAAATTTACTATACTTTTTATTGAATGACTTATTCTCTGGTCCACAAATTCAGCCAGACTCCTGATCCGTCCAGAACCGGATGGACACCGAACAGGTTCCATCAGTGTTTTGAACCTGGAGAGAAATGACCTGAAAGATTCGTTAAAAATTACAGAAAGAAAACAAAAAATTTATTCGGGATTATTTTACCGTAATGAACCCGGTTTTTGCCAGCGAATCGTTGTCAACCGTGTTGCTTATAGTCAGGGTAACGGTATAACTGCCCGGCCTGCGCGTAGGAATGAGTCGGATTTTGTTCTGTAGATGGAACACTGTCGTCGCCGAAATCCCAGGTCCACGAATTAACAACCGGATACGAGGGCATCGTTACCGATACCTTTGAAGAATCAGTAAACTGAACCATCAGCGGGCTTGATCCGCCTTTCTTTGCCGCATCGAAGTTGGGTTTCAACGGGTTCGGCTCAGTTACCCACAGATAGTCTTTCTTCGTGATCGTGTCACTGCCAAGAGCGTTGCTTACGGTCAATGTTACGGGGTAAACACCCTCCTTCTTGTAGATATGAGCCGGGTTTTGTTCAGAGGATGTGCTCCCATCGCCGAAGTCCCATGCGTAGGTGAGCGAAGAGCCGACTGACTTGTCTATGAATTTTGCTTCCTGGTTCTGTCTCACTACGGAGAGATCCTCTGCTCTGAACGCTGCGACGGGCCCTGCGGACTGTGCGTCGTTAACGGTGATATCAACCGTTGCCGGATTTGATCCGAGGAATCCGTCATTCACCGTGAAGGTAAACGAATCGGTACCGACATAACCTGTTGTCGGTGTGTAGGTTACTACACCGGAGGAAGAGATGGTTCCCAGAGTTCCGTGGGATGGTCCCGTTCCTTTTATGAAGGTCAGCGTGTTGCCGTCAACATCAGACCCGGTGAGCGTGATCTCTTTGGCCACGTTCTTGTCAGTGGTTACTGACTGGGCATTTGCTACGGGGGCGGTGTTCACCGCATTAACGGTGAGGTCAACCGTTGCAGGATCTGAACCGAGGAATCCGTCATTCACCGTGAAGGTAAACGAATCGGTACCGACATCAGCCGGTTGTCGGGGTGTAGGTTACTGCACCGGAGGCCGAGATGGTTCCCAGCGAGCCATGGGCCAGACCGGTTCCTTTTATGAAGGTCAGGGTGTTGCCGTCAACATCGGACCCGGTGAGCGTGATCTCTTTGGCCACGTTCTTGTCAGTGGTTACTGACTGGGCATTTGCTACGGGGGCGGTGTTCATCGCATTAACAGTGATGTCAACCGTTGCAGGATTTGAACCGAGGAATCCGTCATTCACCGTGAAGGTAAACGAGTCGGTACCTACATAACCGGTTGTCGGGGTGTAGGTTACTACACCGGAGGCCGAGATGGTTCCCAGCGAGCCATGGGCCGGACGGTTCCTTTTATGAAGGTCAGGGTGTTGCCGTCAACATCGGAACCGGTGAGCGTGATCTCTTTGGCTACGTTCTTGTCAGTTGACACTGACTGGGCATTTGCTACGGGGGCGGTGTTCACTGCATTGACAGTAATGTCTACCGTCGCGAGATCTGAGCCAAGGAGTCCGTCATTAACCGTGAAGGTAAACGAGTCCGTACCTACATAGCCCGTTGTCGGTGTGTACGTTACGAGCACCGGAGGCCGAGATGGTTCCGAGAGTTCCGTGGGTCGGAACCGGTTCCTTTTATGAAGGACAACGTGTTACCGTCGACATCAGACCCGGTGAGCGTGATCTCTTTAGCCACGTTCTTGTCGGTTGTCACTGACTGGGCATTTGCTACCGGCGCGGTGTTCACTGCATTGACAGTAATGTCTACCGTCGCGAGATCTGAGCCAAGGAGTCCGTCATTCACCGTGAAGGTAAACGAGTCCGTACCTACATAGCCCGTTGTCGGTGTGTACGTCACGACACCGGAGGCCGAGATGGTCCCCAGAGTTCCGTGGGCTGGACCGGTTCCTTTTATGAATGTCAGCGTGTTGCCGTCGACATCAGACCCGGTGAGCGTGATCTCTTTAGCCACGTTCTTGTCGGTTGTCACTGACTGGGCATTTGCTACCGGCGCGGTGTTCGGCGCGCTGACCGTGATGTAATTCGTCTTTATCTCATCATCGCTGCCGCCGGCGTTTGTTGCCGCATGTTTCACCGTGAAGGTTCCTGCCGACGCGAAGGTGTGGATCGGGCTCTGCACGGTTGCGTTTGTTGCGTCACCATCGCCGAAGTCCCATGCCCATGATGTGATGGAGTACCCAGTCGATTCGTCGGTGAAGTTCACTGTCAGCGGTGCGGTGCCTGCTTGGATGTCGGACGTGAAGGCGGCAACAGGTTTAGGCTGGGGCGAGACGGTGATGTGGTTTGTCTTCGTCTCGTCATCGCTGCCAGCCCCGTTCGTTGCCGTGAACTTTACTGTATAAGTGCCAGCAGTCGCATAGATGTGGACCGGGTTCTGCTTGGTTGCGTTGGTAGCGTCCCCATCTCCGAAGTCCCAGGCCCACGATGTCGGCTTGTTGGCGGACTGGTCGGTGAAGGTAACGGTCAGCGGAGCGGCACCGATCTGTGTGTCGGATATGAAGGCTGCAACCGGGGTTATGGGATCGTGGAAGGCGTAGAGGTTGCCGTCATTCAGCTCCCGCATAGAGCGTGCCATCAGGTGCGATAGCCGCTCCGGTGTTGAACGTGCCGGCCGATATGTAACTCCATTTCAAAGTCCCTTCGGGGGTGAGTGCATAGAATTTTTTATCACTGCTTCCGAAGTAGACTGTGCCGTCAGCCCCGACGGTCGGAGAACTGAGTATTGTTCCGGCTGTTGTGTAACTCCATTTCAACGTCCCGCTCGGGTTCAGCGCATAGATTTTTTTGTCATTGCTTCCAAAGTAGATGGTCCCGTCGGACCCAATGGCTGGGGAGCTTGTACATAATTACCCGTTGTGTAACTCCATTTTTGAGTGCCGTTCGGGAACAATGCATAAAGTTTCTTGTCGTTGTTACCGACATAGATCGTTCCGTCCTGTCCGATTGCTGCAGAAGAACGGAATTGACCTGTGGCAAAGAAGGTCCACTTTACGGTTCCATCCGGATTGAGTGCAAAGAAATCTGGATTTGTCTGAGATGTAGTGCTGGTATAGATCGTTCCGTCAGGTCCAATCGCCGGATTCGTATTGAACTGACCAAAACCGTATCCGAAAGTCCATTTCTGAGTTCCGTTGGGATTAAGGGCATAAAACTGGACTGCGTCAGCAAAATATAACGTTCCATCGTTTCCTATCGTGATAGATTCCGGCGCGTTAAACCAATTGGTGGCAAAAGACCACTTTAATGTCCCGTTAGGATTAATCGCGTAGATAAAATTGTCACCTTGGTTTGCTCCCCCAACGATATAGACCGTGCCATCAGATCCTATTGCCGGGGCAGACACCGTGCGGTCCTGTAGGGTATAGTTCCATTTTTCCGTCCCATCCGGACTTATGGCATAGAATTTGTTATCGTTGCTTCTTGCGTAAATTGTTCCATCGGATCCAATAACGGGATAATACATTCCTGTACCAGCAGTGAAGTTCCATTTTGTCGTGTTCATCTGCGGGCCGGTGTAAGGAGATCTCCCGGTATTATAGTTATTCTGCTGGAATTTCGGCCAGGCTGAGTCTGTATAGGGTGAACCGGAGGTAGTAACAGTAATAAGATCCATCTTGACCTCGTTATCGCTACCAACTGAACTTGTCGCAGTAAGTATTACCGTGTACGTTCCCGCTGCCATGTAGGTGTGGGTCGTGTTCCGGTTCGAAGAAGTGATGCCGTCGCCGAAGTCCCAAAGCCATGATGTCGGGGATTCAGAGGAAGTGTCGTTGAAGCGGACGAACAACGGGACAACTCCGCCTGTTGCGCTAGTAGTGAACGCTGCTGTTGGAGCGACTGGTGCAGCCGCGACTACGACATCATGCGTCACATAATTGTTCCCCGCCGCGTTGGTGACGGTAGAGCTTCGCGGTCTGAGTGCCCGCAGTTGTAAAAACATGGACCGGGTTCCGTTCAGAACTTATCGCTCCGTCGCCAAAGTCCCATGCGAACTCCAACGGGGCGGTGCCCGTTGCCGTTTCATTGAACTGAACGGCCAGCGGGATGGTTCCCGAGGTTACGTTTGTCGAGAATAGGGCCACTGGAGGAATAACTTCTTCGTTGACCGTCATCCAGTTTGACTTCAGCCGGGTCTTGCTTCCCGCCGAATTAGTTGCAGTAAGGTTGACCGGGAACTGGCCGGCCGTGGTATAAATGAAGGTGGGGTTCTGCTCGTTGCTGTCGATAACACCGTCGTTCTGGAAATCCCATGCCCAAGCGGTCGGGGAATTGGTCGAATTGTCGGTGAAATGAACGGTCAGCGGGGCAAAACCTGTTCTGACGTCGCTCTTGAAATCAGTTCCCGGGAGGTTCGGGTCTTCACCGGTCACTGTGATGTAGTTCCCTTTCAGCTTGAGTACCGGTTCCTCCGGAGTTCGTAGCATTGAGCCTGACCTGGTAGGTGCCCGGGACAGTGAACGTAAAGCTGGCGTTCTGTACCGTGCTGTCAATAATTCCATCATTCTGGAAATCCCATGCCCATGCAGAGGGTGAATTGGTCGCACTTCCGTTGAACTGAACCGAAAGCGGGGTATCTCCCGTCCGTGGAGCACCGATGAAATCCACGACTGGCACCGGAACAGGTGCTGCTTCAACAGTGACATCGTGCGTTACAAAGGTGCTGCCGCCGTCGTTCGTTGCAGTAAGTTTAATGAGGTAGGTACCTGCCGCTGCGAACGCGTGAGAAGGATTCTGTTCCGTTCTGTCCGGTGCACCGTCATTGTTAAAGTCCCAGGCCCAGGAGGTGGGGCTGCCGGTCGACTGGTCGGTGAACTGGACGACAAGATAATTGGGGGTAAATGTGAAAGCCGCGGTTGGAGCTACCGGCGCTGCATTGACGTTGATGCTGTGCGTAACAAAATTGCTGCCGGCACCATTGACCACGGTCAGTTTTACCGTATATGAACCGGCTATCGGATACGTGTGGACCGGGTTTTGATCGGTGCTGTCCGGAGTCCCGTCATTGTTGAAGTCCCATGACCATGAAGTCGGGCTTCCCGTTGACTGGTCGGTGAACTTAACGTCGAGGGGAGCGGTGCCGGAAATGACATTGGAGGTGAATGCCGCAGTTGGGGGCCCGTTGACAGTAATGGTACCATCGTTTACCGTCGTAGTGGGGATATAATTAACACCGCTGTTGCTGCTGAGGATCTGGAGCGTCCCGTGAAGCGTAGTCGACCCTGCCTTGAGCCCGTGCAGGGTTACTGTTGCGAGGAGGATGTTGGTCGACCCGTCAGGATACGATTCCCCGATTGTATCCACGGCCTTGACGTACCCGCTGGAAAATCCTCCCCGGGTCAGGGTATTGACATTGTTGGAAAAGACGGCACTTGCCCAAGTTGAACCTTTTGTATCGAACTGGTTGAACCCGGTTGTATCACCTGAGGGGTAGGTCACTAAGGTGATATTGTCAGAGACAGTCGAATCCATAATGAAAAGCCCAAGTTTGAACCCGGATAAGCCGGTCGGAGCATTGTCCATCGTTACGGTTGCTGTACCGGAACCGTCGGCGTTCATCACTACGTTACTGATGGTTATCTGCTGTGCGGCTGAAACTCCGCAGGCCAGGGATAAGATCCCGATAATTATTGCGAGAATTATGAAGTTCAATCGTTTCATGGTTACATGCTCCTGAAATGAAGCTGGATATCGTTGAAGTCAATCTCCCCGTTGTGGTTGAAATCAAACAATGCGACTGGTTCGTTTGCCGTAATCCAGTCCATCTGGCGGAAGAGAAGCTGGACATCGTTGAAATCGAGGTCGCCGTTTCCGTTCAGGTCGTCATATAACCCATCGTTATTGGTATCAGTAGGGGATGAGGATAAACCGGGGAGCGGGAGGATCGCAGGCGCAGGTTGGCCGGTCACGTAGTATCCGGACGAACCGTAATCGGTTACCCGGTTCGTCCACCGGATACCCTGACCCTGGTTTGAATCGACGGTATAAGCGAATGCATCGAACGCGGCAAATGTCTGCAGGTTCTCAAAGGAATACTCGACCTTGATTGCACCATTGTCCGTGACCGTCTGACCGTCGTACCCTTCACCATCAGATATTGTTCCCGAACCGACGACTCCCGCATTCAAGTCGATAAACATGAGCGAGAAGGTGTTTGTCGTATTCGTCATATCCTGCTTCTCGAAAAGAGGATAGTTCGGAGCCGGACAGGGTTTCCAGATCTGGGGGCCGTAGATAAAGTCGGCCTTCGTGAAATATTCGTCAATAGCTCCAGCGTGGTAGGTGATACTGCTATAGGAGGGCAACGCTGACTTCGACACAGGTGTCCAGCGGTAACCGCTTGATTTGATATGAACACGGAAATTATCCGGAACCGTGCCGTTTACTGCGATCATCAGGATCCCGTCATCGTCCCAGCCGCGACCCCCGGTATCCGTTATGTAAAAAACACCCGATTGGGCATTGCTGAACGTGATATCCCCGTAGTTGAGAAATTTGTTATTGTTGGAGAGGTGGAGCGCGTTCAACCCTTGTGTAACAGTCTGGTTTTCACTGAAGAAGTTGTAGGTGTTATTACCAAAGTCATTGAACAGGACACCGGCGTCATTCGCGACCAGGAGGTTCACATCCCGGTATTTGGGTATGACGGTCATTCCCATCACCGGGCTTATACCGATGACCATAACGAGAAGAATCACGGATATGGCTATCATCCGTCGTACGTAAATCGTTGTTTTCTTGTTCATCTTTTTTTCACCATACGTTAACTTTTCCGGAAAGATTAACGAAAATACTGCAATGACGTTACAATTGATCCGCGGAAAAATAAAGATTCCCAAATGATTTTGAAGAGAAGTTAATCGAGTGTGAAATTTTTTTTGAAATTTCTGCTCAGTAGAAAACTTTATAATCGCTGATGCTCTCGGTGGCTTTGCCCCCGCCGCTATGAACACTCCAGTTGGGATGACGACGTATAACCTTTTATTCGACTTAGGTCATCTCACTGCGTCCTGTCCCAGGGCTGGTCCAGCATACGGGGGGCATTATCTCTCCGAAAAAAAATAATTTCTAACAGAGCACAAAATTTTTTTTAAAAAAAAAAGATTGCAATTATCCTGGCGTGTTCAAACAGCCTGGATATTGTTTATGATTGCCTGTGCCTCGGCAGTCAGTGCACTGGCGTCCGAAGGAGTGATTGCCTTTTTCGTCTGTGCCTTTACCTGCTTGATAAAAGCGTTGAGGATATTAGCAGGGGCAACCTTATTCCCGGCGTTCAGCTCATCGACGGCATCATACAATTTGTCGGTGAGGCCTGTCTCGACACTCGGCTTTAACCCGAGGCTCTGGACATGGGCGATCAGGTCAGCAGTCGCTTCTGCCGAGGTCTGAACGGTGATGAAGTCAGTCTTCGTCTCTGTACCGGATCCGGCCGGGCTGGTCACGATAAGGCTGACCGAATATTTCCCAACATCGGTGTAGGTGTGAGTTGGGTTCTGTTCGGTTGAGGTTGCCCCATCGCCAAAGTCCCAGGCCCAGCTGGTTATCCCTGCGCCCGTGGACGCATCGGTGAATGCAACGGTGAGGTCGGGTAGGCCTGCTGTGTTGTCAGCAGTGAAATCGGCGACGGGGGGGTTGTAGACAACCGAATATCCGCTTGCAGATGCTCCGGTAATCTGGTTGGTCCAGGAAATTCCCTGGCCCTGGTTCGCGTTGAGACACCAGCCGTACCCGTTGAAGGAAATGACCGTGTTTGTGGGGAGTGAGTCCACTCCGGAAATGGTATATTCAACCTTCGCAGCTCCGCCGTCAATGACCGAGAGCGGGTTTGACGATTTCAAGTTGCCAACATAGGGGTCTACGAACATAAGTTTGGCATTAGTTGACGGATCGTTGATGTTCTGTCCGAAGTAAAGCGGGAGAGAGGGAACGGTCAGGCTGCCCGGGCCGGGTTTCCAGGCCTGGGGACCATAGATGAAGTCAGATCCGGTGAAGGTCTCGTCGACTCCGGTGACATACGATGCAACGGTCGGGGCCTGGTTCGCCACGGTTGAGGGAGTCCAGGAGTACCCGCTCGATTTTATATGAATCGCAAAGTCGTTAGGAATCTCTGGTGTATGTACCGAGACAAGTATGGGGACGTTGTCATCGAAACCACGGCCTCCGGTGTTCGTTATCCAGAATGTTCCGGCAAGGTTGTTGGTGGTCGCGACCTGACCGTACTGGTTGGCCGGATCGTTCGAGATATGCAGCTCGTTGAGTCCTCCGCCATCAGCCTTGATGTAGTAGGAGTTCGCCGGACCACCAAAGGTCGTAGCATCATTGGAGAACCTTGCACCGGCTTCGTTCGAAACGACGACGGAGATGTGCCGCGGAGCCGGAATCGGAGCAGCCATTACAGGGCTGAAGCAGATCGCTACGAAGAGAAGGATGGCCAGGACAGCCATTAATCCCCGTATGTTGGAATGGATTGTTTTTTCTTTCATTTTTCACCACTAACAAACAAAGATAACGTTTGTACATGAATTTTCGCATAAGGTTAATTAAATGATATGCAAGGCAACAGCGTATTGCATTAACCTATGGGAGAAATAAATTACATCCATTATTGTAGGGATTTATGGCGGTAAGATCATGGTCCGGTTGAATAGGGTTTGGTATCTTGCGTATTCCTGAAATCCTGTCAGGTTCCGGTTTCTGACGGGGCTCTGGTTACACATTTCTCCGGACAACCGCCTGACATCTTCGTTTCAAAAAGGGGAGACAAAATCTGCGCGCCTGAGCAATCTTCTCCCCAATACCTGAGAATCTGAAAAAATTACGGAGTGGATATCCTCGATATTTTTTAAAATATTTTCCGATTAGTCATCCACTTTTGGCGTGAAATCAGCGGTGAGGTTGGTCATCTCCACCGAATTGATCGTAGCGTCGAATGTTTTTGTAGCATTTGCCCCTTCGACTTTCACCGTATGCGTACCAGTCGACACGGCCCGGAACAAAGCAGGGGTTACCTCGCCCGTAAACAGGCCGTCAATCGACACCTTCCCTCCAGGGGGAACACTGTTCACGTACAGGAACCCCGAGGGATATTCCTCGAGCTCGAATTTTACCCGGGTCGTTGAAATGGGATCGGTTCTTCCGGGGAAGGTCGACCGGGATCATGTCAGGGAAGTACCCGTCTTTTTTTACCATGATCTTGTGAGGGCCATCTGAGATATTGCCAAACGTGTACCGGGTCGCGTATCCGGTCCCAAACCCATCGATAAATACTTCCGCACCTTCGGGACTCGAATCAACCGCGATCCTGAGATTCTGGTAATCGCGGGGTTTGATGAGCAGGTACGTATCGTCATCGACAAGTTCAGGGGTCAGGTACGAAACGTAGGATCCATTCTCACGCATCGTGATGAACGAGTTCGATGTGGTTCTCACTTTCGCGGGAATGGTTGCATTAAACATGTAGCCTCCCACAGTGAAGGGCAGCCCCCGTGACTGGCGCGAATCGATGATCAGATCGTAGTCAGGATGAGCACCGATGCCGCTGATGTCGACAATTCCGAGCGAACCGGGCATAACGTAGACAGTCTGCTCGTTGAAAACAAACTCGTTTTTCTCCCGGACATTGGAATCTGACAGGTCACGGGCGAGCTGGATGGTGTGCCGCCCCGGTTCAATGCCCATGATAACCGACGGTGCAGTTTTCCCGGTGTTGGTGCCATCGATGTAAATTATCGCTCCGTGGGGCCGGGAGTGGATGTAAAGCCCCCCGTATAGTGTACCGTCAGGATCTTCCGGAACATCGGTGAGTCGCCCCTTGGGGGAATGGTCCGGGGTGTAGAGAGACTGGATGATCCGGGTTGAGTTTGCCGCTACAAATGATGTTTCTGCCGGATAGTAACCCGCGAGTTCGAACCGGACTGTATGGCTTTCACCGTTCCCGGCTAAAAGGGTATAGGGAGTCGTTTTTCCGAGGTACAGTTCCATCCATATAGAGAAGTGCTCCTTCGGGATCGCTGTCAAGAAAAACCGGAACACTTGAAATCTCATCCGTGGACGGGTCTGTTTCAGTAATGTTACTGGTTGACACAACTTCTTCCCACTCATACGTGCTGTTATCCTCAACCATTGCCGTGGCATCGGGGTCTTTCTGTCCAACGATGAGGAACGCATTCCGGTTTACGATATAATCTGCATCGTGGGAACGGATCGAACTCTGGATACCTGCGGTATTAGCGGTTTCATTGAGAAATTCCATCACGGGGTACTTCATGAGGAGAGATGAGTTCCTGTCGTCGAGGAGGTCGGGCCATTTTTCCTTGTTAAAACTGACCGTATGTTCTGTCGTATTGCTCTGATCGAGACCTGTCGAGACGAGATAGAGGTCAGACGACGCTGCAGTACTCATGTTCACCAACCCCGGAAACGGGTACCGGGATTCGCAGGAATCGGGGAACAATCCTTTTTCCGGCTGACTCTTGACGACATCGCACCCCTCGTCGATCCAGTAACTGGTGGGGAGAGCAGTTTCATTTTCGAACGCGGCTACGAGGAGGACTCCTTCAACAGTGAAAACTGACTGCTCATAGTCAAGATTCCGGATCGTGAACCGGAAGGTCCCGTTTCTCTTTATCTGGTCGTGGACATCGTACGCGTAGGTGGCTGCGAGTTGCCCGTGATCGTCGCCATCGGTGTCCATATACATCTGGTCGGGAGTTATGTGGTCGGAATTAAGGGTGGAATAGAATGAAGGAATCTGACCTTTTAGGGACTGGAGATTATGACTCCCGGAGACATAGAGGTACAGCCGTGCAAAGCTGATATTCGATCCGGCAGGATAGTCCACAGAGAGGTTGACATCCCTGACCCGGTTATTGGCGAGGATCGGAGTGAACCCCCGATCCGAAATAAATTGAACAGACCCGTTGATTGTTCCGGACCTGAATGTACTCAACGTCTTCCCCTTATACCCGTAAAGAGCGGGATTTACCGGGGGGGCAGAACCCCCTAGGGGAAGAACGATCCCACTTGGACCCCCGGCAGTAAAACTAACTCCCGAAGGGGATGATGGACTGCCGATTACTGTTAATCCGCTCTGTCCCGATTGCTGGTTGCCGCCGTTTGCTTCAAAACCCCGGGTTGGGTTCGTCCACGAAATTCCCTGGTCCTGGTTTGCTGCACTGCACCAGCCGTACGCATTGAACGCGGCAAAAGTAGTGAGACTGCTAAACGAATATTCAACTTTTACGGCCCCAATGTCATTCGAGCGTTACACCGGGGAACTTTGAGGGATACAGATTCCCGGCTTTGAGATCGATGAACATGAGCTGGTACTTATCGGTGGTGTTCGATCATATCCTGCCCGTTAAAGACCGGCAGGGTCATGTCTCCCATTGCACCCGGCCCGGGTTTCCAGTTCTGGGGACCGTAAGATGAAATCTGATTTCGTGAAGGTTTCAGAGACCGCGTTCGTTACATAGCGACATAATCGGTCGGGGGAGGCGGAGTGTATGGGCCGGATGCGGCAGGGGTCCACGTGTACCCGCTGGACCGTATCTGGACAGAAAAATCGTCAGGCACCGGCTCCTTCACGGCGATGAGCAGGATGATGTCGTTATCAAATCCCCTGCCACCGGTATTGGTCACGTAGAATATCCCCGACTGGTCGGTAGTTGTCGGTACCTGGCCGCGTAGGCGTCGCTCATATCATTGGTGATATGGAGTTCGTTCAGCCCCCCGCCATCTGCCTTGATGTAATAGGTGTTGGAAGGTCCGCCGTATTTTGCGCCATCGAGATCATACTTCACGCCGGCATCATTGGCCACGTTGACGAAGATATGGCGGTTGTTGGTGAAGTGGGTGCTGCCATAACCGGCAGAATGCTGATTGAAAGGATGAGCAGCAAAACGAAGCCATGCCGATACCGCGTTATACTCCGGCAGTGTCTCCCGTTTTTCATGACGCTTTTCTCCCGCCTCATGAAAAGTGATACACATTCCCGCCGCTGCAAGAGGCAGGACGGGTGACACCACGGCTTTTGGATCAGTCCTGGATTGAGTGACGGGGGTGCTTCCCCGATCACCGTGTACCCGGAAAACCCGCTGCTCCTTCCTGTTCCATGCAGCCGGTTCGTCCACGCGATCATGGTTGCGCCATTCGTTCGAGAGGTTGCAGTAGGAATAGACGTTGAACACGGCGGTGGTGTCAAAGTTTTCAATCGTCGTACCGAATCCTGACCGCCCCCCGGTCAGTAAGCTCGGTGGAATTCGACCCGAGAACACCCACGTTGAGATCCACAAACATCAGCCTGAATGTGTTTGTCGCGTCAGACAGTATTCTGCCCGTTATAGAGAGGATAGTCCGGACCACCGCACGGCTTCGAGGTCTGCGGACCGTAAGCTGAAATCCGATGCGGTAAAAGTCTCATCAACCGCTCCCTGCACATAATGCACGGTATCTTTTTCCGGTGCACGGTTGTAGATCGTGTTCGGGACCCAGGTGTACCCGTCCGATGTGATATGGATCCGGAAATTCCCCGGGATCGTTCCGTTCACTGCGATCATCAGGATCACCTCATCCTCATAGGACTTGCCCCCGGTATCGGTGACGTAGAACGTCCCGCTCTGGTTGTCGGTGACAATCGCCTTGCCGTACGGCTCCGACAGGCATTGTCGGAGATATGGATCGCGTTCTGTCCCCGGGTCTCACCTTCGAAATTCATGATAATACGTTCCGTTCTGGAAAATGTTGTATTTCGGGCCTGCATCGTTTGCGACCGTGACGAAAATGTGGTTGATAGTCCGGGAAGAGCGGCGGCGGTCACGGGACTTGTGGCTATCACAAAGAACAGGACCGGGATGAGAACCGAGCATATCGACACTATACCTGGCGTTCCAGGAGCGGTGACCGGCTACTCCCGGAGCTACGCCAGGTGTCATTGTGTTTTCCTCATTAACACGATCAGTGCCGATGGCGACGAGGCAGACCATGAGCCCGAGGGGAGACTTCGGTTGTCGATGTCACGGTGTGATCGTCACGGGCTGCAGTGCTGTTACCGCCATTTTTCCTGTTCTCGTTGGCTGCGCTGCCTCCGTCCTGTGCAGCAAATTCGGATTTATGGGATGCATACGGTGTTCCCAGCACGGTGTACCCGCTGCTTCCCGTCCCTGGAAGCTGGTTGGTCCAGGTGATCCCTTTTCCCTGGTTGGACTGGTTGCACCAGCCATAGGCACTGAATGCCGTGTAGGTATCGAGGTTCTCGACCGAATACTCGATCTTTGCAAACCCGTTGTCGGTCAGGTTTTTCAGGCCGCTGTTCGGGCCGATGGCACCGACCTTAAGATCGATGAACATTATCTTTGCACGGGTGTTCGGGTCGCTGGTATCCTGCCCGTAGAAGATCGGGTAACTCATGGGGCTGTTCTCCCCGGCAGGTTTCCAGCTTCTGCGGCCCGTACACCAACTGGTCCCTCGTAAAGGTCTCATCGATGGCGCCGTCAAGATACGTGAGATCTGCGGGGGCAGGGGGCTGGTTTAATTCACCGGTAGGTGCCCACCGGTACCCGCTCGACCGGACATGCACTTTGAAATTTTCGGGAACCTCACCGTTCACCGCGACCATGAGAATGAGATCGTCAAAAAATCCCCTGCCGCCGGTATCGGAGAAATAAAATGTCCCGGACT
This sequence comes from uncultured Methanomicrobiales archaeon, assembly GCA_963758935.1. Taxonomy (GTDB): domain Archaea; phylum Halobacteriota; class Methanomicrobia; order Methanomicrobiales; family Methanospirillaceae; genus Methanoregula. The sequence goes on along the minus strand of CAVWXD010000010.1, from coordinate 53,972 downwards.
GCTCGGTCGACGTGGTAACCTGCCCGTACGGCTCAAACGGGTTTGTCGAGACGTGCAGTGCATTGAGCCCGCCGCCATCGAACTTGATATAATTCCCGAGCGGGTTGTTGGCGATTTTAATATCGATATGTTTTGCAGCAGGGAGAGTCCCTTCCTGGGTATCAAGTGCCGATATCGGAAATGTACAGATGAGAATTGCGAGGATTACGGTAAGTCCGGTAACATACATTCCGGCAGAGCCGGGATTTTGTCTTCACGTTTTTCATGGAATAATCACCTTTTAGCCAGACTCGGGGGCGCGACTGAAAATATGTTATTTACTTTACTTTCAAAGTAACTGGATTTAAATCTCAATGTAACTGAATATATTTCTTATGATTTATCCCGCCGGCGAGACAGCAGGGTTCCATTCCGGTATGGTTTCATTTATTCACAGGATGGATTCTGAATCCCAAAAACCAAAATTTTGCCGGCAAATCACCGGTACGACGGTGCTGACATCAAAATTAAGAAAAATTATCTGAACAATTCCAGAAAGTAAACATCGAGAAAAATTTGTTAAACCCGGAGCAGGCAAATGGCTGACGACATTGAAGCACTCAATCACCGTGCACGGGAATATGCACGGGAAATCGGCCGAGTAAAAAAAGAGATCGGGACGGTGATCATCGGCCAGGACGATACGATCGAAAAAACCCTGATCGCGTTCTTTTCCGGTGGCCATGTCCTCATCGAAGGTGTTCCCGGGAATAGCAAAGACACTCCTTATCAGCACCCTCTCGCAGTGTCTCGGCTGCACGTTTGGCAGGATCCAGTTCACGCCGGACCTCCTCCCGTCAGATATCCTCGGCACCCATATCTTCAACCAGGCACAGGCCACGTTCTCGACCATCAGAGGGCCGGTCTTCCATAACATTATCCTCGCCGATGAGATCAACCGGGCCCCGCCGAAAGTCCAGTCCGCGCTGCTCGAGGCAATGCAGGAGCAGCAGGTGACCCTCCAGGGAGAGACGTATTCTCTCGAAAAGCCGTTTTTCGTCCTTGCGACCCAGAACCCGATCGAATCGGAAGGCACCTATCCCCTGCCGGAAGCACAGGTGGACCGCTTCATGTTCAAGATCCTGATGACCTATCCGACAACTGACGAGGAAGTGACGGATCCTCGATCGTTTCACGGAGGGAGAGATCGGTCCAGCCGAACATGATCCTGTCCTCCGGTAAGATCCTGGAGATCCAGGCCTTTGTCCGATCGGTCTATGCCGACCCGAAAGTGAAACGGTATGCTGCGGAGATCGTGGATGCAACCCGGAAACCTTCCGATCTACGGACTCGACCTCGGGCAATTTATCTCGTGCGGGGCATCACCCCGGGCATCCCTGTACCTCATCCTCGGGGCAAAGACCCGTGCTCTCATGAGGGGCAGGGGTTTTGTCCTGCCGGAGGATGTCAGGGCGGTAGCACATGAGACACTGAGGCACCGGATCCTGCTCTCGTACGAGGCAGAGGCGGAAGGGATCACGACCGCACAGATCATCGAATCGGTTCTCTCAACGGTAAAAGTGCCCTGATGCAGGAAAAACAGATCACCGGGAAGAATGATTTCGGACATTGACAAGTGAATGACAGAGTGAACAGCGCGGACGATGTGAAAGACGTAATCCGGCGGATCGAGAAGATCGAAATCACCACAAAGATCCATGCAGAGGGATTACCGGCCGGGCTCCGTGCGTCGCTGTTCCGGGCACAGGGGATTGAGTTCTCCGAACCTCCGGGAATATGTGGTCGGCGATGATATCCGTGCCATCGACTGGAAGGTGAGTGCACGGCTAAACCACCCGTTACGTCCGTGAGTTCTCCGAGGACCGGGAGCAGACCTTCTATTTTGTCGTGGACCGTTCCGCTTCCGGCGGGTTTGGCAGCGATTCCAGCAAAGAGGAAAAGATGATCGATGTCGTCGCAAGCCTCATGTTTGCCGCCCTGAAAAACCATGAACGCATCGGCCTCTGCATCTTTACTGATCGTGTCGAATGTTTCATCCGGGCACGACAGGGAAGAGCACATCTCATCCACCTGCTCTCCACCCTTATCCGGCACCGCCCGGTCAGGGCAAAAGACGGACATCAACAACATGATCCGATTTTTAGCCAAGAACCCTGACACGGCAGAGTTCGATCGTCATCCTGTCCGATTTTCTACTCCCCGGAGTTTGAATCCTCGCTCCGGATTCTCAGGAACCATCACGAGGTCATCGCAGTCAGGATCGCCGATGTTCGGGAACAGGAACTGCCGGATGTCGGGATGGTTGCCGCTTGAAGACGTGGAGAGCGGCGAACAGGTCCTCCTCGATACATCGGAACGGGACCTCCGTTCGCGGTACCAGGAGGCTGCACGGCAGGAAGACGACCGGATCCTGTCCCTCCTCAGGAAATGCCGGCCAGGACTATCACCCTGATGAGCGGCGATTCCTCCCTCGTCCCCCTCCGCAGATTCTTCTCATCGCGGCAGCAGGGGCGATTAGCGTAATGGCAGGATTTTACCAGCCGCTCTGGCTTATCGGGCTCCTTTCCCTTCCCGTCCTGTGGTACCTGCACCGGCGGGCAGGCCGGAAAAAGATGCAGGACGCACTGGAATTTTCCCGGGTCGCCGTTGCCCGCAGGGCGAACGGGCAGGACAAAAAAGGATCGACGTCGAGAACGGTCCTTTTCTATCTCTCACTTCTCATCGTCGCCCTGCTTCTCATCGGTCTTGCCGATCCCCACATCCCGCTCGAGACCCGTCACCGAGGGGGTCGAATATTGTCTTTGTCATGGATGTCTCCGGGAGCATGAGCGCCACGGACTATCCACCTACCCGGCTCGATGCGGCAAAAACTGCGGCTGCCTCACTCATGCGGGATCTGGCGACTGAAGATTATGCGGGGATCGTCGTGTTTGAAGCAGGTGCAACGAGTGCTGCGTACCTGAGCCCGGACAAAGACCGGGTCATCAGGAAACTGGATTCAGTACCAGCGAGGACCGGGCAGACCGCTCTCGGGGACGGGCTCCTCCTTGGGATTGACATGGCAGAATCGATCCCGAACCGGAAAAATGTCGTGATTCTCCTCTCGGACGGCGTCAACAATGCCGGTGTCGTAACCCCGGACGAAGCCATGAAGGTCGCCCGGGACCGGAGCATCCAGGTCTTTACGGTAGGCCTCGGGTCAGCAGAACCGGTGATCACCGGCTACGATCCGCTGGGTGCTCCCCAGTATGCCACGCTCGATGAAGACGACACTCCAGAAAATCGCCCGGACGACCGGAGGGAAATATTTCAAATCGGTCGATGACCGGACGCTTTCCCTGATTTACACGGGCCTGAACAAGGAGATCAAACGAGAGCCTGTGGAAACACCCATTCAGGACGTATTTTTTGCCTCAGCCCTTGTCCTCGTTCTTTTCGGGCTGTACCTGCGCTATGGAAAGCGGAGGATCCTGCCATGATAAAACGGGGGATCTTTTTTCTCCTGCTCGTATGCCTGTTGGTCTCGCCCTGCTGTGCCGGTCAGGTTACCATTCTCACGGAGCAGAAGGATTACTATTTTTTTGCCGGTAATGATGTGGCCCTGCCGCTTATCCTGAACAATTCGTACGGCCATGATGTTACCGGGGTACTCGAGGGTCACAACAACAACTGAAAGATCACCGGGGAATGCAACGACGAGGGTCCAGGAAAAATCGTTTACCCTGTTCGCCGGCCAGCGATCGTACCTCCTTCCGATCGGGAGGCAGGATACCCCGATCACCTTCCACGACGATATCGTTTTCCTGTACGATGACAATGGCGGGAGACGTGCATCGCTTGAAGATATCGTCATTCATTTCGTGAAGAGCCCGGACGAGATCCTGGTCAACCAAAACCCCCAGGAAAGCACTGATTCCCCGGATCCGGAAGCAGGCGCCAGCGGCAGAATAGCCGGATCGGACACAACCCCACCTTCGACCGATCCCTTCCAGCGGTTGCAGAACAACCAGGTTGCGCAGGATCCCGGAGAACTAAAGCAGCAGCTGACAGAAAGAAGATTCAGCATCACTCCGGCAGAAAAAAGAGTTCCTTTCCAGTCTCATGCGAGATCCCACGATCAACGCGATTAACCGGACGCTGGTAAACGATGGGTTTGAACTGGCTGTCCCGGATGTTGTCCCAGTAACGAAAACGTCGGGGAATTTCTCGTTTTCCTATCAAAAGAAAAGCCAGTCGGCGGTTGTTCAGGGTTCAGTCGATCAGGGCAGGTTCCTTTTTGCCGACGAATCTTCGGAAAGCAGTATCCCGGTCCCCGATCTACTCCGGGACAATGAAACGTTCCGGACGTACGAGAGTGAACTCGCGAACAGCGGGTTTGGACGCAACGCCACCCGGATGCAGTATACTCCTGGTAAGGTGTCGGTGACTCTCGCGTACGGGGATCCCAAAGGCCGCGTTACTCACATTAACGCCGCGATTACCAACGGAACTGTCTCCGGCATCGAACGCGAGACAATAAGCGAGCCATCACCGTTCCTCATCCCGGCTCTTTCCGTAATGCTCATCTGCCTTTTGTCCGGTGGTGTCGTGGTCCTGAGCAGACGTATCCGGCCTTCGACCCTGCCCGGCAGTCGAAAATACCGTCCGGGGAAACAGGTTCCGATTACCAGAATGTCGCTGAATATATGCTCGATGAAGCGGGCGTGATGGCGACACATGGGAACTACCCGGGAGCATACGCCCGGGCAGGCCAGGCGCTCCGGTTTGTTCTCTCCCTTAGGGTGGGCGATGGACGCGAGCTCACGAATGAAGAGCTTGTCCGCATGCTTTCTCCGGGAGACACAGAACGGGATCATATTGAAAAAGCACTGGATCGGTGCAGCATGGTTGCCTTTGCAAAAGATGTGCCGGATCCGGAAGAATTTGCGGGAATTCTTGGCGGCATCCGGGATCTTTTGTCCAAGAACCGGTAGTGAGAACTGATGATTTCCGGCTTTCCGGATCCGGAGAACCGCCGTAGTGTCCAGTTCCGCTTTGGGCCCGGATCGCGATCCTAAGAAAACCTCGTTTCTTTAAAACTGCCATACGCAGGACGTTTTTCATGGAAAACGCTGCTGTAATGATACTATATTATCACACCCCCGGAGGACGACGGTGAAACAGAGGCCAATTCTTTCGTTTTCAGCGAAACCATCACGCATTTTCCCGAAACTATCACACATTTGCCTCCAAACCAGTGAATCCGGGCATAATACGGGCACGGATTGGTGTATCCCCGGATCATCCCCGTCCAGACCCTTTCCACGACGGTGCGATACAGGCTCCGGTAACCGGCCTCCCCTTCCGGTCCATCTCGGCCAGATCATCCCCCACAAGCTGGAAAAAACGCCATGAGCGGTGGTACGAGCAGAGCCAGAGCTCCCGGATTACCTGCCGGGTAAGCACGGCATTTTTCAGCCCGGCGATCGTGTCCGCAAACTCCCAGCAGATCTCTTCGGGGCTGCAATGGAGCCGGCGGGCACGCCGGATCCGGACAATCGAGACGAGTTCGGTACCAAAGATTGCAAAGTTGCAGTCTATCAGCGTCTGTCCGCTCGAACCATTTCAGCGTTCCACGCCAGCCGGCGATCTCTGCTGCCTCAGCGAACGTATCCTCGGGCAAACGACCGCGGGTCATGACTGCCACCTCAGGTCTGCTGATCTTTTCCCTGACGGCAGTCCGTCCACGATCGTTTTTTCAGGGAGAATTAGCCCAGGCCGCGTGAGTCCGACCGTACCGGGTTCACCGCCATTCCGCTTGGGGCCGCTTCGTCTGCCACGATCGGGTTCCTGATCGATCCTGATGATTATGAACTGCCAGTGTATCACCTCCGGATTTTTCTGGCATTTATTCCTTAGAGTTCCGATGAAATTTCCCTAGTGCCGCCATGCAGAAAATCACGGTCGGGCTCCTCAGGATTTGCAGGAAACCCGGTGCATCCGGATTCCCGCACTACGCATTACCCATCTTAAAAAAGGTATGATGATTTACATACTCGTTGGTCTCTATAACAGGGACCCTGATGCGATCCATGACTTCAATAGAAATAGTGGCTCCGGAAAATATCATGGAATAAAATAACGTGTTTTCGATCATTCCGGTTATTCTCCGTTCATAGGCATATAAGTCGGTTCATCCATGATTCCGCGCCGACAGAGTCTCCGGGTAAACGACAGTGAGGAAGGCGCACAATTCGCAAAACCACTCAACCAAACTTCCTCATCCGAGTTCTCTCGTCCCAATGCCGGGGAATTTCAGAAGATAACCACATTACATTAACACATGCAATCACTTAAACAGGAATATATCCACCCTTTTTCAAAAACAATCTCAGTGACCTTTCAATGACCATCCTCGTAAGCATCGATGATACCGACAGCCTTGATTCCCGGGGACGCCGGCTCGCACGCGCCATTGCCGATACCCTTGCAGCAGATTACCCTGTTTTCGGGGTTACCCGACACCAGTCTCCTCGTCCACCCCGACATTCCGTACACCTCTCACAACAGTTGTGCTGTAATCCATGTCCAGGCGACCGGAAACGAAGCTGCCGACCGGATTTTTGCCATCGCAGAGCAGGTGATGATAGCTGATTTTATCGTAGGAAGCGATCCCGGTCTCGCCGTCGCTCCTTCGGAACAAATTGCTCCGGCCATGATTGCGTTCGGAAAGGATGCGAAATGCATGGTACTTACCCAGGAAAAGGCACGGGCACTCGCAAAGAACCTGAACGTCCGGCTCAAAGGTCTCGGGGGAACCGAAGGCGGGGTCATCGGTTCGATGGCCGGTCTTGGTCTTGCAGTCAACCTCAACGATGGAAGATACCTTCAGCGGGGGAAGATCCGGGATATGATCGGACCCTGCACCGTGGAAGCCCTTCTTGCTGCGGGTGTCGAGGAAGTCTGCACCCTTGACGGGAAAATTGTCACGACGGGAACGGTGATGATCGATGATAAAAAATCACCAAAAGCATGCCCGATCAATGGCAGGACGATCCTGTTTGTCGAGGATAAGGATGGCGTACTGGTGCCGGTCAAACGGGATTAATCAATAACAAAAAATTCCTCAAAAATAGGTTCTGTTAAAATCCTCTGTTTCATAAGGATTCGACTACGCTCTGTGGTAATTAGGAGGGTGACCCCCTCTCTCCCCCAGAGGGGGAAGCAGCCCAAGGGGAGCCGCCCCCTTGACCCCCGCCGATTTTATGGTTTTTCAATCTTATGAGGTTTTTTGTTTTCTTATGAGATCGTGACTGGTCTTTACATTCACGGTCCCGATTAACCGATCTGCCCAGCGAGGGCCCGACGAGGCGCCCGAGCGACCCCCGAAGGGGGTGGGTATGCTCACAAAATGTCAGAGCGTTTTTGCGATTCCTGTTCGAAGAGAATATCCGACTCTCCTGCAAAGAAAACATGAATTCTCCAAAAAACAGCGAAGGGTTTCCCTTGAAAATTTACCATTTCCATTAATTATGATGGGGTTTGAGACCCCCATGCCCCCAAATGCGATAAACAACGCTGCACCCGACGGGGCGCTCCTGCAGCGGATCGATGACGATTCATAACAGAAAATAACGGAAAAAACAACGTTGCCCCGCCGTGCCTCGGAGAGGCCCTGAGGCGGGTATCCCTCGCAATCTCCACATTCATTTTACAAAATTTTCAGGGTTTGGTTTTTGAACAGTGGTTCATGCACGTTTTAACAAAGCCCAAAATTATTTTTTTAGTCCCTGATTTTTCCTCTCGCTGCAATCGGATCATTATAGCCTGAATCACCGAATTTAATCACAGCATCTCCCCATCCCCGTGACGGTTCTTCCCACCACCGCCGCCGGAGTGGCGATGCCCGCTATTCCCTCCCCCGGACTTCTCCCCCCGATAATCCCCGATACCCGCCCTCTCCCTGCTCGTCCCGGTCCCGTCGCTGTTGACGACCTTGATTCCGTCAATGACAATGGTCTTCCCGGAGCCGCTGGGATCCAGGATCGAGACGGCATCGCCAGGCCGGATCGTGACGTCCTTGAGTTTCTCCCGCTTGCCGTGCATCTGGATCTCTTCCATACGCACATGCATGCCGGCGATTTTCTTCAGGGCCATCTGGACGACGCCCGAATGGACCATCTGGCGCATACAGTTCGACGGCAGGAACCTCTGGCGAAACCCGACGATGGGCGCGTACTTGAAGGCGTGACGCATCACCTTCCATGGCGATCTCGCGATAGGCATGGACATCGTGGAGTTTCGTACTCTTCCGGGCAGCGAAAGGACCCACGGCGTAACAGGTGAGATCCCGGTCACATGGTCGACCTTGAGGACGCGGAGGACGTGGGGGATCGGGCAGCTGGGTTCAATCGGACGCCCCACGAGGATATCACCGTTGACAATCCCCCATTTATCGATGAGTTCGCTGCGGAACGAGCTGGATGTGTTTCCGGGCCGAGGGTTCGCCGGGAAACGGCTGGAGGACAAAATCATAGTCGAACCCGAGGAAATCTTTTCCATTCACGGCAGACTGGCTAGCGGGAGCCGGTAGCGTCCTCCCACTCAGTGCGGTTCCCGTAGAACGGACAATCCTCAAGATCTTTTTTCCCGTGTGAGCAAGACCGATAAATTCCCCGCAGGTTTTCATGCCGCAGGACCCGCAGTTATTCCCGGGAGGTTCCCACGCCATGACTTTTAGTCCCCCCGGTACAGGTCATCGGCCCCGCTCAGGGTCTGCACGACTCCGAAGTGGTGCTGCCAGCCGATCTCTTTCTTGCCAACGCAGATGGTACAGACCCCGAGCGGCGGGGTTCCCCGGAGGACGATCGTGTCCGGGTTTTCGATCTCTCGGGCATCGCGGATTGCCTGCATCAGGTACCGGAGCCCGGTCCCCTGGATCGCGTTCGTCTCGATGATATCGACCGAGGGCGCAACTTCCTTCACCCGCTCCCGGAAGACCTCTTTTTCCGCCTGCGATATGAGGTCGGTCTTGGTCACAACAGCGATATCGGCAAGCGCGATCATCGGCGCCATCTTGAGGGGACTGTTTGTGCCTCCGACGGCAGAGAATGTCACGATGCCAAGGGACTGCGTGGTATAGGGTGTGCACCGGAGGCAGAGCCCTGCACTCTCGACGATCAGCATGCCCCGCCCCGAGATCATCTGCCCACGTGATTGCGTCACGCAACACCATGATCCCGGTATGGTCGGGGCACAGGTCGCCTGAATACACCTTTTTGGTGGGAATCCCGAACTCTGCTGCCAGTTCTTCATCCTCAAACGCCCGGACAACATCGATCTTGAGGAACGCAATCCGCACTTCACCGCAAAAATTCCGGATGACCTGGCGGATGACCGCGGTTTTCCCTGCACTCGGAGGACCGGCAAAGATAAGCAGCTTCATGAGCAGGCTCCCCCGGTTATCGAGCAGTTCGCCGGCACGGAGCCGTTCCCGAAGTTGTCGAGAGGATTCGTGTCCATTGCCGAGATCTCCGCAAGGGTCTCGTCCTCCCGCCCGTCTGGCTCAATGACCTTGTCGACTGCCCCGTTCTTCATCACAATCCGCCGGTCCGCAAGAAGGGCGAGGATGGGGATCGTGGGTGACGAAGAGCACCGCCTTTCCTTTACTCTTTAACGACTCGATCACCTTTTCCTTGAAGATCCCGCCGCTCTCAACCTCATCGAGGAGGATAATCGGGGCGCTGCTGATCGTTATTGCGTCAGCGATAAGGAGGGATCGTGTCTGCCCTCCGGAGAGTGCGGTCATTCGCATCGGACCCGCAATCTTTTCACCGGTAAACTCATTTGCGAGCCGGATGGTCTCATCGATCACGGACTCACCGGGGATCTTCCGTGCCTTTGCGTGCATCACAAGAAACGCAAGGACCGTGAGATCAGCAAGGCATTTCGTGTTCTGGGTGATGAGTGCGATCGGTTTGCTGCGCAGGGTCCCGCACCATGTCATCCGGCGGGGTAGCCCCGTTGATCAGTATCGATCTTCCCGGTCACCGTGTCGTTCCGGGCAAAGACCTCGATATCGTTGATGAACGCGGTCTTTCCTGAGCCTGTTGATCCGACGATGGAGACTGTATCGCCGGGTTTGAGAGTGATATCGTCAAATTCCTCCGTGCACCGTCCTTTGCCCTCCCGGGAAGGATGGTGATCGATGTGATCCCGGTTTGATCCATACACCGGGTTCAGAGCGAAATCGGGATATCACTGCATCCAATTTCTCCGGAAAAATAAACATGATCCGTTTAACAATATCCGGATTAAAACAGAACATTATATCTTGCTATCTGTGCAGAGTTTTGTTAAGAGCTATGACGATCCTTCTCTCCATTGACGATACCGATAACGAGAAATCCCGGGGGACCGGCCGCCTCGCGCGCGGGATTGCAGATTTCCTTGCGTCTGATTATCCGGTGTTCGGGGTTACCCGTCACCAGTTTTTTGTTCACCCCGATATTCCCGTACACGTCCCATAACAGCAATGCGGTCATCCATATCAACGCAACCGGCGAAGCGGCTGCAGACCGACATCTTTGCGACTGCCCAGAAGATGATGCTTGACGATTTTATCGAGGGGAGCGATCCGGGTGTTGCCGTCGCACTCGCCGAGCAGGTGACTCCCGCCCTGGTTGTATTCGGGCAGGAAGCAAAACGCTCCATTGTGACGCAGCAGCAGGCGACGCACGCTTGCAAAAAACCTGGATATCCGGCTGAACGGACTCGGCGGGACCGAGGACGGGGTCATCGGTGCCATGGCCGGGCTCGGCCTTGCCGTTGCCGGGAGCGACGGCAGGTTCCTCCAGATAGGAGGGATACGGGACATAACCGGCCCGTGCACCGTTGAACAGCTCCTTGCTGCCGGGGTCGACATGGTCTCGACGTTCGACGGCCAGACCTTTCAGACGGGGACGGTCCTTGCCCGGGAGGGTAAACCCCCGCGTCCCTGCCCGGTGAACGGGAAGACGGTTCTCTTTGTCGAGATGTGTGACGGCAACTCAAAGAGATCCAGCGGGATTAGGATGAACCTGCGCCTGCGAATCGTCCTTGCATTCATCCTGTTCGGCTGCTTTATTGTCGGCATGTTTGGCGTTGAGGAGCTTGTCCTGCCGCTCATCACGCCGGAAGAGCAGTCCGCCGGTTCCCGGGGTGCTCCTCGACGAGAACTTTACCGCGTCTGATTTCCGGTACGGTCCCCAGACATGGCGGCCGTACTACGACCCGCTGGCTATCGATCCATCACAAAATGCGTCGGCACAGGATATGTGGTACATGATGTACATCGACATGAACGGGACTGCGGTGGGCGGTAACCCCGACGTGCGGAGGACCGGCGCCCTGAAAGTCGACTATAATTTCTCCGCTCTTGCGGGAAAAGCAGTCTTCCACGTGTACGGGACCCGCAGAGACGGGACCCAGTACAAGGACGAACCGGCAGGAAGGGTGGAACCGGTGCGGGTACGTTGTCTATGGCTCTGGTACCCGGGACACTCCATGCCGGCAACGACGGTCCTGCCCTATTCAGTTACCCATGACTACTTCGTTACGATATCGAATATCCATGGAGAAAACGCTGATGATTTCCGCGGCTGCAACCACGTCGCTCCGGTTTGAACGGGCGGGAAGCGGCCTCGACGCTCTCCACATTACCCGGGATCTCGCGGAACCAAAAGGGCAGGTAACCGAAACATCAGAGCGGCAGGGTTCCTTCTATGTCACAGCAACCGGTGGGAACCCGACGACAGAACTCCTGCTCCTTGTCGCGGTGAACCGCATGCAGCCGGAGGATTTTTCCGTCGGGATAAAATCCGAATTTATGGGGGGATCCTAAGATGGCGATCAAAAAACACTATTTCTCCCTGTACGAGATCGCCCTGATGTCGCTCTGCGGGGCTCTTGTCGTAGCATTGAAAACGGTCTTCAACATCCCCCTTCACCTTCCGGGGAATTCCGGTATCTTCTGGGTTATTCCGGTCATCATCGGCGCAGGGATCGTGAGAAAGCCCGGCGCCGGCTGTTATATCGGGCTCATTTCAGGAATCCTTGCTTCGTTGTTCGGTCTCGATGCCCTTCACGTCCTGGACATGTTCAAGTACCTCGCGATGGGCATAATGGTCGACGTGACCGGCATCCTCTTCGCCAGCCGATTCGATCACCCGGCCGTCGGGTTTATCGCGGGAGCAGCGGGCAATCTTGCAAAAATGGTGGTCAACTACGCGGTCCAGACATTCCTTGGCATTCCTGCGACCTTCATCCTTATCGGGATAGGTATTGCTTCCGTGACCCATTTCATCTTCGGCGGGATCGGGGGCATTCTTGCAGCGGTAATTTTAAGCCGGCTGCTGAAAGGCAGGGGTGATAACCCGCGATGAGACCTGAACCCGCGGTCCTCATCCGTAATCTTTCGTTCCGGTACCCGAGGACGGTTTCGGGGAGGAGTGTCACCGCACTCCGCGATGTCAACCTGCAGATAGACCCCGGTGAACTGGTCGTGATCACCGGCCCGAGCGGGTCCGGCAAATCGAGTCTCAGCAGGTGTTTCAACGGGCTCATCCCTCATGCCACAAAAGGGGTCATGGGCGGGGACATCCTCGTCAACGGGATGAACACCCGGGATTATGAGGTGCATGAATTCTCCGCTCATGTCGGCCTCGTCTTCCAGGACCCGGATTACCAGCTCATTACCGGCAATGTGACCAATGAGATTGCCTTCGGGCTGGAAACGCTCGGCCTTACTCCTGAAGAGATCGAACGCGGGATATTCAAAATCACCGATACTCTCGGGATCCGGCACCTTATCGGCAGGCCGATCAACCATTTGTCGTGGGGGGAACGGCAACGGGTCGCGATCGCATCCGTCCTCGCAATGCGCCCTTCGGTTCTCGTCATGGACGAACCATTCTCGGGAATTGATGCGTCGGCAGCACAAGCACTCTGCGAAGCGATCGAGAAAATCAGGAATGAACTTAACACTACGGTCATCATCTTCGAACACCGGATTTCGCTGCTCCGGGGAGTAGCGGAACGTATCGTTGTCCTGACGGATGGGAAAGTGTCGTTCGACGGTCCCTTATTCGGATGGAGTCCTCCTCATCCCGAAACCAGTCTGTTCAGCGAGGGGAGGGGAGATTGTTCAGTGGATACCGTGCACTGGGAAAATCTTCCCGGTGATTCGGGCGATTCTCCTTCCCCTCCGGTGGATGCAGGGATCTCGTTCCGGGATGTGCATTTCCGGTATCCGGGATCCTCTGGTGAGACGCTCGATGGGATCACGTTGGATCTCGGTAAGGGTGAAATCACCGTTCTCACCGGGCACAATGGTTCTGGCAAAACGACACTGCTCAAACTCTGCAACGGTCTCCTGAAACCGGATTCCGGAGAGGTGCTGGTGCACGGGATACCGGTCGGGAAGAGGAGCGTTTCTTCTCTTTCAGGAACAGTCGGGCTGTTATGTCAGCACGCAGATTTCCAGATTTTTGAGAGCACAATTACCGACGAACTGTCATTTGGCCCGCGAAATATCCGTATCAGCGAGGACCACATAACCGGGCGCCTGGCCACCGTGTCGCGGGAATGTTCCCTCGATCATATCGATCCCGCAACCCCTCCTCTCGGTCTTTCCGGGGGAGAGAAGCAGCGGGTCGTGATTGCTGGGCTCTTCATGATGGATACCCCTGTCGTCGTTCTCGACGAGCCGACATTCGGCCTTGATTTCGGATTGAAACAAGCTCTTGCCGCTTCCCTCATCCGGATGAGGACCGGAGGAAAACGGTTATTGTTGCGACGCACGACGAGGAATTTACCAACATTTGTGCTGACCGTATTCTCAGGATCAGGGAAGGACATATTGGGGATGATTTCAGGGTGAACCGTGTGGAGCAGCCAATATGCCTACAAGTCGGGGAAACCAGTGCCGGGGGTGCACGGATTTGAGGCTCAACCCGTTTCGTAAGGAGGGTGCCGGAGGACGGAAAAAGAAAGCCCGGGAATTCCTGCGGTACGAATCCGGGGATTCCCTCCTGCACCGCTTCGATCCGAGGACCAAGATCTTCGCGCTTCTCCTCGTGAGTGTCGCGGCACTTTTATTCTCGTCACTCCTTGCCATGGCCACGGTCTTTGTCTTTGTCCTTGCCATTGCGGTTATCTCAGGAATGGGTAAAAGACTGGGGCGTGCCCTGACCCTGATATCCCCGTTCCTTGCGGTGATCGTCATCCTCGACGGTTTTTTCCCGAAGGTATCGTCCGGCCCGGTATTTTTTTCGGCAGATCTCTGGTTCATGCACTCAGAGGTAACATTCGTCGGGATTCTGTTTGCGATCACGATGGGGCTGCGGTTTCTCTCTATCGCCGGGTTTTCCTTCTTATTCATCATGACCACGTCCCACGATGATTTCATAAAAAGCCTCACGAGCATGAGGATCCCCCCGACTCTTTCATTTTCTCTCGGCTATGCCCTTCGGTCAACGTCAACCCTCGCGGAAGATGTCCATAATATCATGGATGCTCAGGCATCCCGCGGAATGGACTTCGAGAACGGGGGCCTCGTGAAAAGCAAAACAAATCTTATGGCCCTCTTTACGCCGGTGACGGTGTCGCTCCTCAAACGGTCGAAACATGTCACGGACGCGATGCAGAGCCGGGGGTTTAACCGGACAACCCGGAAAACAATTTACCATCCCTGCACATTCTGCCGGATTGATGGCGTTATGTTTTTCACGCTTGCGGGGTTGATTGCGTTACTCGTGATCATCGACCGGCCATTCTTCTGACGTGACGACTGTTTAGCGCCGCATTTTTTTTGAGCGAATCGGTCATACTTTTCTGTTCACGGCCACTTTTTCTAAAAACACACCGACTGCTTGCTGACCAGGCTGATCCAGAATTTAAGGCACCGGGCTGCATCGAATGTTTCGAGGTCACAATACCGATCTGTTCAACCGGCCAGAAAGGTCACACCTTCAACCCAAGTAGCTAAAACTTTTTCCGGGTTGAAATTTTAATATTTCAGAAATTGAGAAGAAATTGTTTACCTGCTCCTGGACCGGGGAAACATTTTTCCTGTTCCGCAAACATTAGCAAAAAAGGTGTACCAATGAAAGTTGTCCAGATCCACCAATACGGAAATTCAAGTGTGCTAAAGTACGAAGATGCACCAAAACCAGTAATCGGGCCGGATGAAGTCCTTATCAAAGTCTATGCCTGCGGGGTCAACCCTGTCGACTGGAAGATCCGCGAAGGGTACATGGCCCAGAACCCCAACTTCACCCTCCCCCACATCCTCGGCTGGGATGTCGCGGGTGTCGTTGAGGAAACCGGCGTTCTCGTAAAGCGGTTTAAAAAAGGCGACAAGGTCTTCTGCCGCCGGATACATCCCGGAACGGCGGGTATGCGGAATATATTGCTGTCCGATCGATGGAAGTCGCGTTTGCCCCGACAACAATTTCTCTCGATAAGGCCGCGGGGATCCCGCTCGCCGCCCAGACTGCCTGGACTGCATTGTTCGAACAGGCAGGCCTGAGGGCAGGTCAGTCGGTCCTGATCCATGGGGCTTCAGGAGGCGTCGGAGGGTTTGCCGTTCAGCTGGCGAAGATTGTGGGCGCAAGGGTCACCGGCACATGCTCGAAAAACCATTTTGATATGGTAAAAGCACTGGGAGCGGACGAGGTTATCGATCACGTTTCTGAAGATTTCAGCAAAAAAGTGAAAAATCTTGACGTTGTGCTCGACACAATCGGTGGCGAGACCCAGGAAAAGTCATGGGGTGTTATAAAAAAAGGAGGTGTGCTTGTCTCAACCGTGGGAGCCGATGAAAAAGCGGCCGCGGCTTACGGGGTTAGAGGGAAGTCATTCATGCTTATTTCGAACGGTGCGAGACTGCAGGAAATTGGTGGGCTGGTCGATGCAGGTAAAATTACCGTTGTTGTTGAACGGGAATTCCCGCTTGCCGAGGCAAAAGCCGCACAGGAACTGAGCCAGGCAGGGCATGTCAAGGGAAAAATTATCCTGAAAATTGTATGAACGAAACTCATTTTACGGGATAAAATTCTAAAATTCTGAATTTTTTTTCATTTTCTAAAAGTACAGAATTTTACGGTTACCAGTCCCAACGAAAGATCCCCTCTCGGTCAATAAAAAGTCATACAATTTTCATAAATTTATCGGAACTGGTGAAACCGGTACGTGCTCTTATCGGCTTTTTCCGGTCAATTCAAATCCTGAGGACCAGCACAAGAAACGAGAGAAAAAAGGTTTTTGAGACCCTTGCTCCCGTTAAAAAATCGAGATTAGGGGCTCTTAGTCTGGTTAGTCAGGGCAGCAACCGTCTGGTTCGCTACGACTGCTACGGTCTGGTTGGTCTGGACCGCAACCGTCTGGTTCGCTACGACTGCTACGGTCTGGTTAGTCTGAACTGCAACCGTCTGGTTGGCCACTACTGCTACCGTTTGGGTAGTCTTAACCGCGATCGTCTGGTTGGTAATTATCGCGACTCCGCCCTGGTTCTGTACCACGGATGTTGGAGCTGCAGTTACTGCCGGTGTTGATGCAGGAGTTGCTACTGGTTGCTGGGTGCATCCGCCAATCAATATTGTCGAAAATGCTACCAGCAGTATGAGAAATAATGTTGTGTTTTTCATCGAATCACCATGTTGGTCATTAAAAATCTTTGTGGTATGAATAAAGTCTTCCGATTTTCATTTCTCCCGAGGTGGTTGATTATGCAGGTTTGTTTAGAGTTCCCATTGTACGCTGGCAAGCAAATCCGGACACAACCGCGCTGCTTGTCACTAACAACCTTATTGATTCCCTGAATCAGATATTCTGGTAGATGGTGGCAATGGATAACACAGATATTAACAACGACGAGCCGGTGCTGTTACAAACAAAAAAATTATTATCGGGGGTGTCCGCCACGAAGTGGTGCTCACGGCAAAAAACTTCATTCTCCGGGATGAATCGGGAAAAGTAATTGAGGAGATCCAGTTAACTTCCCTGGGTAATGTCACTGCGGGGGAAAATTCACTCCGGGAGCCAACCCTGACGCTCACTATTACAGCACAGACCGGTGAGACCCGCCTTATCGAATTGATTTATGCCCGACAGCCTGGCGGCCTGAATATCCAGGAGAGGGATAAGAGTTTTGAGATACTCAGGGATCACGCAATTACGGTGCCTGAGATACCAAAAAAATCGGAAGCCGAAGTTACTGCCCGGCTGACTGCGCAGGAATGGATGCCAACGAGTTACAAGGACAGCGCCGGAGATCAGGCACGGGAAATTCCGGGGAAAGGGCGTTCACAAATCCTTACGATCGCGTCGATTATTATCATCCTTGCTGTGATCGCGGGAGTCGGGCTTTTCTACCACCCCTCCGGAACCGGAAATACGCCGCTGAACCCGGTAAACGCGACGCCGGTACCCACCGCCATACTGACTGCTGCTTCTCCCTCACCACCACCCACGACCGAATCGCCTCAGCCAACAATAACGCCTGGACCGGTAGCAACGCCGGAAGTCAGCATACCGTCAACAGGAGTGTGGGTCCGGATACAGTATCCGGGAAACTATACGGGTTCTATCGGAGCGCAGGGCACCACGATCCCGGTGAACAGTTCAGGGGATCATGTGTACACACTCCCGGTCCGGGATGGGTCGATCGAAGGTTCAATTGAAAAACAGGACTCATCCAACTCCCGTCTCGAAGTCGGGATCTACCAGGACGGGTCACTTGTCCAGCTCCTCAATACGACAAAACCGGCCGGCCTCGTTGACTGGCACATAACCCTGCCACCGAGCACGGCAACAGTAGGGGTTGTATTTACTCCGACACCGGCGGTAACTTTACCGGTTATCCCCCTTCCCGACGTCCCTCTTCCTAAAAAAGGAGTGTGGGTGCGAGTATTCTACCCGGGGAACTTCACCGGATCTATCGGATACCTGGGGTTCCAGACACCAATCAACAGTACAGGCGACCAGTTCTACCAGATTCCCATAACCACCGGGGATATCATCGGATCCATCGAGAAGCAGGACGGGTCAGGAAATAACCTCGCAGTCGCGATCTATAAAGACGGGGCCATTGTCGCCCGGCTCGATACCGCGGTACCCCGCGGGATTATATATATCCGTTCACCGGTCTGAGGTCCTTCCCGCCCCGGTATTTTTCGCACATGAAGGAACCAGCAGTCCTCTGCAAATCCATTATTAAGAATCGGGAATAGCAACTCATTCCCCAATTTATTTCACCGTTCCAGTACCACAATAATCAAATGGCAACCCTCGATCCTTCAATCCTTGGCATTTTTGTTTTTGGGCTTATCGCCGGAATCTGCCCATGCAACAGTGTCCTGTGCCTTGGACTGATTGGGTACCTGACGAGCGGGAATACTCACCTCTCACTCACGAATATTCTCAAGCTGACCATTGCATTCTGCGTGGGAACGGTGCTCGTGCTTCTGCCACTCGGGATGATTGCGGGATTTGTCGGAAAATACCTGTTGTTCCTTAACAGTACAATCGCCTGGGCAGTTGGGGGAATTCTTCTGATCCTGATGGGGTTGCAGCTCCTCCAGGTTTACAAGCCGCCGATACGGAGCATTTTCAATTTTTTCAAAGTTCCGAAGGCTTACACGGTAACGGGAGCATTCCTGCTTGGCTTGTCGTTTGGTGCAATCACGGTCGGGAGAGGAGCGCCCATGCTTCTCATCATCTTAACGTACATCGCTCTCTACCAGACTGCGTTCCAGGGCTTTTTCACGATGCTGGTTTACACCGTCGGTCTCTCTATTCCGCTCATCGTAATAAGCTCGCTGGGAGGCGCAGTCGGCAAAAAAATAAAGGATCGTGCGAGAGTGAGTGGCGAGGTTTTCGATAAGGTTATCGGCGTAATTATTGTGATTATCGGGATCTACTTCCTCTATCTGGCATTCGCCTGATTTCCCTTTTAGCCAGAGATGAATCCGGAAGACGGTTGCGGGATCTGCATTGAACGACAATCCGGGACAAACCAGCTGAATAAAAAAGTTGGGAAATATCTCTCAAACCAGCACTATTTCCCGTGCACTTTTGACGCTACGATTCGAGCAATACTTTCTTCTCTTCTTTTGGCCGGGGAAATGATCTTTTCACCCACGTCAGCTCCCCGTCGCGGATTGCAAATGATTTCATGAAATTTATCCTGACGTCTCCGGGAACGGTAGATACATCCGCGTTCTGGGGAAGTATGACGGTAATGCCTGGCGTCATGCGCTGCCCGTAAGCTCCGGCGGCAGACGTTCTCATCCCTTCCGTCGCATCGGCGGGCACGCTCTTTTCGAAGGTGACCAGAATATTCTGGATGTCGCGCTTACCCTGAACGGTGCGCTCTGCGATAAAACGACGGGTGTACCCTTCAGACGGTTCCTGCGGGATCAGATTCCAGCCGTCGGAACGGGAAAAAAACCGATTG
The DNA here is from genome assembly GCA_963758935.1 of uncultured Methanomicrobiales archaeon. Classification (GTDB taxonomy): domain Archaea; phylum Halobacteriota; class Methanomicrobia; order Methanomicrobiales; family Methanospirillaceae; genus Methanoregula. The sequence continues at coordinate 34,498 of CAVWXD010000010.1, read as the reverse complement.
ATCTCCTGCTGGACAAACCCATGCATAATATCCTGATTGCTTCCCATAGTAAATCGTTGATATTTGTTTTGTTCTGAATAAAAAACTTATTTTATTAATTTTTGATGCCCGTGGTTTTGCGAGTAAACTAAAAAATCTAAACAGAATAATTTAATTAATCACAGCATAAAATTTATTCTGCCCGTAAAAGGGCGATCACACATCCAAGTCCTATAAAATCCCATATCAGGAATCCTGCGTTGCCACAACAAGGATCATTCAAACTTCAATCTTTTTTTGAATTCCGGGGAGATTTAAAATTGTTAATCGAATGTATTTTACCACAGAATTATTTACTGTAAATACATGAACATTAAACGATATGGAACACGACTACGATGACGGGATCAATGAACTCTACGAGATTGCCTGGACCATGAGTGGAGAGATGCCCGACGAAACCCGGAAAGAGGCCGTCTGGAGGTTGAAAAGAATTGCATTGCAGGGAAACGAAGAAGCGGTGAAGGCGATCGACCGGCTGGCAAATGCTCCGCGCCTCGACCCGATGCTCCGGGAAATTGTGCGTGCGTGAAATTCCCGTGAATTGTATCCATTTTTCCATTCCGCGACTGCCTGGGATGAGGAATTCATACATAACGGTATGTATATTTAATTCCGGAGCCCAAACCTATCGATAAGAATTATGGTTACCGCAATTTCGGTCGATATCCTTTTTGACGCTGCAGTCCGGATCATGGTGCAGGAGCATTCTGTATCGCTGACCTTCTTACCGGGTTCTATCCGGATAAAGTTCCCGACAACGCGTCGCCTCGCCGAGTTTCTCGAAGTTCCGCACTATTACATCCTCCCCTATTTTGCCATGATGGAACAGGAAGAGCTGGTGACGCGGGCAGAAAGGGTCGGCATCCTGACGACATCCCGGGGAAGCAGGAAGATCCTCGGGATCATGCAGGAGAGTTACAGGAAAGAAGCAGAAGAGATAATCGGGACTTCCCTGTTTTCTGAAATTGTCAGCCGGACCCTGACTGATTAACGTCGTATAACCAGGAATGAATCATGTATACCAGTTGATTACCAACTGGTTAAACCGTTCTGTTTTACAAACTAAAAAAGAAAACTTCAAGAGTCTTACAATAAGAATTTATAACGATCACAATGGTTAAGAAATCGCATCTAGGATTGATCGCGGTGTTCATATCACTGCTCCTTCTAACAGTTTTGTTCACGGGCTGTACAAGCTCGGCACCTGCGACTCCGGCCCAGCCGACCGCGACACCGGTCGTTACCGCGGGCGAGCCACAGAAACTCGTCATTGCAACGACAACCAGTCTCTACGATACCGGTCTCCTGAACTACCTCCAGCCGAAGTTCGAGTCCCAGTATAATGTAAAACTCGCAATCACCTCGCAGGGCACCGGCAAGGCAATCGAGATCGCCAAGAACGGCGATGCCGATGTCCTCCTCGTCCACTCGCCAGCCCAGGAACTTGCATTCATGCAGGGTGGATTTGGTCTCAACCGCCGGTCCTTTGCTTCGAACTCGTTCATCATTGTCGGGCCACCAACCGATCCGGCAGGCATTGTCAATATGACACCGGAGAACGCCGTCACCACACTTCTCCTAAAGGGGACCAACAAGACGGCAAACATTTACTTCATCTCCCGCGGTGACGGGTCAGGAACCCATACCGCCGAGCAGAACGTCTGGAAAAAAGCAGGGTTCAACTACACAGCGAATGTAGAGAAGTCCGGACTCTGGTACATCGAAGCCGGCAAGGGAATGGGAGAGACCCTCCAGATGGCAAGCGACAAGGGTGCGTATGCCCTGACCGATGAAGGAACCTACCTTGCGTACCAGAACAACCTGACCCTCAAGCCCCAGGTCACCAAAGGTGCGAGCCTCCTCAACATCTACAGCGTGATGGCAGTGTACAATACCAAGCAGCCGGTTGAGAAGATCCAGATGGCAAACAACTTCGTCAACTTCCTGATCTCGCCACAGACTCAGGCCGATATTGGTAACTATGGCAAGGAGAAGTACGGCAAGTCGCTCTTCATCCCGATGAGCGTCTCTGTGCCCACGGCAACCGCCGGCTGGGTCGGGGATTACAGCACACCGGCAACTGATCTCAAGCCAGCACCGGTTGTCAATGCAACAACAGCAGCCCCGGCAGCAAATGCCACGGCTGCAAAGTAATTCTCTTTTTTTTATTTTCCGATCCCTTCGTAACCTTCAGGTCGCCTTGAATCGCGAAGACCGTCGGCCTCCGGTTCGTTTATCGCTCCGTCGTGGGAAGGACCTGGACGGGGATGATCCGGAGATACGCCAATCCGGGCCCGTATAATGCCCGGATTCACTGTTCCGGCAGCAAAAGTGTGATAGTTTCGAGAAAAAGCGTGATAGTATCTCTGAAAACGAAAGATTTAGTCTCCGTTTCACCGTCGTTCTCCGGGGTATGTGATGATATAGTATCGTTACAGCAGCGTTTTCCATGGAAAACGTCCTGCCATATGGCCGTTTTAAATGAGGGGTTTTCTGAGATCGCGATCCGGACCAATACGAAGAAGAAAACTGATCGATCTTACGATGAGAATCACAAGGCTCAGCACTTACCGGGCACCGGGCCTTTACCCAGCCACCCAAGGATGAAGACGATGATCATCCCCACGATAAACGCGATGGTGATTGAACTTACAAGCGCAAGCAGGCCGATGATAATCGTGACCACCACCGCATCGGATTTGAGGCTGTGACGCCCCATCTCGATCCCGACAAAGACCAGGAGTGCCCCGAGGACACCGACCGCGATAACGGAGAGTACCTGCGGCGATGTGAAGAAGAGTGCCAGCGTGATGAAGATCAACCCGGCAAAGATATTCGCACCTCCTGTCCGTGCACCATAACGATACTGCCCGGCAAGTCCGCCGGCACCGTGACACATCGGGAAGCCGCCGAAGGGGACAGATGTCAGGTTCATCAGGCCGATGGTGGTCGAGAATTTTTTCGGAGGGACGTCGACTGAGAAAAGATCTTTTGTCAGCAGGGAAGTGGCAAGAATTGCGTTTGCTATCGTAAGGACAACCTGCGGGAGGACAAGGGTTGAGAACGCTGATGAGAAATCGGTTGGGATGGGTATCACGAGCTGGGGTGCAGGGATCAGGCTCAGCGGGGGTATCCCATAGAGGATCAAACCCCCGATAAACCCGGCACCGATGATACATATCGATGACAAGTCCGGGAAGGAACGGTAGCGGACAAGAAGGATGAACACAAGGACTATTGCAACCCCGATTACGAAGAAGAACGGATCTTTGACGATAAAAACTGCAGATGCCTTGAACAGGAGCAGTGCCAAACCCAGCTGGATTCCTCGTACAACTGAGCGCGGCACCCACTTTTCAATTATTTCAAAAAATCGCCCATATCCCAGCACAAGAAAAATAATGCCAAGCATGAGGCCAGCTGCGGCGATCTCCCCGCTCGCTATTCCGCCCGCGATTACGATGACCGCTATGGCTTTCATCGGCTCGAGAGGAATCGGCAGCCGGTAATACGCCCCGGTCAGGATGAACCAGATCCCAAAGAAGAGAAGGACGTACCGGGCATTTACGTCAGACACCAGCGCAACTGCAAGGATCAGCGGGATTATCGTCCCGAAATCCCCGAGGGATCCCGCAAGCTCGGAGAGGTTAAACTTCATCGGAAGCAGGGGTTGTCGGGACGTCATGTGGATTTTTTGAGAATGCAATTTACTAAAGTCCGTTTTTTCAGAACTTTGGATTACAATCTATGCTGACTTCGTTGGATATTGATTAAAATAACTTAACGTTGACGATAAGGATTAACCTTTTCACGGGAATATATTAGTTCAGGTTTCAACGGATATCTGGGGAGAAAAAGGGAATGAGTATACTAGAAGAAGGATTTGCCCGGGCGATAGATCTGATCGTCACCCTCGACCCGGGCGTCATGCAGATAGCAGGATTGTCGCTGTATGTGTCGCTGACCGCGACAATCATCGCCGCCTGCATCTCCATCCCTCTCGGAGGGCTCATCAACTTCAACGAATTTCCCGGCAAGAGAGCGGTAATAATTCTCATAGAAACGCTCTACTCGGTCCCTACGGTCGTGGTCGGGCTCCTCCTCTACCTGTTCCTGTCGAGAAGCGGTCCGCTCGGGTATTTCGGGCTCCTCTGGACACCTGAAGGGATGATACTCGGCCAGACCGTACTCATCATACCCATCACGACAGGCCTCGTCATCTCCGCACTCGGGAGCATCGATAAAAACATCAGCGACACCCTCGTCTCCCTCGGTGCAACCGGTTTCCAGAAAGTTATTGAGATCATCAAAGAGGCAAAGTATGCAATCCTGAGCGCGGTAGTCCTCGCATTCGGCCGTGCGATCTCCGAAGTCGGGGTCGCCATGATGATCGGGGGAAATATTCTCGGCCAGACCAGGGTCCTTACAACCGCGATCGCTCTCCAGACGGGACTCGGTGATTTCGGGTTCTCGATCGCTCTCGGAATTATCCTTCTCGTAATCGCTCTCGTTGTGGTCATCCTCCTGAATCTTATCACCGCGGGCCTGTCCTATGAACAGATTGCTGTCGGGGGCCCGCGGACGTGATCCAACTCTCCGCCATAACGAAAACGGCAGGGCATAAAACAATTCTTGACACAATCGATCTCAGGATCAAGCCAAGTGAGATCTTCACCCTCATCGGCCCGAGCGGCAGCGGGAAAACGTCCCTGCTCAGGATCCTCGATCTTCTCGATACACCTACATCGGGAACGATTCTTTTTGACGGGAAGGCTATCTCAGGCAACCATGCAGACAGGCTCGCTGTCCGACGGCGCATGGCAATGGTTTTCCAGAAACCTGCGGTACTTAACACAACGGTTGCAAAGAATGTCGCGTTTGGTCTGAAGTTCCGTGGTGCTCATACGGATCAGATCGAGACCCGCGTCCGGGAAGCCCTTGAAATAGTAGGGCTCTCGCAGTTCGAAGGGCGTAGAGCGGGCACGCTCTCCGGAGGAGAGATGCAGCGCGTGGCGATTGCCCGGGCACTGGTCACCCATCCCGAAGTTCTGCTCCTTGACGAACCTACAGCGAATCTTGATCCGGTCAATGCGGAGATGATAGAAGATCTTGTTATCAAAATCAACAGGAAATTCCATACCACGATCATCTTCTCGACCCACGATATGATCCAAGGGCAGCGTCTCGCGGACAGGATCGGCGTGATCATCAACGGCAGGATCTCCCAGGTCGGCGACATCCATGATATTTTTTACAAACCCCTGGGAACGGACATTGCCCGGTTCGTGGGAATCGATACGGTTTTACACGGTCTCATCCGGGAGAACGACCGGGGCCTTGCAATAATCGCGGTCGGGGAAACCCTCTTTGAGGCCCCGACATCCCTTCCTGCGGGGAAAAAAGCGGCACTCTACATTCGCCCTGAAGAGATCGGCCTGTCCCCGGCTACTGAGTCACTCCCGGCAAAATCCACAGTCCGTAACAACATCGAAGGAACGATCAGTAAGATGGTGCCCTTTGGCCCCTTCATACGGATAACCGTGGATTGCGGCTTCCCCATCACCGCCCTGATTACCCGCCGGTCATGCGAGGAACTCAGGTTTGCACCCGGAACAAAAGTCCGTGCGAGCGTAAAAGCATCGGCAATTCATGTTCTTGCGGAAACAGGCTGAATTTTTTCAATATCTTTATCTGGTTGCCCTTTGAAAACAGTCACTAGGATACTCTATGGCTGACCTTCTTATCGATCTTCTTATCTACATCGGGATAGGGATTCTCACCTTTACTATCGGTATGATCCTTGGCTACCAGCTGCTGATAATGTATTACACCCGGCGGTTCTTTGTTCTCGCAAAAGAATGCTCGGATGTTGATTCAGTCATACCGCTCGTCGATGAACTCGATAAGGAAGCCTGAGGAGAAAAAATGGTTGACCTTGTAAGTTATTCCCTGATAATTGTGACCTGCTTCTGCTTTGGGTTAATTGTCAGTTTCCAGCTGGCACATATCCATTACTGCCGCAAGCTGACCAAGCTTGTCAGGAGATCCATTGCGACAAAAACAATAGCCCCGGTTCTTGCAGAATACGAGATGCTCAAAGACAGGAAATAATTCTTTTTTGCCCTATCAGAGCAGGTTAATAGCAACACATCAGATTATTGATCAATGCGCTGTACTATCCTTGCCAGCGGAAGTAAGGGCAATTGCGTTTTTATCGAAGGTGAAAGCAGCTCAATCCTTATCGATGCCGGGCTGAGCGCAAAAGAGACGCTTCTCCGGACCAGCCGTGCTGGTCTTGATGCGGGGACCATCAGCGCGGTGCTCATTACCCACGAGCACGGAGACCATATCCGGGGCCTGGACGTACTCGCCCGCCGGCTCGATGTCCCGGTCTACGCGACCGAGGGGACACTCAGGGATTTCCTGGATTACCGGCGCACATCCGAAAAACCTGTCAAGAGCCGGACCTGCCATTACAACGAGAGATTTTCCGTGGATGGATTCGACATCAGGCCATTTGCGACATCTCATGATGCGAACGAGCCATGCGGGTACATTGTCAGCGAGAACGGGCAGAAACTCGGATATTGTACCGATACCGGTGTCGTTTCTCCCGGCATGCTTGAACTCCTGGCCTCCTGTGACGGTGTTGTGCTCGAGAGCAACCATTGCCCGGTGATGCTCGAAAGCGGGCCGTATCCCGAGTCACTGAAGAGACGAATCCGCTCAAAACGGGGTCACCTCTCTAATACTGCAGCTGCGTCGTGTATTCGTTCACTAGGAAGAGATGTCCCCCAGATTATCCTTGCCCACTTAAGCGAGATGAACAACACCCCGGAAAAAGCGTTGTCGAGCGCACGCGACGGCCTCGGGCTTTTTTATGAAGAGACCACGGTTACCGTCGCTTCCCAGACGGGTACTTCCGCGGAGCGCCCGCAGCACATAACACTCTAGGGAAAGTAAACCGGGGAAACTGCAGCGGATTTGAAGAGACACGAGCTGCAGGACTTAATGACCAGAAATATCAGGTATTTCGCCCCGCTCGATTTACGAAACGGGAACTTTCAGCAGCTTCAGGCAGTACTGGTCGATTGAATCGAGCATTGCCTTTTTCGCCTGTTTTACTTTTTTCTCATCTTCGGAAAAGAAGTCATGTGCCACGTATTCAAGAAGGGTCACGTAATGGTCCTTGGGACCGAACTTCAGCTTGATCTCATCGAGGCAGGCAACGGCTTCGTACTGTTTACCGCTCATAAGTTCGAATGCAAAGTCGAGGACAAGGATCGCGTTCTGCGGGATATTTTTCTGGACTGCCAGTTTCCTGAACCGGTAATAGGTTTCCAGGCGAATCGTCATGATGGACAGTTTCAGTCCGTAGTAAACCGGTTCGAGATCGTCCGGGTATTGCTGGGTCATCTGCTTGACCGCCCCCGCAATCCCCCCGGCATCGCGGTTCTCGAGATTGAGCTTGTAGAGCTCCCGGAGGAAGAACATATCATCATAGAATCGTTCGATTGCTATCCCGAGGAGCTCCTCGCGTATCTCGCGCCGGCCATCCATTGTCGCTTTCCGGATACCGATCCGGAAATATTCGCGTTCTTCCGGGAACCAGCTGATTGCCTGCTTCAGCATGAACCAGAATATCTTCGTAATCGCAGGATCCTCCGGAATGTCCATCTCTGCGAGCCGGTTCACGGGAGGGTTCAGGCGTACCAGTTCGATCATCTGCTCGCGGGCCGCGAGGGTCGTCATGCTCGGGGAGAGCCGGCCATCATCGGCAGGAACCGGACCGGGCTGGTTGGCTGAAAGGGTAAAATGGCAGTATGCGATTGCCGGACAGATGATTGCATCAATGTTCCGGTACTTTTTCAGTTGTTCAATGGCTTCGGCATATTTACCGGCATTGATCATTTTCATGCCGACCATTATATCGTAAAGCGGGGTCGGGGCTTTCTTTTTCTTGTTCCTTACCGCGTGATCGAATAACTTATTTACAAAAACGATATCCCCCGATCGCTTGCTCGCATTGAGAACTTTAATCGCGACGCTGTCGATAAACCGGTCATACAACTCGTCATTGAGATCAGGGATAATTTTCTCAAGTGTCGACACGACGTGGCCAAAAAAAACAGGAACGCTGTCATCGATTTTTTCACTGTTTTTGTCAATATAGTCAAAAAAATCTTTTTTGATTGCCTCAAGCTTGACCCGGGCTATCGCATCGGGCTGCCACTCAGGTTCTCCCATACTCTAACCTCTCACCAGAAGGGTATAAGTATGTCGAAATTTGTCGAGGGGTTTTTGGATTAATCCCACATATTTTGGAATTTTTTTCTCTGGAGAAATCATTTTTTTTAGAGACGGTGCCCCCAAATGCGATAAACTCCGCTGCACCCGACGGGGCCCGCAGCGGGATCAATGATAATTAATAATGGAAAAAACGTTGCCCCCGCCATCCTCATAGAGGCCCTGATGCAGTAATCATCGCAAACTCAACGTTCATTTTTACCATATTTTCATGGTTTAGCGTGAACTCCCGTTCATGTGTTTTTCTACAGGGAGAATTTTTTTAAAACACGGACGGTCCAGGTACAGGAAATCAAAACCTTAATCCATCCATTTCTACAACATGAAAACCGAGAACCACAATGCTTTTTATGGACTTTTCCAGGGTCTGCGAGTCACTGGAGGGCATCTCATCGCGTCTTGCGATGATCGATACGATCAGTAAGGTGTTGCCGGACCTGACGCCGGAAGAACTTCCGGTCTTTGTCAGGTTCGTCATGGGAAGGATCTTCCCGGACTGGAGTGCGAGAAAACTCGGTATCGGCCCAAACCTCCTGATTGAAGCGATCGGCTATGTTGCCGGGATGAAAAAAGAGCAGGTCATCGATACGATAAACAGGACCGGCGATGTCGGGCTCGCAATCGAAGAGATCCTCTCGGTCAAGTCCCAGACCACGTTTTTCCAGGAAGATCTGGACCTCGTGCGGGTATACACCGCACTCATCGAAATAGCCGACATGGAGGGAAAGAAATCCCAGCGGGAAAAATTACTCGCTGTCCGCAAACTGCTGGGGAATGCCCATCCCATTGAAGGCCGGTATATCGCCCGGATCATGATGGAGGAACTCCGTATTGGTGTTGGCGAAGGAAGCGTCCGGGACGCGATTACAAAGGCCTTCAATGTCGAGCCGGGCCTTGTTGAGCACGCGACCCAGGCCCTGAATGACCTTGGTGAGGTTGCCCGCCTCGCAAAGAGCGGTTCTTCGGCCCTGAGAAACGTGCGTATTACGCTCTTCCACCCGGTCCGCATGATGCTCGCGCAGCAGGGGACCATAGCGGAAATGATCGAAGAACACGGGGAAATTGCCGCCGAGTTTAAGTACGATGGATCCCGGTTCCAGTTCCACAAAAAAGGGAAGGAAGCAAAACTCTATTCGCGGCGCCTCGAAGACGTGACCGGGGCACTTCCCGATGTCATCGGTCTCCTTCACACGTCAACAGATCACGAGGTCATTCTCGACGGTGAAGTCATCGCCGTCAATGACGGGAAACCGATGCCGTTCCAGTCGGTGCTGCGGCGGTTCAGGCGGAAGTACGATGTTGCCGAGGCGCAGGAATCGATCGAGATGATCCCCAACGTGTTCGACATTCTTTATCTCGACGGGGAGACCCTCATCGATCTTCCGTTTACCGAGCGACGGAAGATTCTTGAGAAGGTCGTCAAAGGGTACCTCGCACCCCAGGTTATGAGCAGTGACCAGGCTAAAATTGAAAAGACGTACCAGCAGGCACTCGATGCCGGCCATGAAGGGATCATGATCAAGGTACCTTCTTCACCCTACACCCCGGGGCAGCGGGGCAAAAACTGGATCAAGATAAAGCCTGAAGTAGATACCCTCGACCTTGCTGTGATAGGCGCCGAATGGGGAGAGGGGAAGCGGGCGCATGTATTTGGATCGTTCCTCCTTGCCTGCCAGGACCAGGGTAAACTGGTGGCCCTAAGCCGGGTGGCGACAGGTTTCTCGGATGACCAGCTCACCGAAGTTTACGATATGCTCAAGGATCGCGTACTTTCAAAGTCCGGACGGAGCGTGGCGTTTGAACCGTTCCTTGTATTCGAGGTCGGTTATGCCGAACTTCAGGTCAGCCCTACCTACGAAGCCGGATTTGCGCTCCGGTTCCCGCGCCTGATCAAAATCCGGGATGACAAAGGGATCGACGATGTCGAAACGCTCGACAGCATAAAAGACCGGTACAGCCGCCAGTCAAAATCCGCACAGGCATTTAAGGAATAAAAAATCGGCAAAAAATCCTATTTTTTTATCGGTAACGGTATGAAACAGGGTGCATCCTCCGAGAAGGATACCTTCCACCCCACATCGTACCGGGCACCGCAATTGGGGCAGACCAGGATAACCCGGAAGACGTTTGCAGTCGATTTTACGGGATTGGATTTTCCCGAGATGTCGATAAATGAATTATGGAACCCGTATTCGTATCCGCACGAGGGACAAATGCGAAATTCTCCCTCGACCCTGATACATTTGATATCACCGATTTCTTTCATCAGACAACCTTTATCAGATACTCTTGATTCGTTCCGCGACAGCGGGTATCACATTCGCTTCCGTGCTGCCATTCTTTCGATTATCTCCATCGCTTTCTGCCGACCCTGCAGAGCCCCATGCTCTTTCCGGAAGGGTTTTGGGGTAAGGGCCATGGTTTCGGCAAGTTTCTGCTCAAGCACTTCCTGCGTAACCATCCTGCCATCGACGGCAATCCCGGCACCCATGTCGACGACTTTCCGGGCATTGTTCTGTTGTTCGGGGTGATTGGGATCCACGATCATAAGCACGGGTTTTTCAAAGAGCAGGGCTTCATGGAGCGTGGTCAGTCCCCCGTGAACAATGGCAATTTTTGCCTCGGCAAGGTGCTCAAAAAGGTTGGGCACGTACCCGTGGGAAAAGAAGTTGTCCGATGATTCGGGAAGAACCGGGCCGGTATAGAACACATCGAAAAACAGATCCTTCCGGGCGTCCGCGATCTTCTTGAACATCTGGTACATCGGGAGTTTGTAAGGTTCCCCGCCAAAACTCGTGAAGATAGTTGTGTTCATGAACGTGTACTTCGCGGGATCGAGGTCAAACAGCGGTCCGGTGAAGGTATACCGGTCTTTCTCAGCGGCGGAGATAACGAGGTTGTATTCTGCAATAGTGTCGGGAGGGGGAAAGTCCGGGACGATGATGTGATTTGCAAGGCGGATATATCTCCCAATCATGAAGTTCAGGGCTCTCCAGATCGCATTGGTTGTTCCCTGCGGGCCGGAGAAATGATTCTGGTTCGTGATGAAGACGACCGGGACGCGTTGGAGCCGGGCTGCGAGCACTCCACCATACATCGTGTCGCAGACGACACAGTCAAATTCGTGCTCTTTGAGCAGGGTCCGGACGCTCAGGCCCGACCGTATCATATCAAGTGCGATCCACTTGGAATGCCAGAGGGTCTTTTTCAGGCTGAAGAAACCCCCCTCTCCTTCAAGACAGACTTCACGGGGCGTCTGGTGAAGGATGCTGCACTCGTGCTGGTCCATGAAATCATAGGCTTTGCCGTACCCGGCGAAATGGACCTCATGGCCATGCTGCTGGAGATAGTGACCGAGGTGGATACATCGGGATGCGTGTCCCAGACCTTCCCCACAGACGACAAAAAGAATGCGCACGAAACTATTCCACCCGGTCTTTTTTAATTGTCTTATTTCACTCCAACGGTTTCCACCGGTTGTTCCGGCGCGGGCTCATTCTGCCCTTCAGGAATGATTATCCATGCTATAATGTACGCAACCAGCCCGACACCCAGAGAGAGCAGGGTCAGGACTACCCAGATAAGGCGGATGATCGTTGGATCAACATCGGAATATTCGCCGATACCCCCGCACACGCCCCCAAGGATGCGCTCAGTCCGGGATCGGTAAAGCCGCTTCATGTACAGGATTTTGTTCTCAGCTCCATTAAAGGTGATCGGGATCCCGTGGCCGGAAAGGAAATTCATATATGAACAGACGGTCATCAGGATTAAGGAGTGCGAAGATTATGGACGATAAGAACGATACCTGCCGGCTCGCCACGTTCGGAGCGGGCTGTTTCTGGGGCGTCGAGGCTGCGTTCCGGAAAGTGAGCGGGGTTGTGTCAACCGCGGTCGGTTACATGGGAGGCACGGTGAAGAACCCGACGTATCACGAGGTCTGCAGGGGAGAAACCGGGCATGCCGAAGTCGTGCAGGTAGCCTACGATCCTGCAAAAGTCAGTGCTACGATCAATTGCTTGACGTCTTCTGGTCGATACATGACCCGACCCAGCTGAACAGGCAGGGCCCCGATATCGGATCCAACTATCGTTCCGTGATCTTTTATCACGATGCCGACCAGGGTGCACGGGCACGGAAATCGAAAGAGAACCTTGAGACGTCAGGGCGACGCGGGTTCAGCAGGATCATGACCCAGATCGTTCCTGCAGGGGAGTTCTGGCGTGCGGAGGAGTATCACCAGCAGTACTTCGAAAAGAATGGCGGCGGACACTGCGGATGCGGGATCTGATCGGATACGAAAACCGCAAGGCTCGCTTCGTCCACATTCTTTTTTAAGCCGGCAGGGATACCGGGGTACTATGAACGAATCTGATCTTCTTCAGGTTGCGGCAGTCATCATCGAACTCATTATCGCGATCATCGCGGTTCTCGCTGCGACCCGCAGGGATAAAGTCTACGGCTGGTTTATCGCAATGACCTTTATCCTGTTTGTCTTCTTCGATGTCGCACGGATATTTGCACTGGCTGTCCCGGATATTGTTCATTCACTGATTTTCCTGGCCGCATGCGCATCGATGCTCTACGCTACCTGGCTGATATGGAAAGAGGTCTGAACGAAAGGACGTGCACGGGAGCATCGCAATTAACTGAACAATGGTGCAGATTTTTCGGTCAAAACAATTTTTTTACCTTTCTTTTCTGGAGAAACGGGCATGAACACTACGTGTTCGCACCAAAAATGAATGTGGAGATGCGATGGTCACCCGCCTCGGGGCCTCTCTGAGGCACGGCGGGGCAACGTTGTTTTTTCTGTTATTTTTTTTAATCAATTGTCATTGATCCCGCCGCGGGGCGCCCTTCGGGGCGGCGGGCGTTCATCATAACCGGGGTATGGGGGTCTAGAGCCCCCATAATTCAATTCCTGATGTTTGATTTTCCAGGGAAGACCTCTTAATCACTGACGTTCCCAAGAGCGTTGCCAGCATGTCTCATTCTATCCTAAGGTGCGATAACGACTCTGTTACTTGTTATTTGACACGGTTATCGCTCCAGGCGCCCCATCCATCAGGGACTGGGGGCGTATCAGGGGGCCTTGCCTCTTTTAAAAAATGATTTCGACAGTGCAACGCTTTCGTTTTTTGCGTACCATAAAAATTTTATGCATTGATAACGGGGATACCGATTTTTCACGGGTGCCAGGACCGCCTTTCTCCGCGATTTGGATAGGGGGCGTCTGTTTCCGGAAGCGAAACGGTACGAAATGTCAATTGAATAAGGAAAAAAACAAAAATGAGATGGGCCCGCTGAGATTCGAACTCAGGATCTCCGCCATGTCAAGGCGACGTCATAGCCAACTAGACCACGAGCCCGCACATGCCTGATGCTCTATAGTGTCTGTCATAGTATTATTAAAAATTAGTGTACGGTTCGTGCGATTTTGTTCTGAAAAGGGTATGCCGGTTTTCCCCGGATTACGGACATTTTATAGCCCGGAGATTCAAACCTCTGATCGATTTCTATGACTGAAGGTACACCATCACAGAAACAGACTCTTCGTCTTCGAACAAGACGCGGGCCGTCTCGAACTCCTCATCCGAATCGTCTACTGGATTCTTATCGGGATTGTCTCAGGAATTTATGGCATTATTGCAGTCATCTGCCTGTTCATCCAGTGGTTCTATATCCTGATCCTCGGGCACCGGAACGAGGGGCTTTCCAATTTTGCAAAGGGATACTTAGAGTATCTCGTTCATGTAATGAGCTATACCTACCTTATGACTGACAAGCGCCCGGATATCCTGCCCGGTGACGGTCAAGGTGTTCGAAGAAGCATAGATCGGAGAAGGAACAAAAATTCCTTTTTTGTTCTACAGCCCTTTTTTCAAGAGGTATTTCATAAGATTACCAGATACAGGATTTCAATCCTTTATCCTGTAGAAACCTCATAATCGCTGACACTCCCCGAGGCTTCATCCCCGCCGCTATTGCTCCCGCAGGTACGATGAACGTATTACCTGCTACTTTGACGTAGGTCATCCCACTGCGCCCCGTCCCCCATGGGGGACTGGTGGCGCAAGAGGGGGGGGCATCGTCTCTTCAAAAAAAATGATTTCTCCAGTGCAATTTTCTTAATAATTGTAAGCCACTACTTCGGGCAGGCTGTAATTTCAGGAAGATAATATTGACCTCCCCGGATTAGGTCGGCATTGAATTTTTTAGAAAAAAAAGAAAGTGCCGGCACACTAATGTACCGAAATATTTACCATCCCGCCGGGAACAGACGATGTCCCGGTTTTCAGGAGCCGGCTGTTCTCATATATCCTGACCTCAAGGGGATGCGATGAACTGTCGAGTTTAACAAAACCCGCATTGATGGTCCCGTTTACGGGGTCAAGATTATACAGCCGTTCTCCTGAGTCCCGGACCGTAGTCATGTTGGTCGCGGTTCCGAACGAACCTGAAAAAGAGCCGAGATAATTCACGTAAACATAAACACCTTCCGACGGGATAACGAGAGGGGTCGCATTCGGTATGGTTACCGATCCGGGAGAAACGGAAACTTGGGGATTTTGCCCGGTGGTCGGTTGAGCGGTGATCATTGTCGTGACTGCAGTCGGTTGTGCCGGGGAAGGTGAACTCTGCGTGCACCCTGCTACCAGCATTCCAAGGATGACGACTCCTAAGACAAGGAATATTTTGCGCATAGTTGTGTATTCAGTAAATTCCTATTATAAAAGGTTACTGGAGTAAACGGCTGGCTGCCAGCAGATGCATAATTTTTTAAAAAGTAAAGAAAAGGAAATTCAAAGGCCGGGAAATGGAAAAAATTAGATCTTCTCTGAAGAAATCTTGGCAAACTTTGCAGTGAAGATCCCTGGCATGCCGCGGATCTCATCCATGACGCTATCAGACACTTCACTGTCGATATTGAGCACCATGATCGCTTCTTCCCCGGGGTTAATCCTGCCGACCTGCATCCCGGCAATGTTGACATTAACCTTTCCGAGTATGGTGGATGCCCTGCCGATAACACCGGGCTTGTCGAGATGCCGTGAGACAATGACGTATCCGTCGGGGATCATGTCCATAGTGTAGCCGTCAACGCAGACAATCCGGCTCCTGCCTTTGAAGAAGACCGTTCCGCTCACGGACTCCTCGCCCTTGTCGGTCTTGATCTTGATCGTGATAAGGTTCTTGAACCCGGAAGATTTCCGGCGTAACCGTTTCGCTCACGGTGATGCCGCGTTCCTTTGCGATGAACTCGGCGTTCACGATATTGATGGGCTGCTGGAGGATCGGGTCGAGCAGGCCCTTGAGTGCCAGCCGGGTGACAAACTTCATGCTGCCCGCATATGCCGAAAGTTCTCCGCCATAGATGCACTCGACTGATGCGAGGCGCCCGCCGGCGATCTGGATCGCAAACCGGCCCATCTTTTCCGCGAGCTGCGCGTACGGTTCGAGGACTTCGGCAAGTTCGGCCGGGACCATCGGGGCGTTCACTACGTATTTTGCCGATCCGCCTTTAAGGACCTCGATGCACTGCTTGGCAACGGATATCGCAACATTCTGCTGTGCCTCGACCGTGCTTGCACCGAGATGCGGGGTCACAATGACCTGGTCGAGCGTGAGGAGGGGTGATTCGAGCGGGGGCTCTTCCTCGAAAACATCGAGCGCTGCCCCGGCAACCTTGCCGCTCTTGATCGCGTCATAGAGCGCCTTCTCATCGATGATGCCGCCGCGGGCACAGTTGATGATCCGAACGCCGTCTTTCATCGTCGCGATGCTTTTTGCATTGATGACATGTTTTGTTTCGGCGATGAGGGGGGTGTGCACCGTGATGACATCCGCGACCTTGAAAAGGTCGGCCATGGACATCATCTCGACACCGAGCTGGGCTGCACGTTCCTTCGTGATGAACGGGTCGTAGGCGACGCACTTCATCTCCATCGCGTTCGCCCGCTTTGCAACCTCGCGGCCGATCCTTCCGAAACCGACAATGCCGAGAACCTTGTCGTTGAGCTCGACGCCCATGAACTTCGAGCGCTTCCATTCCTTCTTTTTCAGGCTTGCAGTCGCCTGCGGGATGTTCCGTGCGAGCGAAAGCATCATGGCTACCGTGTGCTCGGTCGCTGCCAGCGTATTTCCCTCGGGAGCGTTGGCGACGATAATTCCCTTCCGGGTCGCTGCGTCCATATCGATATTATCCACACCGACGCCGGCGCGGCCGATGAACTTCAGTCTCTTGCCGGCTTCGATTACTTTTGCGGTAACCTCGGTGCTGCTCCGCACCAGCAGGGCGTCATAATCCCCGATGATCTTGCAGAGCTCATCCTCTTTCAGGTCGGTCTTGACATCGACGTTTACCGCCGCCCTGAGGATCTGGAGCCCCTCTTCCGCCAGCGGATCGCTGACGAGTACTCTCGCGTTTGCCATAAAAACCCATATTATATCGACTCCGTACTTATTTGATGGTTATTCTTTCGCCTTCACGTGAGGACTCCCCTCCAGAAGCCACCGTAATCATTTCGCCGGCCCAAAAAGATCGATGATAATTATTAAAGAGACGGGAGGCGACATCATAAGTGGTGCGTGCATGAACGAAGTGCCGAATATTCTGTGGCTTGAGGAGATCAGGAAAGAGGATATCATTTCCGTCGGCGGTAAGGGAGCTTCACTGGGAGAGATGGCCTCCATCGGTCTCCCGGTCCCGAGAGCATTCGTGGTCACTGCTCAGGCATTCCGCAGGTTTTTAGTCGAGACCAACCTTGAAAAGAAGATTTTTGCATCGTTCGATCGTCTCGATGTTGAGAACAACGAGGCGCTTGAAAAAGCTGCAGACGAGGCAAAGGCACTGGTGCTCAAGGCTAAGATGCCGGTGTCAATACGGGACGATATCAGGGCATCCTACAAGAAAATGGCAAAGGATGAACTCATCGTTGCGGTCCGATCGAGTGCGACCGCAGAAGACCTCCCGGATGCGAGTTTCGCCGGCCAGCAGGAGACCTACCTCAATATCAAGGGAGAGGCGGCGCTTGTCACCGCGGTCCAGATGTGCTGGGCTTCACTCTACGGGGCCCGGGCAATTTATTACCGGGCAAAACAAGGGTTCGATGACAACACGGTGAATATTGCGGTTGTTGTCCAGCAGCTCGTCCACTCTGAAAAGGCCGGGGTCATGTTCACTTCGCACCCGATCACCGGTGAACCCCTCACTATTATTGAGGGTTCGTGGGGACTTGGCGAAGCAGTGGTATCGGGCTCGGTTTCTCCGGACAAATATATTTTCGACCAGAGGACGGAAAAGGTCGTAGACATCCTTATCTCGAACAAGAAAGTCGAGATCATAGCCGACGGCGATCATGGCACGAAACTTGTTGACGTACCTGCTTCCCGGCAGGACACGAGAGTGCTTTCCGATGCAGAAGTCGCACGGCTCGGGATGTACGGCAGGATTGCTGAGAACCATTACGGCGTGCCGCAGGATGTGGAATGGGGTATCGTGGGTGGGGAGTTTTTTATCCTCCAGTCACGCCCGATCACAACGATAGGCAGCAAGAAAGATACTCGGGGCTCGTCAGGCCAGAAGAGCGCGACCATCCTCGTCCAGGGACAGGGAGCGGCCCCGGGGATTGCCTCCGGCAAGGTCGTCATTATCCGTGATGCAAAAGATATCGGTCTCGTCAAGGAAGGAGATATCCTTGTTACCAAGATGACGAACCCTGACATGGTGCCGGCAATGCGAAAGGTCGCTGCGATTGTCACCGATGAAGGCGGTATGACCTGCCATGCGGCCATCGTCAGCAGGGAACTCGGTACACCGGCGGTAGTCGGGACAAAGAAGGCAACTGCCGTCCTGAAGAACGCCCAGCCGGTCACCGTAGACGGCGAGATGGGCTTTGTCTACGAAGGCGAGATTGCCCAGGCAGCTCCCGCAAAATCAGCAGCTGTCCCGATGGCAGCTGTTGCCGGTGCCGGCCAGATCATTACCGCGACCAGCGTAAAGGTCAACGTCTCAATTCCCGAGGCTGCCGGTCGTGCAGCCGCAACGGGAGCAGACGGGGTCGGCCTGCTCAGGATAGAGCACCTGATTCTCGGACTTAACAAGACCCCGGGCTGGTTCATCGCCAACAACAAGGAAGAGGACTTCGTCCGGGAACTCCACGACGGGATCAAAATTGTCCTCGACGCGTTCCCGGGTAAGCCGGTCTGGGTTCCGTACCCTCGACGCCCCGACCGATGAGTTCCGCAACATGGCGGGGGGCGAAAACGAGCCCCATGAGCACAACCCGATGCTCGGCTGGCGCGGGATCCGCCGCGACCTCCAGAGCCCGGAGCAGTTCAGGCTGCAGGTCGAATCGTTCAAGCAGCTCTGGAAAGAAGGATACGAGAACCTCGGGATCATGTTCCCGATGGTATCCCACCCGGACCAGTTCCTTGCAGCAAAGGAGATGATGCGGGCCTGTGGTGTCGACGTCGAGAATGTAACCCTCGGCATCATGATCGAGATCCCGTCAAGCGCTATCATGATCGAGGACTTCCTTAAGTGCGGGATCAAGTTCGCTTCATTCGGCACAAACGACCTGATCCAGTACACGCTCGCCATCGACCGGAACAACGAGAACGTAGCGGACATGTACCAGCCCCAGCACCCCGCGGTGCTCTCGCTCATCAACGGCGCAATCCAGATGTGCCGGGCGTACGATGTCGAATGCTCGATCTGCGGGCAGGCAGGATCCGACCCGAAGATGGCAAAATGGCTCGTCGAGCATGGTATCACCAGCATCTCGGCCAATATCGATGCGATCGCAAAGATCCGCGAGACGGTTGCCCGTACGGAAAAACGTATCATACTGGAAGCCGCGAGAAACCAGGATGCTGAATAAGGGCCGGTCTGAAGAAGAGCTCTTCTCTTTTTTCGCTCGTAAGAAAAGCGAGGATGTCGATCACAAGTATATCCTGAGCTCCATGTGCACCCTCCCGCACCCGGTCGCGGTCCGGGCGCATTGCATGTTCATGGAGACAAACCTCGGCGACCCGGGCCTTTTTCCGGGTACTGCATCGCTTGAGAAGCTGCTCATCGAACGGCTCGGTTCACTGTTTCATGAACCGGAAGCCGGTGGATATGCAACAAGCGGGGGGACGGAGTCGAACATCCAGGCACTCCGGCTCGCTCGGGAGACTCCGGAAAGAGATCGAGTACCCGAACGCGATTGTTCCGGAATCGGCCCATTTTTCGTTCAGGAAGGCCTGCGATCTCCTCTGCGTCGAGATGCGGACGGTCCCGCTCGGACCGGATTTCCGGATGGATGCCGACAAGGCAGCAGAGCAAATCGACGATAATACGGTATGCCTCGTCGGGATTGCGGGGACGACTGAGTACGGCATGGTCGACCCGATAGAAAAACTATCGAAGATCGCCCGTGCCCACGACCTGTTCTTCCACGTGGATGCAGCGTTTGGCGGCATGGTAATCCCCTTCCTCGATATACCGATCCCGTTTGACTTTGCTCTGCCGGGTGTCACAACCATCGCCGTCGACCCGCACAAGATGGGCCTGAGCACGATCCCTGCAGGATGCCTCCTCACCCGCGATCCGGATCTGCTCCATACCCTCAACATCGATACGCCTTACCTGTCAGTCAAACAGGAATTTACTCTTGCAGGGACACGCCCGGGCGCCCCGGTTGTCGGAGCGCTTGCCGTGCTCGATTATCTCGGCGTTGAAGGGATGAAGGCGGTCATTGCAGGGTGCATGAAGAACACGGCGAGACTCATCGCGGGGATGGAGACGTTCGGTATCCCGAGAGCCGCCACGCCGGACGTAAACGTGGCGACGTTCGAATGCAAAAAAGTCCCCGACCGGTGGAAGGTGTCATGGACCCGGAAGGGACACTTGCGAATCGTGCCGATGCCCCATGTCCACCGCGACAGGATCGAGATTTTTATTCAGGAAATTGGTGAGATGTATGCTTGACAGACTTGTTGAATCGCTGGAGACCTGCCCCATGGTCAAACGGGGGGAATATAACTATTTCATCCACCCGATAACCGACGGGGTTCCCGTTGTTGAACCCGCACTGCTCCGCGACGTGTGCAGCGCGATGCTCAAGGTGCTTGACTTAAACGGTGTCGACAAGATTGTCGTTGTCGAAGCAATGGGTATCCATATCGGTGCTGTCCTCTCGTGCATGACCGATATCCCGATGACGGTCATGCGCAAGCGCGAATACAAGCTGCCCTGCGAGATCCCGGTCCACCAAACGACCGGTTACTCGAAGGGTGAACTCTACCTCAACGGGGTCTACAAAGGCGACCGCGTGGTTATTATCGACGACGTGGTGAGCACCGGGGGCACGATGAAGGCACTGTTGAAAGCGCTCGATCTTGCCGGGGCAGAGGTTGTCGATGTCTGCATCGCGATACAGAGAGGCGACCCGGATATCGGCCGCCCGTATAAGTCACTCGTCAGGATTGAAGTGACTGAAAAGGTGCGTGTCGTTGAACGATTTATCTGACCTTGTCGCGAAGCTGAAAAAACGCGGAGCGAAGACCGTCGCCCTGCAGTTTCCCGAAGGTCTGAAACGGAGGGCGGCAGATATTTCTTCGTCGCTCCGGAACGCCGGATTCGAGGTAGTCGTCAGCGGTGATCCCTGTTATGGTGCGTGTGACCTGGCAGTTGACACGCTCGAATATGCCGACGTTCTTGTCCACTTCGGCCATGCACCGGTCGAGGAAAGGCCTGATGTCATCTGCGAGCCATGGCAGGTTGATTTTGATGTCGCGGTTCTTGAAAAAGTCCTGTCAGTCCTCAAGGCAAAACAAATCGGGCTCGTAACGACTGTGCAGCATGTTCACCTCGTTCCCGCAATGGAAAAATTCCTTGAGGCACAAGGGATCCGGGTGCATGTTTCCGAGGGGAGCGGGCGGACACCCCTCCGCGGGCAGGTACCTCGGGTGCAGTTTTGAAGCAGCGAAGATTCCTTCGGCCGATGAGATCCTTTTTGTGGGCACCGGTCTCTTCCACCCGATCGGTATCTCCCTTGCCACCAAAAAACGGGTTATTGCGCTCGATCCCCTTGCCGGCACGGTCCAGGAAGTGAGCGGTGATGCTCTCCTCCGCCGCAGGTTTGCCGTGATGGAGAAGGCACGGGGAGCAAAGACCGTCGGCATTATCGTGAGCAGCAAGACCGGCCAGCAGCGGATGGAATTCGCCCGCCGCCTCGCGTCACTCTCGCAGCACGCGGTCATTATCACGATGTGCGAGGTAAGCCCGGACGAACTCCTGAACCTCGGGTTTGCCTGTTATGTGAACACCGCCTGCCCCCGGCTCGCATATGACGACCAGGTACAGGTTCCCGGTACCGGTCCTCTCACCGCAGGAGTTCGAGATCATCTGCGGCGCCCGGACGTGGGACGATTACGCAATCGACGAGATTTAAATGAAACTCAAGAATCTCGAGATGATGCTCCAGCGCCTCAACGGGTTCTCCCACCCGCGTGCATCCCTCGAACAGTACCAGACACCAGCACCTCTCGCTGCCCGGCTGCTCTTTCACGCACTGATGAAAGGGGATATTGAAGGGAAGACCGTCTGCGACCTCGGCTGCGGAACAGGAGTCCTTGCAATCGGGGCTGCCCTGCTCGGGGCCGCGTCAGTAAAAGGGGTTGAGATCGATGAGAAGGCCATCGCGACTGCCCGGGAGAATGCCGCGAAACTTGAAGCGGACGTGGAGTTTATCCTCGCCGATGTCAAGGATCCAGAGGTTGCAGGCAAAATCGGAATGTGCGATACGGCCATAATGAATCCGCCCTTCGGTGCTCAGAAAGTACCACGCTGACCGGCCGTTTATCGACCTTGCGCTCAGGATAGCGCCCGTCACCTACGGCATATTTAACTCGGGATCGATCGCATTTGTTAAAGCCTATACAAACGATCGTGCCGAGATTGCCGAGGCCGTGAGCGGCTCGTTTCCCATCAAGCGCACTTTTGCTTTCCATACCAGGAATATACAGGAAATCGAGGTAGAAATACTACGGCTGAAACAGAAACGACTGCCGGACCCGGCAGTATAAAAAATACCGTCACCGGTCTTGCGGCAGCACACCTTGTTACCGACATCTACATGCCGGTTTTACCAGCAATCCTGCCGCTCCTGATCCTCAACAACGGGTACTCTTATCTCGCAGCGGGTCTCCTCGTCACTGCGTATAATATTACGTCATCTTTTACCCAGCCGGTGCTTGGCTGGCTCTCGGATTCAAAGGGGCTGACGATCCCCATCACGATCAGCCTCCTCATCAGTGCGGTCTTTGTCGCCCTGATGGGAATTGCCGGGAATTATTACCTGATCATGCTCTTTGCGATCGTGGCAGCGCTCGGGCATGCCTGTTTCCACCCGGCGGCACTCAGCCGGGTCAGTCGGCTGTGCTCACAGGAAAACCGGGGAAGGCTTACCTCCTACTTTGTCGTAGGTGGCAATCTCGGGTATGCGATCGGCCCGCTTCTTGCCGGAGTTCTTGTCTGGTGGCTCGGTCTCCCCGGCCTCCTTTTCCTCATCTTCCCGGCGCTGTTCATGGTGATTGCGCTCAAATACCTGCTTCCGGGCGGTATTGCCGGAACATGCGGGCCGGTAACTCCAATCTCATTGCCTGACGGTCATAAGACCTCCAAAATGCCTTTCACGATCCTGATGATCGCATCTATCCTCAGGGCATGGGCAATCTTCGCCGCGATCACATTCCTGCCGACATACCTTGTCAGCCAGGGATACACCCTCATCATGGCCAGTATAATTGTGAGCATGATGCTCCTTGCAGGAGTCGGGGGACAGATTTTCGGCGGACAGGTATCCGACCGGTACGGCCGTAAGGAATTCATGGTCTTCGGGCTCGTCGCTTCGATCCCAATGTTTTATCTCTTCTTCGTCACTTCCGGGATTGTTGCCATCATTGCCCTGCTCCTCTTCGGGTTTGCGCTCTGGTCGACGTTTGCCGTAGCGGTCGCCATGTCCCACGAACTCCTGCCGCAGAACGTGGGGCTCGCATCGGGGATGATGCTCGGGCTTGCCATCGGCTTCGGGGGCCTCGGTGTCGCGGTGAACGGGATGATCGCTGATCATTACTCGCTCGCCGCTGCCCTTGGGACGATCCCAATACCAATCGCACTGGCGGGAGTCCTTATGGTCCTGCTTCCTTACCCGTGGAAATCACTCAAAAAACACCTCCCGCAAAAAAATGCGTGACAATCCACAGATATGTTTATACTGGACGGGCGAACAAGAACATTTGAGGAATTGTTTATGGATAAGACAGGAATAGTTGCGTTGATTATCGGAATTGTTTTGTGTGTTCTGGGAATTTACGCCATATGGGCATTTTTACCCGAAGTAATAGTCGCGGTAAAAGGCCTCATCGGGATTGTTGTCCTGCTGATCGGGCTGATGATGCTCATCTTCGGCATCCTGATCTTCAAAGACTAAAATCCGAAAAAAACGAAATTTTTTTGATTTACACTTTTACAACTATGCACTGGGAGCCCGCGGTTTCCAGGACAGGTTCCGGCCTGCCCAGAAAGAAGTCGTCAAACGCCTTTTTTACACCAGGTGCAGTGATATAATCATGGGAGAGGAGAATACCACCGGAACTCATCCGGCTATAGAAGAACTCTAGGCACTGCTTCGTGCTTTCGTAGCAGTCCACGTCGAGATTTACGAATGAGAATACCTTGTCTTTTACCGGGTCCGAAGTCTGCGGAAAGATTCCCTTGTAGAAAAAGACATTGTCCCCGTCCTTAAGATACTCCCTGACGCTGTCGTACGATGCGGCAAACTTGCCCTCGTAGAACGGCCAAACCATATCGATATCTTCAACTTTCGGCAGGCCTTCAAACGTGTCGAAGAGGTGGAGGTGCTTATCCCCTTTTGCCGAACAGATGATCTTCGCAGAGCCACCCTTGTAGACCCCGACTTCGGCGATATCCCCGGGGATTTTCTGCGTGCACTTCACGGCCATGAAGATATGGTACGCTTCGATGTCCTCAAGGAGAAGTTCGGTCTCTACGCGGATCTTCTTCAAATCTTTTGCAAACTCTTTCCGCTCCGGGCACCCGTAATGGGATAATCGTCCCCGGTTCGCGATATCGTTTCCTAAAAACGGCTCAAAAAAGACCATCTTCCGCAGTTTGAGAAGGTATCTGCTGGGGACGAGGGAATCAAAAGCCCAGAAGATGTTCTTCTTTGGAAAAAAACTCATGTTCTTAAAATTTGTCGTTGATGAAATTTATAGGGTATAGTTAGTGGCCGGTTAATTTCTTCACGAGTCTTCTCTTGGGGGCAATCCACCCAATGATAATAGCAACGAGGAGCAGCAGGAGCGCGAGTGGTGTTGAACTGAGGACGAGCAGCCCTGAACAATACGCGACAACGACTGAAATGAGGCCAGGGACCTTTCCTTTTGAATATGCCCCGTAAATAGAAAGCAGGAGGATTACCGTCGGCAGGAGGATAAACAGGTACCGTATGTTGGGATCGGGATAGACTGAATCGAGTGCGCCGCTGAGCGCGCCGATCACGATCTGGCTGGGATCGATACCGATAGCGGTCCACACACCGGAGAGGAAACCGAGCCCGATCACCCACTGCCAGACATAATTCTTGGATTTGCTCGCCATGATCGGTTATTTCCTTTTTTGAACAGCCCTCGTACCTTGACCGGTCCCGGTAATGTTGGGCGGGTAGTATCAAAAGTAATTGGGCCCGGATGTAACAAAATCACCTGACAGCGGAAGGGTGGCGGGAAATCACGTAGATGACGACACCGCCAAGAGTCAGCCCGGCACCGAGAAGAAGTACTGCATGGTCCTGGTTTGCCAGCATGAGCAGGCAGAAGGCGAGACCAGCGATCGGAATAACAGGTACCTTTCCGAGGGAGAGCGGGATGCGGAAAGGCCGGGGCGTGTCGGGCGATTTGAACCTGAGGGCGATAACGGCACCGTTGATGACGATAAAGGTCACAAAGAGCGTGAAGTTGGTGACGCCCGCAATGAAGCCGATATCCCCCGCAAAAATAAAGGCCAGCGACAGGAGGCCGCAAACAAGGATAGCGGTCCACGGCGTACGGGTCCGGGGGTGAACCCACCCGAGCCCGGGCTGCCCGGGGGGAAGTGCCCGACATCCCATAGAGGATTCGTGACGATGCGTACATCGACATAAGCGAGGTGTTGGCTGTTGCAAAGAGGGCGATGATGGCAATCCCTGTTGCGGCACCGGGGCCGAGTGTCCCGGACATGAGATCAACAAAGGGTGCTTTTGACGCTGCCAGCGCCTGCCACCCCATCACGGAGATGACCGCGAGCGCGACGAGAACATACAGGATGACGCTTATGGAAAGGGAGAGGAGGAGAGCCTTGGGGATAGTCGTCTCGGGATCGCGGGTCTCTTCGGAAAACTTGACCATCGATTCAAACCCCTGGTACGCGAAGAAGATCAGGGCTGATGCGGCGAAAAGTCCGGAGAAGCCTTGGGGCAGCTCGAAGTAATTTACGGTTCCCAGATAGGGAATCCCGATCCAGATAACAATTAACAGCCCCACGAGTTCGATAATTGTCGAGATTATGGCGACCCAGGCAGTCTCCTTTACACCAAAAGCGAGAATAACAGCGAGCAGGATGATGAGGACAGATGCGGAGAGAAGCATTGGGACACCCGTGAGCGCAAAGAAATAGCCGGCAAACCCAAGCGCAACCGTTGCCGCAGCAAGCACCCCGGAGAGGAAGATAAGCCACCCGATGACAAACGCGAGACCGGGCGGTGAAAACGCATGCCGGACATAGTCATATTCAGCCCCGGCTTTTGGGAACATCGAAGAGAGTTCCGCATCACTCAGGCCGGTGAAGAGCGCGATGACCGCTGATAGCAGAAACGCAAGCCAGAGCATCGTTCCGGAAAGTGCGGATACCGGGCCGATAAGGACATAGATGCCGGCGCCAAGGATAAGACCGACACCCGACATAGTGACTTCAAAAAGACCGAGTGAACGGCGCAGCGGGGGCCGGGAAGGATTCGGGACTGGTGGGGACGGCATGGCAAAAGACCCGGGTTAAGAGTCAATAGCACCGTAAATGTTAAAATACGTTTTCGGAGGGAAGGAGAGGGTCGGCAGAAAGCCGGCATTACTGCGGGGGTTCGCTGTCGACGTCAAGCTCGTCGAGGAACGGCATCAGGCCGGTAACATAGGGCAGGGATCTGTCGTTCCCGGGATGTTCCGTCTCGCCGATGGTGACGATCTCAACGGTCAGTGGGAATTCCCGCATCGTCTGCTCAAAACTGGGATCATTTTCCCGGGTAAATTTCAGGAAGCTTTCGAGGATTATAAAAGGACGTTCATATTCCGGTACCGACGTATACTCTTCCTTCACCGATTCGAGGGTTCGTGTACGGGCGAGGTCTTCCTCAAAAAATAGGTAGACGGGTATATGGTAGGTACCGCTGATCTCCTCGAGAAGCCGGATATCGAGTATCCTTCTCTTCTCGATACCGAGGGACACGAACTTATCTGTCGCGGTCTTCCCCGGGAGCGAGTCCCATTTCCGGAATTTTCTCCATAAGACTGGTGGGAAGCAGGGTATTGTATAGGTATTGTTTGGGGTGAACCGACACGGGGGATTTGTTAAAGCCGGATGTTTGGTTTTTCGTTCATTTCTGCGCCGGTTGCCGCTATCGCGCAGGAATGACAGGGCAAATGACCGGGACGTTATCTTTCCCTCATACCGGCAATTGACAAAAAAAGTTTTTTAGATATTTCCGGTTCCCGGTTGTTTTGGGGCAAACGCATTCTGGATCAGGTCATTGTTGAACGCTGAAGGAACGGAGCCCGTCTTTGCATAGGTATAGAGGGCGGTGACGAAGATGCCCTGCATGGCCGAGTAGATCACGGCGAGGATGACGATGAAGGCAAGGAAGAGCCCGAGTGCAACACCGAAGACGACCATATTTCCAAGCGCCATTGTTGCGAGGACGCCGAGTCCTGCAACGACGCCGATGATCACAAAGACGATTGCCATCCCGGCGGTACCGACGATGCTCTCTCCCCAGGTTTTCTTAATCAGGTCAACCGATCCTTTCAGTGAATCAACAACGCCCTTGTCCTCGAGAACAAGGACCGGCACGACAAAGAAGGTGACAAGGCTCCAGACTCCCCCGATTATGGAGAGGATGATATCGCCGATGAATCCTGCCCGCTCCTGGAGAAGGTTCAGGTACCAAGCCCGACAGTTGCGGAAAGGATTGCCCATCCGATGATTGCGGGAAGGTGCTTTGCTGCGTTGGAAAGACCCTCTTTTACTGACATCTCCTTTCCGTTCAGCCGTGCATTGACACAGACTAATCAGTGCAGTGTTGAAGAAGATCACGACGAAATAACTGACCACGTAGAATGCAAAGAGACTGCCATATTTGAGGACCGGACCCATAGCGCTCATGCTCATGAATGCACCGGTGACAATAAGCGGCAGCACGAAGGTGAGTATGACTGCGATGGTAACAATACCGGAGAGGATAGGGAAGACAAGAAGCTTCTTGTCGGCCATGAGAATACTCCAGCTCGTCTTCACGAGCTCGAAACTTCGTCCAATACTTTCAAACATACCTTTCAGCGTGGGATCTGCAACGAGATGAAGATATTCCGCCATGAATTTGACCATAAAATAAACGGTTGCTCACGTCCGGGGACAAGAAACCGGCGATGCTGATGAGCAGTTTCATGAAGACCGCGATAAGCCAGGAAAACCGGGTTGCCGGTATACTCCGGGAATAACATTCCCCCCGGTGAAAAACAGCCGGGCATCCTGCCCGGCATCCAAACTTTTTCATCCATCCAGATCCAAATACTAGAGAAAAAGGGGAAGATTTTCCTCCGGCTTAATGGTGATCTATAATAACTTCTCTCGCACAGGAACCGGGACAACCCGACGACGGGTACAAATGGGTCGCACTTGTAGTGGCTTCCCTTGGTACACTTATCGGCGTCCTCAACGCTAGTACCCTCATTATTGCTCTTCCGACAATGATGATCAACCTCAATACATCCCTGATCGGGGTGATGTGGGTCCTCATCGTCTACATGCTCATCATCACGATTCTTGCGCCTGCCTGCGGGCGGCTCGCCGATATGTACGGGAGGAAAAACCTCTACGTTGCCGGGCTCCTTGTCTTCACCGTCGGTTCGCTCTTCTGCGGTTTTGCTGTGGATATTAACCAGCTTATCATATTCCGGATTATCCAGGCAATCGGAGGGGCTCTTCTTGTCGCCAACGCCACTATCATTGTCGTTGACGCGTTCCCGAAATGGGAGTCGGGAAAGCTATGGGCATCCTCTCGATGATCATGGCTGCGGCATTCGTCGTCGGACCCATTCTCGGCGGGTTCCTGACCATGATCGACTGGCGGTGGAACTTTTTTATCAACGTCCCGATCGGCATTTTCGCAACGGTGTATGCGCATTACAAACTGCGGGAAGCAAAAGTTTTCTCGGGACGTGAATCGTTCGATATCAGGGGGATGCTTCTATTCACTCTTGCGTTCGTGATGCTCGCGGTCTACATAAGCGCCGGCTTCCTTTTCGGGCTCCTCTCCCTGCCGATGCTCGCGACTCTTCTTATCGGTATCGTAAGCCTCGTGGCATTCATCCGGTACGAGGGATCGATTGTCCACCCCTTAATCGATCTGTCCCTGTTCAGGATTCGTACCTTTGCCTTCGGCCAGACCAGTGCCTTCCTGAACGCAATTGCCCGGGGAGCCGTAATGATGCTCCTTATCCTCTTCTTCCAGGGGCTCCGGGGGTATGACCCCCTCACGGCAAGCATCCTCATCGCCCCGCTCGCTATCGGGATTGTTATCACCGGGCCACTCGGGGGAATCCTCTCGGATAAGTACGGTTCGCGCCTGATAAGCACGATTGGCCTCGTGATTTCCCTTGCCGGGCTCATCGGTCTCGCCCTGATACAGTATGACACCCCGTACTGGGTGCTCGCGGTGTGGATGTTTGTGAACGGGTTTGGATCGGGGCTCTTCCAGCCCCCGAACACGAGCGCGATCATGGCATCGGTGCCGATGAATCGCCGGGGTTTTGCCTCATCGATGAGGGCATTCTTTAACAACACGGGCATGGTGATCTCCATGACCCTTGCCCTTCCGCTCCTCATCGGGACTATCCCGCTCGACCAGATGATGAACATGTTCGTGGTCGGCGGCATGAACATGCCCGTCGCTACCCAGATCGTGTTTACGAACGGGATCACGCTCGTGTTCTGGATCGGGGCACTCCTCACGATACCCGCGATTATCGTATCCGCCCTAAGGGGAACCGATATAGTGCACGAAGAAGAGAACCCGGCGGTTTGAACCAGGAAACCGGCGGATGAGCATCTTTTTGATTACTAAACTAGTTTAAATCCGAACGGGGGTTTTACGGGCATAATCAGCCCGAAAATAATCTCATCCAACCCGCGGGACCGGTACCTGGTTCCTTACTAAACCGACTGCAGAAAAGCCCCGATATGATCGATTGCCTCACGGCCTTCGGGAATCTGATCGGCAAACACCTGCCAGGTGTGGAACATTGCCTCCCAGACTTCAAACTGGACCGGAACACCAGCCCATCGTGCCTTGTCGACAAAAGTCCCGATGCTGTCGAAAAGGAGCTCGTAGGATCCAGCCTGGATATAGAGCCGGGGGAGGCCGTTCAGTCGTGCGTATGTGGGCGAAGCGAGAGGATCCGTAGGATCGTGCCCTGCGAGGTATTGTGTCCGGATTGCGTCAAGGCGGGCAGGGGTGACCCAGTCCCGGTCGAGATTTTTCTTCATCGATTCCCCGCCAAAGAGCATATCGACAATCGGAGACATGCAGACCGCCGCAGGGGGCATTGTCGCGCCTTCATCGCGAAGGGTGAGCAGCATGTCCAGTACGAGCGTTCCACCGGCCGAGATGCCGACCGGAACAATCCTGCGCGGCCGTATGCCATTTGCAACAAGATACCGGTATGCAGCTGTCGCATCTTCTGCAGCAGCCGGGAAAACGTTTTCCGGTGCCAGACGGTAGTCGACTGAAAAAACACTCGCTTTTGCCGCCCGGGCGATCCGTGCGCAGGTACCGAGGTGGTCTTCAGTAGATCCTGCGGTAAATCCACCCCCATGTAAGAAGAGCACCACACGATCAGTGGTCGATTCAGGGACCGAGATAAAGGATCCCTGCAGTCCCGGATGTATCTCCAGCCAGTCCTGTCGGGCACCTTCCATTCCCTCACCCTGGAATTCGTGATAAAAAAGAGAATAATCCCGACGGAACGTACCTGCCGGTTTTTTCGGGATCCGGGGCAAGGGATCGAATGACGGACAGGAGCTCTTCAGGAGATTCACGGATCATTATGAGGGGTTATGATCGATGAGGTTTATAAATAGCGCGGGTCGGGGGCCAGATTTTATTGGCAATCGACCTCTCGCGCGATTGCCCGGCCCCAATTCCGCAGCAAGGCTCGGACGACAGAGATACAATCGGCTCGAGCACGGAAAAAATTTGTTTCAGGAGACTCGTTTCCTTGATGGGATTGGAGCATTGCAGGGAGATGGAAATATTTCCCAATTTTTCCGGGACCATCTGCAAATCCATCAATGGAGATTGCCGGATTTTCTAAAGTTATCATGCATCTCTTGGAAAAATCAAAAAAAGTGGATGCAAGAAAGGTCGAAATAAAGGACTAGACCTTTGTCTGTACCAGTGTCTGTTTTGTACCGTCACTAAATACTCCCGTAACGGTTACCATGTTCTGACCAACGGTCCCCATATTGGGGAAAACGTAACGCTGCCCGATGACCGGATTATTTTCGCGTTCGTTCTGGCTCTTCAGGTTGTCATAACTTTGGACGGATATTTCGAGGGCAACGAGATCCGCGGCGTCGGCCCCACCGGTATACCTGACGACAACATCACTGCCGGTCTGAAACGCAGATACATCGATCTGTTTCTGGGGAACCGGGGTTGGTTCTGTCGAAACCGGCGTGGCTGTGACCTCGGGTTCCGGCGTGGGAGTTGGTGTAACAACGGGTGCAGGTTGCTGGGTACATCCACTCACCAGTATCGCAATCACGAGAAAGAGCAAAACATAGAATATTCGTCTCATAGGGTTTGTTGGGAATGGGAGAGAGATAAAGGTTTCAGGACTTCCTCCTGCATCAGGTTCCTTAAAAATTCATACACTCCCCGTTTTACTGGTCAGAAGCATCACTGTTTCGAAAGGTGCGGGATGCAGTGAAGCCTGATCGAAGTTCACAGGCCCGAGCGTATATATACTCCTTCGATTAATCCTATCGCGTGCTCAAAATCGAGCGCGAGAACATGCGTAACCCGGCTGTCATATACAGGACAGTCGCACCAGTAAAAAATCCTGAGATGAGAATATGGCTGAACAACACACATTTGGAAACCTGATCTATACCTATGATGGAGCTGCCGGGGAAGCTCTCGGCAAACGTGAGAGTCACACGCCAAAGATAGAAGCACCTGCGAAGGTAAAACCGGATGAAGTATTCGAACTGAAAATTTCAGTCGGCCCTCACCCGAACACGGTAGAACACTCGATCCGGTTTGTTATGGTAACCCTGGAGGAAACAGGGCGTCCTTTTAACCCGGTACTCCTTGGAAAAGTTTCGTTTACTCCCGTTACCACGCAGCCAGAGGTTGTATTGAAGGTAAAATTGCAGAAGGGGGGCGTCATCCATGCGGTTGAATACTGCAACATGCATGGGTTTTGGTCCGGTAAGAAAGAGATCACGGTCCAGTAACTCACTTTTTTTCCTCACTAGTAGCGTCCACCCGGTGACTTCGGAAATAATCCTGACCGGAAGATTGTCATTCCGGATGGTTTCCCTGCTCTTAATTCCCGGGCAGATCCTGCAAAAAGGCAAACTAAGTGCACGGTTGAAAATAATATTTCCCGGGTAGATGGTCCCCCGCACGTGCGCCACGAATCCTACACGGGGACGAAAGCGCTAGCGGTGATTATCTGAGTAAAATCATGGGTATACATCATCATCGCAAAAGGGGGTGCTACAGCGTATGGGCAAATCCTCCGGAAATGTCAGCGATTGCGAGATTTTCTCCAGAGCAAAAAAAGTAAAAAAATTACAACCCGAGGTCTGATAGACCGGGGTGATTATCTGGCCTGCGTCCCAGCGGCCAGTGGTACTTCCGCTCGGACTCCTTTATGGGATAGTCGTTGATGCTCGCGAAGCGCACTTTCATCAGGCCGTTCTCATCGAACTCCCAGTTTTCGTTCCCATACGCCCGAAACCAGCTGCCGGAATCATCATGCCACTCATAAGCAAAGCGCACGGCAATGCGGTTGCCGGTGAACGCCCACATCTCCTTGATAAGCCGGTAGTCGAGCTCTTTTTCCCCACTTCCGGTGCAGGAATGCTGCGATCTCGGCCCGTCCGTTAATGAACTCGGCCCGGTTTCTCCAGACGCTGTCAGGAGAATACGCAAGGGCGACCTTGTCGGGGTCACGGGAGTTCCATCCGTCTTCGGCCATGCGGACTTTCTGGATCGCCGTTTCTTTAGTGAACGGCGGCAACGGTGGTCGTGGATTTTCTGCCATGGGCGACTATTGTGTCTGGTCACTGATAACGCTATGGAGAATAAATTAACAAAGGGTATTGAGAAACTAATTCACAGGGTTCTTCCTTTCCGGTTCAGTTTTCCTGCATAGGAGAGTTACCGTGTTGACACATCAAATAAAGCATAACCGGATAATTTTATTCTTGAAGGTGTTGATTAATTAAAATCAATATTTTACAATCATGAAAAACAGAGAGAAAATCTTAGGAGAAATTTTTGAAGACCTGTATATTCCAGAAATTAAGCGTGCACTTGACACCGATCAATTCGATACGATAGTAAGAGTTCATGACTCAATAAAATTCTATCAGGTTCTTCCATTTTATATTGTCAAACAAACTGAAAATGAGCTTAACTGGATCGGTTATCACCTTGCCTTCTTTACATATCACAAAGAGGCTGTGAAACGTGCCTATTTTTCTTTTTATTTTAGTTTGATGGGACAAAAGTCAATATCTGAATCGTTTCAGCGAATTTTACTTGAATTTATTGTTAAAGGTTCATTTTGGGATAGTGTTTCAAGGAAAAGATATCGAGATAAAAAAACGACTAACTCAAATAGAATAAATAAAGTCCGCTCAGTTATTCATGAGAGAATTGTCAAGGAACCAGGTGTATTTTCAGAGTGTCAAGGTTGCTCATTATCTGCCATAGATGTGTGCTGGACCACTTAGATTTAGATAAGACTCAAAGGGAATCTTGGGGAAAAATTGTCCCAAAAATGAATGATATGTTGTATCTTCTAGCTGATTGGAGAAAAATTGCCCCGATTAAAAATCCTGAAGAAATTTATGAGATATATAAATTTTTTAGTTACGAGATCCATTCCCACCCAGATTCAATAATAGAATCTCTATGCTTTGACGTTTATTCGAAAACATATCCAGATTTTGATTATAACAGTGATCAGATCCAACGTTCACTTGGTTCTCTTATGCGAATTGTAGATTTTGGTTCTGTTCTTACTCTCAACACGTTATTAGCAGATAAACATCGAGAAAAAGATATGTTTAAAGATTTGCCATTTTTGAATGATCACATTACTAAATTTGATTTACCATATTCAAAGAAAAGGATCAAAACTCTAATCTCTCGCAATTTTGAATCATAATTTTTCACTCATTTTGATCATGAACCGATAATATCCATTGAAACGAAAACGAACGATTTGATGAAATAAAGAGCCTTCGCTCCAGGTCATAATTTTCATAAATAAAACAGTCCTATCCAGAAGGAAGTGATAGCAACTTGGTATGCTTCCCCGAGGACTCGCGTACTCAGTACAACATACTACGTGTTCCGGCTTAACTGCTGGGTTCGGAATGAGACCAGGTGTTTCCCGAAAGCTGTGGCCGCTATCACCACAGATATGTTGTGATCAGATAAAGAGTCACGCAGGTAATGGACCTGACATTATCGCTTTTCGATGCGATGACACGATTCCAGAGCATTCGCTCGGGGTAAGTGAATCTTAGAAG
>CAVWXD010000009.1:0-163719 GCA_963758935.1 uncultured Methanomicrobiales archaeon | reverse complement strand
GAGGGATTCGGATTTCTCATCGGAATAGGTATCGCTGAGCATGATCCGCGGGACATCGGCCGGGGCGTACTTGTCGAATGCCCGCCACGCATCTTCGGGCGTGTCGTAGCACATGACAAACGCGTGGGGCATAGTTCCCACGACCGGCATCCCGTCGGGGGCGCAGATGTTGGAGACCCCGTCGACGCCGCCAATCCACGCCGCCCGCTCGATCATCTTTGCGATCGCCGGGTGCTGCCGCCGCGACCCGAACGAATAGACGGGGCGGTCGGCTGCCGCCTTCTTGATCCGGGCAGCGGCGGATGCGACTCCCGAGGCGTGGCAGAGGAACCCGAGGATCGCTGTCTCGTACCGGCAGAAGTCCCGGTATTTTCCTGCAAGGCGGAGGACGGGTTCGTTCTTGTAGAATACCGTCCCCTCCTGCATGGCATCGACGGTGACCGGGAGGTCTTCGAGAAGGGTGATCACGTCCGCAAGACCGCAGAAAACAGCACTGTCCTCCGGAAGCGAGGTCACGGTCACCTCCATGACGACTTCGGGATTGCGCTTGTCGGCTTCCAGTATCTCTTCCGTGCGCAGGAAATAGATGTCCGTGCACTCCCCGAGCTTGATAGTCTCATCCGGGACGGTGTCGAATCTGCCCATACCGGATCAGATGGTCTGCAAACATTCTTACGCTTATCTTAGCGTTGCCGGGCAGTGTCCTGTTTTTCGCTAAATATTAGTGCAGCCCGCGACAACTATTCTCCATAACGGGGATCGCATGAGGGTTTTCTCTTTTACCGGACTTCACAGGTCACCTTTCCATAACGGACGGTGGGACTAATGCTCGGGATAATTGGCGGGACGAGCCTCCTCTTCTCAAAACTCCCCAAGCTCGAAAAGGTCCGGGTACCGACACCTTTCGGACCTGCCGATCTCCTGACCGGCGATATCGTGATGCTGATGCGGCACCAGGGCGGCATCCCCCCGCACCGGATCAACTACCGGGCAAACCTCGCCGCACTCGCAATCGCCGGTGTCGACCGGGTCATTGCTTTTGGATCCTCTGGTTCGCTGAAACCGGAGATTCCCCCGGCTCGCTCATGATCCCTTCCGATTACGTCAGCGTGACAGACATCCCCTCCATACACGACCATGCGATAGAGCACGTGCGACCGGAACTTTCGGAAGATCTGGCAAAAGCGCTTTCGCTCGTCGTGCCGGAAGCGCGGTTTGGCGGGGTCTACGTGCAAACGCGGGGCCCCCGGATTGAGACCGTTGCCGAGGTAGAGGAGCTTGCCACCATCGCTGATGTCGTAGGGATGACCGTTGCGTCGGAAGCAACGCTCGCGTGCGAACTGGGGGTGGATTTTGCCGCGCTCTGCACCGTCGACAATTACGCGAACGGGCTGGGCAGGGAGATCCTGACGTACGAGCACATCCTCAACACATCCCGGACACACAAGCACCGGACCGAAGAGATCGTCGCAACAATAGTCGAAAAGATGGGGTAACCCCCGGACCGAGGAAAAAATGGCTGAAGATCCAACAAACGAACTATTTGCGGGCCGACGCTCGCTGCTCATAACAAACGTAATCGCCGATGGGAAAAACGTCGATATCTTTGTCGATGAAACGGGGAAGATCGCGGGCGTCGGGGACAAAATCCGGACAAAAAACCACGGAGAGGCCGAGTTTGTTATCGACGGCGACGGGGCCATCGCACTCCCCGGGCTCGTCAATACCCACACCCACGCCGCAATGACGCTCCTCCGGGGATACGCGGACGACATGATCCTCCAGGACTGGCTTGCCCAGAAGATCTGGCCGCTCGAAGCCCACCTCACCGGGGATGACGTCTACTGGGGGACGAAGCTCGCCTGCCTTGAGATGATCAAAAGCGGGACCACCGCCTTCAACGACATGTACTTCTTCATGGAAGACGCTGCCCGGGCAGTGGATGAAGCGGGTATCCGGGCAATGCTCTGCTACGGTTTTATCGACCTCTTTAATGCGGAGAAACGGGAGAACGAGATCAAGGCGACCGAAAAACTCGCGACATCGGTCCGTGCGATGAAGAATCCCCGGATAAAAGCAGCGGTCGGCCCCCACGCGATCTATACCATCTCGCCCGAAGGCATGAAGTGGTGTGCGGAGTATGCGAAAGAGCAGAAGATCGGCATCCACATCCACCTATCAGAGACGGAGAAGGAAGTGAATGACTGTATCGCCACCCACGGGAAGCGTCCGGCACTGCTCCTCGATGAATGCGGGATCCTGACCCCGAAGACCATCGCGGCCCACTGCTGCTGGCTCGATGAAGCGGAGTGCAGCCTCCTCGGGAAACGCGGTGTGAACGTATCCCACAACCCGTCGAGCAACATGAAGCTCGCGACGAACCGGGCGATGCCGTGGCAGGACCTGACCCGCGCCGGCGCCAACGTCTGCCTCGGCACCGACGGCTGCGCTTCGAATAACAACCTCGACATGTTCGAGGAAGCCAAGATCGCCGCCCTGCTCCAGAAATTTTACTGGAACGACCCGACCGTTCTTCCGGCGCCCGCTGCGCTGAAGATGGCAACAACTGCCGGGGCACAGGCGCTCGGGTTTGGCACCGGTTCGCTTTCTGTCGGGACGCCGGCGGATATCGTGCTCGTAACCGCAAAGACCGCCTCCAACACCCCGCTCCACAATGCTGCTTCCAATCTCGTGTATCCTGTACTGGATCGGCAGTTGAGACAACGATCTGTAACGGGAAGGTACTGATGCTCGACCGCGTTGTGCCCGGGGAACAGGATATCCTCGCCGGGGCAACAAAGGCGGCTCTCGATCTCGTGAAACGGGCTGGATCGGCGTGAAGAAGGCTGGTTCCTGCCCGGAAACCTGCCGGGTTCAGCCACCCGGTATCCGTTGCGGTAATTTTTATTATTATTTTCAGTATTGCAGTTGCCGGGTGCACGGACATAATCCCGTCGCAGCGGCAGAGTCACCAGGCAGTGAACGACGGGAAACTGTCCGCGTATTTCCTCGATGTCGGACAGGGGGATTCAGCGCTGTTTGTGTTTAACAATAAAACGATCCTGGTCGATGCCGGTGAAACCGACATGGCCGACCGGGTTGTCGGCGATCTCCGGCGGCTCGGGGTAACCCGCATCGATCTCCTCGTCGCAACCCACCCGCACTCCGATCACATCGGCGGGATGCAGCGTGTTCTGGCGGCGTTCCCAGTCGGTGAGGTTCTCGATGCCGGTCTTCCCCACCCGTCATCGACCTACGAAAATTTCCTCGAGACCGTGGATCGTAAAAATATTCCCTATACCGTTGCAGAACAGGGACAGGTCATCGATTTCGATCCCTCCCTGCGGATCTTTGTCCTCTCACCACCGGCACAGCGGTTCGGTGATGATCCCAACACCAACTCGATCGTCCTCCGGGTATCGTACGGGACGATAGATTTCCTGATGACCGGTGACGCCGGTGGGGAAGCCGAGGATGCACTCGTGAAGTCCGGGTATTCTCTCGATGCCGAGATCCTTAAGGTCGGTCATCATGGCAGCGAGTACTCGACGTCACCCGCATTCCTGTCCCGGGTCAATCCCGAGATCGCGGTTATCTCTGTCGGTGAAGGGAACCCGTACGGGCACCCGCATAAGCCCACAACCGACGCGCTCAGCGCTGCCGGCGTCCGGGTATACCGCACCGATCAGGACGGCACAATCCGCATCCGGACCGATGGCATCTGGTACTCAGTGAGCACGGAAAATGGTCCGGGCGGGATCTGGCAGGCGGTCGCTACCTTTGCTGCGCCCCTCTCCAACCTGACGATCAATTCATCGGCGATACCCACCCTCCCGCCGGTTCCTGACCTGCCCAAAAATGTGTCCATCCCTCTCCTTCCTGACCTTCCCCAGATCGGCAATGCCTCTTCGGTCGCGATCAGCGGGGTGCTGTTCGATGCACCGGGCGACGACCGGGACAACCTCAACGGCGAATGGGTCCGGCTCACCAACCGCGGGAACGATACGGTCCTCCTGAACGGGTCGGACCCTGTCGGACCGGACGGCTCCTTCTCGTATATCTTCCCGGCATACCTGATCGAACAGGGTTCATCCGTCACCGTTTACACCGGTTCAGGCATCGTGAACGATACCTCCCTCTTTATGGGAATGATCTCCCCCGTCTGGGGAAACAGTGGCGACACCGCAATACTCCGGGACTTCCGGGGCACGGTCATTTCAGAACGATCGGGAGGATCTGCATGAAAGCCACCATCGACCGGATCGAGTCCGGCATTGCCGTCCTTATCTTACGCGAGGATGAGTCAGTGCAAATAACCCTCCCGGCACGTATCCTCCCCACAGGCAGCAAAGAAGGTGACATCGTAACGCTCACGCTGGAACGCGATGATCGCACGACGTCGGAAGCAAAAGAGCGGGTATCATCTCTTATCGGGCGTCTGCAGAAAAAATGACATTTTTTCGTGATTGCCGGCAATCTTTTCAACGTGACTGCCGGAAAAAGTAATTATATTTTAAAAAATCTGTTTCAGCCGGTTGCAGGGGCTGACTCCTTTTTCAGGGTCTCTTCAAGATCCCAGAGCAGGAACAGGTTCACGTCCGCATAGCTCTCGACGCCGACTTCGAACGGGTCGTCCATATCCTTAATGAGCAGGATCAGGGCGATGAGCAGCGTGGAAAGCACCGTGAAAAGCAGTATCCCCTCGAAAAATTCCAGCTTCACGAAGAAGAGGAGGATGATTGACGCCGCCGTGGCGAGCTCGGCGATCGAGTAGGCCGCCGGGATAAACGACGTTTCCGCTATCTGCCGGACACGGTTGGAAATCCGGTCGATATTGACCATTTCCACGCGGAGCCTGACGATCATCGGCGGGGCCACATTCTTGTCGGTCATAACCCAGAGATCGGCGTTCACCCGTTCCATCGCGGCATTGATCGCGCCGACATCCCATTTGTTGTTCCTGAAGTTCGCGTTGAAAACCGAGAGTAGCTCGACGATGTGGTTCTGCGTTGCTTTCACGAGCCCTGCATCGGTCCGGCAGAAGTTGCATTCGGAGTACAGCGCCCGGATCGATGCCGCGAGATCCCCGGGGATCCGTTCGCTTTCCTTGTAATCCGTCAGCGTACCCGTAAAGATAATGGCCACCGTGAAGATTGCACCTCCGATGAATGCCGTGACCAGGGTCGAGAGCGAGATTACATCGAAGTTAAGGAAATCGAACAGGAGCCTGACCAGGAGCAGGACAAGTGCCATTCCCAGTGATTTGAGTATGAGTCCCCATTTTACCATAAATTGTTCCATGCAATAGATAGAAACGAAGAGATATTTATGAAATGGTACACCGCTGGCAAATATCGTGACCATATCGCCCGGGCTGCGGGATTGAATCCTTGCCCGGCCTGGCAGAATTTTCCGATATGTCTTTATCCCGTCGGCGTCAACCTCCCTTCATGACGCATAATGCAACTACCGGAGCTGAAGAATCCTCAAAAACCTGCAGGATCTGCAGCTCGAACTATTCCCGTGAACACCACCTCTCCTGGTTCGGCATCTGCGAAGGGTGTGCTTACAAGGTACTGATTGTTATCGTCGTTGTGATGGTTGCAATCTCGTACGTTGCCTGGTTTGGCGTATTCTAAACCGATCCTCTTTTTTAACCACATACCTCCTCATTCTCCGGAATCGTCCCCGCGAGCCGGTTTGAATCGCGGGGTTGCGGGATCGGTAAGAAATCAAACGGAATGTATTTCCGTATCCCGCAATACATTCACAACGAAAAGAGAGCAATGAACCCCGAAAATACCGGTGATGGTGCAATGAACGAAACTTCTGACAGCGTGTGCCCGGACTGTGCCGGCGAATCTGAAAAGATACCCACCCCTCCGGATATTCCGGGTGCTCATGCGGTTTTTCCCGCGAACGGTAAGGCCGCTCATACACCCGGTGGGGAAAACAATCCGATCCTCATCCGGTCGAGGCCGCACATCCTGAGTTTTGCGAACCGGTACCTTCTGGCATTCACCCCCGTTTTTCTCGTAGCCATTTCAGTTTTTACAAGAACTGCTCTCGGAGACAGTGTCCAGGGCCTCATTCCGAAAATGCCGGGAACTCTTGCAACAATAATGCCGGGCACGAGCGATCTTTCCCTGATAACCGTTTTCCTGGTAGCCCCGGTTTTCCTCTTCATCCTCGTTGCAAGCATCGGGTATGAACTGAGACTTACCGAAGCGTGGACCAGCACGCTGATAGCATTTGCATCCAGCATCGCTGTCGGATTTGTTTTAACGTTTGCTGCACCCGGCACGGCGCCAGACACCAGCCAGTTGTTGCGCTTTTTGCAGTGGACTGCCTATCTTGTACAGCCATTTTCGCTTCTCGCAACCATCCTCGTCATTGCCGGTGTGGAAAAGTACCGCCGGTCAATCAGCTATACGATAACGGAATCCGGCGTTTTTCTCACCAGCGGACTCTGGGGACGCCGCGAGCAGATGATCCCGGTACAGATGATCGGCCGGGTCGAGAGCGACCAGGGAATGCTCGGAAGGTGGTTCAATTTTGGAACAGTCATCCCGCGAAGTGTGACCGGGTGGGATCATGGGACCGTCCATGGAGGCAGGGGAGTAATGGGAGGAGCAGGGATCCGGGATACGTTCGGTAATCCGGCAGGCTCTTCCGGCCCCGCCGATTGCCTCTATGGAATACCTGATCCGGATGCCTCAGAACAGATCCTAATCCAGACGATAGCCGGCGCAAAGAATCATTGACAGGAATGATGCGGAAAAGAACGTCTGTGTTAAAAAAAAATGCACCGCAGAAAATTTGATAATCGGCGAAAAAAAGGAGTTCCATTGTCATAGTAAATCAGTAAACATCAGGGATCGAATTATGGGGGTTAAGACCCCCATACCCCCGATTGCGATGAACGCCCGCCGCCCCGAAGGGCGCCCCGCGGCGGGATCAATTCGGTTGAAAATATTCGCCGAGTATCACGATTTGGGCGCGAACATACAGTGTTCGTCCCCGTTTCTCCAGAGCAAAAAAAATAAAATTATTGCCCTCGTGAAACGATTACGCGGTCTCTACTTTTGATGCCTCTTCAAGGCCGAGAACCTTGATAGACGCTTCCCGCATCTTGAACTTCTGGATCTTACCGGAGATAGTAATCGGGAACTCATCCACGAACATGACATACCGGGGAATCTTGTAATGGGCGATCTTCCCCTTGCAATAATCCTTGACCTCCTGCTCGGTCATGGTCTGGCCCTGTTTCAGCTTCACCCAGGCGCAGAGTTCCTCGCCATACTTTGTGTCCGGGACACCGACCACGTAGACATCAAAGATCTTTTCGTGGTGGTGGAGGTATTCCTCGATCTCCCGGGGGTAGATGTTCTCGCCCCCGCGGATCACCATGTCTTTCAAGCGCCCGACAATCTTGAAATAACCTTCTTCGTCGAGAGTGCCGAGGTCGCCGGTATGGTTCCAGTGGTCTTTGTCGAGGGTTGCGTGGGTTGCCGAGGGATTGTTGTAATAACACTTCATGACGCAGTAGCCGCGAGCGCAGATCTCGCCAATCTCGCCGGTCGGCACTATTTTACCGGAAGCGGGGTCGACAACCTTCAGTTCGGTGTGCGGGAATGCCCGGCCCACGGTCGTGACCCGGCGCTCGACCGGGTCTTTTGTGGTCGTCATCGTGACACCGGGGCTCGTCTCGGTCTGGCCGTAGACGATCACAATCTCGCTCATGTGCATCTTCTGGTTCACCTCCCGCATCACTTCGATGGGGCAGGGGGAACCGGCCATGATGCCGGTCCGCAGGGAACGAAGGTCGTACTTTGCGAAGTTCGGGTGGGTGAGTTCGGCAATGAACATTGTCGGGACACCGTGGACGGCAGTGCAGTGCTCCTTCTCGATGGTCTTTAAGACTTCCTCGGCATCGAAGGTCGGTGAGGGCAGGACCATCGCCGTCCCATGGGTAACGGAGGCGAGGTTACTGAGAACCATGCCGAAGCAGTGGTAGAAGGGGACCGGGATACAGAGCCGGTCTTTTTCCGTAAAGCCCATGCCCTCGCCGATGATGTACCCGTTGTTGAGGACATTGTGGTGCGTTAATACTACGCCTTTTGGGAACCCCGTCGTGCCGCTCGTGTACTGGATATTGATCGGGTCGTCAAACGTAAGCCCATCGCCCCGATCTATCAGCTCGTCCATGGTGATCTCGTCGGCTTTTGCGAGGAAATCATCCCAGTTGAACATGCCGTTGTAGGGAATGTTTCCCATGAAGATTGCATTTTTCAAAAAGGGGAACTTCTCGCTTAGATCCTCCCGGGTTTTGCTTCATAGGCTTCGGGGCAGGCCTCGTAGAACATTCCCACGTAGTCCGAGGTCTTGAACCGCCCCTGCACGATCAGGGTCGAGATCTCGGACTGCTTAAGCACGTACTCGAGCTCGTACGTCCGGTACGCCGGGTTGATGTTCACCATGATTGCGCCGATCTTGGAAGTCGCGAACTGGACGATAACCCACTCGGCGTGGTTCATTGCCCATATCCCGACCCGGTCGCCTTTTTCGACCCCGAGCCCCATGAGCGCCCGGGCGACCCGGTTTACCTCTTCAAGGAATTGCCGGTAGGT
Organism: uncultured Methanomicrobiales archaeon; assembly: GCA_963758935.1. Taxonomy (GTDB): domain Archaea; phylum Halobacteriota; class Methanomicrobia; order Methanomicrobiales; family Methanospirillaceae; genus Methanoregula. The sequence continues at coordinate 155,089 of CAVWXD010000009.1, read as the reverse complement.
AAGCCGGTAATTCTGGTGCACCGATACGATCGCTTCGCTATCCGGGTATTTCGAAGCGATACTGTCGACCATTTCCCCGATCGTCATTCCCAGGAGGGGAACTGCCGACGTTCCACAGGTATAACTGCCCTCGACCATTGGATAAAGATGAGGCACCCTACAATATATGGATAATGATTTGTACCAAACGTGGTGCAGTTGAAGGAATAAAGTGGTGCACTTCGGATTTTACCGGCGTAAAGATGGAGTTAAGTGTCGACATTAACGAGAAGATTCCTGGCCATGAATTAAAATGTTCGAATTTTCCTGAGCCAACCTTTGATACATAATGCGGAAAATAAGGAATTTTCTGAATTACTTTTTTTGATTTTACCGATCGGGTTCCTCCAGAAATTTTCTGTTCTATCTTTCGAAGGTATGAGGATCCCCCGCCTCAGGGCCTCTCCGAGGCACGGCGGGGCCACGTTGTTTTCCCTTCAATTTTTATTGGTTTTATTGGATCCGCCGCGGGGGGCGTCCCTTCGGGGGCGGCGGCGTTCATCGCACATTGGGGTATGGGGGTCTCAACCCCCATCATCTTATTAAAAACGGTAACATTTTAGAGAACGTTAAAGAATCAAATTTCTCTTTCTCGAAGAGTTTGCTTGAGGATATTTTTAAGAACGGCTGCGATTTTGTTTACTCTTGGCTGGTACTCTGTGTATCAGTCCAGCAAGTGCATCCGAAACCCCGGATAACAAAACTCTTAAGTTTGTACACTGCGATTTTACTAGGTCGGCATAGCGGGAAATTCCCGGTGCGGACATGCACGGGGTTGTGGCCTAGCCCGGAATGGCGACGGGCTCCAGCGGTCTTTGCGTTCTCGTGCTCGCAGATGATGAACAATGGGTCTACTGACTGTAATTGGATGATGACCCGTTGGAGCACTGATGCATGTCGGAGAGACCCGTCGATCGTGAGTTCAAATCTCACCAACCCCACATTTTCTAAAAACGGTTTTTTTCTTCCTGATCCCCGGTTTTCTCGTGGATGCAGTGTATCCCATACCCTCCTGCCAGTGAGAGCAGCGCAAAAATCGCAGCGATCATGAGCACAAAGGGCATGGTCATAATCACCGTTCCCGTCATAAAACCAAGACGGGGCACAAGTCCGGGTTCAATCATCGGGAGATACTGGTCTGCCGAACTCTTTATGAGGTACAGGAAGCCCGTAACCAGAACGGCTAGGAAGCCGGCAAGATAGGGGATCTGCAGGGTAAAACCGGAACGATTCTCCCTGCGACGGATTGTTTCTGAAACGATCCCCGTAATAATCAATAGGACCGGGGCGACGAAAATTACCATAAATAAAAACAGGGTGGATCGCAAACCCACGTTGCCGGTCGATGTAAGGAAAGCATCGCTGCCGGACATAACCGCCCAGATGATGAAACCGAACAGAAATCCCGGGCCGATTATAGCACTGCGGCCGGGTTTTTTGAACACTTTTAGTTCCTCAATCTTCTATCAGTGTAGCCGTTTTAAATAAATTCCTGACAATAAAAATGGTTACCGGAAAGTCCGCCCCGTCCACGGTGCCCGAATATCTATAAGAGTCTGAAACACTATCCTCCTCTCATGAGTAACGAGCTCCATCTGGTTGATGCTTTTACCGGTGCCCCGTTCCGGGGAAACACCGCGGCTGTCTGTATCATGGAGGGGCCGGGGATCCCAGCCTGGATGCAGCAGGTCGCCGGGGAGATGAAGCATTCCGAGACCGCGTTCCTTCACCTGACTGATAAAGGCTGGAACCTTCGATGGTTTACTCCTGAACGGGAGGTCGAGCTCTGCGGTCATGCGACGCTTGCTGCAGCATTTATCCTGTGGACGGCAGGTCATGTGGAAACAGGATCGGCGATCGAGTTTGAGACGAAGTCGGGAGCACTGAAAGCCAGCAGGGACGGGGAGTGGATCACCCTTGATTTTCCTGCCGAGCCGGTCACCGCCCCGGCAACGGTACCCGGGCTTGACCGGGCGCTTGGCGTCTCTCCAATCTTTGTTGGTCGAAACCGGTTCGATATCCTTGCCGAGCTCCCTTCCGCGACCGATGTCTGCACCCTTGAGCCCGACATGGCTGCACTTGCGGCGATCCCGACGCGGGGGATCATCATCACCGCGGTCTCCGATCTTCCGCATTTCGATTTCGTATCCCGGTTCTTTGCCCCCTCGGTTGGCGTTCCGGAAGATCCGGTTACCGGCTCGGCTCATTGCTGCCTCGGGCCGTACTGGGGAGAGAAACTCAAGAAGATCGAGATGAACGGGTTCCAGTGCTCGGCCCGGGGCGGGACCGTGCGGGTCACCCTTCTCGGGGACAGGATTCTCCTCGCGGGACATGCAGTCCACGTATCGTCAGGGAAGCTGCTGGTATGACGTGCGCGGGGTGCAGTCAGGCAAGGAACGGCGACTCTGCCCGGCATTGTTTTCCAGGTCTCCTGCCATCATCTAACTCAAAATCCGGGGTGGAATCGGGAATTCCTTTTGGGGCACTAAATGCCATTCTCCCTGCTTAACCGCAGGGAATAATATTCCATGGTGAAGAACGGGCCCCAGGCCGGGGTTTGCCCGTTCGAGATTTTTACTGTAAGCGTCTTTGCCTGGGGGAAATGGACCGGAATGACAAAAACCTCTCCATTGCCCGGAGGAACCTGTGTCGCGTCTCCCTGGAATACGTCCCTGTCATTCACTTCAATTTTCAGCCATCTCCCATAAGATACGTCGGAAGCTGACAATTTTCCCGCGAGTGTCAGGGTGTTCCACCCATCGCCGGAATGATCGGTGAATGTGCGCCAGACTGATGATTCGGTGGACCCCGCAAGGAGGTTCACATCCGCCCCGTATTCCCCGTGGCCGGCAATAATCCGGGTCCGTGCTCGGTAACGATCCGACCATCTTTCCGGACCAGGATGCCGTGTGTTCCCAGGAGTCCCAATCTTCCATCGCATTCCATGTAACGGTGAAGGATGAGTCCCCGGAAGACAGTCCTGAAGAATCCTGTGCGTTGCTGGCGATGGTTTTTTCTGCAGACGCCGGTGGGGAAAACAAAACGCTGACTGCAATAAGACAGAGAACCCCGAGAATTGCGATTAAAACGATAGCGATAACGAGATTGAAGCTGTGTACCGTTGCAGCCCGGGGCACCTCGACCCGGCATCCGCACGCCGGACATATCTCGGCGTTTTCGAACTGGAGTTGTTTGCCGCAGTGAGGGCAGAATTTCATAGGAGACTTATTTTTTATAGGTATCTGATATATTTTTTTAATGCATCTAATGGCGAAACAAAAAATTGAGCGAACCGTGCGATGAATATTCGTAGAAATGCCTGACAGAAAACCCGGGAGGTTCGGACGAATCCCGATAATCACTTCCTGTACAATGGTGTTTTATTGAACGATTCGAAGAGAGTTTAGAATTTTATTGGTTTTGTCATTATGTTTCCGGATTGTTGTTTAGTAAATTTATCATACATGGCGCCCACATAATAACAGGATAACGGAGAGTTCCATGTATTTAATCGGAGAAGCACTTGTTGGCGATGGCGCAGAACTGGCGCACATCGATCTGCTCATGGGGGATAAGGAAGGCCCGATAGGCTCAGCCTTTGCAAACGCGATCTCACAGCTGTCAGTCGGGCACACACCCCTCCTCGCAGTGGTGCGCCCGAACCTGCTGACCAAGCCGGCGACGGTCGTCATCCCGAAGGTCACGCTGAAGGACATGGCACAGGTCAACGAGATGTTCGGCCCGGTGCAGGCAGCGGTCGCAAAGGCGGTTGCAGACTGTGTTGAAGAGAACGTGTTCGCGGGGATCGATATCGAAGCGACGGTCATCCTCGTGTCGGCATTCGTCCACCCGGACGCAAAGGACTACAACCGGATCTACCGGTACAACTACGGCGCAACCAAGCTTGCTCTCCACCGTGCACTCGACAAGTTCCCGGACACAAAGACGCTCGTGTACGAGAAAGACCGTGCAGCCCACGGCATCATGGGATTCAAGGTCCAGAGACTCTGGGACCCGCCGTACCTACAGGTCGCAATGGACCTCGTGGACATGGGCAAGGTTGCCCAGGTCTTGAAGGGCGTCCCCGAGAACGACCACGTGATCATCGAGGCAGGAACCCCGCTCATCAAGAAGTTCGGCCTCGGCGTCATCGGCGAGATCCGCAAGCTCCGCCCGAACGCGTTCATCATTGCGGACATGAAGATCCTCGACACCGGCAACCTCGAAGCGCGGATGGCAGCCGATGCAACCGCCGATGCAGTCGTCGTCTCCGGTCTCGCCCCGACCTCAACCATCGAGAAGGCGTGTGCCGAAGCCCGCAAGGTCGGCATCTACTCCATCGTTGATATGCTGAACGTCCAGAGCCCGGCGAAGCTCATCGAGAAGCTCAAAGTCAAGCCGGACATCGTAGAACTCCACCGTGCCATCGACACCGAAGAGACCGCCCACGCATGGGGAGACATCCCCGCGATCAAGAAGGCAGCAGGCGGAAAACTGCTCGTTGCAACCGCAGGCGGCATCCGTGTCGACGTCGTGAAGGACGCCCTCAAGGCAGGCGCCGATATCCTCGTCGTCGGTCGTGCAATCACCGCGAGCAAGGACATTGGCCACGCTGCAGAAGAGTTCCTCGACCAGCTGAACCGGGAAGAGATCGACCAGTTCAGGATCATGACGGATTTCTAAACCCGTCAGCGAATACCTTTTTTGTGAATATCATCGTTGTTTTTAGAAAGGAAAAGCCATGAAAAATTACCCGGCAATAATTTGTCTCCTCGGGATCCTGGTTATCGGTTTTACTATGTTTTCCGGATGTGTGAATACAGGAACCAATACGACCATTTCCCAACCGAACGAAACCGCTGTTCCGACCATCATAGCTCGCCACATCACTGCACAACCCGGCGACACCGTTTCGGTTGTGTATACGGGAATGACGGATAACGGCGTCGTATTCGATACGAATGTAAACAGCACACCCGTCACATTCACCCTTGGCAATTCGAGTGTTATCGAAGGCTTCCAGGAAGCGGTAACCGGGATGGCAGTCAACGAAACAAAGACGGTGACAATACCGTTCGCCAAGGCATACGGCCCCCACAAGGACGAGCTTGTCCACCTCATTCCCCTGATGGGCCCGCTCGAAAATGAATCGTTCACCGTCGGGACGTACGTCACCATAACCAACAAGACTGACAGCTCCTACAGCGTCGTAAAAATCCTCAACGTGACGCCGGATACGGTAACCTGGGATGCAAACGATCCGCTCGCCGGCCAGAACCTTACGTTTACGATCAAGGTCACGGGGATCGAGAGAAAATAATCTTCAATAACTTTTTTGAGCCAGACATCGCCGTTCGACGGAATGCGTTCAGGTAGGTGTTGATTTTCTCGTTGTCGGTCGCGCAATCCGGCAAGCAACGATGTCAGGAACTAGGGAGCCGAAGAGTTCCTCGACCAGCTGAACCGGGAAGAGAACGACCAGTTCAGGATTATGACGGACTTTTAAGCCGGTCCATTTTTACTATTTTTTGTATGTCTGGTTACCAGAAATAGCTTGTATTTATTTGCCAGAAATCCGGAGTCAATAACTAAACGTTTTTTCGGCCTTGAGAACTCGTTATCTGGCAGTTCCCGGGTCAGGAATCATTTCCTCGTGTGTCAGTGTATCGTCTCACGGAGCACAGATGGTTTGAATGGTTAAAGCCAGAGGACCAGATTGTGATTTTGAGCCCGGAAGCGATCTTTTTAAAAATGTATTGTATTGTCTATCGGGGTAAACGTGAAGTAGGTTGCCCAATTTTTCCCGGGGAAGGATTCTGTACCTGCCTGAGAACCAGCCCATGCACCCTCGACCCTGTCGGTTACTCCGCCGGTTTCGTGCACTACTTCCGCATGTGCTGCAACATAGACTGGCGAGGATCCTGGCAGGGGAATATCATAGATAACCAATTTTACCGGAGGATCGTGCAATTGGGAATATGCAAACTTCCCGGGAATGGGATTACCGTTTTTCTGGGGAATGTCTGCCAGGCTTGTTCCGACAGCAACCTGTGATTCGTGTATTTTCCAGCCGGACGAGAAAATCCCATATACTACCCGAAGATTATGATCATCGTGCAATACGACGACACTTCCAACAAAGGTGTTTTGACCGGCGTAAAGTGGAGCCGCGTAATCCACTACCGGGGTTGCCATCGCAGGCATTACGACGAACAAGAATGCAATAACAAATCCAACAACGAACAGCTTTTCATTTCCTCAACCATCCTTTCCCGATCCATCATACAATTCTGATGATAAAAGTCAGATTGAGCTTGTTAAATATAAACTGTCGTATACGAATTTTCAAGGATCTTTTTCGTGTAGATATGATCTCACTACCGAAATTTGATACATTCCCTTTCAGATTTGATGTGGTGGTGGGTTTGGAGTCCGGATAGCCAAAAATACCTGATTATTTTCCATCCGGAAATTTTTTACGAACGATTAGGCACCCCCACCACATTCAGAAATTTGCTGCCATTGATCGTTCCATTCCGCTAATCAACATTTATCGAAATGATTTATTAGCGCCAACAACCCAAATAAGAAAATTATGCGATATTTTATTCCTGTTTTAGGAATTGTCCTGCTCGTTTTGGTCTTCTTTGCCGGTTGTTCGGATTCCGAAAAAGAAACGGCTGTCCAGACGACCCTGCCGACACTCACCCCGACCCCGACAACCATGGCTCAAACAACTACGGCAACACCAACCCCGACCCCTACCCCAAAACCCACTCCCGATCCGCTGGGGGATCGTCCGAACCTTGAGACGATTAAAACTATAACCGGGATGTCCGGAACGCAATCGGTAAATGTCACGGTTCCGAATGGGTACTGGGAGATGTGGTATACCGCAGAGCCCCTCGTCACCGGAGGACAGGACTCGCATTCTGCTACCGGTACCAACTCGGCAGTATTCCCTTCACTGGCCGTAATCGTCCGTGATGCGGTAAGCGGGGATGAGATCGAGACGGTCGAGCCCCCCGGCGGACTCGATGTCAACCTCTGGCAGCGATCCGGAGATCCCCGCCCCTGGTCAAAGAAATTCTTCCAGGGGAACAAGGCATATATCTTCGACATTACGGCACGACATCTGAAATCATATATTATTGAAGTCAGGGTCCAAAAACAATAGATCTCATTTTATTTCCCCGTCGGGGGTTTTTCCCATTTTTAAGGGTAATAATCAGGGAATTCAACAATCCTTTTTGAAAGAAATCAGGCCAATCTTATTCCACGGTCCCTCCCGCTAAACCGTGATGGATTAAAACTTCGAAGGGGATTGTCAACGATCAATCCAGCCAAACCGTAGTCCTTCCGGACCCACTCCTGCAATATGTTTAAATCCCGCCTCTCCCACATTTCCCCGGAGAAAAATCATATGGATAGGATCACCGTCGGCCCGATGCCGTATATGAGCGTAATGCCCACTGTCCTCGTGGGAGCAAACGTTAAGGGAAAAGCAAACTACATGACCGCCGCTTGGGCGACCGTTGCCTGCATGGCCCCACCGATGGTCTGCGTCGCGATCAACCACGTCCGGCACACCCTGAAGGGAATCGATGAGAACAAGACGTTCAGCCTGAATGTTCCCTCCGCAAAGGATGTTGTCGCGGCCGATCACTGCGGTCTCGTATCCGGGGCACATGAAGATAAGTCCGGGATTTACTCATCGTTCTACGGCAAGCTCAAGAGTGCCCCGATGGCTGAAGAATGCCCGGTCAACATCGAGTGCCGGCTCTTCAAGACCGTCGACTGCGGGAGCCATGTGCTCTGTATCGGGGAAGTCATCGAGATCCACGTGGACAAGGCATGTGCAACCGATGGTAAACCGGATATGGCTGAAGATCGATCCCATCGTGTACGCCCAGATGGAATACTTTAAGGTCGGGAAGAGTGCCGGGAAAGCCTTCTCGGTCGGAAAGGCGTACAGGAAGAAATAAATTAGAGAAATTTTTGCCGGAAACCCCGGCAGTTCTTTTTTTCGTGCAGGAAACATTCCGGTTCGGTTTGCCGCACTTAAAGGATCATAACAAGATCCCCGTCTTCGGCCAGGGTGTACCTTTTCGACAGCAGGTAGTCGTCCATGGCACACTCACTGCCGAAGACGATCCGGATCTTATCCCGGATCTTCCGGAGTTTCTCATAATCGCACCCGGGCAGGGATCCCGTCGCGTTGTGCGATACCGCCTTACACAGCATTTGCCGCCTCCATCGCTACTTTGCACTGGCAGCGGGGGCACTGGACACGGACGGGTTTCCGGGACCGGAGAAGGCTCGCGAGCCGGGTTCCCATGTACGTCCATTCATGCGTGCACCGGTGGCAGGTGACGCGACAACTCGTGTAGAGGTTATCCATACACTATCCGGAACACCTGACCATATGAACCAAGTGCGGGCGGAGGGTGAAAGTGAATGCTCTTGTAGTACATCGGGTCGTCTACACAACGGTGAACCGTGATCCATCGTTTTTCTTTTGAAACCGATAATTCTCTCTCCCGTGCGATGTTCTGACCAATCTTCTTAAACACCGGAAACCCCAATGACTATCACTCAGCATTTACAAAGTCCTCGCAAACGTTGTGAAAAAATACGTCAACAAGAGAGACAATACCGCTCGCTGTGTGTGGAGAAAAAAATGGAAGAAAATGATGTATCGTCTACCGGCTCGGTCCCGGTTGCGATCTTTCCGATATCGAAGAAGGGAAGATCTACCAGGGTAAAGTGCAGGGGTTCGCCACCTTCGGCACCTTCGTCCAGATCACCGACCGGATCAAGGGGCTCGTCCACAAGTCCAACGTCAGGAGCAGACCACAAGGAGCGCGACTAGATCCTGGTCCGCGTCAAGCAGATCCGGCCGAACGGCAACATCGACCTCGAGGAGGTGATCCTGCGTCTACCAGGTCCAGAACCTTGACCGAAAGTCACCATCGTCCAAGATCGCCGACCTTGCAAACCGCATCGGACGGACCGTCACGGTCGTGGGCGAGATCGCCCAGGTCAAGCAGACCAGCGGCCCGACCATCTTCACGCTCGTCGACGAGTCCGGGACCGAGAACGCGGCCGCCTTCGTCGAGGCCGGCGTCCGGGCCTACCCCGAGGCGAACCTCGGCGACATCGTCCAGCGTCTACGGCCAGGTGATGCAGCGCAACTCCCAGGTCCAGATCGAGGTCGGGTCGCTCACGGTCCTCTCCGGGGCCGAGGCCGACGAGGTCAGGGCCCGGATCGAGGAGGCCCTCGAGCGCCGGGCCGAGCCCGCCGAGATCCCCGCTGCTCGTCGAGAGCGAGGTCATGACCCTGCTCCGGCCGCAGATGCGCGAGGTCGCGAAGGCGATCCGGAAGGCGGTCTTCGTCTCCCAGCCGATCCTGCTCCGCCACCACGCGGACGCGGACGGCATCTGCTCGGCCGTCGCGATCGAGCAGGCCGTGGTCTCCCTGATCCGCGAGTCGGGCGGGGACTTCGACGCCGACTACTTCCTCTTCAAGCGCTGCGCCGTCCAAGGCCCCGTTCTACGAGATCGAGGACATCACCCGCGACCTCGACTTCGCGACCAAGGACCTGGCCCGGTACGGCCAGAAGATGCCCCTGGTCCTCCTGACCGACAACGGCTCGACCGAGGAGGACGAGCCGGCCATGAAGCTGGCGCAAGGGTCTTCGGGCTCGACTTCGTCGTGGTCGACCACCACCACCCCGACGCGCTGATCGACCAGTACCTCGAGGCCCACGTCAACCCGTACCACGTCGGCGGCGACTACGGGATCACCGCGGGCATGCTCGGGACCGAGATCGCCCGGCTGATCAACCCCGCCGTCGAGGACGCCATCCGGCACCTGCCGGCCGTCGCGGGCGTCGGCGACCGGTCCGAGGCGCCCGAGCGGCAGCGGTACCTCGACCTCGTGGCCGACCGGTACACCGAGGACGAGTGCAAGGCCATGGCCCTCGCCCTCGACTACGAGCAGTTCTGGCTCCGGTTCAACGACGGGCGCGAGATCGTCAAGGAGATCCTCGACCTCGGCGCCGACCACGAGCGGCACGAGCAGTTCGTCGGCCTCCTCGTGGACGGCGCGAACGCGATGATCGCGGACCAGATGGAGGCGACCATGCCCCACGTGCAGGAGCGCGTGCTCGAGAACGGCGCCCGCCTCTTCCTGCTCGACGTGGAGATCCACGCCCACAAGTTCACGTTCCCGCCGCCGGGCAAGACCTCGGGCGAGGTCCACGACCGGCTCTGCCGGGCCAACCCCGGGGCGGCCGTGGTCACGATCGGGTTCGGTCCCGACTTCGCCGTGCTCCGGTCCCGCGGGCGTCCTGATGAACATCCCGCGCATGGTCCGCGAACTCCGCACGGAGATCACGGGCGGCGGCGTCAGCGGCGGCGGCCACCTCGTGGTCGGCAGCATCAAGTTCGTCGAGGGGATGCGGACCGTTGTTCTCGAAGCCCTCATTGACAAAATTGCCGATGCCCAGGTACAGAAACAAAGCTAAAAACCCGGAAAAAATCAATTCGTAATTTTTTTGTCCGGGAATCCGATGCATAATACCCGGAACTCCGTTCAACGTCAGATCTGCGCGGGAAGCACCATTCGAACGAAACAACGCGCCCATTATATGCTTTCTGGTCAGAATATCGACCGGGTTGCGAAAAACGGCGTAAATATTGCCTGAACAGGTGGATATTTATATATAGATGATGACTTATATCAATTCTTAATGCTGAGGCATGACATGTCAACAACCAAAAAACTTCGTGAGACGTACAACGAAACCCAGCACAAAATAGTCCAGTACCTCAACGGTGGCCTGACGAAGGGCAAGCACTACTTCAAATCAAAGTACATCGCAAAAGACCTTGGCCTGTCGCCAAAAGAGGTAGGCACCAATATGGCTATCCTTGCGGATATCTGCAAGGAACTGGATATTATCCGCTGGAGTTATTCGAACAGTACGACGTGGATGGTCACGCCGAGAGCTATCTAATCTCTTCCTTTCTTCTTTTTATTATGACAAAAATTCTTGAGATCGAATCCGAGATCGAATTCGTCGCGGACATTAATGATTACAAAGACTGCCTGATGTCGCAGGACCCTACCCAGGAAAACCCGAACGCCCTCTGGTTTAATATCGATATTCCCAAGGGGCATGTCTTAAAAGCCGGTGACCGGTCTGGGTCACGATAGAAAGTCTGTAATCTTTTTTCCGTGTTTTTTCTGCACGGGATTTTACTTAATCACCGTGGCCTGAACTGGTCGTAATAGGACCGGGGGGTCTGCAGTTCGATCCGGTACCGGTCGATATACGCGGTGCTGATAATCATGTACATCGGCGTATTTGAAACCTGGACCACGTGGTATGCGTCCCGCGGTTGAGGATCTCTTCTCCTTCGATGACTTTCCCGTTGCTCGCATAGCAGAGCACCATCCGGAAACTGCCGTACTGGGGAGTGACATTTGAAATGACGGTCGTATTGATGACCCAGACCGGGTACGGGACCGTAAACGTCTGCGTCAGGCCACCGCGGGTATCCTCGGCAAAGGCAAACGTAACGAGTTCGGTCGTTCTCAACGGGATGTCGGAAGCCCCGAAGGACTGCATATCTTCCGGGAGGGTAAACACCGGGTACGAGAGCGGTTTATCTGAATAGAAAATCCGGTACGGAGGGGCAATCGTGGGAACCGGTGACGCCTGCTGGTATCCGGGTCTGGACAGGAGTCGCGACTGCCGGTGTGGGCGCGGGAACCGTCGGGAACGGTGTTGGGGATGGGGTTGGGGGATTTACCGGGAGTATTCCTGCCAGGTACTGGGGGTTTGCTATCAGGGCAACCACGACAACGATTGCGATAGCGCTGATAACCGTCAGGATATCCCCGGATTTCACACTACTAGTTATGGCACCTCACATAAAAACCGTGGTGATTCCCGGGCGTGTGATGCGATGCCGTCTGGATCTGGTTCCCCAACGCCAAAAAAATTAAAACGCTCCTGCAATTCCCGGGAAAGTTTGCAAAAAACCAATATTCTGGGAGTTACGGCTAAAAAATTTATTATGCGGCCCCGGTATATGATGATGTATGGACATGCCGGGCATGCGGTCGTGGATCATCTTTTACCTGATCTCATTCGTCGTCCTGTTGTGGGCCGCATTTCTCTCGGCTTCCGGGGTGATGCTCTGGGTGAGCCTCCTCCTCGTGATTATAATCGTCGGGATCAATTTTTATACGGTAGTCGGGGAGATAAAAAGACATTCGGCCCGGAAAGAGATGCAGCGCAAACTCACGGAAGGGTTTGTCCGGGAAGAGAATGTGCAGGATTCGATCCTCGATAAGGAAAAGTAACCGGAAGGTAATCCGGATTTTAAATATCCCGGCACACTTTCTTTCATTTTACCGAATTTTTGGAAATTAAGCTCTCGAATAAAACATTTTTTTAATAACGAGCGAGGGTCGGGCGTTCGGGGTCTGTCGACCCTCACCCCGACGTCACGTTGTTATCCGGATTCTCCGACCTATCCCGAAACCTGTGCGGTAATTGGTCTGAAGAAATCTCATCAATATCGTGTGGGAAGAAAATTCCCACAATTTGGTTACTCCAATTTCCGAATTAAAAAAAATGAAAATCTTTCTATTACGATCCCAGCGCCGTCCGGGAGGTCCTTTAGCGAAAGCGTGTTGATGATATCCCCGGCTTCGAGCCAGCCCCGCCTTGCAGTCGCGACGCCGAGTTCCATTGACGCGAGATTTTCCCGGGAATGGGCATCCGAGCCAAGCGAGAAACGGACCCCGTGTTCCCGTCCCTTCATGCAGTCGAGATCGGAAAGGTCGAGCCGGCTCGGGTAGGCGTTAATCTCCGGAAAGACATGAAGTTCTGCTGCCACGTCAAAAACCGCTGCGAGGTCCATATCCACGGGGTCCCGCTGCATGAGGATCCGCCGGTCGGGTGCCCGAGGATATCCAGCTCGTCGTTGTGGAGTGCAGCAAGAACCCGCTTTGTCATCTCCTTCCCGGGCATTTCCAGCCCGGAATGGACACTGGCAAGGACGAGGTCAAGGTCGCCGAGGATTTTGCTGCTGACGTCGAGCGTGCCATCGGCAGTGATATTGCACTCGATCCCTGAGAGCACGACTATCCCTTCCAGTCCGCGGTTCGCCTGCTCGATCTCCGCAGCCTGTTTTGTTATCCCCTCTTCCGTCAGCCCGCGGGTGATCTGCGGGCTTTGTGCATGGTCGCACACCGCAATATACTCGTACCCGAGCGCCTTTGCCGCTTTAGCCATCTCCCGGATCGAGTGTTTCCCGTCGCTTCCGGTTGAATGGACGTGGAGATCCCCTTTTACTGCATCGTAGGGGATGATCGCCGGCAGGCCCCCGTTTGCCGCCGCATCGATCTCGCCCCGGTTCTCCCGGAGTTCGGGTTCGATATACTGAAGGTCGAGCATCCGGTAGAGTTCCTCCTCGCTCTTCACGGGAAATTTCCCCCAGTTTGAGAGGTCGGTGAGCCCGTACTCGTTGAGCCTCCAGTTGCGTTCGATCGCCCGTCGCCTCATCGCGATGTTGTGCTCCTTTGATCCGGTGAAATAATTGAGTGCGGTCCAGAACTGGTCTTCGCCGACAACCCGCAGGTCGACCTGCACGCCGTTCTTCAGAACCACGGAACTCTTGGTCGGCCCTTTCCCGAGGACCGGTCGACTTGTGTGAGCGTGCAGAATGCGGTCATGATCGTCTCCGGCTCGGACGAGGTCGCGAGGATGTCGACGTCACCAATCGTCTCTTTCATGCGGCGGATAGAGCCCGCGAGGCTGATCTGGTGTGTTGCCGGGAGAGCCGCAAGTTGTTTTTGTATTCCCTCGGCTACCGGGAGAATATCCCCGAGGAGGAAACGTCTGGCCGTCCCTTTTTTTGCCTGGATAGCGATCAGGATATTCTTCTCGGTCTTCTCGCCAAACCCCTTGAGATCCCGGATCTTCCCGGCGTTTGCGGCTTTTTCGAGGTCGCCGACACTCGTGATCCCCAGTTTTTCGGAGAGCAGCTTTGCTTTCTTCGGCCCGATCCCCCCGAGTTCCGCGAGTTCAAGGACCCCCGGGGGATCTCCGACTTCAGCCGGTCGTAATACTCAAGCTTCCCCGTTGTGAGAATCTCCCGGATCTTGTTCGCGATATGGCTTCCCACGCCCGGGATCTCTTCGAGTTTCCCGGCGGTATTGAGATCCGCGACCTCCTCGGAAAGGGTCTCGATGACATGGGCCGCCCGGCGATAAGCGATCGGTTTGAATTTTACCCCTTCGGTTTCGAGCAGGTCGGCGACATCGTACAGTATCGCCGCTACCTGTTTGTTGCCGATACGTGCCGGGGGTTCCATGGTCTTTGGGTCTCCTCTGTTTTTCGTCGCCGCCCGCAGTTTTCCTGCTGATCTCCGGCTGCGTGTTCAATAATCCCTGACGGTTGCGTGGTAATATCTCCGGATGATATTTACACGTTGTGCTAAAAACTGCGGGAACGGGCGAAAATGTTAAGATACCGGGAGCGTAAGGAGGAGCCTATGATAGAAAAGAAAGCAGCACGGGGGAACATACTCTGGTTCCGCCTCTATGGGAAGCTTACCGACGAGGACTACACCAGCAATTTTCTTCCGGAGATCGAGAGATCCCTTGAGCAGTACAAGAAGATCCGGCTCCTCATCCAGGTCGAATACTTTGGCGGCTGGACTGCTGGCGGTGCGTGGGAGGAATTCGCGAACATGCCGCAGTTTGCAAAGGTCGAACGCATGGCCATCATCGCCGACGATTCATGGGACGAGTGGATGACGTGGATGGTAAAAATCACCGGGATCTTTTCGGGAACCAGGATACAGTTCTTCAAAGTCGGGAGAATCGAGCAGGCATGGGACTGGCTTGAGAAGATGTAAGGATAATTATAATCTTTTTTCCGGATCCTGTCATGACCTGAAAAGAGAATGAGGAATTAAAAATTTTTATTTTTTATTTGACACTACAGCCCGTACGCTGACACTCTGCCGGCCTCAACCGGATTTCAATCTCCCTCCCGTCCCGACATATCTCCGGATCCTCCCGGTTCCGGTTAATCATATTCCCGGAACAGCGCCGGGTTCTGCCGCGGTATCCACCAGCGGGTTCCGGATAACGGATACCCGCATCACTACCGAATGGGGGAACCTATCCTGGAAGAGCGATGGGATCTCGCAGGGTAATAGTACGGGACCGGTGACCAACGCTGCGGGCGGCTTGATCAAAGAATCTGAAATTTTCAGGAAAAAAGGTATTTTTTATGAAAATCCCTTGGATCACTTGGGTTTATAGTATCCCCATTTCTTGAGCGCCCCGGCAAGTTCTTTTGCCTTCTTTGCCTTCTCATCGAGCGTTATACCCTCACACCACGCTTCGATCGCCTGCATGGTCGCCATCGCCCCGGCCCGGGTTCCCTTCGGGTGGCCGTGGATTCCGCCGCTGACGAGCAGGACACATTCGGTGCCGTAGATGTCGAGCACCGGTGGCACAAGGCCGGGGTGGAGACCTCCGGAAGTTACGGGGAAGGCGCTCTTGATCTTTCCCCAGTCCTGTGCGAGTGCCATGTTGTCGACGGCCGCTGTTTTCTTCTCCCGCAGGATATCTGCAAGGACGAGCGCCTCTTTCTTTGTCCCGACGAGTTTCCCGATCGCGGTGCCGGTGTGGATCTGGGAGACGCCGATGAGCCGCATGATCTTTGCGAGGAACTGCATGGTGAGACCGTGCTTTTTGTTTCGGTCGAAGGTGGCGTGCATCGCCCGGTGGGCGTGGATGGCGAGGCCGAGGTCGGAACAGTAGTCCCGCATCGTCATGACGCTCGCTGTCCCGGCGACGACGACATCGATCATCGCGTAGTTCCAGCCGTTCTCCGCAAGCAGGTCGGCCCGTTTCTTCATGGTCTCGGTATCGGCAGTGATGTTGAGGAACGCGGATTTTGTCTCACCGGTCTCCTTCTCGGCCTTCTCGCGCAGTTTTGTCATGAACTTGACCCGGTCATCGAACCGGTTGAACGATGTGGAGGTCAGGTTCTCATCGTCCTTGACGAAATCGAAGCCGCCCATCCAGGTCTCGTACCCGATCTCGGCGTGTTCCTTTGCCGTGAACCCGATCTTGGGCTTGGGCACGGCACCCGTCAGCGGCCGGCCGTGGATCTTCATCATCTTCCGGATGCCGTCGTTTCCGAAATGCGGCCCGCGGAAATGCTTGAGATACGCGGGCGGGAGCGCGACATCGACGAGACGGAGGTTCTTGAGCGCCTTCATGCCGAAGATATTGCCGGCGATCCCGCTGAGGAGCTGGACGACGTTCCCCTCTTCCCAGAGTGCAAGGGGATAGGCGACCTTCACGAAGTTTCCTTCAATGGAGAATGCCGTTGCCTGGAGTTCCTTCATCCGGGGGGGCATGGTAAAGAGCGTTGTCCACGTCCCGGTCGAACTCTCCGATGCTATCCTCCCGACAGCTTCTTCCTTGCTGATGCCGGCAGCGGGCTCGAAATAAAAGAGGCATACGAGCTCGTCTTTTGCCGGCTCATAGTTCAGATCGACAAATTCATTGTACCAGTCAATTGCCATGTAACACCAGTACCCGTAAAGGCGGTCATGGGTAAAAAATGTGGGGGGCAGACCGTAGAAAAATAAATAAAAACCAGTGATTGTTGATGACGAGAAAAACACTATCGATTTTACGAGGCAACCCGCCTCAGGGCCTCTCCGAGGCACGGCGGGGCAACGTTGTTTCCCTCACAAATAATGAGGCTCCCAGCCTCATCTCTCCGAGACTTGGCGAGACAACGTTGCTGTATCTTTTTCAATTTTCTTTCAACTATTAGAATCCGCCGCGGGGGTGTCCCTTCGGGGGCGGCGGCGTTCATCGCAATTGGGGTATGGGGGTCTCAACCCCCATCAAGACAAACTGAATTGAGGTATAATTCGTGACGCCCGACACGTTTCACACGGAATTCCGCAGCCAAAATTTTATTTTCACTGATAAAAAAGGTAAAAAATTTCTTTCCTATTTCCCGAACCCTGCATCGACCCGGTAGTCCTCGGTACATTCCCCGTCGAGGACTGTCTCATAGGTCCGGGACTGCCCTGAGTCGATACTTCCGATGAAAACCTGCCGGGAATCCCGTATTGTCCCGGTCTTTGTGTCGATGAGGTTGAAGTTCAGCACGACGCTGTCCGCAGATGCGTCTCCTGCATTGAATGCATACCCGGTTACTTTGCCGTAACAGCCCTGGCCGAGCGACCAGCTCTCCTTGTATTCGAAGTGGGCCTTTAATGTCCCGGACGAAACGTCCTGGCCGCCGGAGGCTGTGTTTGTGCACCCTGCGAGGAGGATTGTCCCGGTGAGCATGAGGGCGAAGATGAGGATAACCTGTTTTTTCATGAAGTCGCATCCCGTTATTTCAGTTGTATTTTTCATTGACGTTCTGGCGTAATGGGTGTTTCGGGTCACCGGAAAATTTGGCAGGAGCCCTGCACCAGCGACTTACGGCGAAGGTCCAGTCCTGACCGAGCAGGAGCCACTGTCGCAGCCGCAGTGGCCGGCACCGCAGTCGAGTGGTCCCTGACAGACATTCGTGCACATGAGGGTGCAGACGTGTTTGTAGGCTTTGTTCATGCAGCTGGTTGCATGGCAGCATTGTGCAGGGACGCAGTCGCTGTCGGCGGTGCAGCTCGAGCGCCGGATCAGAGGACGAGATGGTGGGGACCGTGGGTATGGGTTCCGGAGTCGGGAGTGTCGGGAACGAAGGGATCGGCTCCGGTGTCGGGAGCGACGGGGCCGTTGGAATAGGCTCGGGCGTGGGGAGAGTCTCGGCTGTCGGAATTGGCGATAAGGGTGTCTCTCCCGGAGAGGTGGTTGTGCACCCGGATGCAAGGACCATAAGGATGATTGCCGCGAGGATAACCCACACTTGGCGGAATTGTGAAGGCATGGCTTCCCGTTTAGCTTCCCTGCAGATAATCTTTTTTAACACTCTGCATTTCCCTGGGGTGGTGATCGGAGTCCTGATGGGAGTGCCGATACTCAGAAAACTTATCTCACCAGAATGGGAACGGTAATCCATATGACTAAATCGTTTACGTCAAACCTGGTCCTCGTGCTCTGCATAGCAGCACTAGTACTGGGCGCCACCCTCCTCGCCGGGTGTACCCAGCAGGTGGCACCCCCGCAGAATCCCGAAACGCCACCCCTGCAGATATTCCCGACCGCTACGCCGGTCCCGACCCCGGCAATCGTATCCGTGGCGAAACCGGATACATCCCACGTCATCGTTACCTTCAACGGCGGGCCGGACCGGGCACGGATCCTTGAACTCGATGCGACCGTGACCGACGACAAGGGGCAGTTCACGACCCAGCATATCGGTGACAAGCTCGCGACGAGCCCCGTAGGTGGCGGCGGCACCATCAGGTTCTTCGGAGCGTTTACCCAGAAGACCCACGTCTCTATCTCGGCATTTTATACCGATGGTTCGACCCGGACGTTACTGGAAACAAATATCTGATTTTTTCTTTTTTGGGAACTCAGGACCCGTCAGGGATCCCCGTCAGCCGCGTATCTTCAGGCTCTTTGACCTGAGCAGCTTGTGATAGGCGATCGCAAACCGGTGGGCTTCGTCCCGGATCTCCTGGATGTAGTGGAACGCCATACCCTTGGGATCAAGCCTGCGGGGGAGGATCTCCCCGGGAAGGTAGACCTCCTCTTCCCGCTTTGCAATGGCGATGACGGGGATGATGAGGTCCAGGTTCCGCTCGGCTTCAAGGGCGGCGCTCAGTTGCCCTTTTCCGCCATCGATGATGATCAGGTCGGGCATTTCCGCGTTCTCCTCGACAAGCCTCCGGTACCGCCGGGTGACAATCTCCCCGATCGATGCGAAATCATCGACCCCTTCAACGGTCTTGATCTTAAACCGCCGGTAGTTCTTCTTGTCCGGGACGCCGTTCCGGAACTGGACCATCGAGCCGACCATCGAGGTCCCGGAGAGATGGGAGATATCAAAACACTCGATAATCCCCGGGAGTTCGGGGAGATCGAGGCTTGCCTGGAGATCTTTGACTTTCAGTTCGTCCCGGAGGAACGCGTGCCGGATATTCATCTCGACGAGCTCAAGCAGTTTCTTCTTCTCCCCTGCCTTTGGCACGGTAACCTGCACGCTCTTCCCTTTTTTCTCTGTGAGATACCCGGCGAGCGCCTCGTCAACCTCATGGGGGAGGATCAGTTCGGAGGGCGGGACCCGGTCGGCGTAATAGAGCACGAGGAATTCCTCGAAAGCGTCCTCCCGGGCATCGAATGAATACTCCTGCTTGCCGGAAAGCCTTCCTTTCTCGACCGTGAAGAGCATCACGTAACATTGTGTCACCGGCAATCGTGTACGCGATGACGTCCTGGTCGGTTGATCGCGGCCGGTCGACATGCTGGCGTTCCCCGAGGCGCTCGACTGCCGCGATCTGGTTACGCAGGGTAAGTGCACGCTCGTACTCCATGTTCGCGGAGCGTTCCGCCATCTCTGCACGGAGCGTTCCCAGCAACTCTGCTGCATTTCCTTTGAGGAGCGAAGAGGCACGGTCGACCTGCACCCGGTAGTCCTCCTCGCTGACGGCCTTGATACAAGGACCGCTGCACGATCCCATGTGGTACCGCAGGCACGCCCGCTTCGGGAGTTTCCGGCACGGGCGGATCGCGAAGATCCGCTTGATGGTCCAGAGAACGTCGTCCCGTTGTGCGGCTGAGACAAACGGCCCGAAGTAATTTGCTTCTTCCTTGTTTGTCCTCCGGGCGATGCCGATCCGGGGAAATTTCTCTTTCGTGATCTCGATATACGCGAACCGCTTCGAGTCCTTCAGGTCGATATTGTAGTGGGGCTGATTCTTTTTGATGAGGTTGTTTTCAAGGAGCAGGGCCTCGGTCTCGGTGTTGGTCATCATTATCGAGACGGATGCGATGTTTTCCACGAGAGCCTGCGTCTTTGCGTCGTGATCTTTTTTCTGGAAGTAACTCGTCACCCTTTTTTTGAGATCCTTGGCCTTCCCTATGTAGATGATTGTCCCGGCTTCGTTTGAGAAAAGATAGCATCCGGGTGCGTGGGGGAGGAGGGAGAGATCGATCATCTGGTATTCTTAGTCATGTGCCGGAGGTCATAAGGGATGAGGTTGAGGAAGAGAAACTGCACTGGGTTTTATATTTTTGAAATTTCTTTGTAGAAAATAGATAACTCCAGAATTTTTACTTATGGGGGTTGAGACCCCCATGCCCCCAAGAGCGATGAACGCCGCCGCCCCCGAAGGGACGCCCCCGCGGCGGATTTTAGAACGGTGAAAAAAATTGATTCTTTAAGAAATGAAACAACGTTGCCCCGCCGTGCCTCGGAGAGGCCCTGAGGCGGGTAGCCCTCGCAAAATCAGAATCGTTTTCCCGGCCTCCGAAGGTTCCGGGATAAATCGATTGACAACTAAGCTTGGAAAAAAATTCCGGATATTTCTAAACTCATTCAAAAATGTTTAAGAATTCTATCTTCTCTTTTCCCTCTCACTCAATCATAAGCCGTTTTCCCAGAACATACGCCTTCTCCAAATCGTTCGGGAACACTGTCTTCCGTCGTTCTTTGCGAGCCTCCGGATCGGTATAACTGAAAACAACTTTCGAATAGTCCTCGAACTGGAGGGTCTCGAACGAGCAGAGGGTCTCGGCGTGCCCGAAGGTCCGGGCGAGAATACTCTCGTTCATACCGATGTGAACCGGGTACTGGACCGCTTTCATCTGCTGTTCAGACACGTTCATCGTATAGATGAATGCAGTTTTGATCTTTCTTTCAAAGAGGGTCGAAGGCGGGCTGGTGTACTGGAGGTACGGGAAGAGGAGCCGCTCCATGAAACTCTTCATTTCGCCAGTCACGGTACCGAAATAGATCGGCGAGCCAAGAATAAACGCGTCGGCGTCACGAAGGCGATCGAGGACCGGGGTCAGCTCGTCCTGGACTGCACATCTCCCGTAACTCTTTCCGCCTTTCAGCTTGCAGGCAAAGCAGCTCGTGCATCCGGTAAAGTCGAGATCATAGAGGTGGACGAGTTCGGTTTCTGCTCCTTTTGATGCAGCACCATCGAGCGCTTTCTCGAGGAGCGTCGCGGTGTTCCACTTCTTCCGCGGGCTTCCGTTGATTGCAATAACGTTGGTCATTTTCCTCTCCGTTTTCTCCGGTAAATTATCGGTTTTTTTCTTTTCACTGGATAAACCCAAACCCGCTTTAGTCTTTCGCCTCCGGACCGGGTTGAATTTCCCCGGATTTCAGCCCGGCAGCACCGGCCCGCCACGGGGATATCCTGTTGAATTCAGGATCGCCAGCCAGTCGAAGTCGGTGATGCTCTGCGGGGTCAGGGCAAAATAGGTCGAATTCTTCTTACTGCCCGACCGGACCGGAAGAGCCTCGATCGCCTGGCTCGGGAGCCCCCGGCCTTCGTGAGTCGGGATAAACCGGGCCGGCCCCGGCGCAGCAGTCAGCAGCGCTTCGAGCGTGCCGGCTTCGGGCTTCCCGATGCCATTCTCATCAGAGATCCCGACCGCCGACCCTATTACAGCATAACCTGGTCCGAGGATCTCCTTGAGATGTGCACCCGCCGGCCACCAGGTGAGTTTATGTTTCCCGAGCTGCCACCTGGCCGGTCCCCGCTGCAGGTGGCTGTTGTGAGCGAACGAAAAGACCTTCCCCCGTCCACGCTCCCGGGAGACTGCATACGCGAGGTTGTCCGCCATCGTCGCGTCGCGCTGGCCAAGCCCGCTCATGATACGCTCGCCCATGGGCCTTTTCTTCGCGAGCGAGGCGTGGTAGTCCAGCAGTTGCCGGGCAACCGAGGCATATTGCGCCGCTTCCCGGTAAGTGCTGTCACCGGTCTCTGCGACCAGCTCGGGTCGCCGGATGGCGAAGCTCCGTGATGAGGTCCTCCGTCTCTATCCGCAGGGCAATAGCTTCGCGGGAGAGGCCGACCGACTTCTCTGGGTCCATCATCGCAGCGGGGTTCTCCCAATCGTCGTCAGGGCCAGAAGCTGGTTGATTCGTTCCCGGCGATTCCCGCAGCATACGTTATCAACAGAGGCGAGATAATTGAGAACAAAGTGAAGGAGCTGCCGGGGGCTGTCGCTCCCCGTCATCTCGGTCGGGCTGTCGAAGCCGTAGAACCGGAGCCTGACTGGATGGCATGGATCGGTGTTGTATTGCCGCATCCACTCAATGAGCTCCCGGTTTGCGGTGAGCCTGCCGAAATTGTGGCTGAAGCCGGTTTCCTGTATTGCGTCGTATGATACCGGGCCATGGCCGTGGATGTAATCGTTCACCGCCCGCGCCCGGGGAAAACTGCTCTCGATGGCAATGGCGCAGTAGCCATGCTTCTCAACAAGGCGCTGGAAGAGCCGGTTCCGGAGCTGGAGGATGTCTTCGCCCCCGTGGAGGGCTTCGCCGAAGCCGAGCAGCTCGACAACGGGACTGAGCAACCCTGCCAGTCTGTCCACGGCCGCATTGATGGTATCGGGCGAATCGACAGAGAATGGGATTGATTTGCTGCGGATCCAGTCGTCGAGTGTCGTGTAGTTGTTGTCGCAAAATCCGGAAAGATATTCATCGATTTTCATTTTTCAGGAGAACCCCGGCGTGATAGACCGTCTATGCTTTTCTTATGGTACTCTTTTCGTTTAAGCGAGATGATCTGGATTTACTGGCATTTTTCACCTGATTGATTTTTGATGGGCACTCGACCCAAACCCCGGTGCGATGAACGCCGCCGCCCCCGAATGGATGCCTCCGCGGCGGATTCAGGGTGGAAAAAAAATTAAATAAGAAAAACCACCTCGCCCCGTTGTGTCTGAAAAGACCCTGATGTGAGAAACCCTCGTTAATCTGGATAATTTTTCCCGGCTCAATTTTCAGGGGTTAGCTCTCTATCGTGGACACTATCCAGTGGATCCTGGAGGTGGACGGGAATTATCGCGGATAAACAAAAACCGGGCCCGCCATCTTCAGGTCCCGGAGAAAAATATCAATCCGTTTCATTTCGTCAACCTTTTTTTCTCCGGGTGCAATTGAAGCATATACACCACTACGTAAGCCGGGCTCGGGCCGGGGAGAGGGACATGGACCAACTGTATCCGCTGCTGAAATCAGTGTTTATCTTCTTCCTCCTCGTGGTCTTCATCCAGCTCCTGAAGCGTCAGGGAGTCTTTAATGACTCGCACCAGCCGGTCTTCAACCGGCTCGTCACGGAACTCGCCCTCCCGGTCACCATCTTCTCGACCCTCGCCGTCTCGCAGATCCATGCCAGCCAGATCTTTGCCGCGACCGTCATGGTCTCGACCATCGCGATCTGCTGCCTCCTCGCGTACATCGCATGCCGGGCAATGAAGCTCTCGTACAGGAAGACCGGGGCGCTCGTCATGCTGGCCGGCATAGGCAGCACCTCGACCATGGCCTACCCCTTGATCCGGCAGACTTTCGGGGCAAACAGCGAAGCCCTGACGCTCGGGCTCATCATCGGGGAATTCGGGGCCTGCATCCCGTACTTCGTCATCGGGGTCCCCATCACGGCATGGTTCGGCAGTCGCGAGACAAAACAGGCGTCCGAGATCTGGCCCGTCATTAAGAACTTCTTTGTCTCGCCGATCTTCATCGCGTTCCTCCTCGGGCTCATCGTCTCGCAGGTCCCGGCAGCGTCGTCAGTCATGGGGAACGATTTCTTCACCACCTTCTTCGGGTACTTCACCGACGGCCTCGAGATCCTTATCGCGATCTCGCTCGGCCTCATGCTGCGCCCCATTGACCTGCGCCCCATCCTCCCCCTCTTCGTCCTGATCGTCGGTATCAAGCTCTTCATCAACCCGGTCATGATCTTCTTCGGGGCAGTCGGCCTCGGCCTTCCCCAGCTCACGACAGAGATCCTCGTCATCGAGGCGGCAATGCCGTCGGGCGCTATCGCGGCCGTGGTTGCGGGCCGGTACGGGTGCGACGGGGCGCTGGCCTCGGCCCTCGTCATCGCGACGTATATCGTGAGCCTCCTGACCATCCCGCTCGTGATCCTCTTCCTGCTGTGACTGCCATGACCTCGATCTTTGTTCCCCTTATAGAGTTCATCGGGATGTTCATCCTGATCATCCTGATCGTCCAGCTGCTGAAGCGCCGCGGGGTCTTCAACGACAGTCACCAGCAGGTCTTCGACCGGCTCGTCACGGAGTTCGCCCTGCCGGCGATCGTCTTCTCGCTCCTCGCGACCGCGACCTTCCGGGCGGAATGGGTCTTGCCGGTGCTGATCGTGATCGGGGCGGTCCTCGCGACCATGCTCGTCTCGTGGGGAGTGTGCCGGGCGTTCCGGCTTCACCCCGGCCGTGACGGGGACGATCATTATCCTCTCGGCATTCGGGAGCACCTACACGCTCGGGGGCCCGGTCCTCGCGGCGGTCTTCGGCCCGCAGAGCGAGCAGCTTGCGCTCGGCCAGGTCATCGGGTCGTTCGGTTTTGCCCTCCCGTTCTTCACGCTCGGCATCCTCGTTGCAGGCTACTTCGGCCTTAAGGAGAAAGGCGAGCACCGCACTTTGCCGGTCTTCCTGAAGGGCTTTTTTACCTCCCCGATCTTCCTCGCGTTCTGGCTCGGCCTCATCGTATCGGTGCTTTTCTCGGCGTTCAACATCCCGGGAGCGGATATCTACCATGACATATTCACGGACTTCTTTGCGGTCATCCAGCACGCGGTCAACCTGCTCACCTGGATCGCGATCGGTCTCCTGCTCCGGCCGGTCCGGCTCCGGACGCTTGTCCCGGCCCTTGCGCTCGTCTCGGCCCTCCACCTGCTTATCCTGCCGGCGCTCGTCTTTGCCGGCGGGTATGCCGCAGGCCTTCCGGTCATGCAGATGTACGTGGCCATCATTATGGCGGCGCTGCCTTCGGGCGCGATAGCGGCGGTCGTGGCGGACCGGTACGGGTGCGACGGGAAACTTGCGTCGGCCATCGTCGTCTGCACGTACCTCCTCAGTCTCGTGACGCTGCCGCTCTTCGTGATGGTGATCCCGGGGGTGTGACCGGGGAAACGGCTGGGGGGTCAACCTCTTGCTATCCCAGAATATTTTTGTTTTCACCAGAATTCTTGTAGTTTTTTGATGGGGGTTGAGACCCCCATACCCCCTGTTGGGATGAACGCCGCCACCCCGGCGGGGCGCCCCCGTGGCGGATCAATGACCAATAATAACAGATTTTACAATTGAAGAAAACAACGTTGCCCCGCCGTGCCTCGGAGAGGCCCTGAGGCGGGTGACCTCGTAGATCCAAATCAATCAACAACTTTCGAAAATTTCGAAGGGAATGCCCGCATCGTCCCGAACTCACTGAAATCGAATCAAAAAGAAAAGAAAAATCTTCGAAGAGACTCTTTTAGCCCTTCACGAGAATCGGCTTGAGGAACTCGCCGGTATAACTGCCGGCAGTCCCGGCCACCTTCTCCGGTGTCCCGGTCGCGATGATCTCCCCGCCGGCATCCCCGCCTTCCGGCCCGATGTCGATGAGATGGTCAGCGGACTTGACGACATCGAGGTTGTGCTCGATCACGATCACGGTATTTCCCTTCTCCACGAGATCGTCGAGCACCTTGATGAGCTTCTTGGTGTCGTCGAAGTGGAGCCCGGTCGTCGGCTCATCCAACAAGTAGAGTGTCCGGCCGGTCGCACGTTTCGCAAGTTCCCTGGTGAGCTTGATCCTCTGGGCTTCTCCCCCGGAGAGAGTTGTCGAACTCTGGCCGAGCTTGATGTAGTCGAGGCCGACCCGGGAGAGGGTCTCGAGCTTCGTGCGGATGGACGGGATGTGCTCGAAATGCTTCATCGCCTCTTCGACACTCATGTCGAGGACATCGGCGATTGACTTCCCCTTGTAGAGGACTTCGAGTGTCTCGCGGTTGTACCGCTTGCCCTTGCACTCCTCGCATTCGATGTACACGTCAGGGAGGAAGTTCATCTCGATCTTGATGAGGCCGTCGCCTTCGCATGCTTCGCACCGGCCACCCCGGATGTTGAAGGAGAACCGGCCCGGCTTGTAGCCCCGCATCTTTGCTTCTTTGGTCCCGGCAAAAACCGTACGGACCTCGTCGAAGACTTTGGTATAGGTCGCGGGGTTGGACCGGGGGGTCTTGCCGATCGGCGACTGGTCGATCACGATGACCTTGTCGATCTCAGCGTCGAAGACGATCTTGTCGTGCTTCCCGGCCTGGTCCCGGGACTTGTTGATGATCTGCATCATGCCCTTGTAGAGGGTCTCGTACACGAGCGTTGACTTTCCGCTGCCCGAGACTCCCGTGACGACCGTGAGGAGGCCGATCGGGAACTTCGCCGTGATGTTCTTGAGGTTGTTCTCCCTGCAGCCTTTGACCGTGATGTACTGTTTCGGTGCCCGTCGCCGTTTCGGGACGTCGATCATCCTGACCCCCGAGAGGTACTGGCCGGTGAGGGACTTCTTGTTCTTCTCGATCTGCTTCGGGTTGCCTTCCGCGACAACGTGGCCGCCGTGCATCCCTGCTCCCGGGCCCATATCGATGACGTGCTCGGCAGACCGGATCATGTCCTCGTCGTGCTCGACCACGAGAACCGTGTTCCCGAGGTCCCGGAGGGTCCGGAGGGTCTCGATGAGCTTCCGGTTGTCCCGCTGGTGGAGCCCGATGGAAGGTTCGTCGAGGACGTAGAGGACCCCCATCAGGTTCGAGCCGATCTGGGTCGCAAGCCGGATCCGCTGGGCTTCCCCGCCGGAGAGCGTCCCGGCATTCCGGGAGAGCGTGAGGTACCCGAGGCCGACCTTTTCGAGGAAGTCGAGCCGGGACTGGATCTCCTTGATGATCTGGACCGCGATCTCCTTCTCCTTCTCGGTCAGCTTCAGGTTCCGGAAGAGGGCTGCACTCCCCCCGACCGGGCAGGTCCGTGACATCGATGATAGACTTCCCGTCGATCCGGACCGCGAGCACCTTGTCCTTGAGCCGCTTCCCGTGGCAGGCCGGGCAGTCGGAGACCCGCATATAGGTCTCGAGTTCGCGTTTCCGCCAGTCGGACTGGGTCTGGGCATAGAGCCGGGCCGTCTGGGGGAGGAGGCCTTCCCATTCTCCCGTATGCGACCACTCTGCATCGCCACCTTTCATGCTCATCGAGAACTTCATCCGCTTGTCGGACCCGAACATCAGCGCTTCGTACTGCTCTTTGGTCAGGTCCTTGATCGGCGTGAGGGGCGAGAAGCCGTAATTCCTCGCGAGCGTTGCGAGGTACTGGCCCCGGAACCCGTCCATCGGGTTGCGGTATGGCGCGACGGCTCCGTCCGCGAGGCACCGGTCCTTGTCCGGGATGATGAGGTCGGGGTCGAACTCCATCTTGACCCCGAGCCCGTGGCACTCCTCGCAGGCGCCGAACGGGCTGTTGAAGGAGAACATCCGGGGCTGGAGTTCCTCGAATGCCATCCCGCAGACCGGGCAGGCCATGAGGGACGAGTAGGTGGTCTCCGTCTCGTCCTCGCCCGCGACGAGCACGAGCCCCTCGGACTTCTTGAGAGCGTTCTCCACCGCCTCGGCAAGCCGGGTGCGGTCGGCGGATTCGAGCCGGTCGATGACGATCTCGATGTCCTGCTTCTTGTACCGGTCGAGGTTGATCTCCTCGTCGGTCCGGATGATCTTCCCGTTGACCCTGACCCGGGCATAGCCTTCCTTGTTGAGGTCCTTGAGGAGCTGCTGGTACGTCCCTTTCTTCTGCCGGACGATGGGCGCGAGGACCGTGACCTGACCCGAATATTCTGCTGCGATCTGGTCCCCGATCTTGTCGGGGGTCTGGGCCGCGATGGCGATGTTGTGGTCGGGGCAGTAGGGCGTCCCGATGCGGGCGTAGAGGAGACGGAGGTAGTCGTAGATCTCGGTGATGGTCCCGACCGTGCTGCGGGGATTTTTGGAGGTCGTCTTCTGCTCGATGGAGATGGCGGGCGAGAGCCCCTCGATGGAGTCAACGTCCGGCTTGTGCATGACGCCCAGGAACTGGCGGGCGTAGGTGGAGAGCGATTCGACGTACCGCCGCTGTCCTTCGGCGTACAGCGTGTCGAACGCGAGCGTCGATTTCCCGGAGCCCGAGACGCCCGTGATGACGACGAGCTTGTCCCGGGGGATGGTGACGCTGATATTTTTGAGGTTGTGCTGGCGGGCACCCTTGATGATGATATCTTTCATTTTTAGTGAGGTACAGGTTGATGCCGGTATTTAAAGAAGTGAGGATTGGGGTAGGTGAAAGTGAAATGGGGGGGGTCTCCCATTGAATTCCAAAATGATACCCCGGGAACAATTCCTGAAAAAAATGCGGGAAGAACAAGACAAGAAAAGATTTGTTGTGGGTAGCCATACGTGTCATTGATACAATTTTGCCTGCGGAAAAACGGATTCCCGTAAATGAGCCGGTATGGAAAGACCTGACAGAGATGCTTCCGGCCGGCCAGACCTATTCGGATTTTCTGGCAGTGATGATTGAAGACCGGAAGAGTATCCGGCTGGAAAACGATGCCGGGAAATGGCACGGCCGTAGGAGAGAGCAGTATGTTTCACTTACGGCAATCAGGGATTGATTTTTTCTGAGAGAGAAACATGTCACGAAAACGAATTATCTCAACGAAGAAAATCGTATGTATTCCGGATCGCCAGGTTGAGCTCACGACCAGACGACAGCGCACCCGGCTCACAAGGGACCTCGATGAGATCGATGCGAACGGTCAGTTTGTCCCCTGGGAGAAAGCCAAGAAAGAACTCGGGCTCTGAACATGGGGTAACGTGAGGATCAGGATCGAAGATAAGGTAAAAAATTTCATCCGTGAACTCCCTCCAGAAAATATCTTTAATTTTTAGTAACAGATCGACTTGTTGCATCCACCACAATTTATAATAGGCAAACATACCTTGTTACAATTGTTACAAAGGAGGTCAGACCGTGGCAAAACCAATCGAACTGGGTCTCGTCCTTGATCGGGAAGAGTCCGTCAGGTTCCAGAAGTATATTGATAATCCGACCTTCACCGAGGAAGGTCGCAAACTGATCAGGGAAGCGGCCGACCTGGCTGAACGATCACGTCTCTGAATGAGCGTCAGCCTGGATGATCTTTGAGTTTGTAGTATTAACTGCGGATCATCAGCAGCACATTTCCACTTTTTCCTGCACAAATCCTGAGTTGAAAGATTTCCTGATGGAAGATGCTTACAGGAACCAGCTCGACCGGATTTCCGTAACGCGTCTTGTTTTCTACCATGGCCGTCTCGTGGGATATTTTACCCTTGTTACCGACGTTATCAAAAAAGACGAACTCGCGGGAGACGATGGCGATCCCGATTACAAATACAGAACATATTCGGCACTTAAAATTGCCCGGCTCGCAACCCACAGCGAGTTTGAGCACCAGGGTGTCGGCCGCTCGATGCTGCTGAAGATTTTCTCGATATGGATACGGTTCTCACGGTATATCGGGTGCAGGATCATTACGGTCGATGCAAAACCCGATGCCGTGGGGTTCTACGTAAAATTCGCTTTTCATGAAGCTATTTCCGATCCAAGGAAACTGAACGGCAGAGAGACTGTTCCCCTCTACATTGACATTCATAAAGAACTTGAGAGAATCGGAAAGAATGCGCCGTTAAGCGATTACGATGAACGCTAATCATCGCGGATTAGAATTCTGTCCTGGTGAATTAACTGTTCCGTTTATTATGGCCCGACTCGATGGGTCTCGCTCCGGCTTATGCATGACACCCAGGAACTCACCGGGTGCAGGTGGAGAGTATTCGACGTACCGCCGCTGGCCTTCGGCGTACAGCGTGTCGAGCCGCGAGCGCCGGTTTAACGGAGCCCGGGACGCCCGCGATGACGACGAGCTTATCCCGGGGGATGGTGACGCTCATATTTTTTAGGTTGTGCTGGCGGGGAGGTTTGATGATGATGGATTTTTTTTTGTGAGGTACGGGTTGATGCCGGTATTTTGAGAAAGTGAGGATTGGGGTAGGTGAAGGTGTGATGGGGGTTGTCCCATCCCCGGCCTTGAGGTGCCTGGAGGAATTCAGGTACATCGGAGCTCGGAATTGTGTCGGTTGTATACCTCTTTTCCCTCATAACCCCGGAAAAGTGAGGTTATAATTCGCAAAAACGCGGAACAGGGCCCGGCACAATGGACCGTACTCATTCGGGAATACCTGAGGTCACCAATAGCAATATCTGGATGGCAGAAGCCGTGGCCGGATGGAGTTTAGGTCGTTGGTTTTCCTTTCGGGGTCCGGATTTGGGATCCGGGATCCCCGGATACCTCCCGGGCCAAACGTCACCTGAAGGAATTCTGGTATAACGGAGCCAGCAACGGTGCCGGTTGCACCTCTTTTCCCTCATGGCCCCGGAAAGAGAGGTCACAATTCGCAAAAACGCGGAACAGGGCCCGGCACAATGAGCAGTTCTCATTCGGGAATACCTGAGGTCGCCTATAGCCGTATTCCAGCGGCCGATGTCCCGACCGGTCCAGGTACCTGGTGGGACGGAACGACCGGACCATGGAGCGTCCCGGTCCAGGTCTCCGGAACACTCTCCCGCCGGTGACCCGCATTCCGTACCCCAATTTTGCGCATTGCAATCTCAATGCATCGCGCCCCGTTAGCGCTCAATCGCGAGCAAAATCCCCCGATTTCGTGTTTTCAAATTTATTCATACAAGCGCTTATATACCCACGTCCAATCTGGTTATGTCAAGGGGCCCCGCGACACCAGAAAAGGAAACAACAAAGGAGGAGACAGACTATGAGAATTTCATTCAAAGAGACACCCCTGCCCGGGCCGGGCAAACAACCCTCACCCGGATTCAGGCACAGGAAAAGGAAAAACTGCCGGGTGGTATTCATGAGCCGGGGACCGCGTCCGCACCGGGCGCTTGCCGAGGCGCTGCCCATCGCGAAGCAGCGGGGCGTCGTGCAGTTGTCGTGCCCCGGGCCGGAACGCGTCTACGATATCTCGATCATCTCGAAGATACCGATCACGTTTTCCCGTGTCATGTTCGCGCCGGAGATTATGGCCGCGATCACGGAGATTGCGGAGGATTTCAAAGACGAGATTACCCGGCTCAGGATCATTGCCCGGGATGCGTGCATCACTGCCGAGCTCTGGCTCCGGTCGAAGCACGGAACCTGGCGTTTCTTCCTGGTAACGGCGACCGGGCTTGTCGAGATCGACCGGGACGGGAAGCCGCTTGTATTGGGGCAGACGCTTGTGTGAGAGCGGGGAAAATTTTCCCGGAACTTTTTTTGCTTGATTTATCGGGCACATAGGGGAGGGGCTGATATGGACCACCGCTGTCCTCGGCTTCAAAACGATTGAGTTGCGAGCGGTGGTTTTCCGGAGACCGCGGGATGGTGACGATGATATTTTTGAGGTTGTGCTGGCGGGGAGGTTTGATGATGATATCTTTCATTTTTAGTGAGGTACAGGTTGATGCCGGTATTTAACGAAGTGAGGATTGGGGTAGGTAAAAGTGAAAATTGTAAGGAAAACACCTAATATTGCCGAACATTACGGATAAAACAAGATTTTTAAGTGTGCTAAAGTACATTTTGATATAATGTTGAATCGAATAAAAAATCGATTTCAATTGTTTCTACCATCTACGGAACTTGAGGAAATATCACTTGAGACGAGGACTGTTCTCGAAGCTATATTCTTCAAAATTATTGATGGCTCAATTAAATTTTTTGCTAATGTAAAAATTGAAAGAGGTAAGAAATCTGTTGCGATTGATTTTTTTTTAGATTTGGTGTACATATCTTTAATTTTAGAGATGGTAACTCAAACAATTCTGTTGCTACCGTCATTAGTAGCTCCAGATGATCCGTACGTTGGAGTTTTTTCTATACAGTTAGTTGTAATTACGTTATTTTGTTCAATCTCGTGGACTGGTTATGTTTATCTTAATGACGATTTTCGTAAATTCGTTAAGGCAAAAATAATTCCAGTTTTGGATAAATATGGTTTCACGAGCGAGACTAATTTATATGGACTTTTTAGACAGTTTTTTAATGGAACAAATCTGAAATGGCACTCAGGATTCAGTTTACGTTTTCATTGGCGAACAGTTTTTTATTTAGCGATATTGCTCTTATTTTGTATAACCAGTTCCAAGATTTTTGGACAATTATTTTCCGTTTTTTTTCAAACACCAACGGTAATCACATTTCTTTCGCTGGTTTTGGGAATATTCACCTTCATTATAATGGCATTATTTGTCCTAATTTTCACATTTACACTTTTAACAATAATTGCAATAATGTTTTGTTTGTTCGTTTCAGTAACCGGATTAAATATCGAACTCAATCCCTTAATAGAAATGAGCGGAACTCAAAAGTATGGTGAAATCATAGTAAAAAGTTTATTTCTTCTATCTTTCGTATTTGCAAGCTTTCCTGCATTATTAATTCTAACAAAAATCAAAACAATCCCAACAATTGAGTTCTCGCGATATTCCAATCTAACTATTGGAAACATTAGCACTTTCATAAATGATAAAATCGCCAAACCATTCAATGAAACTCCAATTAATATCCTGTCAGAATATTACAGCCTCTTTTTGTTGTTCTTTTTCTTTGTAATAGCAGCAATTGTCATCATTTTAATTCTCCATTATCGCATAAAGCAACGAAAACTTGAAGAATTACAGCGCATAGAAAATCAATTGTCCGGCATTGATTTTCTTCAAATGCTCGATTCAACGATGTTTGAAAGAAATCAATATCTTTTGTCGCTTCACGAAAAAATTTCAAATTCCTCAGAATGGCCGATTAAAAAGAATCTTCGTTATTGAATTAATGCTAGCAGTACTACCGCTGGTTGTATCACATTTTTTGTAGGTTCCATCCGAAATTAAAAAAAATATTACGTATATTGATTATCTTGAGGTCCGGCTTGTGCATGACGCCCAGGAACTCACCGGGCGTAGGTGTAGAGCGACTCGTCGCCGCTAGCCTTCGGCCTATAGCGTGGGTCGAGCCGCGAGCGTCGATTTCCCGGAGCCCGAGACGCCCATGATGACGACGAGCTTGTCCCGGGGGATGGTGACGCTGGTATTTTTGAGGTTGTGCTGGCGGGCACCCTTGATGATGATATCTTTCATTTTTAGTGAGGTACAGGTTGATGCCGGTATTTTAAAGAAGTGAGGATTGGGGTAGGTGAAAGTGAAAGGGGGGATTAAAAATGCTGCTCCTTTGAGAGAAATGTAATTCTGCTCGTTTTTTACCTTTGTTAATATTTTTCATTTCTTCTTTCTCAATTTTCTGTGAGATAATGAGTCTTGTATTTACTATTGGAGTACATCCCCATCGGTTCAAATCCGATTCCAATAGTAATAATTCCAGACGCACAAAAATTTTTGAAATTAACAAATATGAACGAATTTTCCCTTTTCCCAGATCTTGATGGGTTCGGTCATAAGATAAATGAAGTATTTTTTCCGAATAAAAATTAATATAAAACTTTGCAAAAAGGGAAATTTGAGGAAAATAAAATGGTGAAAATCACATTAATGTTTAAGGTTGTTTCCGACGTAGCTGAAATGTAATCTACTATTTAGCCGATTTCACAATCATTTTTAATTTTCGTTCTATAGGAGATTGAAGATTTTTTCCATATATTCGGCATTCACATTCAATTTCTTGGCCAATTAAATTAGAAAATAGAACAATTCTTAAAGGAAGTTCAAATACTTCGGTAGGGATTTTATGCCGAATATCACCAGTATTTTGTGAAATCAGAATAATTGATTCGCGGCACTCAACTTTAGGATATAGGAATCTTGGATGTTGGAATGCAGGTCTTATTAAAGAATCATCGGGTTCTTCATAAACGTTTTCTGATATCATCAACCCATCTTTTTTGGGTATTTCTAATTCTACACGACAATCGACGATATATTCAGTTCCATTGTTTGCAATTGTTAAATTTACTTTATTAGAATTTTCTTCAAAAATCGTATAATTATCCCAATCCTCATATCGTTCTTTTAAGTGTTCTAGCTCATCCTTAAGTTCGATTCTACTCATTTCTTCAATCTTTTTTTTCCTAAAAAGAGGTACTTGAAGTTGATATGGTGCATCGAAAGCCAGATTTTGCTGTCTTTGTCCTAACGTAAATAGAATTTTTTTGTGGGCAATCTCTGAAGGTAATAAAATATTTTGAGTCACCCCTCAAAATTATGTGAGTCGACTGACTTTCAGTAAAAAAGATGTCAACATTTCCAGAAAAATCTGATTTTACTTTTCGTTTATCGTAAATCTTTTCATAATCTTTTCTTTCCATCCTTGTATTATGGCGACCTTTTCGAATCCACGAATCTCCTTTTTTCAATGAACCGAAATCTTTCTTCATCACATAGGGTTGCTCATCACAATTGATTATATGAAAAATGCCGAAATATTTTCCGTCCAACTCAAACAGTTTATAATCAAAATTTATATCCGGGTCGACATTTTGATGAACGATTTGTTGGTAAATTGCAGGGTTTATAAATTCCTCTTTCGTGATCCCACCAAAATTCTTTTCCTCAGTATTTTTATGTTTAACCCCAATTACAATGAATCGAATCGGACAAAATGTCAGCGTTCGCGAATGAAATAATATCAATTAAAAAATCCTGATGTTTGGTTGTTGGGTATTGTGTTGCCTTAAAGTCACAATATGTGCTTTCAGTTTCATGTCTAATAATGTCTTCAAAATCCATATTGTTCTTAATTGAAGTACAGTCCTAGGCTGAATTAAGGTTATCGACAGTAAATCCTTTTATAATCACTTATAAATGGATTCAGGACCTAGCAACTGACGAATGCCTCCGATCCGGTTCCGGTTCAAAGGGGTCGTGGAAGGTTTTGTGCAATAACTGAATTAATGTGGTGAAAAAATAAGTAGGATAATTAAAAACGCGAAAGGTACGTAAAGTATTGTATCGTTCAGAATCTGTCTGGCAAGGGCACCATATTGTTCTTTTGAATATAAATCCGAAAGTTTTTCGAAATAACTTTTAAATTTATCTCTGAATCGAGATGGATGTCTTCGCAATGTGATTTTTTTTATATTTTGTTTTCTTATTGCTTCCCAAAATCCTGGATTATCTGGTTGTTCAAAATAAAAAAATTCGTCATCATCAGAGATAACTTTGGGATAGTCTTTCTCTCCTTCGTTAAATTCAACTTTCACCCACACTTCATTGATAAATCGCATAAAACGACCGATTGCTAATACGATAGAAATTGTTCCAAAGTAAAAAAAAGCTGGAAAAAACGATAGGACTAAATTATTTTTTATTGAAGTGGAGAATCCAGAGGCAAGAATACCATTGTTCTCAGCAAGTTGAATAAATGTAAACATAAAATTAAAAAAATTCGTTATTAGGTTATCCTGTTTTGGTGCAAATACCGAAAAAAAAGTGAATAATATCAAAATTGATAACACAAATAATCCGATTGAAACATAATGAAAAATTGTGGAAATATATTGTTGTTTATAAATTGTCGGAGGTTGTTGAAACAATTCCCAGTTATAAGCATCTTTTAGAATAAATCCGAATAATGCGATTCCGATGATGATCAAGCCGAGATCGGGTAAAATCTCAAACATTTGAATTTTCTTTTGATACTATTGCTAATTATAATCTATCTTTTCTAGAACTCACGGATTATTCTCCCCGATTCCTCGATGAATATGGAATTTATTACCTCATTGTCTCTTTCTAAACATTGATGACAAATCCATTTCCAATCCGTCGTCCCGCCGCCAAATCTAGAGCCCTTGTCATCTCCCATTTATTTCGTGGGTTTTACCATTATTTTGTATTCAACGGTTGCTTCAATCGTGGGATTGTATTTCCTCGGAAGTTCCCATTGCTGTTCTTTAGGCAACCATTCCCTGATTTTCAAGGGTATTTCATGTGCTCGGTGAAGTAATCGTTGAGCTTCGTTTATCTCCAGTTCGGGAGATGTCTTAGTTAATCTCGCAACTCCTCCATGAACAAACCTGTCTCTTGCTTGCTTTAAATGATTGAAATCGTCCCATAATTTAGGTTCTTCTTTTAACGAATGTCCCGTAAAGATTTTTAACAAATTATCATATTGCTCCAGGGTTTTGCTCTTTTTTGTCGTGAATTTATCCAAGTCCAAAGATCCGATGAGACATTACCGGAAGCCAACTATTTGAGAATTTCTGAAATAAAAATCTCTAATCCGTAAAAGTACAGAACGATAGCGATTTGAATGTTGGGCATTTCATCATGGGCATCAAGTAAAAGATTTCTCCAATCCTGTAACTTTAAATCAGAGGGTAGAGAGAAAGTATCATTCCAGAGATCTGTGTTCAATGCAACGTAATTGAACTCACACCTCTGTTGAGTCCGGTGAAGTAATTTTCCCATTTTCTTCGTTAACAGATTTTCCATTATCATCGAGATATGTAATGCTGACGGATACGATTTGTTGGGTAACGGGTGAATCTGCGGCGAACTTGTAGCATGTTTCAGACGCAAAAGGAATAAATTTAATACCTCATTAATCTTCTCGGTCGGGGGATCGAAAAGGTTCTTGTCAACCATATCAAAATTGTCTTTAGAAAAGTCAATTTGGATAAAATTTGCATAAAATGCATCTTTTTTATCCATTGTTATTATCTTTGGTTCGGGTTCAAAGATTAAATCGGGATCTCTCCCTGGTGGATAAAATCTGATTGTATAATTTGAATCTTTGATTGAATATGTGGGAAATTGCTCTTCTCTATGGATCAGGATTTTAAATGGGAGGTAAATGAGAACTCGGGCGATCATTAAGATTAATACTTACTTTGATGTTATCATTCTTTATCATCGGTGTTTTTCTTCTTTGATATTATGTTGTTGCCTGCAATTTAGGGGCGGTAATTCCTCGGTGCCCTCGGTTCCGGAGAAGCACGACGGCCCCGGTACAGGATCCGGTTACGGGTCCGCTAATCAAAAGAGAGGCGTCTCCGCACCACCACGCCGGTACCTGAACTGGCTGACCCCCCAGTGAGCGAGTTAATTTCGTCGGAGACTTCCATCACGGATCACATTGAGATACCTGAAGGAATTCTCGTACAGACCGAGCCCGTATCATTTACCGGTTGTCCCACTTTTCCCAAAATCCCAAAAATCGGAGGTCATAATTCGCAAAAACTCGGAACAGGGCCCGGAATTTACCGTAAACTTTCGACGGGAATAATTGAGGTCATATTTAGCCACATTTGGACGGCAAAAGTCCTGGAGGGTGGAGTTCAGGTTGGGTTTTTTCCCGGGGTAGGAATTGAGGTTTGGATATCAATACCACGGTTACGACGGGTCCGGTACTAAATCCGGTCCCTGGTCCGCCAATCAAAAGAGAGGACAGATCCGCACCACAATAATGAACATCGTCATGTTCACTATCGCAAAAAAGGAGGCAACGAAAATCCAAAAATCCTATTGATCATCGGAGAGATTAAATGTAATTTTTTCTTCTGATTGAAAAATTAATTCCCTGAGTTCAACTTCTATATTTTTTTCATTCACTTCTTTCACAAATGGAGATGAAATTAAACACATCTGAAAATGCATAGGTCCGTGGTGGGGCAATTTTAAATTTTAAAGTTGAGTAGGCGAATAGGCAAATTGTATACTGATTAAACTCCAAAGGAAGGATGTTTATTGGAAATTTGCCAGTATTCATCTCCAAATCCTCAACTGGAAATGTAAATTCAAAGTGAAAATTTGTGCTTTTCGGAATTGCGAAGATTACAATTGCAACTGAAGGAACATTACCTGGAGTATTTAGAATAATATGATCCTTCGGTAATTTTGTCATAATATTTTGACGTTTAAGAGTTCCTGGAATTATTGTCCAGAGATGTCTTGCGCTTTTTAAATTCTCCAAAGGTAACCCAGGTGTCTTCGAAAAATAGGTTTTATCCGTAAATTTTGTATGAGTTTTTCCATCTTTATGAATTGAAGAATGGTCAATTCTTTTTGAAACAATTTCTGGGTTAGTGTATTCGATTTTTCCCGTTAATGGATTGCCGGCAAAGTTAATTTTACCAACCCCCGTTTTTTTCGATTCGGGTTGTCCGAATAAATGAAGGTAAATGCTAGGATCCTTCCTAGTTTGGAATAATTTAAAAATCGGATAATTATTTCCGGCAGAACCGATGAATACCGTAGAATTCTGATATTGCATATCGTACGCTATTTTGATCTTCTTCCTCAAAATAAAATCTTCTATTGAATTTTAATAATGATAATTCAGGTGCTATTTTTTGTAAAAATCTACAGAGCTCCTAATTTTTTGTTAACAGCATCAAAACTCCTTAGTGCAGTCGGTACCGGCGATTGACGACGGCCTTCACCACACACGGTTTCGGGTCCGCCAATCTCATAGACCCCGGCCCCGCCCCACAATTGTTCAGGCCAGAGGGGTCACCCCTACTCAGGTGGGGTGGGGTAGGGGGCACCCCTCAGCTAATGAGTTGCCCAGCCCGTACAACAACCCGACCCTTCGCTCATTCCCGTCGGAAAACCTGAACGCAATCCGGGAATCTGCTGCCTGGCCTGAGGGGGTCACCCCCACTCATGGAGGTGTGGGGTGGAGGGGGTACCCCATGGTATGGCAGGTACCCCCCTTAGGGGGTCAGGCATGCTGAGGCAGGTACCCCCCCATGGGGGTACCCTCTCTTCCCGCGAGGCATCGCGCCGGGATTCACGACGGAGTTCCACGCGAAGCCGTGCGGGCGTTTTTGAAAAGGGGGAGGTACCCCCCATGGGGGGTGGGTGGCACTGAGGGAGGGGTGGGATGGAGGGGGTACCCCCGCACTCGTCCGCCTCGGACCAGAACCATTCATAATTACTGAGTTCAATACGCAATAGTGCACACGACCCGGATGGATTATACATTTCATAGTCCGTCAAAAGATCCCATCTGATATAAGGACTGACTAAAATGACGGTAAAATATTCCGCGGGAAAAACCGGCAGGCCGGCAAAAATCCCGGGTGAGAAACATACCCGGGAGAAGATTTTCGACGCCGCTGTCGATCTTTTCGCGGAGCATGGGTACGACAGGACTACCGTTCGCGATATTGCAAAGGCCGTCGGTGTCACGGAAAGTGCGGTCTACCGGCATTATCCCGGTAAAGATGCAATCCTCGAGGCAATTTTTGAGTACGTTGAAAACACGGGTGTACACTCCCCTCCCCCCCGTCCGGGAGACTGATGAACCGGGCGACAGGACAATCTTTCGCGAGATGCTGGAAGGCCTGCCCCGGTTCCTCATGTCTGACCCGGTCCTTGTAAAGATTGTCCGTATCATGTTCACCGAGATGTACCACAACGAAAAAATACGTGCCTACATGAAGAAAGAATACGGCAGAAGGGCCGATGATTACACGGAAAAACTGTTCAGGAAACATGTGAAGGATGGAAGGATCCGGCCGTGTGACACCCGGGCCCTTGCAGTTCTTTTCAACTCGTTCCGGTTTTCCTGGATGTTCACGACATTTATTCTCGATTATAGCGAGCCGCTGGATATCGGCAGGATGGAAAAGAGCCTGCAGGCCCCCATCGGATTATTCGAAGACCTCCTGAAACCTTAACAATTATATCAGAAGTGTCTCACTCATTTTTATCGGTTCTTCGGTTACGATTCCGTGTGACCGCAGCAATTCAGTCACAACCGGAAATCTCCGGATGATTCTCGGGGACTCTTTTCCCTTAAGGTCGGGAGATCTTTCATCAGGAAACAGGATGAGCGGTAAATTCCCCGCGAATCGTAAAGTAAGTGAGCGTTAACTTTTTTATACATCCTTGTTCTAATTAAGTAAGTGCTCGTTTACTTATTGGATTTCCTTCCAGGCCTGAAACTCAGGAGAAGGGATGAACGACGAGATGAAACCGCGATCACAAGGAGAAAAAAGTATGAAGATACTTGTCATCATGGGCAGCCCCCGGAAGGGAAATACGTTCCGGGCATGTGAAGAGTTCCGCGAGATCCTTCAACAGGAATGTACGGCAGAATTTGAATACCTCTGGCTTAAAGATGCGCACCTGTTACCGTGCAGGGGATGCCTATCCTGTTTCAGCCGCGGGGAAGAAAAATGTCCCAACCGCGACGATGCACCTGCGTTCGAACAAAAAATGCTGGATGCTGACGCCGTGATCTTCGCATCGCCGGTCTACGGGTTCAATGTGACCGGCCTGATGAAGACCTTTATTGACCGGTTCAGTTATTTCTTCCACAGGCCCCGGTTCTTTGATAAAAAGGCATTTGTTCTCGCAACCGCCGGCGTTATCGGGCTGAGCGATGCTCTCCGTTACCTGGATAAAGTCGCGGGGTTATGGGGATTTGAAGTTGTAGGAACCGCCGGCCTCATCATGAAAGATGATAATCAGTCCCGTTCCCTTTCGGAACAAAACAAAAAAATCCTGATGAAATCAGCAATAGAATTTTCAAACGCATTACAGCGCAATAAGAGAAAAAGCCCGGGGATCATAGATGTGATAATATTCCATTCCTCGCGGTCTGCATTCTCGCAGCTGGAAAGAGTATCACCATTCGATTACCAGTACTGGAAAAACAAG
This sequence comes from uncultured Methanomicrobiales archaeon, assembly GCA_963758935.1. Classification (GTDB taxonomy): domain Archaea; phylum Halobacteriota; class Methanomicrobia; order Methanomicrobiales; family Methanospirillaceae; genus Methanoregula. Next base: position 114,342 of record CAVWXD010000009.1, on the reverse strand, counting down.
GGCTGGTTTTCACCGGGGGTACGATATTCGTCGACATACCGGTCAATCCATTGTTCCTCGCGGTCGGAAGAATTGCAGGATGGATGACGTTACGCCAGATCCGAAAGAGTACTCCGCTGGAATGATAAGGTGGACGTTATTGCAGGTCCCTTGTAATTTTGAAATACGGCTCGTCATGTCACTTTTTTGCCTCAACGGGTCGCGTACTCGCCTTCCTCAGTGCCTCTGGTACCAGAGAAAGCGACGACGGCCTCTTTTACCATCCGGTTCCGGATCCGTCAAACCAAAGAGAGGACGGGTCCGCACCACAGTACAAGTTCAGGAATTCCTACCGCAGAGGATAGCGGAATCCTGAAGAAGGCCTACAATTTAGACACATTCAGCGCAATCTTTCTAAGAATCCTGAGGGATTGAGATGACGCAGTTTCATCGAAGTCCGCAAACATTGACTTATTCAGCTCAAGGCCAATTTGCAATAGTTTGGGAAGAATACGTTTTCCTTTATCGGTAAGGTGTAATTTCTTAATTCGCCGATCATTCGAATCCGTAATACGTATAATCAAACCCTCTTCTTCAAGGCGGATCACGGTTTTTGCCACCATGGTCTTGTCGAATCCCCGGGACAATGCGATGCTATCCTGACTCGGCCCGTCCATTTCATAAACTGCCATAAGAACTGCAAAATGCCCCCATCCGAGATGATATTCGCTGAGTTCTCGTGCAAAATATCGTTGAGTGCTGCGGTAAATATAGGAAATCAGGGCAGCAGGCATTTCAATTTCCTGTATCCATTGTGTGGTTGTCTCACTATCGTCCTTTACCATGGTATTTCGGGTCCTCAAAATTAGTTGATTAATCAACTATTTATAGTATTATGGAGATCACATTATTAGTTGATTAATCAACTGTTACGGGCGCGATCTGATGAAAGCGATAAAAATTATCGGGATAAATGCGAGCCCCGAAAACTTGTGCAATCCAGACGCAGAGAGATTTCGTACCCGATCAGGATGCGGTTCACACCCAAAGAGAGAAATGTTCCGCCAGATGATCAAATTCAACAAAGATCGGTTTGCCCATAATTACGAATGGTATGAACAGATGGGCCGGATGAAATAAAAAGGAGATTATATGAAGAGCATCGTTGCACAAAAAGCCGGTCTACGCTTTGAGCCGGTTGCCATTCTCTGGAGCAACACGAAGCCCGAAGGGGCGCTCCAGCCAAAACCGCATACTGTCGGCTGCGTAATGAACTTCATCGCACAGGCACTGACAAAAGGAAAGACCGTCGTCTTCGATCGGGAGACCTGTCTCTGCACAGGTGCACGGGCCGGGCTGGGTTTCGGGAATGGGTATCTCACTGCTTTCGGCGGAGCAGGTGTAGATTTCATGTCTGCCTTTTTTGTCAGGGGAGTCGCCAGCAGCAGGGATCCGGCAGCATACAATGCGATCGTACAGCATATCCCGGAACGTGAACGGGACAAGTTCATCCACGGGGAACGCATCTTCCCGGATGTGGAGAGCGCGAAACGGTTCATGACTGAAGATCTCCCGATCACGGATATTGCTGAAAAGTACGTGATTTTCAAACCACTGGGGAACGATCAATCCGGATGAGAAGCCGGTTTCGGTCGTATTTCTTGTTGATCCTGTCCAGCTCTCCGGTCTCTCGATTTTTATGGGAACGCTTCGCGATCGTCCGGACCCGGTAGTATTCCCTGCCCGGATGGCAGCATGCCAGCAGATCGGTGCGGCGGTATATGCGGAGGCGAAAGAGAAGCAGCCCCGGGCCGTGCTTGGATACACCGATATCGCGGCACGGGAAAACGTCGGTGAATTGATTCCCCGGCATATGTTCACATTCGCAGTGCCGTATTCCCTGTTTCTTGAAATGGAAGCCGGGGCAACTGACAGTGTCTTCGATGGCCCGATCTGGAAAGAAGTGGCCGGGAAAAACAAAGGAGACTGATACTATGAATGATCTGATGACGATTATACAACAGAGATATTCGGAACGTGAAACATTCGACTCCGACCGACAGGTGACAACGGCTGATATCAAAAAGATCCTTGAAGCCAGCCGCTTTGCACCGACATCGCACAACATGCAGAATTTCGAGATTGTTGTCGTCGATGACGAACCTGTTCTGAAACGGCTCGGCAACCTGAGCGCTTTCCCCTCGCCGGAGTTCATCCGGGAAAACTTTGAGCAGCTCTCGATGACGGAGGAGGAGCTGGCCATAAAAAAAGTCGGAATCCTGGCAACACAGTTCCCTCCCACCTGGCGGGACAAGGCACAGCTCGAAACTGCCATCAGGGAACGACCGTCACTGAATCTGGGCATGCTGATAAACGGTGCCCCGACGATCCTTATCCTCTTGTACGATACCCGGAGACGTGCACCGGCCTCGCCAGGCGATATGCTCGGGGCAGTCAGCCTCGGGTGTGTAACGGAGAATATGTGGCTTATGGCCCAGTCGCTGGACATCGGCTTCCAGATACTAAGCATGTTCGGCTCACCTGTGCAAAAGGAAGTAAAAAAGATTCTGGAAATTCCCGATCACATGGGGGTTCTGTTTGCGATCAGACTTGGATACCCGTTCGAGCGATCAAAACCACTTCGGGTCCGGAGGACCTTGGATCGTTTTCGTATCGCAATGCATACGGAAAAAAGTACAGGTAACAGACTTTGAATTTGCCGCACGTCTTTACATTTTATTTTTTTTGTAACCATATGCCAAACTTTTCGCCCGACCATTCCTTTTGCTAATCTTCAGTGCCAGAAATTGACGACGGCCTCAGTACCGATCCGGTTCCTGAGTCCGCCGATCAAAAGAGAGGACGGGTCCGCGCCACCCCCCATGGTTCCCGGAACCCGTTCATTCATGCCGGATTCAGGAGCCGGTGCAACTCCGAGATCGCGGTCATGGTTTTGAAACCCTTATCGGTGATGATGTAATCGCCCCGGTCATGACGCTGGAGGATCATCCCGGAATCCGTCAGTTTCCGGATATGGAAGAGAAGGTTCCCACCCCGCAGACCGGTCAGCTGTGAGATGTCAGAAAAAGTCCGGGTCCCGGTTGCAAGCGCCTTTAGGATCTGAAACCGCTGGGCATTTGCCACAGGTTCGAGAAGATCTTTTACGACAGACTCATCCGGGATTTCTGCTACCGTACCCGCAGTGCCGGGACTTTTCCGGTAAATGCCAAGAGTCTTCATCAGCGCGACCTGCTTCTCGAAGAGCCGGCCGACTTCGGAAAAACAGGTGTCGCAGTGATCGAACGGGCCCTTCTTCCTGAGGGTCTTCATCTGTTTCCGGTACGACTGGATGAGCTCGTCCGTGACCTCGCCGTCCCGTATGTGCCTCGCGGAATTATCCAGAAACTCCATGAACAGTGCAAAGCAGCTCTCCCGCATCCCACAGTCCCCGATCATCCGGGCTGAGAGATCGGCTTTCGCTGTTCCAACCTGATGATCGGCAATCACACCCGAATACTCTTTCTTCAGGTCGCCCAGTACCGCATCGACATGCTGCTGGTTCGCCCGCTCGATGAACCGCTTCAGGTCAGTCCGGAGCCCGGTGATCTCGGTCTTCAGCTCACGGATCTCGGTCATTGTTCCCAGTGCTGCTCCCATAATCTTTCTTCTCCAGTCTTGATCGGACATGCTTATGACCATGCAGGTTATTTTTCTGCACGAGAATTGATTTGTATATTTTTGTGACCCTCAAGTATATATCAATAATTACGCTAATGGGTAACCGGTGAAAGAACATATGACCAAGACCGTTAAGGAGCAAATCCATGCACAGATCAGCGGAGCACTCAAAGGAGCAAAGTTCCCCATCGCAACGCCGAAAGATTTGATCGCAGCATTCCCGGATGGCGCAAACACAACGTGCCAGGTCGGGGACCTGAAGATGACCGCCGGCGAGGCAGGTAAACTTCTCAAGGCCGGGGACTTCCCGTTCAAGAGCGCAAAATCTGTCGCCGATGTGATAGTAGAAAGGGCAGGACTCTAGTCCTCATCAACATTTTCCGGGTTATTCATTATGGCAAAACTAACCGCAGAGATGAAAGATGCGTTCAGCAAGATGAAGATTTTCCCGGTCGCGACCGCGTCAAAAGACGGAACGCCAAACGTCGTCCCTATTGGGGTTGTCGAGCTCGTCAGCGACGATACCATCTGGATCACTGACAATTTCATGAACAAGTCGCTCGAAAATCTCAAGGCAAACCCGAAAATTGCTCTCTACATCTGGGGCCTGGAGATCAAGGGCTGCTTCCAGATAAAAGGTCTGGCAACGGTTAAGACAAGCGGCGGGGACTTCGATGCGATGAAGGAAAAGATCAACCAAAAGAACCCGGCCATGCCAGCACGTTCTCTTATCATCGTGAAGATAACCGATGTCTTCGAATGCCAACCGGGCCCGAAAGCTGGCAGCAAAATTCTTTAATTTTTTCTTTATCCTTTCCGGTTCCCGGTCCGCCAATCACAAATACACGAAGTCACTTTACAGACACCGTGGAAAGTTGAGGAATACCGTTCGATTTCCGATTTTTCAGTGCCTTGGTTCTGGAGAAGCACGACGGGTCCGGTACCGGTACCGGTACCGGTTCCGGGTCCGCCAATCCAAAGAGAGGACGGGTCCGCACCACCACGCCGGTACCTGGAGTTGGTTGACTCCCAACCCTCACAGTAACTGTGCAACCCCCATCGTCCGGATTATTTTTAGCCAACCTCTCCTCCGTGAGTGGTTAGTTCCGTCGGAGACACCCTCACGGATCACATAGAGATACCTTAAGGAATTCTCGTACAGACGGAGCCCGTATCATTCCCGGTTGTCCCTCTTTTCCCAAAATCCCAAAAATCGGAGGTCATAATTCGCCAAAACACGGAACAGGGTCCGGAATTTACAGTGAATTATCGACGGGAATAATTGAGGTCATATTTAGCCACATTTGGATGGCAAAAGTCCCGGAAGGGTGGAGTTCAGGTTGGGTTTTTTTTTAGGTTTTGGATTTGAGGTTTGGATCTCAGTACCACGTTTGACGACGGCCCCGGTACCAGATCCGGTCCCTCCGGCCGGAAGATTATAATCCGGCAAATCTCTACCGGAAGAAGATCATGATTCAGGGGATTCTTAAAATAACCCCTCTATGTCTGGTCAGGTATGCCCGGCGCCGGATATATTGTTGCCAGGCTCGCCCTGTTCGGCAAGGTCCAAGGACGTAAAGGGGAAACAACGTACCGCCCCAAATTATAAATAAAAGATTTTCATCATAGAGCAAAATGGTGATCACGATGGAAAGTCTTCTGATAGATATCGAATTCAATAAAGGCACCTTTCCGATGAAGCATACCTGCAATGGAGAGGATGTTTCGCCGCCGATCCGGATAAGCAGGAATCATTCGAAATTCCTTGCGATCATTATCGATGATATTATCGGGCCCCAGAAGAGCTTCTGCCACTGGCTGATCTGGAATATTGAACCCCGGGATCTGATACCGGAAAACATCCCCAAATCCCCGGAGATCAGGGATCCTTTTACGGCGGTACAGGGTACCAACGATTTTGGTAGTACAGGTACCGGGGACCGTGCCCGCCGTCAAGCGAAGTACATCAGCTATTATTTCAGTGTTTACGGACTGGATGCACCCCTTGCAATCCCTCCCGGCTCGGATAAAAAGACATTGATCGAGGCGATGAAAGGCCACATGGTCCAGGTACGGAAACGAAGCGATCGCAACGTATGGCGGGTAATTATCGATACGCGCAAAATTTTTCCGGGCAATATCAGGGTATTCCTTCAAAACGGGATCCGGATGATCTGGATCTCCGGTACCTTTTGTGCTCCCGGTACCTTTTCCCCAGAGTTCACCGCGATGCACACCAGTCGCGTCTTTATGGGATCGAGTCCCGTTTCATCCAGTTCCTGAGTGATGTGGGAGAACTGGAATTCCTCAGGAAGATCCGTTTTAATAAGAACATAGACATCGGTGGCGACAAAGGTCCCGCGAATAAGAATGTAGGTAATATCCCGGTCAGTTATCGTGAAGAGCGTATGGTTGAAGAGCTGGGTCCCCTCAAGACTGTCACGGGGTTGGAAAACAGCGTCACTGGTCAGGTTCAGTTCCTTTCGGAGGATCGCCTGGATTTTTTTATCCTGGTACTCAAGTGAAATCATAACGATCCACGGATGTAATTATGAGCAGATAAATTTTCAGGCGCTCATGGTGATTAGGGGGGAGATGGTACCGGCGAATACTAAAAGGTCAGGCCTGCCCGGGAGCTCTTGATAATGCACTGTTGTCGTCGGAGACTCCCCTAATGATGGACCCGGAAGTATCTGAAGGAAATCTCGTACAACGGAACCCGTATCATTCCCGGTTGTCCCTCTTTTCCCAAAATCCCAAAAATCGGAGGTCATAATTCGCAAAAATGCGGAACAGGGCCCGGAATTTACCAGAAACTTTCGACGGGAATAATTGAGGTCATATTTAGCCACATTTGGGTGGCAAAAGTCCCGGAAGGGTGGAGTTCAGGTTTGGGTTTTTTTCAGGTGTCAGATTTGAGGTTTGGATTTCGAGTACCACGTTTGACGACGGGTTCGGTACCAATCCGGTTCCGGATCCGCCCAACCACTGAGAGGACGGGTCCCCACGGGAAATGCCGGAACATTTGAAGGGTCGTTGTAGCGAAAGAGGAGGTCCCCTGCGTCGTTCTTTTAGAAATCCCCTCTCCCTTTAGAGATATCCTTTGCGAGTTTCGCGATTCCTTTCCATTTCTTTCGTTCGGACCGGACAAGCCCGATTTTGGCCTTCTCCTCCTCGAATGCGAGTTCCCTCATGAGCCGTTGATAATTTTCAAACCGGGATGGAGAAATCAACCCACCCTTCACCGCTTCCTGCACGGCACAACCGGGCTCCTGCCCGTGCCGGCAGTCCGAGAACCGGCATCCGGCTGCACGCTCGATAATCTCCGGAAATGTCTCGTTAATACCGGCCGATGCGGTTCCCATGCCAACCTCCCGGATCCCGGGATTGTCGATCATGAGTGCACCGCTCTTCAGGACAAAGAGTTGTCGCACGGTTGTGGTATGCCGGCCTTTCCCATCGTAGTCCCGTGTAGATGTGGTTTCCTGGACGGGCCGGTCTGAGCAACCGGTTTATCAGCGTCGACTTGCCGACGCCCGATGACCCGACAAGGGCTATGGTTGTACCGGGGGCAAGGAACGGTTCGAGCCGGGTGATCCCATCGCCACTGACTGCACTGAGGGGGAGGACCGGAACACCGGAGGCGACCGGAATAATATCTTCCGTGAGCAATGCAGGGTCGTCTGCAAGATCGGATTTATTGATCACGATCACCGGTTTTGCCCCGGATGCACGGGCGATCGCAAGGTACCGCTCAATCCTCCGTGCATTGAGGTCATGACCGGCTGCCGTAACAATGAATACGGTGTCGATGTTCGCTGCAATGACCTGATCGGTGCCTTCTCTCCCGGAAGTTCCCCGCATGAATACCGATTTCTGCGGCAGGATATCGACGATCGTGGAGGAGCCGGCCTCCGGCTGGCGGAGCAGTACCGATGAAATCGCCCACTGCGGGTACACGGCCGAGCCTTCGCAGTGCCCCGGAGATCCCGGCCGTGACATATCCACCATCGATCAAAACCTCCCAGACGGTTTTCTGCCGGCAGGCCACGCGACCGGGAACGTAGGGTCCGGTATATTTTGAAAATGCCCGGGCATGTTCTTCTGTCCAGCCAAGCTGTTGCAAGGTATAAGAACGCGGCTCTTCGCATTGGGAATCAGATGTCTTCATGGTAAAAATCCCAATTGTAGTACAAAGGACGTAGGACCCCGTGCACCAAGTTGTTTGCGGTTGCCAGCCGCCCGGATATGGGTTGTCCGCCGCTCTCTCTGGTGCTCCCCCAAATTCAGAGGAAGACAACCGGTCTGATACCGGATCCGGTTCCGGGTCCGTCAATCGCTGAGGGGGCGGCGCCGCACCACCACGCGATCGCCGTTTGCCGGCATCAGGATAAAAAGTGAGTGATCTTTCACGCTTTACTCACAGGATTACCGTGCGTGGAGGGAACCCATCAGGGCATAGAAATATTCGGGCTTTCGGCTCGTGAAGAGCCCGTGCCATGCTTCGAGCGTTGCTGGCGTCATAACATCGAGCCTTCGGAAAACGTGGTACGCAAACTCAACCGGTGCAAGTCCGCTCGCGGTGATGAGACTCGCATCAGTCACGGCCGGTTCGTTCACATAATATTTTTCGCCCCGGTAGTTCGGGCAGAACATCTTCAGGGCTGCGGGATCATTGCTCGTATGGGGGCGTTTGTCCAGCAGGCCGGCATTCGCAAGGCCAAGTGTCGCCCCGCAGGTAGCGGCGACAAGAATTCCTGCATCAGACAACCGTCTTGCTACCCGGAGGGCAGGGGCTTGTGCCGGATCGAGCCAGGTATCTGCGCCAGGCAATACGAGCACGTCGCCTGGGGTCGGCTGGATATCCCCGATAAGGATCTCCGGCACAAGCTGCAACCCGCCCATGGTTGTGACAGGTTTCAGGGTACTGCCGCAGAGGACAACGGAATACCGGAGTGCCGGATCCTTCAGGTACCGTCCGGATCGGAGCTCGGCCATGACATGACCTGGCTCCCAGTCGGCAAGAGTATCAAGAACGTAAAGATAGAGCGTGCGCATGGTTCTTTCGCTATAGATTCCTGCCCGGGATATAATCATCCTTGCTCTTTTGTTTCATTCGCCATTCGCTTCTGTACTGGCCTCACTTCCCGGAAAAGCACGACGGCCTCCGCCCCATTCCGGCCCGGGTCCGCTCCATCAGTACTAACCAAGCCCCCTCCTCGTAAGTGGTTAGTTCCGTCGGAGACCCCCCTCACGGATCACAGAGAGATACCTTAAGGAAATCTCGTACAACGGAGCCCGTATCATTCCCGGTTGTCCCTCTTTTCCCAAAATCCCAAAAATCAGAGGTCATAATTCGCAAAAATGCGGAACAGGGCCCGGAATTTACAATAAACTTTCGACGGGAATAATTGAGGTCATATTTAGCCACATTTGGATGGCAAAAGTCCCGGATGGGTGGAGTTCAGGTTGGGTTTTTTCCCGGGGCAGGAATTGAGGTTTGGATCGAAGCTCCAACGTTCTACGACGGCCTCGGTATCAATCCGGATCCGCCAATCGCCGAGAGGGCGGGTCCGCACCAGTGTGCGGGAATGTGTGCAAACCGGAAAAAATCAGCGGGAATATTCCCGGAGTATCTCAGCAATCTTCCCCTTGGTCGCTGGGATATTTTTCGTGACGATCTGCCAGATGACTTCGTAATCCACGGCAAAATAGTGGTGAATAACCTTGTTCCTCAGGCCTACGATCGTTTTCCACGGCACCTCGGGATGCCGGTCCCTGACTTCAGCCGGTATTGCTGCTGCGGCTTCGCCGATCTTCTCGATGTTACGTTCGACCGCATCGACCTTCTCCTCATGAATGATGAACTCTTCATACGACAACCCGGCGGTGTATCGTTCGATCTTATCCATGGAGGTGAGGATCTCGGATAAGTACAACGCAGGAGACCGGGCGGTCATGCGTACTGTTACCTCTGAGAGGATTGTGTCCCGGAGAAGTGGGTGAAGGGATCTCCGTATTACAAGATCGATCTTGTGATGGAGGATGGATTCGAGATAATCGGCAAGATCAACCAGCTCCCAGCCGATCGGGCGATCGAATTCGACAATGATATCTATATCGCTGGAGGGGACTGCCTCTCCCCGGGCGTAGGAACCAAAGATGCCGATGGAGGTAACGCCGTATTTCTCGCGGATCTCCGGCAGGCATTTCCGCAGGACTTCCCTGATCTGTTCAGCTGAGATAATCTCGCGTTTAGACATAGATGACCTCAGCGAGTACATCCTGCCGGATCACCGGTTTCAGGGAATCCGAAGTCACGAGATCGACCCGTTCCCCGAGGCGCTCGGAAAGAAAATTTTCAAGCCGCATGAAAGTAACAAAACCCACGGGCTTTGAAAACTCTACCAGGAGATCGACATCGCTCTGTTCAGTCTCTTCGCTCCGGGAGACCGAGCCGAACAGGCCGATTTTTTTGACAGAATATTCCCGTGCAACTTCCCTTTTGAGTTTTTTCAGTGAGGAAAGGATATCCTGCCGTGTGGATCTCATGGTAGTGCCTATGGTAAAATGGGTGACGAACTATTAATAAATATTTTTGACGAGTACCAGAATCTTCTGTAAGGTGCTGGAAACTAAAATTTCCACCTCATTTTTCCTCAGTGCCCTCGCTACCGGAGAAACACGACGGCTCAGTACTGGATCCGGTTCCTGAGTCCGCCAAGCGAATCAGAGGATGTATCCGCACCGCAAGCTGCCGACACCGGAGCAACCGCAGCCATCATCCGCTAGAACCCGGCCCGGCAATTCAGCGGATTATTTTCCGGCAGCCGGAAAATTTCCCGGGACTCTGGATGCGATCGCTCCGGATTTTTTTTAGTCCGGAGTCAGTACGAGCCGGAAAATTTTGGCCGGGTTCCTGTTGTAGCAGAAAATTTCCCTGACCAATGTTCGCTCGCGCCGGTTTACCCCTTAGCCACAACCCGGAACGTTCTGGGGTGATATGTAAAACCCTTATCCACAACAGTCACGAAAAATTATATTCCGTTTGTTACACAACTTTTGTAAAAGGAGTTTGTACATTGGACATTCCACGTATCTTCACCATCACCGAAAGTGCTCACCGCATCCATAACCCGTTCACACCGGAAAATCTCGCCACTCTCGGCGCAGCGTTGCGCCTGGAACCGGGGGCTCGTGTGCTCGACCTCGGCAGCGGTTCAGGCGAGATGCTGTGCACCTGGGCACGCGATTACGGGATCACCGGTGTCGGCATCGACATGAGCCCGTTGTTCACCGGGCAGGCGAAACTCCGGGCTGAAGAACTCGGAGTCGCCGATCGGGTCGGGTTCATCCACGGCGACGCTGCCGGCTACGTCGCCGACAAAAAGGTCGGTGTGGCAGCTTGTCTCGGTGCCAGTTGGATCGGCGGGGGAGTCGCCGGCACCATCGGGCTTCTGGCGAAGAGTCTCCGCTCCGGAGGAATCATCCTCATCGGCGAGCCCTACTGGCGGCAGGTACCCCCGACGGAAGACGTTGCCAGGGGATGCGGTGCCAGTTCCGTCTCCGACTTTCTCCTGCTCCCGGAACTTCTCGCATCTTTTGGCGATCTCAACTACGACGTTGTGGAAATGGTTCTGGCTGACCACGGTGGCTGGGACCGGTACGAAGCGGCCAAGTGGCTCACCATGCGCATCTGGCTCGAAGCGAATCCCGACGACGAATTCGCGAAAGAGGTTCGAGCCCAGCCTGACGCTGGAACCAAAACGCTACGCCGCGTACACGCGTGAATACCTTGGATGGGGTGTGTTCGCGCTGATGGCGCGGTGATGTGAGGCAGCGGGGATCTTCGGCGGATCGTCAACGGTCGGGGCGGCCCGGGTTACTCTCGGGGCTTGTCGAAGTGCGAGTTCATGTTTAAGTACAGAACACCATGCAACAACTCGGGAACGTCGAGGCTGTTGGGGATATATGAAACTCTAATCGAGTACAGCCCCGGAAATTTATACTCGCTTTTGCCTCGTCGTATATACTTCTTATTTCCGAATTGAAGGAAAAATGTGCCTCAAATCTTATTCTGCTGGGGGGAGAGATCTGCCGGGGGATGATTACCGAACCGGCACTCCCGGGTATCTGATCGTTATCCCTATTCTGAAAAATGGGCAGATTTAAAAAAGTGCCTCTTCATCAGAGTGGCCGGCCGATCACGACAGATACTGCCTGCGGTGCCGGATCTCCGAGCCCCGGAAATACTGCAGGGTACCATCGGGAGACAGGCCGAGTTTTGCTATGCCCATGCCGAGGCCGGGGCCTCCTCCCGCCCGGCTGCGTGTATCGGAAGCATGAGGTAACCGGGTTACATCAATGACCACGACATCACGGGCTACCCCCGTCTCTTCCGACGAAACCGCTGCAACCAGCATAACATGCCCCTTGTACTGGTTGTCCCTGGAATTCGTGTAAACTATGAGATCGCCGGGCTGGAGTTCTGCAAGCCCAACCCGGGCAAATGCCCCGCCGTCCCCGGTTGTAATGAGATGGTAATAGCTGACGGGGTTGGGTGTGCTGCAGGATCCATTCGGATCAGTGCATCCCGCTTCCGGGAATGGGAGTCGAGGTATTCCAGCCGGTGAATCGTGTTGTATGTACCGTATTTGCATACGTGAAGAGGGAAGTGATAAAGCCGCTGCAGTCGGTCATGACCGTGACGGGGCCGGGACTTCCCTGAGACATAACCGTCCCGGCAGTGAGGGTTGTACCACTCCATCCCCGGGGGGTATCTGCGGGAATGCTTGTCCAGACAAGCTGGCCCCGGCCTGAGGCAGGCCAGACAACGGTGGTGTTCTCCCATGCGTGCAACCGGTAGCTGGTCCGGTTGAGATCTTCGCCGGAATATGATGACGGCAGATAATCCGGACCGTCCGGAGTAAATGAGTACAGGTTCTTCATGAGTTCCTTTGCCCCGGCAAGGAGTGCCCCCCCCGAGGAATTTGCCGGGGGTTCGGATATCCATGTGCAGGGAGGGGTACAGATCGCTGCCCCGCTGCTCTGGTCCGCTGTCGTTGTGTTGGTGGGCAGGAACAATGGGGACGCAGGAGAAGCATATATACACCCGGCAATGCACGCGCCTGCGGCCAGCAGGAGTGTAAAAAGAAGAAGCGGGCGCGATGGATGCATTATGTGGGGATTGGGAGGGAGGGAATAAAAAATGTAGGGATTGGTACGAAAACAAAGGTCCCGGTCCCCGGCACGCAACCCGATCCCTCAGTACCTGCACACTCCTCCGTGCTCTCGTTTCCCAAAGAAGCACGTCGGCCCCATCCCAACCCGGTTCAAAGTCCGTCATTTACCAAGAGGACGGGTCCGCACCACCATGCGGCCGAACCGGGTGCGCTAACCCTCATTTCAAAAAAGTACGCAAGGAAGCCGAAGAATCCAGGAACCGGATTACGGTGAGTCGGTGAACCGGCATGCACCGTCTGGCAGAACAATCTCGAACCGTGCCCCTTTCCCGGCCTCCCCGGTCTCCCGGATCGTGATGCCCGTTATGGATAAAATCTCCCGCGCAAGAGAAAGAGCAAGACCGGTTTTTTCCCCGAAGTCCCGTATGAAGATATTCTCCTTCTTAGCAGCAGCAACCCCGTGACCGTCATCTTCACAGATAATCATGCACCCCCCGTCCTCCCGCTTCCCGGAGAATCGTATGAACGTGATCTTACCCCCGTGATGGACCGCATTATCCATGAGATTGTAGAATACCCTGAATATCAGCGGGTCAGCAAAGATTTCAGTCCCTGCGGGAAGTTCGTTCTTCAGGGTGATCCTTCCGAGCGGGACCTGCTGTGCGGCGGTCTCAACCAGCGAACGGGCGTTATGCCACGCGGGGGGATTGATCCCGATGTCCTCGGTACTCTTTCGTAAAATCGATTATCGATGCGATCAGCCGGGCGGTTGTATTGATCGTCGTGACGTTAGCCCCGGATAGACCCGCCGGGAGCTTCTCTTCCATAAGGGCCAGATGCGCCCGTAAAACAGCGAGCTGGTTTGAGATATCGTGACGCGTTATACCCGAGAGAAGTTTGAGTTTTTTGTTTGCGAGCGACAAGGAATCCGAAGCCCGCCTGAGCTCGGTGATATCCTTGATAACGCCGAACACGATATTTTGGGAGGGATCGTATTCCGCGACGGAGTGGATGTCCAGGATGGCCCCGTCAGGGGGGCGGCGGATTTTAAAGATAACATCGTACGGTTTTTTTGCCGTGATGAGATCGCGGAGTGCGGCATCGAGAAGAGGACGGTATTCGGGAAGCGGAATCTTCTGGATATCCGCAATAGTATAATGCTCTCCCGAAAGCCCGTAGAGGAGCCGGGCACCATCGGAAGCTTCAGCCACTTTCTCTGACAGCCGAAGCAACCAGCTTCCGGTTCCTCCCGATCTCCTCGGCCCGTTTTAACCGGTCCTCGTTCTCGCGGAGTGCTTCTTCAGCCCGTTTTCGCTCGGTCATATCGAGAATGAACGAGAGCCCCACCTTCTTTCCCTGCAGCTCGAACGTATGGATACTTGTCTCGACAGGGTATACGGTCCCATCCTTTCGCCGGTGGACCGCTTCAAAGGTTGCCTCGCCGTCCCGGCGGATCTTCAAAGCGACCTCCTTTATCGTGGAGTATTCACCGGGCACGACAATGTCCCGGATAGATAACTGCAGGAATTCCTCGCGCGAGTATCCATACAAACGGCTGGCAACCGAATTGACGATGATGAACCGGCCCGGCATACCGTCATCAAGAATTTCATTCAGGAAAATTGCATCGTTTGCATTCTCAAAAAGGAGCCGGTATTTCTCCTCGCTTTCGCGGATGCTATCCTCGGCCTTCTTCCGCTCAGTGATGTCGACGAGGATCCCCCGGAGGCCGGCAGTCCTGCCCTCCACGAGCACCGGCGACGACGAGATGGAAACGGGAAAGGTACTCCCGTCTTTACTCAGGGCAAGGAATTCATCCGGGGTCCTGCCCGTCTCTTCCCCGCAACTATGTCACGGAACGACGCTGCTTCCCGCTCCCGATCCGGGGGGGCAACCATCTGGAGAACATTCAGCCCCTTCCGGAGTTCGTCTTCAGTATACCCGAACCGCTCGAACCCGATGCGGTTTGTATACGTCAGGTTACCTGCGGTGTCTGCTTCGTACACGATCTGGGGCAGCAGGTCTGCAAGCTCGCGGAACCGGAGCTCGCTCTTGTTGAGTGCCTGTTCTGCTTCCTTCTGCTCGGAGATATCGACGGCAAATCCGCCAATGAGCGGGGGCTGGTCCCCGCGATCGATCCGGAATTTATGGGTTTCATAGATCCGTTTATGGCCGTTTTTGTCGGTCAGGTATTCGGTTGCCTTCCGGTACCCCTCCCGGATCGTCCGCTGGTCATCCTCGACCATCTTTTCAGCGGCTTCCTTCGGGAACTGCTCGAAGACGGACTTGCCGATCCAATCCCTCTCCCCGAAGATTTCGACCATGCGGCGGTTGACATACAGGTTGGTGGACCGCTCGTCCTTGATGAAGGCCGTTACGGGAAGGTGCTCCATGAAGGCGGCGAACCGTCCCTCGCTCTCGCGAAGGCCCTCTTCTGCTTTTTTAATCTCCGTGATGTCGCGGATCGACTCGATGGCACCGACGATCTCGCCCTGCTGGTTGTAGAGCGGGCCCGCCTTTCCCATGAGTGTGGCAGGTGCTCCCTTCGGGTGCGGCAGGGTGGTCTCGGCGATCAGGGTATCCTTCCGGTGAACGATATGGGCATAGTTTTTCGAAATAACCTCATCGGATTCATAGATCAGGTCGATGAGGATCGGCTGCCTTTGCCCGTAAAACGGGATTGCGTACTCGTAGTCTCCCTTCCCGAGCATATCGGCTGCCGGAAAACCCGTCATCTCCTCGATGGCCCGGTTCCAGGCGATGATGTGACCGGACCGGTCGATGGCAAACGTGGCATCGGGCAGGAAATTGATGATATCGGCCTCCCGCCGCTCGTGGTCCCGGATGCTCGTCTCGGCGCGTCTCTGCTGGACAGCCTGCCGGACTTTGTGGGCAAGCTCTGCAAACTGTGGTACCGGGTCGCCTCCCTTCTGGAGATAGAAGTCCGCACCCTCGTTCAGTGCCTGGATGACGATCTCCTCGCGGCCGCGGCCCGTGAAGATGATGAACGGGATCGTGCTGCCGCTTGCCCGGACGTGCCTGAGGAATTCAATACCGTCCATACCCGGCATCTGGTAATCCGAGATGATGGCATCGTATTTTTGTTCCGCCAGCAGGGTGAGTGCCTCGGTAGCAGAGGTGATGGTGCCGACAGTGAACTCCCCGCTGCGCTCAAGGAAGAGTTTGCTTATTTCGAGCAGGGTTGGCTCATCGTCAACGTACAGGATGCGGTACATGGGGCTGCTTGTTCTCATCAACGGTACTGCCCGGGAGTCATATAAGCATTGCTTCGCACCGGGGGGATGTGGGGTTCTGGCGATTTCCGAATATTTTCGGAGGAATTGTGGCAAAAACGACTGTGGCCGGGATTCATTCAGCCTTCTGGCCAGTGTCCTGGTGCCGGAACTCAGGCCGCGATGTTACGACAGCCTCGTGGCACTCCCGTTCCAGGTCCGCAGATCGAACGAGAAGTCGGTCCGCACTACTCGATCGCGAAAGGAAGGGGGATGGATCCTGTTGTATCCGGGAAACCTTTATGGAATGAAACGGCCAGAAGAGCGAAGATATGGGGAAGGTTGTTCTCGGCATGACAATATCCGTCGACGGTTTCGTGAACGACCGTGACGGGAGGGTGGACCGGCTCTATCCCGACCTCGTGGAGCTGGGAAAGACGAAGATGCTTAAGGATGCGATCAGGACTACGGGTGCAGTCGTCATGGGCAGGAACGCGTACGCGATGGCAGACCCGGATAGGTTTGCCGACAACTATGAATTCCAGACACCGATTTTTGTCCTCACCCACGCTGTTCCGGAAAAACTGCCAAAAGAGAATGAAAACTTAAAAGTCATATTCGTCACGGACGGGATACGGAGCGCGATAACCAAAGCAAAAACAGCCGCCGGTAAGTTGAACGTGACGGTGATCGGGGGTGCCAGCACCTTCCAGCAGTGCCTTCATGAGAGACTCTGCGATGAGGTACAGATCGGGATTATGCCGGTCCTGTTGGGGAGGGGGCTCCGGTTGTTTGAACATTTGGAGGACGATGATATACGGCTCGAAAAAATCCGGATAATGGAGTCAGCCGGTGGCAGGACCGATATCTGGTTCCGGGTTGTAAAATAGATCTCATTTTGTTTCCTGCCACTTCCCTGCGACCCGTTCGTACCGGCGGTGCTTCCTGCGCCTGACGACGGGTCCGGTACCGATCGGGTTCCGGGTCCGCCAATTAAAAAAGAGGACGGGTCCACCCAGTATGTGATCAGTTATACGCCTCATCGTGATGCACGAGTCTCAGTAAAACAATCGCGTTTTCCTTCGCGTCAATCTCGTACAACAAAACAAAGTGCCCGATGTGAACCCGCCACAATCCTTTGAGCGGGGGGTGTAATGGTTTGCCGGACTCCGGATTCTCCACCAGGAGCCGGATCTTTTTCTTCACCTGTTCGTACCGTCCCGGATCCTTTGCCCGGATTTTCCTGCACGCTGACACAAGGTCCGGATGAATGACAACCCGGTAGTTCATGCTTCAATTTCCTTGAAAAAATCTTCAGCAGAATGGTAGGACTTGCCTTTCCCTTTTTTGATGTCAGCCCGGGCTTTCTTAACCTGTTTGACAAATTCCGGTCTGATTGCCGATTCCGGCGGATAGACATTTTCGTCAATTTTCTCCTCGATTCTCTCAAGCCGGGCCACAATGTCGGAGAGTATTGCATCTACATTTTTATTGGGGTTACGAGCCGGTAAAGAGGATTCGCTCACTCCACTAAGGGGAGACTCCTGGCTCGCATCTGTTGTATACTTCATCGCTATCTCCATTTTGTGTATCCTGTGGTCAATAGCCTTTTGCATGGATTTTCATGTTCCGGACCGTTGCTTAAGGGACCAACAGACCCGAGGCTCCTCAGTGCCCTCGCTACCGGAGAAGCACGACGTCTCCTGTACCTAAATCCGGTTCCGGGTCCGCCTAATCAGACAGCCCGGCCTCGCCCCACCGCACAAGGCCGGCAGGTACCACATTCAGATTTTAAGGCATGAGGCTCTTTTAAAAAGATCGAAAAAAGGCAGGTTTATATCGGAGATCTCCATTGTAAACCTATGAACGGCCAGATTAAGGCAGGAATAATCGTAGCGGTAATCCTTCTCGTGGCAATAGGAGGATACGCTATTTTTGCACGTCCTGCTCCCGTGACACCGGGCGTACCGGTGACCTCCGGTGTCGGCAATCCCGATTATCCCATCGATTCACAGGTTAATACGACACTTGACCGGACCATTCTCCCCGTTCCCGTGCCTCCCGGCACGAAAGCGATTTACCCGGACCAGGTCGCCAACTATTCAGAATATGGCTACGGTGCATGGCGGTATGATAACGGTCTGCCGTATCAGAAACGGCTGGACCTTATGCCCTCTTCCTATGTGAATACCTCAGCCACGAACGGGGCTCTCCTCCTGCACTACTTTACGATGAGTGATATCCACCTCGCCGACAAAGAGACTCCTGCCCAGGGGATCTATGCCGGTTACCAGGGGGGTAATCCTTCGGGATATGCGGCGCAGATGATCGTAACAACCCAGCAACTCGACGCTGCGATCCAGACGGTAAATGCCCTGCACCTGAAAAAGCCGTTTGATTTCGGCATGTTCCTCGGGGATGCGATCAACAGCAACCAGTATAACGAACTCCGGTGGTACATTGACGTCATCGACGGCAAGACCATTACCCCGGATTCGGGTGCGAAGGATGACCCGATCCCCGGACCGCTGAATGACTACCAGGACTCCTACAAGGCAGCGGGCCTGAACACCACGATACCGTGGTACCAGACCCTCGGGAATCACGACCAGTTCTGGCTGGGCTCATACCCCCGGAACGATTACCTATCAAAGACGGTTACCGGTGTCACTATCCTGAACGTGGAAAACCTCTCCGTCGACCCGACCGCTGACTTTGGAAAGCAGGGTTTCTACCTGGGGGCAATCGACGGCAGGACGCCCCTCGGGGATGTTATCGGTGCAGGGCCCGGCACGGACTTTGCCGAACCTCCAAAGGTGCCCGCGTCAGATCCGAACCGGCACTTCCTTTCGTCAGAAGAGTGGATGGGTGAATTCTTTAAGACCTCGTCAGCTCCACAGGGACACGGGTTCAACCAGACCGATGCATCGGCAGGGTTCAGCTGCTATTCATTCGACCCGAAATCAGATGTGCCGATCCGGATCATAGTGCTCGACGATACCCGGAAGGACATCAGTCCCGCGGTTGGCGATTACTCGTATGCATCCCTTGACACCCAGAGGTTCACCTGGCTCCTTGGCGAGCTTGACAAAGGCCAGGCCGAAGGGAAGCTCATGATCATTGCTGCGCACATACCGATACGCGATGAACCGCCCGGCCCGTCGCGGCTCTTTAGTCCCTATTCCCCGGTAACCGAACAGGCATTGATCGAAAAACTGCACACTTACCCAAACCTCATCCTCTGGATGTCGGGGCACACCCATGCAAATTCCGTTACCGCCATGCCATCGCCGGATCCCGCTCATCCGGAACTCGGTTTCTGGGAGGTCGAAACCCCGTCCCTCCGCGATTTCCCCCAGGAATTCCGTATGTTCGATATCGTTCGTAACAGCGACTCCACGGTCTCAATCTTTGCGTCGGATGTTGATCCGGCGGTCAGGAGCGGGTCACCTGCGGGAATGTCACGTTCTTACGCGGTAGCCTCCCACCAGATCTTCAACAACTCGATCAACTATCCGCCGACCGGGGTATACAACGCAGAGCTGGTTAAACAACTGACACCGGCAATGCAGGCAAAAATCCCGGCACGGTAAATGCGAGAGTGCGAAAAACCAAAAAAACCCACATTTTTCACCACGAAAAACCGACCCATGAGAGACGCCATACTATCTCTGCAGGGTCCGCTGCCGATGTGAGAAACGGTATCACCAGGCACGGTCAAAACCGCATGAGCGGATCCACCCAGTTACCGTTCCGGCTCAGGTCCGCCAATCAAAATAGAGGACCGGTCCGCACCATCACGCATACGTTCCGACGACGGGTGTGGACTGGTAACGTAATCCTTACCTCGAAAGAGCGTTTGAGTATTCCCGTGACATTTCAATTCTCCTGAAATTTAAATTATTAAACTATTAAATATTAAAAGACAAATCCAATTCATAAGAAAAAAGTACGGTCTGGATTATTTTGCAGTCTTTAGCATAACCGGAATTTTAACTCCGGGACATTGACCGGCGCTGGCCGCTGGAACAGATTGCTGAGGCTCACCGGTATGTTGAACCGGGAAACAAAGACGGGAATGTCGTCATAACACTGACGCAGGACAGCAAAACCGAACAGATCAGGGAGAATGGGAAATGAAAACTGGTGATACATACCAAAAGACCGCAAGAATCGTGGGAGTATTATTTATTATCGGGACGATTGCTGGCATGCTCAGTCTTGTTTTAACGGGACCGGTTCTCGGAGATCCGGATTATCTTGTTAACGTGTCTGCACATGAGATTCAGATCATAGCTGGAGCCCTCCTTGTGTTAATTATGGGCTTTGCCCTCGCTATGGTTCCCGTTGTGATGTTTCCCATCCTCAAAAAATATAATGAAGCCCTGGCTCTCGGGTATGTTGTTTTCCGGAGTGCGCTTGAGACCGTTATGTATATTATTCTGGCAATTTTCTGGCTGTTCCTGGTACCCGTAAGTCAGGAATACGTGAAAGCAGGAACTACGGATGCTTCATATTTTCTGACCCTGGGGGCTGTATTATTAAAAGGACATGAGTTGATTGGTCCTGTTCAGACAATCGTCTTTTGTCTGGGTGCCCTGATTTTTTACTATGTATTGTATCAGACAAACCTTATTCCCCGATGGTTATCAGGCTGGGGTCTCATTGCAACCATACCCTATCTGGCTGCAGGTTTGCTTGTTTTATTCGGTTTCTTTGGTCCTCTCTCAACGGGCGAGATAGTCCTGGAATTTCCCTTAGCCCTGCAGGAAATGGTTATGGCAGTATGGTTGATCGTCAGGGGGTTCAACGCATCTTCAATCTATTCTGTGTCTGCCAAAGGGGAATAAAAAGGAACGGTGAAAAAAATGGAAACAAAAGGAAATGAGTCAAAGAATACACTGCCGGTAAAATCCCTCGTGGTCGTATTCTCGTACCATCACAACAATACCGAGAAGGTAGCAAACGCAATTGCAAAAGCACTTGGTGCCGGGGTTAAAACGCCGCACCAGGTCAAGCCCGAAGAGATCGCGGAGTATGATCTCGTCGGCTTCGGCTCGGGAATCTACAGCGCGACATTCGACCCGTCCGTCCTTGATCTTGCCGACCGGCTGCCACAGGTGAGTGGTAAGAAAGTATTCCTCTTCTCGACCTACGGCGCCCCGGCCTTCATTGCAAACAGGGAGTTCATCGAAAAGAATCACCAGCAGATCCGGGAAAAACTGAAAGAGAAAGGGTACACGGTCATCGGTGAATTCGGGTGTGCGGGGTGGAACACGAACAGTTTCTTACACTATTTCGGGGGCCTTAACAAGGGGAAGCCCGATGACGAAGACCTCAGGAATGCGGAAGCGTTTGCCCGGGAGATGTTGGAGAAAGCCCGGGGATAGGAGGACACCATGGACAACATCTGCCCGGCTGCCCGGCCCCCTTTACAACCCCGGCCTCCGGCGGTTCCTCATTGATCATTGCGCCATGAACTCCTGGAATGCCTTCGTGTCAAAGAATATTGCCGATGAAGATATTTTCCCGTCCTTCACGGTCATAATTTCAGCAACATCGGACACGCCGGTTTTTCCTTTCGGGGAACGGAGTTCGTAACGGGCAAGGACGCAAATATCGTCTCCCGCGGTGATCGTTTTCCGTATTTCGACGGAAGTTGTCGCCCGGAAGAAACGTCCGGCCGCTTCGACATAGGCAGCCTTACCCCGCTCAACTTTGTCGAGGTTGGAGTTCACAAATATAAAATCGTCTGCAACATAGGATTCCCATCCCCCCGTGTGGATGGAGGTAAAATACCGCCGTATCGTCTCATCTGTTGACATAATCAACCCCCCCTGTGCGGCTCGTACCGCAGCAGGACATTCCCCGATCCCAGCACCGTGGCTTCCTGGAGCTTCAGCTTGAGTTTTTCCGTAAGGCCGGTGAACAACGGTTTACCATTGCCGAGAATGACGGGGTTCACAATAAGCCGGTACTCGTCGATAAGGCCGAGCCGGGTGAGCGCCGATACGATTTTCCCGCTGCCATAGATGACCATGTCCTTACCGGGCTGCTGTTTCATCTTCATGATCTCCTTTGGATCGATCCTGCTCACCACCCGGGTATTGTTCCAGTCCGCTTTCTTCAGGGACGAGGAAAAGACAATTTTGGGCAGGGCATTCATGCTGCCGGCAATCAGAGGATCCTCGGTTGTTGCGGTCGGCCAGTAACTTGCCATCCCCTCGTACGTTACCCGCCCGAACAGCAGCGAATCGACGCGGCCCAGCATGCTGAGAGACAGGTCTCGTAATGCGTTGTCCCAGACGAACCAGTCAATTTCCCCGTTCGGTCCGGCAAAATAGCCATCAAGGGATACCATTTCCTGTGCAATGATCTTTCTCATTTTTCGTCACCGAATCATGTCATCATTCTTCGCCGTTCCGGCAAAAGTCGCGGGCTCCGTTCACTGCCACAGGCCCGCTTTCTTCTTGATCTCCGAAGTCATGAGCGGGCCGGGATCATCGTGAGCCGGACAATTTCTTATGAACCCTCCATACGATGACGGCTGAATTTATTTTTTTCGGTGTCCCCCCGCCTCTGGCAAGGCGGCGAGCACCCGTCGCTTCCTCGCTGACTAATACGATACCTCTTTGGATTTCTACAGAGCACAAATTTCAGAATGTTCCAAAGACACCCGTTCGCCTCGTACCCCCCGGGGTTTACTCGGGCTGAAAAAAGAGGTGGTTTTACTTGAGATAGAGGGGGGTGCCTGTTCCGAGCACGATGAGTACGGTCAGGGCGAAAATACGCAGGTACCTGTGGTTACTCTCCGGCATCACCTCACCTCAACGACGGGCGGCACCACGTAAGAACCGTCCAGGATCGACCGGGCCGGGCAGGTAGGCACGCAGCCAGCAGCTTGAATTCGCCGGCAGGTGCCGGAAGCCAGTTGGATTCGTGGCCCGCAGGTGCGGCATTCCGGAGGTAAATGTCGACAGAACCGTCGGCATTCGGAACAAGGCCGGAGCGGTCGCTGACGCTGTACCGGCGTACCGGGTTTGGCACAAAATGATTTCCCGCATCCCCCATAGTGAGCGACCAGAATGCATTGTTCGGCGGGAGTTGCCCGGCCGGGAAGTGCATGATGTAGGTATGCCCCCGGACAGCAGGTGACCCAAGCCATCTGTGTCCGTCGTCCAGTACATCGCCTCCTGCGGGACGTTTATCGGGCCGGGAAATACCTGGGCGCACGCGGCCCTGAACAGGAAGCTATTGCCGGGCTTTCCGCATCCAAACATCGTGGTCCAGCCGTTGACCTTCGTTGTCTTGATCCTCGCGTAGACCTGGGCAGTGACAAACGCCAGCCCAAAACCGATGAGGAAACCCTGAATCACGTCGTTACGCACAGTTCTTGAATCGGGATGTAAAATGAACGAATTGATAATGAAATAGCCGCATATCACGGCGATGAATGCAGTAAGAAGAGCGTATGTCCTGCTGTTCATAGCGATCCCTTCTGGTCGAGCGGTGTGAGCCGTATCTGTTCTGCGAGATAGTGGGCGGCCGGCAGGTCGCTGTCGCTCTCCACGAGCACCCGGCCGAGAACCAGCACCGAGTTGTTCGGCGAGGGTACCTGTTTCATGCCGCCTGGTACCTGTCCTTTCCAGTCCGGCCCCGTGATGAGATAGTCGCCGGCTTCGGTCCCCGTTGTGCGTTTGCCGACGTAGGCAAAACTCGTGTTGTTCGATGGGTTCGTGAACTGCACGCTGTAGTAGCGGCCGTTCATGGCCGGAACGTGCAGGAGCTGCGGGCCTTTCCTGAGGTCCAGCCAGCCGACGGTAGCGAGCGTGTCGTGGTTCACGCCAACCGTCATCAGGTTCGAGCCCGCAGCGGATTGCGAAATAATGGGCTCCGCAAAAAGTTTCCGGGGCTCCGTGTAGAGCGTATTGACTGGGATGGGGCCTTCGCCGAACCCCTTGACGAGGATCGCTCTCCTGTACACGTACAGGAGCAGGCCTGGCCATGTGTAGAGGAAAAGGAACCATGCTGCGAACGTGACCGAACCGAATATGACCAGATCGAGTATCATTTCGCATTCACCTCAACGACGGAGGGAACCTGGAACGAACCGTTCAGGATTGCCAGGCCGGGCAGGCAGGCCCGCAGCCACAGCTTGAAGGTGCCGGAGGGCGCTGGCAGCCCGTTGGAAACGTTACCGGACGGGGGTGCGTTTTGCAGGTATATGTCAACGGTCCCGTCAGAGGTCGGCGTAAGGTTCGACAATGACCTGACGTTATTGCGGTTTACCGGGTTGTCCACCATGTACGCCTGAAGGTCGGTCATGGTAAACGACCAGAAGGCATTGTCGGGAGGGGGCGCTCGAGAATATTGTTACCCCATTCACCGTAATTCAGGGTTGTGCTCCATCCATTGACCGTCGTTTCCATGGTGCGTGCCTCAAAGTAAATGAGAATGCCCCGATGCCGAATGATGCCAGCACCGCCCCACAATAACTCCCAGCGCTATCACTGCGATGATTTTCGTTGTACCCATCACCACTGCCACTCCGGGAATTCGGTTGATCGTGTTGCTCTAGGATGTCTATTTCCATAAATACCTGATGATACCAAATCCCCGCAATTTCGGGGGTCTGATCTGAACCGGGCTTTTTGTCAGCCTGACTTCAGATGCAAAGCCGACGGATGGGAAACCATCAACGGCAGGCGATTGGGCAGGATTGCTAGAAGGGCAGAAATGGTTGTCAGGAATTTCGTCGGGAGTTTCCATGCCAGTTTTTATGTTCAACCTTTCGGGCACTCGAATTTATTCTCATGGGAATCGGGCCCGGCACGTTACAACGCCCTCAGTAGCAATTCGTTCCGGGCTCGTCAATCAAAAGAGTAGAGGAGGCCGCACCAAACCCCGATCACAAAATGAATTCGGTTCGACCACGACTACCGGTTTTTTAATGTGTCGCGAAGGGATTACAACCGGAATCCTGGCTTCCTGTCGTACAATCCCTGGTACAGCCGGTTGAACAGCGTAATGAATTCCCTGGCCTGATCCGTTGCGGTATAGAGCGACCGTTCGCCATCGTTGTGCAGCGTGAGGAATCCCCGGGCAACAAGAAGACCGAGGTACTCCTGCCCGTTCTTTGAATTGAGATCGCAGCGGCTGACAATAGCCGTGAAAGTCCGTGGAACTTTGCAGTACACGAGGATCTCCCAGCAGATCTCGTATGATGTCCTGCGTTCGGCCACGGTCACTCCTTCCCCGGCCGGAGCGATCGCTCCAGTTCCTGCCCGTCCTGTTCGAGCTCACGCTGCCTCCCGTCAGAAACGTCAGAGAATTTTATGAAGTACCAGGAACTGGCAAGGCTGACCAGCCCGATGAAAAGCGTCAGCAGCGCCAGAGGAAGCATGTGCCAGGCCGAGAAGGTCAATGACCCTGACGAGAGCTGTATCGACGCAGACTCAAGACTCCCGGTAATCGCAAGGACAAGGAACGAGAAACCGCACGCTATGCAGACAGGGATCATGGACCGGAACATCCCCCGGCTCTTCCGGTACCCGCTCACCGATCCGACAATCCACCCGGTAAGTACCTTCATCTGGCACCGGCTCTTTCGCCTCGTTATACTCCTGCCAGACCCTCTGTGTCCCGTCCAGGATTTTTGCACTCAGGGCAATCCAGGCAACGCTCAGCAGAACACACGCGAGCCCGGCAGCAAGCCGGACCGTAACGAGATCGGATAATTCGGGCTGGATACCGGGTGGCAGGAAGTCCGTCGCGAGAGAGACCAGGCCAACGCCGGTCGCAATGGCACCGGTGCCAATGTTCAGGATCACGAGGGTGCGGAGACTTTTCAGTTCGTTGCCGAACTTCCTGAGGGAAGATTGTGTCATCTTTTTTTCACCGGTCTATAGGTACATTGGTGTTAGGAAAATAAAGGCCATGAAACTTAGTTACACGGATAGCTGGAATGAATCGTCATGGCTCATGTATCCAAAAACAAGCCACCTCAACGCTTATCATCATGGCGCCAGATTAACGGGCGAGGTTTTGGAATGAGGAAGATAATTGTTCTTTCGTTTGTAACGCTCGATGGTGTCATGCAGGCCCCGGGCGGGCCGGAGGAGATCCCTCCGGAGGATTCCGGTATGGTGGATGGACAGTGCCTTATGTCGATGAGTTCTCGATGAAGGAGATGGGCCGGCAGATGGGCAGGCCGTTTGATGTACTGCTCGGGAGAAAGACGTACGATATTTTTGCAGCGTACTGGCCGAACATGACGACAGCCGGGACCCCATAGCCGCGGGACTCAACCATGCAACGAAGTACGTGGTCTCAAAAACCCTGACAAAGCCCGGGTGGAAGAGTTCCGTTGTTATCAGCGGCGATGTGGTCGGGCAGATAAAAAATCTGAAGAAAAGTGACGGTCCTGATTTGCAGGTTCACGGGAGCGGAAACCTCATCCAGACCCTCTTGAAACATGACCTTGTCGATGAATTGTGGCTGAAAATATTCCCCATCACGCTTGGCCCGGGAAAACGCCTGTTTGATGACGGTACCGTTCCCGCAGCATTCAAACTGCAGGAATGCAAAATATCACCGAGCGGGGTAATCTTTGCTTCGTACCAGCGTGCGGGAGAGGTAACGACGGGATCTTTTGTTTAGGGGTGAAAGCGTTCATCTCTTCAATCCATTTTTTGAAAAACACCCGGGTGAATCCGGCCACTGGTGAACCCGGTGACAGGGAAATCAGGGGAATCACGAATGACGATAAATAAAAGTGAACTGCAATGTATCGCGAGACTCAGGATCAACGACGGAAAGCTCGACTTAGTTCAGGTGTCTTGCCGGGAGATGCGTGGAAATAGTGCGCACGAAAGACACGGGGACGCTGCAGTACCAGTCTGTACTTCAACAGCGACAACACGGAATGTCTTACCTTTGAGCGGTATCGTGACTCGCAGGCCCTCCTGGATCACTACAGGAATCTTGGGGACACGATGGCCGCGATTCTTCAGGCCTGCTCCGGGTCCGGAGAGATATGCGGAACGCCGAGCCTGGAAGTGGTCGGGCAGATCAGGGGTTCGCCCGTCGAGGTGTACAAGCCCTTCCTGGCAAAGTAGGGGACCGGGAGGATGCAGGTGACGAAATGTCTATGGATCAACTGACATGATGGTTCCCGCCATCGGCGTTATGGGCGGGACTCTGGGGGTGGGCAAATTTTCCCTTACCCCTCTCAAGCGAGGCATTCTCTATAAAACTGATCATAAAAGAAGTATTTGCCAATCAACGAGGTGCGGCAGAGCTGGTGGCATTAAATTCTGCTCATGCAATTGCCGTGACTGTGATAACTGAACATGCCACCATGTTTATTTGAGAGAAAAAAGAGGGACCTACCGTCCAATTGCAATATCGACACCCTTGTTCACACAGATCGCGCCCTCTTCTTCACGCCCGATTTTCTTGAGGGTGAGCCCTTTGTTGAACCAGCATTCGGCATCATTCGGATCGCACGTGAGGGCGCTGTCGTAACAACGAATTGCTTCATCGAATTTGCCGATTGAATCGAGCGCGTTTGCTTTATTGTGCCAGGCACGTGCCTGGGTCAGGCTCGATGTTGTCTGAAGGGCCTGGTCATAGTACTCAAGCGCCTTTGCAACCTCCCCCCGGTTGAACATCTCATTTCCCTGAACGATCCAGGAATTATCGTCTGTCGATTGCTGTTCTCTGTATGTCTTTCCATTCTCGGTTTCTGTCATTTTATCGTTCCCTCCACAAGGTGATCTCGCCATTTGTCCCCGTGGCTGAATTAAGGTAATATAACTGCCAGTATATTTTTTTGCAACGTATTGATGCGAATCGGATGCGCAAACCAAACCTCAATAGTGTATTGCCGTGCAACTCTGCATACAAATATTTAATAATAATTTATTTCATACTGCACTAAGAATTGATTCTCCGCCGACTGGGAAATCCAGGCTCCTCCAAAAGACAGCACCGACCCAATTGCCGGGATCAACGGACGTTAATCCGGCTCCCGTTTAAAAAAATTCATTGTCACGGATCCCGCACACCATCGTAAAAATCCAGAAACTTTGTCTGAAATATACGTACTACAATGATTTTGCTTGGATGCCCAGATGCTCGAACAGGCTAATATTTCCCAGATTAAAGCATTGCTCAAAACGCATCCTGACGGGATGACGATTTCGGAAATTTTCACAAACCTGAAGATGAACCGGTATTCGCTTGCGAAATACCTCGAAATCCTCGAAGTATCCGGGCAGGTAGAG
Source organism: uncultured Methanomicrobiales archaeon (assembly GCA_963758935.1). Lineage (GTDB taxonomy): Archaea > Halobacteriota > Methanomicrobia > Methanomicrobiales > Methanospirillaceae > Methanoregula. The sequence goes on along the minus strand of CAVWXD010000009.1, from coordinate 85,983 downwards.
AGCAGGACCTTTGGAACAGCACGCGTTTTCCTTCTCTCGCACCGTGTCCCGGTGTCGGCATTGCTGAAGGCCACATCGCATCGTGTCATCGCCATTGACGAGGACCATACCGTGGTCTTGGCAAACGATAACTTCCTGAAATTCTTCTCGGTCGAACGGGACGCGATAATCGGGAGGCATGTCACTGCTCTGAACGGCTTGCCCACCGGGAATGGTACATTTCCATCAGTCTTTTCGGACCTTATCATCGATCGGGACCATGTCATGGAGATCCCCATGGAGAATGATACCGGCACAATCATCCTGCGGGTCAGGAGCATCCCGTCCGTCTTTGAGGATGGCGGGAAGGGCGTAATGATCGTCGTGGAGGATGTGACCAGAGAGAAAAAATGTAATTCTGAACTGATGGGAAGCGAAGCCCGGTACCGTGCGATTGTCGAGGACCAGACAGAATTCATCACCCGGTTCGCTCCCTGACGGTTCACTCACCTTTGTCAATACGGCCTATGCCCGGTACCTCAGAAAAAAACCGGACGAGCTGAATCGGAAGATTTCATATCCCCGTGATCTACGGTACCGATATCGAAGTCCTGAACCGGGAAATCGGATCTCTCGATCGCAACCGGCCACATACTACCCTCGAATGCCGCATCTCCAGTGCTTCGGGCCGGATCTGCTGGAATGTATGGACGATCCATGCACTTTTTTCCGGTGAAGGAAAGATCCGGGAATACCAGGGAATCGGCAGGGATATAACAGAAAAAAAGGAATCCGGAGAAAAACTTGAACGCTACATCGCCAGCATGGAGTTTTTCTCGCGGAAGATGCAGGAATTCATCGAACTTCCCCCGGACTCGGATATCTGTTGCGCGATTGCTGCGAGCCTCATGGAACTGCTTCCCCGCGCCATTATCATGGTAAACCTGTACGATAGGGTGACAAAGTCACTTGTCGTGAAGACAATATCCGGGAAGACAGAACGAGAATTCATCGCGCAACAAATCGGAAGAGATCTGGTCGGGATGTCGTTTCCCGCAACCTCCGGCGTGACCAGAAGTATATCATCAGGAAAACTGTGTCCGTCCAGGAGAACCGCCTACACTATCTTTGCCGGAAAGATCCCGGAGGAGACCTGCACGAAAATCGAGAAAAATCTCGATATTACCGGCTATTACGCATTAGGCCTGAACTGGCAGGATACCATTCTCGGCAGCATCACCATCGTTCTCAGGTTCCGGAGATGTCATCCCTGATGCGGATCTCATCGAAACATACGGCCGGGCAGCCTCGATGGCGCTCAAGAGGCAGATAGCAGATGATGATCTGAAGGCGAGCGGGCACAGGAAGATTGTGGACACCGCGGAGAGCGGAGATACCTGTTTCCGGAAACTCTTTGATTCAGCCCCGGCGGGTCTCGTGATTACGGATGCTGAGACGAACCTCGTCTTCGATGCCAACCCGGCAGACTATCGGAATGATCGGGTCCGGAAAGAATACCATTGTCGGTTCGGACCGCATGAAATTTTTATGCCCGCCTGATGGTGTGCCAGGCTCTCCGGCGGACTCCCTGCTCCCGGTCCCTCGTTTCAGAGTGTTTCCTTATCACTGCTGACGGCCGGAAACGGCGTATCCTCAAGACTGCCGCCGCTCTCGTTCTCGACAACCGCCTTTATCGTCTCGAAAGTTTTGTCGATATCTCGGAGCGCTTCGGCGCTGAGGAAGTACTCCGGGAGAGCGAGATGATGTTGTTGCGCATCTTCGAAAATGTACCCTTTGGTATAGCGTTCGTTGACACCCGGACCGGAGCAATAGAAGTGGTCAACCGCGAATTTAGGAGAATATTCGGATACTCGGTAAATAAGAATAACCCCAACAGGGCGGATTTTTTAGAGAGGATGTATCCCAATCCCCGGCTTCGTCAGGAAGTAAATAAAAAATTTCTCGGGATGTGTAAGCTTCAGGGGACAAACAGAGTACTCCGAGGGGACATTCACTGTACAAAGCGGAGATGGAAACAGCAAAAACATACGGTTCAGGACTGTTGTTTTTACAGACGGGAAGCGACCTCACGATGTTTGAAGATGTTACAACCGGTCGGGAGAATCGCATGTCTCTTGAGGCGGATACCCTTGTTAAGATAAAGAGCCTGCTCAAAACCCATTCGCGGGGCCTGACTATCTCTGACATATCCTCCCGGTCGAAGATGAACCGGAACTCGCTTGCGAAGTATCTCGAAATCCTTGAAGTATCCGGCCAGGTAGAGAGCAGGACATTTGGGACGGCACGCGTGTTCCTCCTCTCAAACCGTGTTCCCGTATCGGCGATGATGAATACTTCTTCGGATCTTGTTATCGCCCTCGATGAGTCCAATATAGTAGTCCAGGCAAACGATAATTTCCTGGAATTCTTGCTCGCTCGATCGGGACACGGTCATAGGGAAACATGTCATCGGGATCAGCGGTGTAAACGCGATGAACCTAGCGTTGCCGGTGATCTTTTCGGAACCTGATTGTCAACCCGGAACACAAGACTGAGATTCCCATTGAGAATGAAGCTGGAGGATTCTGTTTCCGTGCCCGGAGCATCGGATCCGTCTTCGACGATGGCAGGAAAGGTGTTATGATTGTTATGGAGGATGTGACCCGGGAAAACAGATTCTCCTCTGAAATGTTGACAAACGAGGCCCGGTACAGCGCGATTGTCGAGGACCAGACTGAGTTCATCACGCGGTTCGATCCTGACGGTTCCCTCACGTTCGTCAACGCGGCGTACGCCCGGTATCTTGGAAAAAAACCGGACGAACTCGTAGGAACATACCACATCCCTGTCATTTACGGACAGGATATCGCGATCCTGGACCGGGAGATTGGATTCCTTAACCATAACCACCCTCAAACTACGCTCCAATGCCGCATCTCGACTCCTCCGGGCAGGATTTGCTGGAATTCGTGGATTATCCGTGCCATTTTTTCCGGTGAAGGAAAGATCCGGGAATACCAGGGAGTCGGCAGGGACATCACGGAACAAAAGGAATCGGAGGAAAAAATTGACCGATATATCGCAGGCATGGAATTCTTCTCGCGGAAGATGCAGGAATTCCTCGACCTTCCACCGGATGCCGATATCTGCCGCGCGATTGCCGCGAGCCTCGGGGAACTGCTCCCCGGCGTTTTGATCACCATTAATCTGTACGATCCGGCAACCCGTTCCCTGACGATAAAAGCAGTTGTCGGAGATAACGAACGGGAATTTTTTATCAAACAATCAGGGATCGATCCCGTCGGGATGTCCTTATCAGCGGACGGGGCAATGCTTCAGAGAATCTCGTCCGGAAAACTCTGCCCGACTAGGAAAACTCTTTATGATCTCGTACTGGGACAGGTTCCCCGGGAAACCTGTGCGAGAATCGAAAAGAACCTCAAACTGGAGGAGTACGATTCTCTTGGCCTCGTGTGGCAGGGCATCCTGCTCGGCAGCGTCACCATCGGTCTCCGGTCCGGTGATGCCATTCCGGATCCCCGTATCATCGAAACCTATGGCCGGGCAGCGTCGATGGCGCTTAAACGGCAGATCGCAGAGGACGCCCTGAAGGTGAGTGAGCGTCTGATGACCGGGGAGATTCTGAAAGCCTGCGAGGGATATTTCCGGGCGATCATCGACTCTGCTCCAGCCGGGATTATAATCGTCGATGCAACAACAGATGCCATATCTGATGCGAACACGGCTGCTATCGGCATGATCGGAACCGGAAAAAGCAGCATCGTCGGTTCGGATCGCACGAAATTTTTTTGCCCGCTGGATGACGAACCAGGCCCGTCAAAGGATCCCGGGCTCACCGCCACAATTTCAGAGTGTTTTCTGGTTACTGCTGCCGGACGTAAACAGCCAATCCTCAAGATTTCCGCAATCCTGAAGCACGACGACAGACCGTATCGTCTCGAAAGTTTTGTCGACATCTCGGAGCGCTACAAAGCAGAGGAAGTACTCCGGGAGAGCGAGAGGAGGTTATCGCGCATTTTCGAGAGTGTTCCCTACGGCCTCGCCTTGTGCGACACCCGGACCGCAGCCATCGAACGTATCAACCATGAATATTTTTCACTGATTAATTACCCCGTTGACAAAGATAACCCGAGCAAGTGTGATATGTTCGAAAAGACGTTTCCCGATCCAGAATTGCGGCAGGCAATTTATAAAAAATTTATGGATGAGATGACCCGGCTGAGCGGGAAAAATGAATATGTCGATGAAACCTTCCCGACCCGGTGTGGGGACGGGCCGGACAAGAATATCAGGTACCGGATAATGTTCTTCGCTGATGGGAAGGATCTTACGATATTTGAGGATGTTACGGAACGGACCGGTAAATAGACAACTTCCTTTGAACACTACCCTGCGATGTCCGGACGGGGAGACGCCAATAAATACGACGGCGAGTATAAAATACTAAACTATTAGTTCCCCGGCATCGTCAATAGTAACGATCCGGAGCTGTGCCATGTCACTTGAAGAGGAAACGATTTCGAAGATAAAGACCCTGCTCAAACTTCACCCTAAAGGCCTGACCATCTCCGAGATATCCTCACGGCTGAAAATGAACAGGAATTCTGCCGCAAAGTACCTGGAAGGCCCTGCTCATTTCAGGCCAGGTAGAATCCCGGTCCTACGGCACGGCCAAGGTCTTTTTCCTGACCCACAGAATCCCCATCTCCGCGATGCTAAGCATCTCAGCGGATATCGTCCTCATTCTCGATGAAAGACATACTATTGTCTTCTGTAACGACAAATTCCTGGAATTCTTCGGGCTGTCGCGGGAAGTCTGTCATGGGACACCACGTTGTCGATATCTACCGGCCCGGGACTTCCGATACCCTCCTCGTCGGCATGATATCCGATATCCTTGTCGATCCCGACGTCATCAGGGAGATCCCCCTTACCCGGCCCGACCGCCAGTATTATTTCCGGATTAAAGGTATCGGGACGGTCTTCGATGATGGGACAAAGGGAACAACCATCATTCTGGAAGATATGACCCGTGAAAAGATGTACCAAATAGATCTCGAGGAAAAAGAAGCCAGGTACCGGGCGATTGTTGAGGACCAGGCAGAATTTATCACCCGCTTCAACCCTGACGGGATTCTCACGTTTGTGAACGCATCGTATGCCCGGTATTACGACCGGCAACCCGTGGATCTCATCGGACAACCATATTTTCCGGGACTCTGCAATGAGGATCGTGAGACTGTCCTCCAGGCACTCGGATCGATCAGTCGTGAGAACCCGGTTACGACATTCGAGTGCCAGGTCGCCTCCCCCGAGGGAAGGCTTCACTGGCACATCTGGACAGTCCGTGCTTTTTTCAACGGCGGGGAAAAACCGTTTGAGTATCAGGGAGTCGGGCGGGACAACACGGAAAAACGCGAGACTGCGGCAAAAATCAACCGTCATGTTGCCGACATGGAGTTCATCTGCGAGAGAGCACTCGATTTTATCGAACTCCCCATTGATGGCAATATTTACGACACGATCGCAGCCCGGCCTGGAATCGATACTACCCTGTGCCATCGTAACTTGTGTCTCCCGGTTTGACAGTGATATCGGGCTCCAGACGATAAGCTCTGTCCGGATACGGAACGGGGGAGCGGACATCTCCCCGATCTGTAAACAATTTATCGGCAGGCCTGTCCATGGCGATAATAAATACGGCGCGTTGATGGCTTCAGGACGGCTCTTTCGGATCCCGCTGATGGATTTTGATGAGAACCTCCGGACGGAAATTCACGAAGTGCTTAGCGAGGCCGTCGCAAACGCCGGCACCATGGAGATCTATTCGATCGGCTTCACCAGAAGCGGGCAGAACCTTGGATCTGCAACATTTTTTCTCGCAGATAAACCCGGATATATTAATATATCCCTCGTCGAGACCTATACCCGGCAGGCCTCGATCGCACTCCAGAAACGGATTGTTGAAGATTCACTCATGCAGAGCGAGGAACTCTTCTCGAATATCGCTGAATACTCTCCCCTGTCCCTGTCGATCAGTGATCCCTCCGGGAAATACCGATATGTAAACCGGCGTTTTTCAGAAACGTTCGGGTACGATCTCACGGACTTCCACACCGGGAAGGAATGGTTCAGGCTCGCGTTTCCTGACCCGGAATACCGGAAAGATACAATCAAAACATGGAAAGAAGATCTCGCACAATTCCGGGTCGGCGAGACTTCGGCCACGAACATTCACAGTAACATGCAAGAATGGCTTAAAAAAAGACATCTTTTTCAGAGCCGTTACACTCTCCGACGGCAAACAATGTGTCGTCTACGAGGATATCACCGATCGGAGGAGGGCAGACCACAACAGCCAGTTCCTCTCGGCCATTATTGAATCGACAAGCGACGCCGTAATTGGAAAGGATACCGGAGGAAGAGTGATCAGCTGGAACCGTTCTGCGGAACGCATCTATGGCTACACAAAAGATGAGATGATTGGCAGGAACATCCGTGCAATAACGGTGCACACCCGTCTCAAAGAAACCGAAGAGATTATGCAGAAGGTCAGCAGGGGGGAGTCGGTCATCGATCTCGAAACGATCCGAACCCGGAAAGATGGCGCTGAGATAAACGTTGCCCTGACGATCTCGCCTATCATGGACGAGACCGGGAAGGTAGTTGGAGCTTCGACTATCGCGCGGGACATTTCCCGGCACCATGCAGAAGATCGCCTGATCAGAGAAGAAAAGAAGGCCGGGCCGCTCGTGGAAAATACAAATTGCCGGAGTGTACCGTAGGCCTGCGAGACACTGATTGCCGGTTACCCCGGGGGCAACCCGGAACTCCTCTCTATCCTCAAAAGCTCCTCATCGCTGAATAAGCTGAAAAAGAAATAAATATTACTGGTCTCTGTATTTAGGAAGTGGGCAGGAAGCTTTTGCTACGGGAGAGGTCGGGCTAGCATCGCCCGGGCAATTTTGTGGGTCATATTAAGACGGCCCGTTCTTTATCCCACCTTATCAGGGCTTTTTCGAAATCTTCGTCCACTTATCTCCGATATATAGACGTTATTCCGGGATAGTTAATCGAGGGTCGGCTTGGAGACATTAAATGGTGCTTGACGGGCTGGATTGCTAAAAGAGCCCGATGGGATTTCCATTCGAAGACAGCTACAATAGACGGGGGGCTGTGGCTTAGGCCGGCATTTTCATATCCATCTGTGCACTGAATGTTGATAGTGCTCGTAATTTTGCCCGAATATTTTTTGTAAATTTTTCTCTTCGCCCGGTATGATGACTACGTCTATCACTGAGAAACAAATAACCGGTGCAATAAACGCCGTTATTGAGCCAAAAATAATTGCTGCTCCTGAGGTTGTGATTACATATGCGAGATACATCGGGTTGCGGGAAAGAGAATAGAAACCGTCTGTGATAAGCGTTGATGGCACTCCTCCCGGATCTGTCGATGTGTGGGTTGCTTTGAGAATTGTGAGTGTATAGATCGCCAGACCAAGGCCTGCAGCAACAACTCCCCACCCGATCAGGTTGACCGAATAGGGAATAATTTTGGTAATGGGGAGAACCTGGTCTAAAAAATACGCTAACAGAATCGAGCCAGCGAGGGTTGCATCGGGAATCGAATTATAGAATTTCCTGCTCACGATATTCTTTGACTTTTCTTTTTATCCCCCATATCATTAACGTTTCATTCGCATGGAATGGTGGGATTTAGTTATCCTGCATTTTGCAGCCCTTCAGGTTCGAAATCACGACCTGAAAAATCGGGCAGCTCACTCTGCCTGAACGTTTAAGATGCGCTCACTTTTTTAAAAATCTTCATATTGAATTAAGACTGTCGCCTACCTGCCGTCGCTGATGCATTGGATGTTCATCCATTTTGACGTTCGGGGAAAATAACATCAAATCTCCGGCAATTATTCAGGCAGGGAACCGGGTGTCTTTCCAAAGTGCCTCACACTCAAGATAAGGATGATAATCCCGATAATGAAAGTTGTCACTCCAACCAGAGCCCACGACGGTGATACGCCGACAATCTCTTCGCAGTTCGCGACACATGCTATTGGACGTATATGAAGAATTCCTAATCCCTGCAGAGACCATAACAGGCCAAGAAACGCAATAAAAGCGCCGATTAATGCTCCGGTTATTTGTTTTCCATTCATTTTCGATCGAATTCCATCTCTGATATTAATTAAAATATTTTTTTTATTGTAGGATTATGAATGTATTGGGTAAACAACAAAAAAATTATACCCGGCGGATCACTAGCCCTGTCGCCCCTTTTGCGCTCCCGTCATCGTGAAACGACAATCATTCCCGGATAAAGTTCGTAAAGACTGTTTTCTCCCGTTCCGGGAGCTGCACGCCCGCTTTCAGACCCGCCTCTTTGCACTTCAGGAAAAACGCCATGTTCCGTGCCAGGATGCGCATCGTCTGGAGCCCTTCCAGGTCCTTCTTCACATCCTCCGGCTGACCCCCGTGAACCATGTTCCAGTAGCGGGAAGAGATAACGGGCATCTCCGAGATGGTGAAGTACTTGTTGAGCTGGTCGAAGGTGGCAGTCGTCCCCGCCCGCCGTGCCGAGACCACTGCGGCCGCCGGTTTCAAGTAAAATGACTGGCCGCCGGCCTGCATTTCGGCGAAGAATACGCGATCCATGAAGGAGGTCATCGCACCGCTCGCTGCGGCAAAATGCACCGGCGACCCGAATACAAAACCGTCCGCATCCTTTGCGATCTCGAGGAAATCGTTGACACTGTCGTCAAACATGCAGCGCCCGGTTTTGGCACACGTCCTGCAGGCGGTACAGCCGGCAAGCGGTTTGATGCCGATCCAGAATATTTCCGTGTCGATTCCTTCTTTTTTAAGGGTTTTTGCTACTTCGGAAAGAGCAGTCCATGTACAGCCCTTCTTGTGCGGGCTTCCGTTTACGAGTAATACCTTCATTTTCGTTTCTCCGTATAGTCCAGATTCCATGGGACGTATTGATATGGGGTTTTACACCTGCTTGAACATCTTCCTTGCCATGGCAACCCGCTCGTTGAAATCGGGTCCTTCGAGTTCTTCTGCAACTGACTCAAGAACTGCCGGGATGTCGATGTGCTGGGGACATTTTTCCGCACACTGCCCGCACTGCACGCACAGGGATGCAAACTCGGGCGTTCCGAGGGCGACCGCGCCGCCGAGCCGTGCAGCGTACATGAATTTTTCCCCGTTCGGGTCGTCGGCGAGGGTAAGGTTGTTGTAATGCTCGAAACAGAGCGGGATGTTTACGCCGGAAGGACAGGGCATGCAGTACTGGCAGCCGGTACAGGCAACTTTCATGAGTTCGCGGTACTTCTGCTCGACCCTTTTCACCAGCTGCAGTTCCCCCTTCGTCAGCGAGTTGGGTAGCCCCTGGTCTGCCACCTTAAGATTTTCACGGATGTGCGTCTCGTCATTCATCCCCGAGAGGACGACCGTGACTTCCGGGTGGTTCCATATCCAGCGGAGTGCCCATTCAGCAGGAGTCCTCTTTACCGGGGCTTCGTCCCAGATCTCTCTTACGGCGGGGGGCACCGTCCTCGTAAGGTTTCCTCCCCGGAGGGGTTCCATGATAATGACGCCGAGTCCTTTCGAGGCAGCGTATTCCAGACCGGCGGTACCGGCCTGGTTCTTCTCATCCAGGAAGTTGTACTGGATCTGGCAGAAGTCCCAGTCGTACGCGTCCACGATCCGTTTGAAATCTTCCGCGGCACCGTGGAAGGAGAAGCCCGCGTTCAGGATGCGGCCGTCCGCTTTCGCCCGGTCAAGGAAATCCTTCACGCCCAGCTTCTCGACCGAGTCCCAGAGTTCCCCCACGAGAGCGTGGACGAGATAATAGTCAATGTGGTCGGTTTTGAGTTTCTCCAGCTGGGCATTGAGGTACATGTCCATATCCTCCCGCTTTTCGATAAGCCATGAGGGGAGTTTCGTCGCGAGTTTTACTTTCGCACGATACCCTTCCGTGAGCGCACGGCCCACGAACGGCTCGCTCTGCCCCATGTGGTAGGGCCAGGCAGTATCGACATAGTTCACACCCTGGTCGATCGCGGAACGCAGCTGTTTTGTCGCTCTCGCTTCATCGATCGACCCGTCCTCTTTCGATGCGAGGCGCATACACCCGAACCCGAGGATCGAGAGTTCGTCGCCATTCTTCGGCATTTTCCTGTACAGCATTTTTTCACCAGTTTTTTGGATTTTTTTCAACGGTTGTTCCCTTAAGGCTGAACAACGGCTTTTACTTTTTCATCCCAAGGTTCTGCAGCCACCCGGCAATTTCGTTCTTCGCATTCCTCACGTCCCCGCCCCGGACTGCAAGTCCCTCAAGGATGGTTGACTTCGGACAGGTCTTCCGGATATCGTTATCACTCCTGCCGAGGCCGCTCCCCTCGTGGGTACAGAACGGTGCGATGGTCTTTCCGGCGAGGTCACACTCTTCGAGGAAGGTGAAGACCGGCATCGGCATCGTTCCCCACCAGTTGGGGTAGCCGAGGAAGATCGTACCATAAGAATTCACATTATCGGGATGGCTGCTCAGCTTCGGCCGGGCCTTTGCGTGAAGTTCCTGCTGTGCAACTTCGGTTATTTCTTTATAACCACCGGGGTAGGCATTCACTGGTTCTATCCGGAAAAGGTCGCCGCCGGTCATTTCCTGGATCATCTTTGCCACGACTTCGGTATTGCCGACCGGCAGGTTCACGATCTCTCCGTTGACATAGTTGTCACCCGGGCGCGTAAAATACACGATAAGATATTTTGAATTATTAGTCTTCATTTTCCTCTCATTCATTCACGAATTCTTTCCCGCGGTTCACCTGTACGGTTAAAGTATACATAATGAACATATGGCATAAATAGTCCATACAGACAAACATGATACCTACTGACAGGTTTGATACTGATGACGAAGCCAAAAAAATACAAGTACAGCTGGGGAATCGAGGCTACCCTGGACGTGATTGGAGGGAAATGGAAACCCCTGATCATCTATCAGCTCAAGGACGGGACATTGCGGTTTAACCAGATCGTGGCAAAGGTAACGCCGGCGATCACCCAGAGAATGCTGACCAAGGAACTTCGCGAACTTGAGAAGGACGGGCTCGTGATACGAAAGGTCTACCCGCAGATCCCGCCGAAAGTGGAATATTCGCTCACGGAAACAGCGCAATCCCTCATCCCGATTCTCGACCAGCTCTGCGACTGGGGGTATGAACACATGAACGACGATATCGAGTTCAAGTGTGAGGAATAAAGCACGTTTTCACCGGCATTCGTCCCGACTACGGAGACTTCTTTTACCGGTATCCCGGTTCCGAAAATTAACGACGGTCTCGTTAGCAATCCGGTTTCAGGCCCGTCAATCAAAAGAGGAGACGGGCCTACCATAACGACATTCTAGCCTGCAGAGATTCCTACGATCTGGCGAGATCGAAGCGATCGAGGTCCATCACTTTTGCCCAGGCTGCCACGAAGTCCCGGACAAACTTCTCCTGCCCGTCCGCGCTTCCGTAGACCTCAGCGAGAGCCCGGAGCTGGGAATTTGAACCGAAGATGAGATCGACACGGGTGCCGGTCCACCTGAGTTCCCCGTTCTTACGGTTACGCCCTTCGAACACATCCGCTTCGTTCGATACCGGTTTCCACTCCGTCCCCATATCGAGCAGGTTCACAAAGAAGTCGTTCGTGAGTGCTCCCGGATTTTTGGTGAAAATGCCGTGCCGGGTCTGCCCGAAGTTGGTGTCAAGCACCCGCATACCGCCAACGAGTACCGTCATCTCGGGTGCGGTCAGGGTCAGTAATTGCGCCTTGTCGACCAGCAGTTCCTCGGCCGATACGGCAGAGAGGGTCTTCTGGTAGTTGCGGAAGCCGTCTGCCTTCGGTTCGAGCACCGCGAAGGAGACAATATCGGTCTGCGCCTGAGCCGCGTCCATCCGTCCCGGCGTGAAGGGGACCGTCAGCTCGTGACCGGCGTTCTTCGCAGCCTTCTCGACGCCTGCACAACCGGCCAGGACGATGAGGTCGGCCAGCGATATTCTCTTGCCGCCAGTCGCGGCGCTGTTGAAAGCGCTCTGGATTCCCTCAAGCGTCCTGAGCACCTTCGCCAGCCGGGCCGGCTGGTTGACTTCCCAGTCCTTCTGCGGCGCGAGACGGATGCGGGCACCATTGGCACCGCCCCGCTTGTCGGAGCCACGGAAGGTTGACGCCGACGCCCATGCAGTCGAGACTAGTTCTGAGACTGACAGGCCGGAAGAGAGGATCTTCCCCTTGAGGAAGGTGATGTCCTGTGCATCGATCAGTTTGTGGTTGACGGCTGGAATAGGGTCCTGCCAGATGAGCTCCTTCGGCGGGGACTTCCGGACCGAGATAGCGTGCTCGGGGGCCCATGTCGCGGTGGGTCAGCTTGAACCACGCCCGGGCAAACGCATCTGCAAGCTGGTCGGGGTGCTCGTAGAAGCGACGTGAAATTGTTTCATAGGCAGGGTCGAACCGCAGTGCGAGGTCTGTTGTCAGCATGGTCGGAGCGTGACGCTTCGATGTATAATGGGCATCCGGAATCGTGCCTGCGCCTGCGTCACCCTTCGGCTTCCACTGGTGTGCACCTGCCGGGCTCTTCGTCAGTTCCCATTCGTAGCTGAACAGGACCCGGAAGAAGTTGTTGCTCCACTTCGTTGGCGTGGGTGTCCAGGTGACCTCGAGGCCGCTCGTGATCGCGTCCCCGCCTTTGCCGGTACCGAAGCTGCTCTTCCAGCCGAGGCCCTGATTCTCAATACCCGCTGCTTCGGGTTCAGGACCCACGTGGGATGCAGGGCCGGCGCCGTGGGTCTTGCCAAAGGAATGTCCGCCGGCGATGAGTGCAACGGTCTCCTCGTCATTCATGGCCATGCGGGCAAACGTCTCGCGGATATCTATAGCCGCAGCGACGGGATCCGGGTTTCCGTTCGGGCCTTCCGGGTTGACGTAGATCAGCCCCATCTGCACGGCAGCGAGCGGGTTTTCGAGGTTTCGTTCGCCGGAGTAGCGTTTGTCGTCCAGCCAGATGTTCTCGGAGCCCCAGAAGACCGATTCATCCGGCTCCCAGGCATCCACGCGACCGCCACCGAAGCCGAACGTTTTGAACCCCATTGACTCCAGGGCGACGTTGCCGGCGAGAACCATGAGGTCGCCCCACGAGATTTTCCTGCCATACTTCTGCTTGATCGGCCACAGCAGCCGCCGGGCCTTGTCCAGGTTCGCGTTATCAGGCCAGCTGTTGAGGGGCGGGAATCGTTGCTGGCCGGCGCCAGCTCCCCCGCGACCGTCACCAATCCGGTACGTGCCGGCGCTGTGCCATGCCATGCGGATGAACAAGGGGCCATAGTGGCCGAAATCCGCCGGCCACCAGTCCTGCGAGCCGGTCATCAGGGCCTGCAGGTCCTTCTTCACGGCCGCGAAGTCAAGGGTCCTGAACTCTTCGGCGTAGTTGAAACCCTTGCCCATGGGGCTCGACACGGGTGAGTTCTGGTGAAGGATCTTCAGGTTCAGCTGGTTTGGCCACCACTCCCGGTTGGACCTGAACTTTCCGGGTGCCTGTTTGTTTACCCCGCTCTTTGCCGGGATCTTGCTGTCGTCAGTCATACCATCATTCCCTCTGGTTGGTTGACGTTATCCACCGCGGAGCTTTAAATAATCTTTTGCCTTCCGGCTTACCGTGCCTTTCCAGCAGGTATAGTTACGGCGGTTGTTCTGGTTATGATGCGGTGGCTGTTGACTACGTTTTCCGTGGTAAAAAATGAGAGACTAACCTTTACCCTTCACTGGCGATTGACAACATCTTTAAAATCAAGTAAATTGATTACACCATTTTTACCTGCTCATTATAACAGGAGGCAGATTATGGCACAAACCATCAAACTAATCGTTTATCCGGTGAAGGACAGGGAGAAAGCCAAAGCATTTTATGGCAGGTTTCTCGGCACTGAACCGTATGTCGACAGCGACTACTATGTAGGGTATAAGCTTGGCAATCAGGAAATCGGGTTAGACCCTCACGCTAAAGTGGGGCCAATTGCTTACACGGATGTAAAGGACATTAAAAGCAGTCTCAAGGCGATGGTTGATATCGGTGCGGAAGTTGTTCAGGACGTAAAGAACGTGGGTGGTGGTTTGTTGATAGCCCAGGTCAGGGACGCAGACGGTAACGTTGTCGGACTACGACAACAATCGTAAGTTCGCAAGGGGAGTACCAGGAGAGACGTCTGGTGAATGGCGTTCTGCCGATTCTAATTTTTTTCCTTGTGGATACGCTAACCGCAAAACTGTTCGAACTGTCGAATACAGGTACAAGTCCGGCCCGGACTGTGTGATCACCCCCGATATTTCGTCGTAGTCCCACGGGGGAATCCTGTCAGGTAGTGAGGTTCACAGGTGAATCCTGCACAACAGCGCCTGGAACCGTGGGGGATTTCCCCTATTTTTTCTAAACTCCCGATCCGGGAGGTCATAATCCGGAAAAACGCGGAACAGGGCCCGGGAATTTCACCTGTCTGTTGACGGGAATATGGGAGGGCAGATCTAAGCTGTATCCGGGGACAAAAATAGAGTTCATGAACAGGAGAGATTTTTCTGAGTACCTGACCTTGGGGGATTGGATTTTCTGCGTCCCTTTCGCGTTCGCATAAATGTCTTAAATACTCAAGGTTACAAAATAACCTATAGTTATAATATAACCAAGAGATAATATTTATACTGAACTGCCTCCGGGCAGATTCCCGGACGGCACATTCAGAAAGAGGAGAGGATGATTCCATGGTTACACTGACACCGGAAATTAAAGAATCACTGCAGGGAACAAAGATCGCTTTCATTGCGACATCGTCAAAGAAAGGCATTCCCAATGTTGTACCGATCGCGGCGTTCAAGGTGCTGGATGACGGGTCGATGCTTATCTCGGACCAGTTCTTCAACAAGACACTGCAGAACATGGCGGAGAATCCGGAGATCGCCCTGTCGTGGTGGGGGGACAAAGGCGGGTTCCAGATCAAGGGGACCGTCACTATCCACACGAATGACGAGATCTTCCGGCAGAACACTGCATGGATGAAGGAGAGCTGGCCTAAATTTGTGCCCAAGTCTGCGGTTCTCGTGAAGATCACTGGTGTGTACGCCGTAAAACCGGGTCCCGAGCCCGGGAAAAAGATCCTGTAATTCGGAATTGAAAAGCTACCCGGCCTTCACATGTAAAATCCGGCAACCTCGATGGAGAAAATTTCATGCAGATACTATCATTAAAACTCGTTTATTTTTCACCGACGGGAACAACAAAAGCAGTAGTCCAGGGTATTGCACGCGGAATAAATATCAGCACCGTCGAATGCATCGACATCACCCGGCCCGGTGCGAGAAAAATGCCGTTGCAGGCATCGGAAGATGAACTGCTCGTTGTCGCTGTGCCGGTGTACATGGGAAGGGTACCGGCACTTTTAATTGAATGGCTGCACGCGATACAGGCGAATAATACGCCCGCGGTCTGCGTTGTTGTCTATGGCAACCGGGTGTATGAGGACGCCCTGCTCGAGCTGAAGGATATCCTGGAAGACCGGGGATGTAAACCGATCGCGGGTGCAGCATATATCGGGGAACACTCCTTCTCAAACGCCAAAACACCTGTTGCAGAAGGCCGTCCTGATGCACGTGACGTAGAACACGCAGAAGCGTTCGGGCAGAAAATACGGGAAAAACTCCAGTCCGCTTCATCTGTTGGCCGGATCTCTGGTGCCCCAATTCCCGGCAGCCATCCCTACCGGGGGGATTCGAAGCTCTGGGTTGTTGATTTTATCGCGGTCAGCGACGAGTGTGACCAGTGCGGGGCCTGTGCGGAAAGGTGTCCCGTCGGTGCGATCGATCCGGAAAACAGCGGTTTGATTGATACCGGAAAATGCATTACCTGCTGTGCCTGCATCAAGCATTGTCTGAATCACGCGAGAACCATGAAACCCGGCCTGGTAAGGGACGCCTCGTTGCGTTTGAATACGCTGTACAAAGAGCGAAAGGAGCCGGAATTCTTTCTATGAAATCGTTACCTGCGAAACAAAGTCCTGCCCGGACACTTAAATACGGGAGGAACGATCAAACGCATCACTTGCCATGCTGCATGATAGATCAGAGTAATTTGTGAGGATCACGGTTATGGGTATTACCGAACGAAAAAACCGGGAGAAGGAACAGCGGAAAAAGGAGATCCTTGATGCAGCGGAGACCCTTTTTTTCTCCCGGGAATATGATGCGGTTTCGATGGATGAGATTGCGAGGATCGCCGAACTGAACAAGGCGACACTCTACCTCTATTTCAGGAATAAGGAGACCCTCTTTTCAGCCATTGTCCTGAGAGGGATCCACGTCCTGAACAACATGTACCGGGAATGCATGGATACAACTGTTCCCGGCGTGACAAAAGTAGCTCTTTTGGACGAGGCATATTCCCGGTTCACCAGCGGGCATCCGGACTACCAGCGGCTGATACGGTATTACGGGGTCGAGAAATTCGAAAAAGAAAATCCCGGGTTTCCTGAGATCCAGGAAGAATTCGGTGTGAGCCGCAGCTTCTTCGAGAGTGCAGTCCGTGAAGGCATTGATGACGGGACCATCCGCAGTGACATCGACCCGTTCCTGTTAACTATATTCCTGATGACCACGCTGATGAGTGTCCACTCGTTGACCCGTCCATGGCTGAACGTTCTTGAGCAGGAAGGGGTCAGTCATGAAACCTTAATGAAAGAGTTTGCCCGGTTTATTTCACCGGCCGTTTCACCGAAGTGAAACCCGATACGGAATCAGCCATAAGGAAAAGTGTCCGTGATGACGTAATCTCCACAAAAAAGAATATTTTCCCTATCCCGGTTGAAAAATTCAGCATCCCCGGATCGGTAGAGTTCCGGTTGTACTCTCGCCCGCAGCTCCCGGGCAGGTCGCGCTTAATCCTTATGTTCCGGAAGATTCCCGGCGATCCACTGGTCAATAAGGGCACGGGTTATGCTGATCCTTAAGGGAAAGTCCGGGAGCTGTCGCGGGTAAACCATCCGGCAGATTCAATCTCGACCCCGTCCGGCGTTAAGGTTCCCCTGGTATAATCAGCGACAAAGCCGATCATCAGCGAATTCGGGAATGGCCAGGGTTCGCTCGCCAGGTACCTGATGTCATGGATTTCTATCCCGGCCTCTTCCTTTACTTCCCTCTGCACCGCACGCTCTATCGTCTCCCCCGGCTCGACAAACCCGGCGACAAGGCTGAATCTCCCTGCCGGAGCACGTTTTCCGCGGACCAGCAGGATGGTGTCATCCTTTTTCACGAGGACAATAATTGCCGGGGAGATGCGGGGATATGTCACGTAATGGCAGGAAGGACAGATCTTTGCACGCTCGGTCTGCGAGGAGAGTGTTCTCGTCCCGCACGTACCCGCAGAACCGGGTTGTCCGGTTATAATCGGCGACCTGAACCGCAAGACCTGCAATCGCGAGCTTCCTTCATCCGGGATCTTCCCTTCGAGCCTCCCGTACAGCGGAGAGAACAAAACCTTCCGGGCACTGCTCTCCCGCCATTATTTCACGGACATAGCAGGGTACCGTGCGCAGGTTCCCCAGATACTGGACAGAATCATCCGGGGACTCCGCTATTTCCCGGGCACCGGTGTAAAAATGGTGGGATCGCATCCGGTCCTGGTGCAGATCTCGTTCCCGTGGACCCGGGCAAGAAAAGCATTTTCAGGGATATCCCAGGGGAGCGAATAGTCTTTGGTGAGCGAGCCGGCATTGAATCGTGCATTAAATTCCATGGTATCCCCGGTAGTGTTTACCATTTGGCGTGCATGAGGGAAAAAGGATAAAGACTTTTGTCCGGACCGGGTTTTAAAAAAGCTGTTCTTTTTGGGATCACGTCCCTATACATCACCAGGAAAAGAGTAACGGGGACCAAAAAACATGGACGAAAAATACCGGGAGATCTACCATTATGTGCTTGAAGTCCTGGGAAACGACGGTTCTCACGGGATGGATCATGTCCGCAGGGTCACCCACCTGTGTGAAATCATCGGCAGGAAAGAATCCGCCGATATGGATATCCTGATCCCCGCAGCCCTCCTTCACGATATTGCCCGGCCCCAGGAGAAGGCGACCGGCACTCCCCACGAGACCGAAGGGGCAAGGCTGGCCGGTCTCTACCTCGCTTCGGCAGGCTATGATGAAAAACAGGTTGCGGCAGTCGTTCATGCCATCCGTACGCACCGTTTCAGTTCCCGCGAGGAACCTCAAACTCCTGAAGCACGCATCCTGTCCGATGCCGACAAACTCGATGCAATGGGTGCCGTCGGGATCGCCCGGACGTTCATGCGGGCCGGGGAACATGGCGGGAACATGGATGACGCGGTCGTACATTTCCATGACAAACTGTTGCACCTGCAAAAACGCATGTATACCCGCAGCGCCCGGGAAATCGCCGGAGGACGTCACGATTTCCTTGTCCTGTTTCTCTCACGCCTTGAGGAAGAACGGGATATGTCCCCGGTGTAAATTTTATTCACGAACGTTCAAGGCGCCCGTGTCCGGCATGCCTCCTTCGGGTTCGAGGTTTTGCTTCCGCAGATATTTTTTAATAAATGGATTTTTCCTGAGAAATCTTCTGTATAAAAACAATCAGCCCCATCTCACCAGTTCGTGTGACTGGACGGGATCTTCCCCGTCAAGATATTTGTTGGGAAACTGGTACATGTACCGGCACGGGGACGCCTTTTGCAACCCGGAACGTAATTGGCGTCCCGTCACGGAAGCTCCCGGTATATTTCCGGGCATCCGGATACGTCCCTGCCGGGACGGTTACCGATTCGGTCCCCGCCCCGGCGAGATCCATGTCCATCTCACCAAATGGTGTGATTCCCATTTCGTACGAGGGGCGATCTTCGGGATCAAGCGGGTAATCCGGGAGCTGTGCAGGAGGTTCCGGGTTTCCTTTTATCGTGTTCGCTGTCGTTCCCCCGAGGAATTTTCCTGTGACCGCGTCAAAGTACCGGTCCGTGACCGTGATCATACCGTCTTTTGTCTGGACAAGCGTGAGGTCAACCCATTCCCCGTAGTCCCCGGTTTCGGTGATCCTATAATGAACAGCCGGGATCCCCTGGTACGTCCCATTGGATCGTTCCACTCGCTCCCTCGTGTTCCACGAGTAACGCGGATTTGGCGGAAGAGTCTGGGTGATGGTATTCCGGTATTCAACCCACCGGTATTCCCCGGAAAACATTGTATCCGGGCTGAGCTTTGGGTTTATTCTGTCAGTCGCGACTGGTGGCGCCGTCGTTGTCGTGATTGTTGCAACCGGGTTCGATGTCGTTTGAGGGGGTGTATGAGCCGGTTGAGCAGGATTTGTACACCCGGCGGATACCAGCGAAAGTATCACCAGGATGGGGATTATACCGGTAAAAGAGAATTTCATAATCTTACCTCCATCGGCGGGTCAGGTTTCAATAAAAAAAGGTGTCCGGTTGATACCAGGGTCATGTGTCAACATATGAACGTTGACTTTATAAAATTATCCGGAATCAAAACGTTGGCAACCGGGCTGCAGGGATCGGCAGAAGGTTGGATATTATAAAGCTAAATATCGACGAAGACTTCGCCATTCTCAACGGTGACGGGATATACCGGGACCGGGTCCGTCGCGGGCCGGTGCACAACCTGGCCGGTCTTAAGGCTGAACATGGATCCATGGCAGGGACACTGCACGTTTACACTGATCATCCTGCCGTCGGACAACCAGTACCGGTCATGGGTGCACACGTTGCCGGTCGCAAAATACGAGTCGCCGAGCTTTGCGAGAAGGATCTGCCTGCCTTCGATGGTCATTCCCTGAAGGGGAGCATCGTCCAGGTCCCCGACCCTGCCGATCGATTTCTTTACCATGAAACTCTCTTGTCTGCGTAATATTTTTAATTGTTTCGCGGGACCTCCCCCCCTTACAATCTTTCCTTTGATCCCCGGCTCTTCCATCCCGCGTCTTCATGGACGGACCAAAATCCCGGGAAACCCGATGGATTCGCCTCTTATTTTATAACAGGTGAAAGCTAAATTGCGTTCTATGGAGAGTCCGGACTCAACCGCGTTCAGGCGTACCTGCCCCACCTGCAACCGCCCGGTCGAGCCGGGCGATAAATTCTGTGAAACCTGCGGGACGCAGATAGAGGAGCTGCCGACCTGTAAAAAATGCGGTGCACAGTTCGTGGAACCGGTAAATTTCTGCGATTCCTGCGGGGCCCCGGTTAACCCGGGGGTAGAACCGGGAGACCGATGATTCCCCGGGAGACTCCCGGGATGAGAGGAATCGGCCGGGAGAAGTCCCGGTATCCGGACGGGGCGGAGATGAAATTCCGGAACATCGGACTGAGATATCACGGGAAGACCGTGAAAAATCTTCCAGGACTCCGCACTGCTACAAAAAGGAAATCCAGGAACCTGATACGAATGAATTGCTCGAACAATTCGGTAAGGAGTATGATGCGAAGGAGACGCTGGAATTTTCACGCAGGCCAAAACCGGAGACGGTCGATGACGCACTGTTCCTGTCTCCGGGAAAGATTAGGGTACCGGCAAAATTACCGGCAGCCACGACAAGGATTATCGGGGGAATTTTTGTGGTTATCGTCGTTCTTCTGGCCATTTATTTCATCGGGCTGCCGATTCTCGCGGGGATAGGAGGTCCCGGCACCAACGGTGACCAGACCCCGGGCGGCGGTGACCTCTGTCCCCAACAGTACAGGGACAATCCCGCTAACAACGGTGACCACTTCCACCCTGCCCCGCGCTCTCGTCCCGCAGACTACGCAATCGATACCATCGGGCCAGAAACTCTATTTCCAGGTCCAGAAAAACCCGGTCACCGGCAGGATTTCTGTCATCTTTGCGGGAAGTGCGGGCGAGGGCAGCATCAGGAGTGCGGATGTCAAGGTCACTCATCCGGACGGATCGGTGGCAACCGGGATAATTTTGCCCCTGAAAGGCGTGACCGAGATAACCCTGGCAGGATCGAACAAGACCGACCGTGTGGAAATCATCGCGCAGATGTCCTCGGGCGGGACCTACCGGGTCTACGATCAGCTGCTCCCAGTATGAGCTCGGACTGGCACGATCCATGCCGGATCCTGTCCTTTTGTAAACGGTGATTTCCGATTATTCAGAAGCACGGCCCGGAAGGGATCTCATCAGGGCAGAGAAATTGTCCGGGTGGCGGGTAGTAAAAAGCCCGTGCCGTGTCTCGTTGCCGGTGTCATCACGCCCGGGCTTCCGGAAAACCTGGTACGCAAATCCACCGGTGCGAGCCCGCTTGCGGTGATAAGATTCCTGTCGGTTCACCGCCGGCTCGTGTACATAATATTTTTCGCCAGGGTAGTCCGGGCAGAACATTTTTTTGTGCGGTGAGATCGTTATTTGTGTGAGGGCGATTATCCAGCTGGCCGTGCGTGCGCAAGGCCAATCGTTGCCCCGCAGACAGCCGCAACAAGCATTCCTTCATCCAGCAACCAGCCCGCGGTTGCGAGGGCGGGCTTCTGTGCCCTCATTAGCGATCCCTCTTTATTTTTCAGCCGTCACCGGATGAGGATGCTGAAAAGCGGAATCTCCGGGAGTGATATTCATGGACCCGATGCACCAGTCCCGGGTGCGGTTTTTGTTCTTTCACGAATACTAAATACGAGCCCGTGAATATTCCGGGGAAGGAGCGATAAAAAGAATGCCCGTCGTCGTTATCAAAATTAAAAAAGGCATGTCCATTGAACAGAAGCGGAAAGTGGTCAGCGAAATTACGAACACGCTCGTCTCGGTCGTCGGGGTCACACCGGATCTCGTCACCGTCATGATCGACGAACACGAGCCCGAGAACATCGGCAAGGCCGGAAAACTCCGGTGCGACTAAAATCGCCCCAATCTTTTTTAATCTGCCGGGCAGTATCTGCCCGCATGGCACGGTACTGGATTGTTGTCGCATCCAAAAACCACGTGATGCATGGCGTCTCCCTCGGGATAGCGCAGTCAAACCACGGGAAGCGTTCGGGTCTCTCCCGGATGCACGCCGGTGACGGGATCGTTTACTACTCGCCGAAGGTCACCTGGGAAGGGAATGAGCCCCTCAAATCGTTCACGGCACTTGGCTTTGTCGGGGATGAAGAGATCTACCAGGTCGAAGAGTCACCGGATTTCAAGCCGTTCCGGCGCAGGGTGACGTACGTCGCGACCCGGGATGTCCTCGCAGCGCCGCTCGTCAATGACCTGACCTTCATCCGCAACAAGAAGGCGTGGGGATATGTCATGCGGTTTGGCCTCGTCGAGATCCCGGAGAACGATTTCAGGCTGATCGCTGGCAGAATGGGAGCGGATATTCCTGAACCGGTTTCCCAGGAGCATGCCGCACAACAATGAATGAGAAAAGATAAGGGGGGGGTCTGCTACTTCGCGGGCCGGTACGCCCCTTTCGGGACAGTTAGTTCGAAGCGGGCGCCGGAACCCTCGGCACCCGTCTCAACGATTGTGATCCGGGTCATGTCGAGGATCTCACGGCTGAAATACAGGCCGAGACCGGTATTGCTCCCGAATCCCCGGGTAAAGATCTTTTCCTTGTTCTCTGCCGGGATCCCTTTCCCATCGTCCTCAACGACAATAACAAGGTCGGGGCCGGACTCGCGGGTCGAAATAGTGATATTTTTCATCGCACCCGCGTGACGGAACGCGTTTTCGAACAGGTTGTAAAAGACTTTCTCGAAGAGACGGTCCGCATAGATCTCGTACCCGAGCGGATCGGGTAATTTGTGAAAGAGGGAACGATCGAACTGGACCATCGCATTGTTCACCGTGGCGTTGAGCGGGATCCACTGGGGTGATTCGGTCCCGATATCTTCGTAGAGCCGGGTGAACTGGAGCTGGCGGTTGATGGTTTTGAGGCTGGTGTCCTGTTTTTCGAGATAGTCTTTTGCCTTTTGTTCATTGACGAGAGGCTTCAGCATCTCGTTGTATGCCATCGCCGCCGTGAGCGTGTTGGTGATATCGTGGCGGGTAATCTGGGTGAGGAAGTGCAGTTTCTTATTCGCCTTGCTGATCGCCTCGGCGGCACGTTTCCGGTCGGTTATGTCATGGGCGACAACGCTAACCATGAGGGGAGAGCCTTTGAGCGAGATCATGCTGGATGTGATCTCTACGTCATGGAACCCGGAATTCCTGTCGCGGATCCTGGCTTCTCCCGAAAAACCGATCTCGCTGCAGATTCGATCCGGGACGGGACGGGGTGTTTCGGATTCACTGACGAGGATGTCGGACAGGGAGACTGTTCCCAGCTCTTCAGAACTGTAACCGAGAAGCTTTACGAGGGCCGGATTAGCCTCAACGATGAGCTGTTTCCCGCATTCTACCATGAAAATATATTCAGCCGCCTTATCGACAACGGAGTGGTAGCGCCATTCGCTCGCTCTCAGACTTACGGTCGAGGGTGTGCCGGTGCAGCGCCATATCGATCGTTGCGAGGAACTCCCGGTCCATGAAAGGTTTTACGATGTACCCGTAGGGGCGTGTTTCCTTTGCCTTTGCGAGCCGGTGATCGTCGACGTATGCTGTCAGGTAAATGACGGGGATATCATAGCGCTCGAGGGCAATCTTCGCGGTCTCGATCCCGTCGATCTCACCCATGAGCTCGATGTCCATGAGGACAATATGGGGAGGGTTTTGTCCAATCTGCTCAAGCGCATCCTCCCCGAAAGCCACGGGATCCGGAACATCGTCAGCCGGCCTTTTTGAGCATCTCCTGCATGCGGAGCGCTATAACCCCGTCATCTTCGACGATAAGGATAGTCTCGCCGCTCATATATTTTCCTCGTGTTTCATCCCGGTTTTTGTTTTGTTCGTATTATCCATTCACACCACGTTTTTCCCTGTCCGGACTCGAGATTGCCCTTTTAAAAATCCCTTTACAGTTATTGAGCAGGATTCTTTTAGCCTCATTATATGGATAATAGTTTGTATTGTCAGAAGCCGGAAAGGATCAATTCCCTCATACTTTCCGTTCAGCGTGGAGAATCCCCATAACGCCGAGCGTGCTGTGCACGGGTCTTCGTTCTATAGTATACACGTAGTCCCGGTCGATATAATCGAGCAGTGCAGGATTCGGCGGCCCGCTGATGGGGGGGAGGTGCAGTTCCATTTCGATGCGGCGGATGCCGTCCAGATCGGAAGGGGTGATGAGCCATTCGGCGCCCTCGCAGTCGCATTTCAGGAACGTGCACCCGCCGGCAAGCCTGATAATCTGCTTGAGCGTGTAACTCAGCACTACCGCCTGGCACGTATCCCACCACAGCTCTACGGCCTTCCCGTCCCCGAGCGCACCTTCGAGGACGGTCACGGGTGCATTATTGAGTTGTATGTTTTCCCGCAGGATTCCGGCGGTAAGGGGCTCGACAGCAAAAACCTGGCGTGACAACCGTGATGCCCGGAGCGAGAACGCCCCTACGTTCGCTCCGATATCGATGACGATGTCGTCAGCCCTGATATCGTCAAAATAGTATTCGGAAACATCGGTTATCTGCCGGAAGGTTGACGGACTGTCGAGAAAAGTAATCGTGTCGTCGTTTTGTGCGGTTGGTGCGGGATTTTGGGGACCGGCACCATGTCCGGAAAAAGCCGGATCACCATTCTTCCGACCGGTGTCCGGATAGCCAGTTTCCGGTTTTTTCTCGCGGAAAAACATGGGTAAAGCTCATTTCAGGTAACGTTTCCGGGATATATTTTTCAAAGCCATTCCCTGACAAACCCGGGCGTTTTGATAAATAAGAGATTCACCCGCCCTGACATTGAATCTATCCTCCGGCTTTTGCGAAAAAAATCAACTGGAGCGATGTAAAAAAAGATTCAGTCTGATCGGGATCCCTTCTTTTTGATAAACGTCCCGTCCCGGTATTCCCTGAATGCCTCGATGAGCTCTTCCTGCGTGTTCATAACAATCGGCCCCCGCCATGCAACGGGTTCCCGGAACTGTTTTCCTGAGAAGAAGAGGAACCTGACTCCTTTGGGAGATGACCGGACATTGACTCCTGACCCGGCGCCATACAGGATCATGTCGCGGTTCCCGGCGGGATTCCGGGACGCCGGGTCAAAAAAACCCTGCCCGCCAATAACGTATGCTGCCGCCGTGTAATCCGGGTTGACCGGATGATTGAACACTGTACCCGGCCCGAGCGTGATATCGAGGTATTCAGGATCGGCAACGATATTCTCGACCGGCCCTTTTACGCCGCTGACTGTGCCGCAGATCACGCGGATTTCCACGCCCGGTTCCAGGGTAACGACGGGGACCTGGCGGGTCTTTACTTCCTGGTACCGGGGTCCATCATCTTGTGGGAGCGGGGGAGGTTCACCCAGAGCTGGAACCCTCCCATCCGCCCTCCCACGGGCTTTGGCATCTCCTGGTGAATGATGCCGGACCCCGCCGACATCCACTGGATATCGCCGGCATTGACACTCCCCGCGTTTCCCATGCTGTCGCCGTGCTCGACTTTGCCTTCGAGCATGTAGGTGACTGTCTCAATCCCCCGGTGCGGATGCCACGGGAACCCGGCAAGGTAATCCTCCGGTCGTTTCCCTGCGCGGAAGTCGTCGAGCATCAGGAACGGATCGAACCGGGGGACTTCTTCGTAACCGAACGCCCGGTGGAGCCGTACGCCGGCTCCTTCGATCGTCTCGTACGCACTGATAATGCGTTCAACGCTGCGGACCTGGGTCATAGTGCTCTGACTTACCAGTCTTCTCACATTAACGTTTTGGCGGTAGGGGGAAGGGGATTTTTATTGAAGACCCGCCCGTATATTCCGGTGCAGATGAAACTCAACGAGTTGCTGGCAGGCACCATCCCGGAAGAAGCCCTCAAAGCGCTCTCGAACCATTTTGATGTCATCGGCGACGTTGCAATCCTCTCCCTCCCCCAGGAACTTTCGCCCTACAAAAAGGCCATCGCTTCTGCGATCGTCACGAACCGGAGAAATATCTATACCGTGCTCAACAAGGTGACAAAACTGCGTGGCGAGACACGGACGGCAACGTACGAGATCCTTGCCGGCGATACGACGGTTGCATTGCACCGGGAGTATGGTTTCCAGTACCGGTTCGATGTTACCAAAGTATTTTTCAACGTGCATCTCGCCTACGAGCGGATGAGGATCGCCGACCAGGTCGAGCCCGGGGAAAATATCCTTGTCCCGTTCTGCGGCGTAGGCCCGTTTGCGATACCCGCTGCGGCGAAGGGTGCAAAAGTGTTTGGGATCGAAAATAACCCTGACGCATTTTTCTGGCTGGACGAGAACATCGCGCTCAACAAGGTCCGGGCATTCCCTTACCGCCCTCGAAGGAGACGCATTCGATACGACCCTTCTACCCCGCAATTCATTTGACCGGATCATCGTGCCGACGCCTTATTGGCAGGACAGGATCTTCGATATCATTGCTCCTTTTGTCGTGCCAGGCGGCATAATCCACTTCTACACCTTCAAAAACAAGCAGCAGATCGAGGGGGTCATCAGTGAGTTCGGGGATAAGGGGTTCACGCCGACCTATTACCGGTCCTGTGGCAATGTTGCGCCGGGTATCAGCCGGTGGGTGTTTGACCTGGAACGAACGTAACGTCAGGACATAATTCAGCCGAACGGTAAAACGGTACCTGCTGGGGATATTACAGTTCATGGATCAGAAATACCCTGACCCGGTTTTATCTCCTTACCTGACACAATGATGGTGAAGAAATCATGTACGATGCAGAATTTGCAGTATTCATGGTTGTCGCCCTCGGCCTGATTGCCGGGGGTGGCGTGGGCCTCCTGATCGGCTTCATCATGGGAAAACAGGAGCATGAATGGGCAGAAATGACCCGGCGGAATAAAATGATCACGGTCGCCCTGGTAATTGCCTGTTCGGCAGTCGCCATAGCAGCACTCGCCTGGAGATTCCTGCCGGGTCAGGGCACCAGCATTTAAAAAATGGTCCTGAACTTGAACCGACGGTTAGCACCCAACCATGAAAACTTTGTAAAATAAATGTGGAGATTGCGAGGCTTACCCGCCTCAGGGCCTCTCCGAGGCACGGCGGGGCAGCGTTGTTGTTTCCGTTATTTTTTTGTGATTAATTGTCATTGATCCGCTATGGGGGCGCCCCATCGGAGGCAGTCTCTATACCCCGATTGCGATGAACGCCCGCCGCCCTTCGAATGACGCCCCGCTGCGGGTTCAATACGGTTGAGAAAAATATTCATCGTTTCTCACCAGTCCGGGTGTGAAATCCCGTTCATGCTAGCGTCTCTCCGAAACAAAAAAATTTACACTTTAGAAATCATTTTTTTAGGGAGAAACGATGCCCCCCCTTCTTTCGCCACCAGTCCCCTACGGGACGGGGCGTCATTAGCGATTACGGAGCCAAATAAGCGGGTAATTCGTTGTTATCGCAAACGAGGGGTGTCATAGCGTCGGGGCGAAGTCCCCAAGAGCGACAGAAATATGAGGTTTTCTCCGGGGAGCAAAAAAATACAAAACCGCTATGAAAACCGGAACATTCCGGCAGGAACGCGGATCTCGAACCGGGTGCCTGTTCCCGGCTGTCCTTTTTCCTGTATGCTGATACCGGTCGACGAGAGGACCTCCCGGCATAAGAACAGCCCGAGCCCCCCGTTGTTCCCGAGGCTTCGTGCAAAAATCCGCTCCTTCTGGTCACCGGGTATACCTTTCCCGTCATCTTCGATGATAATGTAGACGTCGGGCGCACGCTGTTCGTACCGCAACCGGATAAAGCTCGTTTTTTCGCCGTGTTTGACGGAATTTTCGAAGATATGGTGGAAGACGCGTTCAAGCAATACGTCTGCCTTGACCTTGAGACCGGTGATCTCGTTGAAAAAACTGATGCCCTCGTGTTTAACCTCGGATATCCCGGTCTGGGCGATGCCATGGACATCCTGCCACCGGGAAGGCTCCGAACCAATTTTTTCATATTCCTTGGAGAATTTCAGCAACCGGGAGATATCCGTCACGGCCTTCTCCATGATCGAGATATATTCTCCAAGGCCGGCAGGTTCGTCAAGTTTCATCAACTGGATATAGCCGCTGACGATTGTCAGCTTATTATTGATATCGTGTCGCGTCGCCGACGAGATCGCCTTAAGATTTATAATATTTTGCTTCAGGTTTTCTTCGATATTTTTCAGGGCTGTGATGTCCCGGCCAATGCAGAGGATACCGGTGACCGTCCCGGTTTTGTCGCGGAGTAGACTTGTAGTGATGGTCAGCCAGATATCAATGGCCGGGCTGACGAAATGCTCTTCAAGAGTGACAGCGGTTCCCTGCTGCACCTGGTTCTGGACCGCGTCCCTCAACCGGGCTGCTGTGTCCGGTGGAAAATACTTCTCAAGATTATGTCCGTCAATATGCGAAGGAGTGGTATTGAGTAACCGTGCACAGGATGGATTTGCGTACCGGAGGACACCTTCAGTTCCGATGATAAAAATCATATCGCTGGCAGACTCCGCGATGGACCGGTATATCTCCTCGTTCGCGAGAGTTTCTTCCATAAAATGAATCACTGTCAATTGATCGACAGGGAGCATATGTACCTGCTCGGATTTTATTCCTCCGCTCGCAAATCCTGTCATGATTGCCAAACGAAAAAAAATCGTATAAAATTATCGTAATGCCCGGAATCCCCGGACACGATTGTTCCCGGCCCGAAAACACAAAACCCGGGGCTCTCTATCGAAAAAAAAACAGCCGATGCAGGTAACGCCGAAGGGCACGAAAAAAAATGATTATACGGAGCGGATACTTTTCGAGTCACAGGAAGGACAGAGCGGGCGTTTTTCAAAGTCCCAGGTGAATTCTTCCCCGCACTCGTTGCAACAGCAGTCAGGGCAGCTGAGGATCGAATACGTAAATTGCGAAGGGATCATTTTCCAAAGACATTATCGGCCACCTTTCTGAAGATAGAATAGTATTAGGGGAAAATAAATGTTACTGAATTTAATATTTTTTTACAACTCTTTCAAGGGAAGAAAAATTACGGGAGTGTTCCCGGTATATCCACGATAAAAAAATTATACCGGGAAGATTTTCCGGCCATGAACTTCGTTGATTACCTGCCCGATACCGATATACAAGGCGAGTGCACCAGCGATGAGGCCTACAACACCGCCGAGGTTCAGGATGAGGGAGCTCCCGGTAAGCTGTGCAGCTACAAGCAGGACTACGAGGGCAACCACGGCGACTAACGTGACCTGGAGGACCTTGTGCATTTTCAGGGTGCAGATGAAGAGGCCTACTGCAAAGACTCCCCATACACTCAGGAACGCTGCGAGTTCGACCGGGGCTGGTGCTTTTGCAAGACCCAGCGCCGGGAGGGTCAGGAGCGTGGCGAACGAGATCCAGAAGAAACCGAAACTTCCGAAGGTAACGAGGCCAAATGTGTTGTTCTTCTTCCACTCCATAATGCCGGCGATAACCTGGGCGACGCCGCCGTACATTATTGCCATGGCAAGGATTGGGCTTGAGAGCGCCATCAGCCCGGCATTGTGGAGGCTTAACAAGATCGTGGTCATTCCGAATGCGCAGAGCCCGAGCGGGGCAGGATTCGCAGTGTTGTCATTGAGGAAAATGTTGTTCCTGCTGTTTTCTTCTATACTTTGCACTAGTTTCACTCCATTTGGCAGTGCACCATCATTGCAAGACCCCGCCCGCACATTTTTTACCGTCAGACTTTTTTGGAGGGTCGTGATTCAGGAACACATACCGGTTAGTCATTGCGATGATTCATTGGACTGAAATGCACCATCATCTAAAAATTGTGGTGCATTATAAATAAACGATGCGTTCCGGTTTTGCAACTGGTGCGATGCAACGCACCAGCGGGTTGTCTGTCCGCCTGAATTCAATCAACTCCGAAATCCGGGGCAGGTTTGGGATCAATTTTTGTCACGATGCGCAGGCAGTTGTAATGTTTCACCGCGAGCTGGAAACGTCGTGAGACTGGGTGAGGGAATATCATGTAAAATATCCCGGCGCGGAAACCGGTACGGTCAGGATATTTTAGCAAGGGGACAATCTGGTGCATATTGAAACGTTATCCTGGTGCAGTTACAGCACAGAGGATTCCTAGGGAATGATCGCAACAACGCTCTGGTCAAAAAAATCTGTCTTTGATTTGCACTGCAGAGAAATGATAAGGAAACCCCGGCTTCCCGACTATATGAGCATTTGTCTCCGGCGTGAGGAAGTTCATCTTGTAATGGGAGTGTTGAATTCACCCGGGAAGGCTGAAAATCCTGAAAACAATTTTTGGAACACAAAAAATCTGCAAAAAGAGGAGTTATTGAACTGCTTTGAAAATCCGAAAAACGGGGGTTCCGGATGCCAATCCGTGGGTCAGTCGCTCCTGAGCGCATCGATGGGGTCCATGTTCGAGGCACGCCATGCCGGATACAGGCCGGATGCAACACAAACGACCATCCCGATGATCATCCCTTCAGGCACGTAGATCAGGCTTTCGGGCAGGAAGAAGTATGCCGTGCTGCCGATCATGGCGCCGACCACTGAATACCCGATCACGAGTGTCATCACTCCTCCGACGACCGCACCGATAACGCCAAGGATCGCTGCCTCGTACAGGAACATCCGGCGGATCTCGCCTTTTTCGGTACCGATAGAAAGGAGGATCCCGATCTCCTGGATCCGCTCGTTGACTGACATCATCATGACGTTGAAGATGCTGACCGCAGCCACAACGAGGGAGATGCCGCCGATCGCAAGGATGAAGGTTGTTATGGTGCCAAGCGTGGATGTGATGCTGGAAAGCCGCTGGCTCGCATCGGCGATCCTCACGACCTGTGAGTTCCGGTTGACCTTCTTGTCGATAGCGGCCTCGATATCGCTTATGGTATCGACGTTCTTCACGATCACGTTCACCTGGTCGTACACGTCCTTACCCCCGAACTGGGAGGTATACCACTGGTCAGAGGCAACGATCGCGTTGTCCGTGCCGACACCGTCAGAAGCAAAACCACGTGCCGCCAGGATCCCGGAGACCCGCACGGTTGGCCGGTCCGGCATGTTCGGGTCCCCGATCTTGATCCGAGTCCCGATGTTCAGGTTGAAATTCTCGGCGATGGTAGATCCGACGAGGACATCGTTGACACCCTTGATGTTATCTCCCTGCTCGACTTTGAGGAATTTCGTGACATCGTTCGGGTCCATGCCGTAGATGCGGCCCCTCCCGTCGGTTGAACCAATGGTAAACCGGGTACTCGTCGAATGAAGCGGGATGACCTCATTCTGTCCGGCGGAGCTTTTGATGTCGTTGAACTGGCTCTTGTCGATCCCGGTCTGCGTCACGGTTACCCCGGCAGCAGTTACCGGCCTGACCGTATCGGACGAGATCATGATCGTGTTCACATCGGACGAGAGCTGGCTCTTGACCGAGAGCTGCATGTTCGTCCCGAGCATCCCCATCGAGGAAATCGCGACGACACCGATAACGATACCGATGGACGCGAGGAGCGAGCGGAGGAAATTCAGCCTCACGCTCCGGACCGACAGGTCAAAGAAAATATCCTTCATGCGATCACTTTCCCGTCTTCGAGCTGGATGATCCGGTCGGCATACTCGCCGATCTTCGGGTCGTGGGTGACAAGGATGACTGTTTTTCCTTCTTTGTGGAGAGACACGAGAATATCCATGATCGCAAGGCCGGTTTTCCGGTCGAGGTTTCCGGTCGGCTCATCACAGAGAAGAATCTTTGGATCATTGACAAGCGCCCGGGCGATCGCAACCCGCTGCTGCTGTCCCCCCGAGAGCTGGGACGGGCGGTGGGCCCCGAGGGCTTCATCGAATCCCACGGCTTTGAGCATTGCTGATGCCCTCCCCGTCTCGTCCCGTTTCTTGTACTTGAGGATGAGCGGGTACTCCACGTTTTCGTACGCGGAGAGGAGCGGGATCAGGTAAAATTTCTGGAACACATAGCCGATGATGTCCCGGCGCATGTGGGTCCGCTCGAGGTTCGTCATCGATGCCACATTCTTCCCGTTCATAAGTAGTTCGCCCGACGTCGGGACATCGAGGATCCCGAGCTGGTTCATCATGGTAGATTTCCCCGAACCCGAAGGTCCCATGATAGCCACGAACTCTCCGTCGTCAATGTCCAGGGAGACATGGTTAAGCGCAACGAAATCTCCGCTCTCGAGATGGTACACCTTGGAAACATCCGAGAGCCGGATGAGGGGGGACTGGCTCATATCCGCCTCATCACTGCTTCTTCAGTTTTTTGGCTATCCATTTCCTTTTGGTGTACAGCACAATTCCTGCGACAATGATAATGCCAGCTGCAATTACGGGATAGAACGAGCTGAGGCCGCTGGATCTGGTGCCGCCGATCCCGAATATTCCGCCCCCGCCCCCGCGTGCCTGGCCGGGTGCACCGCCGGCAACCGCGTTACCGCCGGCAGCGCTGCCAGCGACAAATCCTCCGGAAGATGAAGCTGAAGTCCCGGTCCCGGTCAGGGAAGTCCCGACATTACGGAGATCGAGAGTGGTTACCGATGAGAATGTATTGCCCTGCGCATCCTTCCATTGGACCTGCACAGGGACCGCAGAGAGATCGGTCGATGAGAACGTGAGGGTGAAACTGGAGAAATCATCCGACGCCAGGGAACCGATTGCATAGTTCGGGTATGGCTCAACCGGCCTGACGGGTGCACCTACCGTGATGATCATCGATTTTGCATCGTTGATTCCGGCATTGCTGACGTCACCGGTCATTTTGAAGGATCCTCCCTGGGGTGTCAGTTCGATGTTGTTCACCACCGGGTTTGCGCCCATCTTGTCCGGTCCGAGATTCATGGGGACGACGATATCCTTACTGTGCTTGTTGTCGCCGTTGTTATACGTGACATGGAAGGTGAGATTGGGATCCTGAACCGGTGTGACCTGGAAGGGGATGATCACGGAGCTGCTCGGGTCGAGCGCGCTGATGAACGACTCGGAAGGGGATACGGTCACTCCGGATCCTTCGGCAGTAACGAGGATATTGGTGAGCGGACCCTGCCTCGGGTTGATGATGCTGACGTTGACCTTATCCATCTTTGAGATGGCGAAATTGTCCGGCCTGTTCGCGATGCTGCCCCGGAGATCGGTTGAATCGACGACAACTTTTATGGGGAAATGGATCGAGTTCGAGTCCTTGGTTCCAATAGTGAACAGGGGATAATACGTCCCATCGGGAGGATCAACGGTAACAATAAAACTCACGGCCATCGTTGAACCGGGACCGATATAGGAGAGGGTCTGGAAAGAATTCCTGCTCATCACGTGGACATTTTTATCGATCAAATCCGGTTGGGAAACCCCCACTGCCGTGGTTCCGCTGTTGGTCAGGTAAACCGTTATCGTGCCGGTTTCATAGGGGTAGAAAACCTGGGGATTATAGTCGACGCTGGATATGTAGACAAGGGATGATGAATCCGTTGTCGATGCCGAACTTGTACTATTCGGTAATGCAGACGCAATCCCGCATACCAGCAGGAATGCGATAAGGCAGTAAAAGCCAAGACGGAAGTGCTTTGTCATTTTCATGGGTATCCTCATTTTCCTCGTTTCGTTAAAAAATGTGAATCAATTTTGTTTTTATCCGTGCACCATTAATCCAGACTCAAGTGCAAGGGCGTACAGGGTGGCAAAGACAATGATGACGGATTTGGGGTCTGCATGGTAATCACCAATGGTCACAAGGTTTCCGGCCATAATGGTCCGATGCTGCGTATATGTAATGTATACTTAACATTTTGTAATATATAATGGTTCTTTTCCTGCGTATCAGGCCGGAACAAAACGCCGGAAAAAACCGGTCATTAAAATTCTTTTTAGGAGATGTTTCCCCGGCAAAAGACTTAATCCACGAGAACTGTGCGGATCTCATCCTCGGTACGTAAAAACTTCTTCTATTGAGGCATTGAAGTGCCTCGCGATCCGGAATGCCAAATCGAGGGAAGGCACGTATTTCCCCTTTTCTATCGCAAGGATAGTCTGCCGGGTAACCCCGATTTTCCGGGCCAGGTCCTCCTGCGTCATGTCATGCATTGCCCGGTAGACCTTGATCTTATTCTTCATCGGTCTCAAAATCTCCATATTTTCTGGCGTAATACATCCGGAAACCGACATAGAGGAAGATCATCAGGCACAAAAGACCGAGCTGGATATACCCGAAATTCCGGAGGGGTGAAAATACCAGGACGTGCTCACCGGGCAGGCGGGCTGGCAGGGATGGAGGAAATGACGGCGTATCGAGGAGTCGTATCACGGCACCGATGGAGAATGTGCAGAAAATAACCCAGAAGACCTGCATCGTTCTCATCGAAGCTTTTTCGGTGATTCGCGCACTGCGCTCGTCTTCGATGAGGTCGGTTACTTTCATCCGGGCAAAATAGGCCACTGCAACGCCGATGATAAACGAAACTTCGATCAGGATCGGTTTTTCTATCTCGACCGAGTACCAGAAGATCGCAAGCAGGATGACTGCAATACAACCGACGATGAGATAAAATCCGTTCTTCTTCATAGCCGACCTTTGTATGTTATGTTTAACATTTGGTACTATAAATCTCCCTGTTGCCGCAACGGGAACCTGATGCACAGGAACGCAGTTGCTGGTACTCTGAAAAGATCACGAGTAGCAGAAAGATCCAATAACACCCGCGATATAAGTCCTGAAAATTTCTTATCTGCCGGTTCCCTTAACCTGCAGGACTACAATATGCGCGGTATTCCCGGGCGAATCATATCAGGTGACTGACCTCCTTTTTATACGAGTACCGCTAATTCTCCGGAAGCTGTACTACAATAGCGCGAGGGATGTGGACAAAGAATGGTGACAATCGGACTCATCCAGATGGCGGTCGGGACAGACCCTGATGAGAACCTGAAAAAGGCAGTAGCCAAAGTGGAGGAAGCGGCGCGAAACGGAGCCCAGATCATTTGTCTTCCCGAGCTTTTCCGGTCGCGGTACTTCCCGCAGAATATCGGGATCGATGCCTCAGTTTTTGGAGAGACCATTCCGGGTCCATCGACTGCCGCCTTTGAATCATTGGCAAAG
Source organism: uncultured Methanomicrobiales archaeon (assembly GCA_963758935.1). Taxonomy (GTDB): domain Archaea; phylum Halobacteriota; class Methanomicrobia; order Methanomicrobiales; family Methanospirillaceae; genus Methanoregula. The sequence goes on along the minus strand of CAVWXD010000009.1, from coordinate 50,795 downwards.
ACTCATTCAGTGGTCGTCATCGTCCCCGTCTTCCAGAAAGAGGCGGATGGCAGGTTTTACAATGCTGTGGCAGTTGTCGACGCAGATGGGAGCATTCATCCTCCTTATCATAAGGTCCATATCCCCCAGGACCCTGGTTTCTTCGAGAAAGAATATTTTTATCCCGGTGCAGGTTACCAGGTGTGGTCGACCCGTTACGGGAGGATCGCGGTCCTCATCTGCTACGACCAGTGGTTTCCCGAGGCAGCCCGTTCAGTAGCCCTCGATGGTGCCCAGCTGATCCTGTATCCCACGGCAATCGGCCATCCCTCATCCGACGTCCCCGCCGAAGGCGGATGGCAGGACGCCTGGGAACTTATCCAAAGAAGCCATGCAATAGCAAACAGTGTCCATGTCGCCGCGGTCAACCGAGTAGGGACGGAGGGGAAAATCCGTTTCTTCGGCGGATCGTTTATATGCGACGCATTTGGGAAAATTGTTGCAAACGCAGGCGACAGCGAAGAGACCGTGATAGCCTCCATTGATCTCGCCATGAACAAAACCGTCCAGGAGTCCTGGGGTTTTTTCAGGAACCGGCGCCCGGATACGTATGGACAGCTCTGCACCCCGGTTCCCGGGGGGATATTCCCGCTCATCCGGGAAGGTGACACGCCGGGTAACCGCGGGTTCCATATGCCCGCTGAATGGGAACCCCACGACGCCGTCTGGCTGTCGTGGCCGCACAACAAGCAGACCTTCCCCCACTTAAAAGCTGTCGAAGAGGCATTTATCGGGTTTATACAGGCAGTCTGCCTCTCGGAACGGGTCGAACTCTTTGTTACGGGTGCCGTACTGAACCGGCAGGTCCGAACCCGCCTCAAGGAAGCAAAGATAGATCTTACCCGCGTCACGCTTCACACCGTTGACTATAAGGACGTCTGGATCCGCGACTATGGACCGACGTTCGTTGTAAACAGGGCAATGAACCGCGTTGGTATGGTCCGGTGGGAGTTCAATGCATGGGGTAACAAGTACCCGGCAATGGTCGCCGATGGCAGGATCCCCCTGACCATGAACCGCCGGCTTGAACTGCCACTCTTTGAGCCAAAGATTATCCTCGAGGGTGGATCCTTCGATGTAAACGGGCGGGGAACGGTTATTACTACCCGGGCCTGTCTCTTGAACCCGAATCGCAACCCCAGATTATCTGCTGACGAAATTGAGGGGATCCTGCGGGAGTACCTCGGCGTCGTGAAGGTCATCTGGCTTAATGACGGGATTGTTGGTGACGACACTGACGGCCATATCGATGATATTGCCCGGTTCGTCTCGCCATCCAGGGTCGTGTGTGCCTACGAGAACGATATCGCGGATGCAAATTACCCGGCCCTGCATGACAATTACGAGATCCTGCGGCAGTCAAGCGATCAGGACGGCAAACCTCTCACGGTTATCAAGACTGCCCATGCCCTCAAAGGTAGAAGTCGAAGGCGAGCGCTACCCGGCGAGCTATACCAATTTCTATATCGGCAATACCGTCGTGATCGTCCCGGTTTTTGATGATCCCTCCGATGCAGTTGCACTTTCCATCCTGCAGGACCTGTTCCCGGGACGAAAGGTTATCGGTGTCAATGCACGTGCTCTCGTCGAAGGGTTTGGTACCTTCCACTGTGCGACCCAGCAGCAGCCCAAAATATAAGGGCAGAACCACTGTTTTTTAATTAACCAGACATCCTCCCGCCAATCCCCCCGGGGATAAAAACAGGTTTAAATGGTTGGGAACCTCAACCTCCAGACGGAGCATTCGCGTTATGGACAATCCCCCGGTCATTATCCAGAACCTTTCATCAGCCGACTATGCATCCTCGCCCTTTGAGATCGTTATCCTGCCACTGGGGTCGCTTGAGAGTCATGGTCCGCATATGCCGTTTGGGACCGATGCCATCACGGCATATGAAATAGCCCTTGAAGTCTCGCGCCGTATGCCGAAAACTGCGGTGCTTCCCCCGGTCAATTACGGTATGAGCGAGCACTACAAGGAGTTCCCATTCACTGTATCGCTCCAGCCGGAAACGGAGACCGCGTTGATTCAGGATATCCTGGAATCAGTCTTCCGCGAAGGTATCCGTAAAGTCTTCATCATGAACGGTCACGATGGCAATATCCCTTCCCTCAAGATCGCGTCCCGTCAGGCAAAGGTCGCTCATCCCGAATTAAAAATCATCGGCCTTGGGGCATGGTGGAGCACCCTGATCCCCCTCTTGCCCGAAAATTTCTTCGAGGTATGGAACGGTCTTGGGCATGGAGGGGAAGGAGAACTCTCCATGGGCCTCGCTCTTTTCCCGGATCTCTGTCACCCCGATCGGGCACGGGGAGTCGTACCAAACCTGCCCGGCCAATATCGATGTGTTCTGGAAGTTCTCCGAAATTACCGATTGCGGGGCATCGGGAGATCCGACGAAGGCGACCCGGAAGAAAGGTCTCGTCATGAAGGATGTGCTCGTAAATGCTATTGTTGAGGCGCTGGAAAAACTCAATGTCTGTGACTGGGATTACCGGTCAGCTGGCATCAAAAAGCCCTGATGTTGTCAAAAGAACTTGATATTGTTCTTATGGTACTGAACCCGGTGGTGTGTGCGCCCATATCTAAGAGCCATCCGGAAGAACCATCCGGAGAAATGAAGGTGAGGATTTTTCCGGTGGATCAAGATTCAGGAAGAAGATCCAGGAATAACCACCTGTACCTGGTGACGGAAGATCTTTTCCGGGAACATCGATTGTACCATTTCCTGGTATGTTCCCAGGGAACGGGCGCGTGGATTGCGACCGACCCATCGGTTAACTCTGTTTTCATGGTCATCGTCTCACCGTCATAACTGACGGCTTTGATGGTTGGATAAAAAGGGTCTGGTTCGTACATATGAATCGTCCCGGTCAGGTGGTTTACCGATCCGTCCTTCCACACAACCGACTTATATATAAAAATTCCCGGAATCCGGTGCACAAAGTTAATGATACCGGTCAGATAAGAGAGAACCTCTATGGGGGCTGCTGCAAAAAAATTTGATGCTATCGTCATCGGGACAGGTTCCGGGCTCGAAATTGTAAATGGCATGCTGAGAAAAAACCAGAAGGCAAAGATAGCGGTTATCGATAAGGACGAGCCGGGGGGCATCTGTCTGACCCGCGGGTGCATCCCGTCAAAGATTCTTGTCCATTCAGCAAATGTTGTTCTCGACGTACAGCGTTCCCCTTCATTCGGTATCGATACAGAAATTACGAAGATCGACTTTCCCCGCGTGATGGAAAGGATGCGGGCGATGGTGAATGAAGATAGTGATCCGATACGCCGCAGCCTGACATCGATCCCCACTATCTCCTATTTCCCCTCGGTAGCAGAATTCACCGCTCCCATGAAACTTTCGGTAGCCGGGAAGATTATTACCGCACCGGAAATTTTTCTCTGCACCGGCTCCCGTCCTCTTATCCCCCCAATCGAAGGGCTCGAAACGGCCGGGTATCTCACCAGCGATACCGTGCTCACACTCACCCGGATGCCGGAGAGTATAGCAATCATCGGCGGGGGGTATATCGCTGCGGAGTACGGCCATTTCTTTGCGGCCATGGGGTCAACGGTCACCATCATCGGGAGGAACCCCCGGTTCCTGCATGAAGAAGAGCCGGAAATCTCATTTGTTGCGGAACAGGAATTGCGGAAGCGGCTGACAATCCTCAATGACCACGAGGTCCTCCGTGTCGAACCTGCGGGAGATGAAGGGAAAAAAATTATTGCCCGAAACCGTTCGGAGAGCCGGGACGTCGAAATCACCGTTGAATCCATTCTCGTCGCTGTGGGGAGGATCTCCAATACCGATTACCTGCACACCGAACGCGGAGGGATTGCCACGGACTCCCATGGCTGGATTATCGTAAACGAGTTTATGGAGACCTCTCAACCGGGAGTTTGGGCATTTGGCGATGCAGACGGAAAATTCCTTTTCAAGCACGTGGCAAACCACGAAGCCGCGATTGCGTTTTTCAACGCGGTACTCAACAAGAAGATCCCGGTTGATTACCACGCGGTCCCCCATGCGATATTTACTTCCCCCGAGATTGCCCGGGTCGGTCTCGGGGAAGAAGAAGCGATCGGTTTACTGGGGGAAGAAAATCTCCTCATCGGGTTCTATGAATATTCAACCACAGCAAAGGGCAGTGCGATGGACATAAAAAATGCGTTTGTCAAACTGATCGTCGAATCATCGACGCTCAAACTGCTCGGCGCCCATATCGTCGGGCCAGAGGCATCAGTCCTCATCCAGGAGCTCGTCACGCTTCTGTACACAAAAGATCCGACTATTATCACGGTAACCCGGGCAATGCACATCCATCCCTCTCTCTCCGAAGTGGTGCAGGCTGCCTGCAATTCACTGATGCCGGTACAACATTACCACCACATGCTCGCGGAGAGGGGGTTTGAGACCGGTGAAAAAAGGACTCCCGATCTAGATACCTGATTTTTTGTCAAAAGAGAGATTCATTCCTGCGCCCTGGAATCGACGGTTTTTCCGAAAAGGATTTTCCTTGTCATGGCAATAATCCAGCGCCGGTTCAGGAAGAGATGGATCCCGACAAATAGTACCAGCAACAGGCCCGACCAGTCATGGATGTCGCTCATCAGTGCGAGGGGGAAGATGAGTTGAGTCAGGCCGAACATACGCATAAGTTCCGTGAACTTGAAAATACCGGTTATTACACAGATAAGAAATGTAATCAGGAGGCCGATGTCTGTCAGCCATTTGGCTATGTGCGTATCCATAAAAAATCACTTCAGAATTAGAGGTCACATGAACGTTAAAGTACAAGAGCCTTTTGGATTCCTGATTTGTAGAGAGTGAAACAACGGTAAATGAACAGGTCAAGAAAATGCGTTATTATTCAATTCCCGGATTAAACCGGCTCTTTTATTCGCCGGACCACGAACCCTTGAGAAAAATGAAATGCCTCTTGTACATAAGATGGTTCGATGGGGTTGAGATCCCCCATACCCCCGGTTGCGATGGACGCCGCCGCCCCCGAAAGGGACCCCCCGCGGCGGATCAATGACAATTAATACAAAAAAACCAAAAAAAAATAACGTTGCCCCGCCGTGCCTCGCAAGGAGGCCCTAAGGTGGGTATCCCTCGCAATCTCCACATTTATTTTACAAAATTTTCATGGTTTGGGTGCGTTCCGTTGGTTCAAGTACGTTTTAACAGAGCCGCAGAAAGTGCAAAAAAATCAAGTGTCTTCTTTCACTCGCCGGTAATGGTGCAGATAACCGTTCGTTCTCTCCCGGGCATTCACGTCTAGTTCGAGCAGGACGATCTGCTGCCATGTCCCGCAGAGCAACGCCCCATCCTCAACCGGTACCGTGAGTGATGGCCCGACGAGAGCTGCCTTGACATGTGACCTCCCGTTCCCGTCACCCCACTTCCTGTCATGTGCATAGGGGATCTCCTCCGGGGCGAGCACTGACAGGGCTTTCTGCAAATCCGAGAGGACACCCGGTTCGTATTCGATGGTCGTCAGGGCCGCTGTTGAGTGTTGCACGAATAGATTGACAAGCCCGCTCTTGACGCCGCTTTTATTTACTGGGTTTTTCACCTCTGGTGTAATATCGATGACCTCGCCCTCTTTTTTGGAAGAGAATGCCAGGATTTTCCGGTAGATTGTCATCATACAAATCTGACGGTCATCAGGGTAAAAAAATTGTGGTATAACTTGCACTATCAAAACTACCGAAACCCGGTAAAAAATTTCTTTATAACAATGGTTAAGACCGGCCGGCACCAATTCTGAAGGGATTTTGCCATGACTGACACGGTGCCGGGTAACCTGAGTGGGGAAGACCCTCGTTTCACGCACCGGTATGCCGTTCTCCTGATCGTTCTTGTCGCAGTTATCATGGCGGTGATCGATGGAACCGTGGTTAACATCGCTCTCCCGACGATGACCCGGTTCTTCGCAGTCGACCTTTCGGAAACCCAGTGGACGATCACTGCCTATCTCATAACGATGACGAGCCTTCTCCTCGTCTTTGGCAAGGTGTCGGAATTCACGGGAAGGGCCCGCCTCTTTACCGTTGGGATTTTTATCTTTACGGCGAGTTCTCTCGCATGCGGATTATCGCAGAACCTCGCCGAGCTCGTCTTCTTCCGGGTATTGCAGGGAGCAGGGGCGGCAATGCTCTTTTCGATCTCATCAGCACTCATCTTTGCCACCACCCCTCCCGGCGAACGTGGCCGGGCTATGGGATATCTTGGGTCAACGGTCGCGGTAGGGAGTATCCTCGGCCCGATCGTCGGCGGGTTTGTCGTGGATGCCCTTGGCTGGGAGTATATCTTTTTTATTAACATCCCCATCGGCATCATCCTTATCCTGGCGGCGATGCGGTACCTGCATATTGACGAAGTGAGATCGAAGAATCTCGGGCTCGACTGGCACGGATCAGCGGCGATGATCCTCATGTTCGTCGCACTTATTTATGCGCTGGGAAGTATTGCAGCAGAAACAGCTGTTACCCCGGTGGCGATAGGAGCCGGTCTCGTTTTCCTGGCAGCGTTTTTCATCTTCATCCGGCATGAAAAGAGTTGCCCGAACCGCTCATCGATCTCTCCATCTTTTCCCACCCGGGCATTCCTGTTCCCCATCATCGCTCTCGTGATCGTTTTTATCGGGATTTTCATGATGGCTGTCGTTGGTCCTTTCTATCTTGAAGGTGTCATGGGATATCGCCCGTCGCAGGTCGGGATGATCTTCCTGATCAACCCTGCAGCCATGGTGGTCATTGCCCCAATCGCCGGCTGGCTCTATGACCGCAGGAAGACCCACCTGTACGCGACCGCCGGGATGGTGATCAGCGCTGTGGCTTTTTTCCTTCTCGCGTACTGTGCGGTCACCAGGAATATTGCCGGCATAATCATAGGTTTTGCACTCCTTGGTATTGGAGCAGGGTTGTTCCAGACGCCAAACAACACTGCAATCATGAGTGCACTCCCGGCAAAACACCTCTCGGTCGCATCGAGTGTCACCGCCACCGGGAGAAACCTGGGTATGGCCCTCGGCGTCTCGCTTGGAAGCATACTCCTTTCGGTCCAGCTGGCAATGTCGGGGTACCGGGGAGAAGTGGTGAGCGCAGATCCCTCGTTGCTTGCCTCCGCCGTCAGCAGTATCATGGTACTAGCGGGGATATTGTGTGTCGTTGTGACCCTGCTTACTCTCAAAAAATGAAATATTTTCAACTTTTTAGCATTAAATGCCCGCAGAGCTTTGCCAACGCAGATACGATCAAATCGGGAATCACTCTAGAAAAAATAAAACAAATGTCAGATTTTGCAAGGGTTCCCCGCATCAGGGTCCTCTCCGAGGCACGGCGGGGCGATGTTGTTTTAATCTCCATTTTTGGCGATAAGTCAGATTCTACAAGATGTTTTGTTCGTAAATTAATCCGCCGCGGGGGCGTCCCTTCGGGGGCGGCGGCGTTCATCATTACTGGGGGTATGGGGGCATCAGCCCCCATCATAACGAAAAAGAATGTTGTTTTCCCCGTAAAAAACCATTTCTGTTGAAAGATCGCTGTTGTTCCTCGGGTTTTCCCTTTCGCGACTGCGCCGTGGACGCAAACAAAAAAAGTAGTTGATTCTAGCTTTCCGGAGCAGAATCACTAACCTCGGTTGCCGGCTCGTCGATTCCGACGAGTGCCGGGACGATTGCAACCCCGACGATGCGGTCTTTGTCGTCGAGCCGCATGATCTTAACACCCTTAGTGCCACGCCCGATGATCCGGATTTCGCTGACCGGTGTCCGTATAACAACACCGGACTCCGTCATAACGAAGATCTCGTCAGTTTCGGAGACTGCCCGCGACTCGATGACTACGGCATCGCGTTCGAGCACCATCGTGCGGACTCCCCGCGTTCCCCGCCCGTGCCCGCGGAAATCGTCGAACTCGGTCCGCTTGCCGAACCCGACATTGGAAATGGTGAGCAGAGTGTGCTCGTTATCGACAAGGGTAATCGCACAGACCGTGTCCTCCTTGATGTGGAACCGCATGCCAATGACTCCGGATGCATTCCTGCCAACAACGCGGACCGTCTCTTCATGGAACCGGAGGCCGTACCCGAACCGTGTCGAAAGGACAACCTCCCGTGTATTATCGGTTGTTATGACGTCAACGAGCTGGTCGCCCTCTTTGAGCCGTATGGCGTTTGTCCCGGTCGACCGGGGGTTCGAGAACTGGTCCTGCGGGATCTTGATGACCTGCCCGAGTTTTGTCGCGAACATCAGGTACCGGTCGGCCGGAATTCCCGGATGGGAATAACTGTCGTGACGACCTCCTCTTTCAGGTTGAGGAGGTTGACGATGGGTTTACCCTTCGCAATCCGTGAGCTTTCGGGGATCTGGTAGACCTTGAGCCAGTAGATCCTGCCGATGTTCGTGAAGCAGAGGAGGTAATCCTTCATTTGCGCCGCGAAGACCGAACTGACGACATCGTCTTCCTTTGTCGTCATGCCGGTGATGCCGTGACCGCCGCGCCGCTGTTTACGATAGGAGTCGAGGTCCATCCGCTTGATGTAATTTGTCTTCGTGATGGAGACGAGGACAGTCTTATCCTCGATAAGGTCCTCGGTCGAGAGTTCGCTCGTATCGAGCGCGATCTCCGTCCGCCGGGCGTCACCGAATTTCGCTGCAACTTCGGCGGTTTCGCGCCGGATCTCGTCCTTGATGTTTTCTTCGGATGACAGGATCGTTTCGAGCCGTGCGATCTCGACTTCGAGGCCCTTCTTTTCATCCGTTATCTTCTGCTGTTCAAGCGCCGCGAGACGGCGGAGCTGCATCTGGAGGATGGCGTTTGCCTGGGGCTCGTCAAGGCCGAAGCCGGCAATGAGCGCGATCCGGGCGTTGTCGACCGTGTCGGAGCCTCGGATGGCAGCGATGATCCGGTCGATGGCATTGAGGGCGATGAGAAGGCCGTTTAAGATGTGGACCTTATCCTGGCACTTGTTGAGGTCGAACTCCGACCTGCGCCGGATAACTTCGATCCGGTGGTGGACGAAGTTCCCGAGCAGGCCCGGGAGGTTGAGGATCTTCGGCTGGCCGTCGACAATGGCGAGGTTGGACGCCGAGAAACTGGATTCGAGTGCCGTGAACCGGTAGAGGTTGTTGAGGATGACTGCCGAGATCATACCTTTCTTCAGTTCGAAGACGACGCGGATACCGTCTTTGTCGGACTCGTCCCGGATGTCGCTGATCCCGTCAAGCTTCTTGTCCTTGATCATCTCGGCAATGTTCGTAATCCACTGTGCTTTGTTGACCTGGTACGGGAGTTCGGTCACGATGATCCGGTCGCCCCGGTTGCCGCCATCGGATTCTTCGATCTCGGCAACACCCCGGACAACGACCCGGCCCTGGCCGGTCGCGTAGATGTTCTTGACGCCTTCGACGCCCATGAGGATGCCGCCGGTCGGGAAGTCCGGGCCCGGCATGATGCGGAGGAGGTCTTCGATGGAAATGGCGGGGTCGTCGAGGAACCGGCTCACGGCTGTGCATACCTCGCGGAGGTTGTGTGGGGGCATCTTCGTTGCCATGCCGACCGCGATACCGTCGGTCCCGTTCACGAGGAGGTTCGGGATCTTTGACGGCAGGACAACCGGTTCTTTCAGCGATTCGTCGTAATTGGGAACGAACCCGACGGTGTCTTTGTCGAGGTCCGCGAGGAGAGCCTCTGCATAGGTAGAGAGCCTGACCTCGGTGTACCTGCTCGCTGCGGCCTGCATCGCCGTCCACGGAACCGAAGTTACCCTGTCCCTGCACGAGCATCTGCCGGTAGGTAAACGGCTGGGCCATCTTGACGATGGTATCGTAGATTGAGGCATCGCCGTGCGGGTGGTACTTACCCATCACGTCACCGACGACCCTCGCGCTCTTCTTGGTGGGCTTGTCGCTCGTGTTGCCCATGTCCCACATCGCAAAGAGCGAGCGCCGGTGAACCGGCTTGAGCCCGTCGCGGACATCGGGGATAGCACGGCCGATGATGACTGACATCGCGTAGTTGATGTACGAGGTCTTCATCTCGTGCTCAATACTGATAGGCTCCGTCCGGTGGGTCAGGGGACCGCTTGCGGGTGGTGCTTCAGATGTCAAGGTTGGTCACCTCCTTCGCATGGCGCATGATGAAATTTTTCCGAATCTCGACATCCTTCCCCATCAGGGTCTTGAACATCTCGTCTGCCTCGTATGCATCGTCAATGGAAACTTTGAGGAGGATACGGTTCTCGGGGTCCATGGTCGTGTCCCAGAGCCTGCTGGGCATTCATCTCGCCGAGACCCTTGTACCGCTGGATGTTGACACCCTTCTCGCCCATCGCAGCAGAGACCTTCTGCATCTCGCTCTCTTTGTATACGTACTGCTCCTCCTTTCCTTTCGAGACCCGGAAGAGAGGCGGCTGGGCGATATACACGTACCCTTCCTCGATGAGCTTCTTCATGTACCGGTAGAAGAACGTCAGGAGGAGGGTTCGGATGTGGGCGCCATCGACATCGGCATCGGTCATGATGATGATGTGGTGGTACCGGGCCCGTTCGGGATCGAACTTTTCGAGGATTCCCGTGCCGATCGCGGAGATGAGGGTCTGGATCTCAATGTTCTTGAGGATCAGGTGTTCGCCGGCTTTCTCGACATTGAGGATCTTACCCTTGAGTGGGAGAATTGCCTGGAACTTCCGGTCCCGGCCCTGCTTGGCGCTGCCGCCTGCAGAGTCACCTTCCACGATATAGATCTCGCTCTTCGCCGGGTCGCGCTCGGAGCAGTCCGAGAGTTTCCCGGGCAGACCCGAACTTTCGAGCGAGCTCTTGCGCCGTGCAAGTTCGCGGGCGTTCCGTGCTGCCTCGCGGGCTTTTGCTGCCGAGAGGGCTTTTTCGACGATGATCTTCAGCACGCCCGGGTTCTCATCGAAATACTCGGTGAGCGCTGCGTAGACGAGCGAATCGACGATCCCCTTGACACTTGCTGTTCCCGAGGCGCATCTTGGTCTGGCCTTCGAACTGGGGGTTGGCCATCTTGACCGAGACGACCGAAGTGAGGCCTTCGCGGACATCCTCTCCCCGGAGGGTGATCGTCGCGTTCTCCTTGACAAGGCCGTTTCGCTTTCGCAACGACGTTGATGCCCCGGGTGATGGCACTCCGGTACCCTTCAAGATGGGTGCCGCCTTCGCGGGTGTTGACCGAATTGACGTAGGTGTACGAGTTTCTCGTCGTACTGGGTCGTATACTGGAGTGCGACCTCGAGTTCGAGCTTGTTCTCAACGTCTTTTTTGGTGATATAGATGGGGTTCGGATGGATGACTTCGATGCCCTCATTGAGGTATTTCACGAACTCCGCGAGGCCGCCCGGCATAACAGTAGGTGGCGGACGTTGCCGCGAGCGTGGTCGAATCGACGTTCCGTTCATCCGTGATGATGATGGTGAGGCCGGCGTTGAGGAACGCGAGTTCTCGGAGCCGGTGGGAGAGGATATCGTAATCGAAGGTTGTCGTCTCGAAAATGGTTGCATCCGGGACAAAGTGGATACGGGTGCCGGTCAGTTTATTCCCAAGAGCCGCGAGGAGCGACGCCCGATCTTCCTGTTCATTGCCGGTCGGGTACCTGCGACGCGGCAGTGAGATCGATCTGGCCGGAACCGGCAGTGAGCGCCGGAGAAGCCCGGCCGAAGGGAGCCGGGCACCCGTACCACTGCTGGTACCGTGCGAGCAACTCGGCGAGGCTTTCCTCGCGCTGGGTGAGGGGAGACGTAGGTTTCCCCTTGGAAAACTTCATCTCGTAGATATTACCGTCCCGGTAAACCCGGGCGAGGAGCCAGTTCGAGAGTGCGTTGACGACCGAGACACCGACGCCGTGGAGACCCCCCGAGACCTGGTACGTCTCCTTATCGAACTTGCCGCCTGCATGGAGTACCAGTCAGAACGACTTCGAGTGCGCTCTTCTTGTTCTTCTCCATCATGTCGACCGGAATCCCCCGGCCGTTATCCTCGACCATAAGAGAGCCGTCCTTGTTGATCACGACATCGATACGGGTGCAGAAACCGGCGAGTGCCTCATCGATAGCATTGTCGACGACCTCATAGACGAGGTGGTGCAGGCCGCGGGTATCGGTGCTGCCGATGTACATCGCGGGCCGTTCGCGTACCGGGGCGAGCCCTTCGAGGACCGTGATGTGGGACGCATCGTACGTTTCGGTCACGTGGAATCACCCCGTGAAAAAACGAATAATATACTGTACGGAAATCACACCAGATATTGGTTGTTTTGTGACTTAAACCGTCTGGTCGCTGGAATTGGATGACAAATATATATTGTGGTCGGAAGGTAAGATTGGAGGTTTTTTCTAATTATGTTGGGTCAAAATATTCGCTTTGGAAAAATCCCGGTGATTGGTCATCAACAACAAAACGCTCAATTTCTAACTAAATGCAGTTCTTCAATGTTGTGTACCAGGCATAGATTACCAGATAATTGATTTAAGCAGGATTCATTCCAAAAAGAAAAAATTGTATCAAATTTACGAGGGTTCCCCGCCTCATGGCCTCTCCGAGGCACGGCGGGGCAACGTTGTTTCCGGGATTGCATGTCATTGAACCGCCCCGGGGGCATCCCATCGGGGGCGGCGGCGTTCATCCCAACCGGGGCCATGGGGGTTTCAACCCCCATTAATCTATCAAAAAACGTTAGTCTGAAACCCAGATCACGTAAACTCCCCCACCCCCGCATCGGCGATTCCGAGCTCCTTGTCAATGGCGACAACGAGCCGGTGGAGTGTATACACCACGTCACGGGCATCCTCCTTGTCCATGGTCCCTGGCTGGTGCCAGATCACTTTCTTGCGGAGCAGGGTCGTGATCTCTTCGACATCCGTTCCCCGGAATTTTTCGGGCAGCACCATGCCCTCGACATGATCGCCCGCACCGAACCATGCCTTCTCGGGAGGTAATGCAAAATGCTGGGCAATGAGCATGATACTCGTAACAAAGCCATGACCGAACTGGTTCGCCATGGGATTCCTGTTCTGGCTGTTAGTAAAAAAAAGTTGCGAGCCTGGAAGGTTTTCTCGGAAGATCACCGGGCGAACCATACCCAGACCGGAACGACAATAACAAACGCCATACTCATGAACAGGAAGGCCCATTCAGTTCCCCGGAGCGGCTTTTTTGCGACGAAGATATGGCTGTCCCTCCCATATCCCCGGCAGAGCATGCTCGTGTAGACCCGTTCCCCCTGCTCGTACGAGCGGATAAAGATCGTGCCGATGGTATAGCCGACCTGCTTGAGGCGATATCGGTACGGAAGCGCCGGGTTGAAGGGATCAAAACACCGGGTTGCGAGCGACTCGTTAACTTTCCGGTAGATGTACCCGAAGACAAAGAGATAACGGATCATCATGCCAAGCGTCAGCGCGAACTCCGGTGGGAGTCCCATGCGTCCTGCACCTTCAAGCATATCCTGGAGTTTTGTCGTCGATGACAGGAGAATGATTGCCGATACACATACGATGAATTTGATGAGCAGGATGAACGCGAATTCGATGGACTCAGAATAAATGTGGATAGCAAAACGGAAGGGTCGCTATGACATGGAATGTCGAATAATACCGGTTCGTGAAAAAGATCTGGAACACGATGATGGTAAGTCCGCAATGGCAGAACCATGGCAATCCGCTTCAGGTAAATGGAGACCGGAAGACGCGACAGTCCCCAGAGGAGAGCGAAAAACGCAAAGAAGATGGCCCCGATGGTAAAGATAACCGGGGAATAGGGGACGGCAACCATCGCGATGATGAGGGCGAATGCGAGGACGATCTTCACGCGGGCATCGAGCCGGTGGATGAAACTGTCCTTATAGGCCGATTTCTCGATATAGAAGAGTTCCTCGATCATGGTTTTCCGGCGTCCCGCGGTATTCCCTTGTACATGTTCAGGAGCGCCCGTTCCGCATCTTCGTAATTATATGCCATTTGTACGGGGACGCCGTTGTCGTTCAGCGAGCGGAGCAGTTTTGGCAGCACCGGCACGTCGAGCCTGACCGACTTTAACAGATCCGGCTGTAAAAAGATCTCTTCTACCGATCCCTCTGCAACGAACCTCCCCTTATTCATGACGTAAATATAATCGGCGACCTCGCAGACTAGCGATACGTCATGGGTCGAGAAGATAACGGTCATACCGTATTGCCGGGAGAGTGAGTTGATGAAGTTGATAAGATCGTGGACTCCCTGAGGGTCCAGACCCGCGGTCGGCTCATCGAGGACCAGCACTTCAGGTTCCATTGCGATGATGCCGGCGATTGCGACCCGTTTCTTCTCACCGCCGCTCAGGTGGTGCGGGACACGGGTGGCAAGGTCTTCGATGCCGACGAGTTTTAATGCCTCTTCGACCCGGTGGTGGATCGTTTCTTCATCAAGCCCGAGGTTTGTCGGACCAAAGGCAACATCCTGCTCGACCGTGGGGGAGAATATCTGGTCGTCGGCGTTCTGGAACACGATGCCGACAAACTTCCGCACCTCACGGATATTCTCTTTTGTTATCGGTTCGCCCCGGATCAGCACCGAGCCTGAACTGGGTTTGAATATGCCATTGAAGCACTTGAACAGGGTACTCTTCCCGGCGCCGTTTGACCCGATGACGGCAATACGGGCATTCCGGGGTGCGACGAAGTTGAGGCTGTGCAGGGCGGTGACGTTGCCCGGGTACGTGTAGGTCAGGTCGCGGGTCTCGATAAGGTGCATTGTGTAAATCTCACTCCTGTCAGGATTAATAAAATAAAATTTTCTTAATTTCTCCGGGCAATGAACCGGCTCACGCCAAACCCGAGGAGGAAAAGCGCAACAACACCGGCGACGAGAACAAGGATCTCGCCGGGCTTATCAAGCCCCGGCAGGGTGTAACCGGTGAATGGTGCCGCCCATGAAAATGAGGTGCCGGTATTCTCCACGAGTTTTGTCTGAACTGCTTCTGCGCTTGTTTCGTCCACAATGGTGTGACCTTCGGAACTGACACCGGAAATCTTCAGGAACGTACTGTCGAGGCCGTCCGGGTACGTTGACGCATAATACGGGGCGAGGACAGCGATCCCGAGGGCAATTATGATCCCGCTGACGACCATGATATCTATACCTTTACGGGGTACACGAATTTTTTCATCGGCGAAGAGGTTCGGCCGGGCATGCACGATAAGAACAAGTGCAAATGCGGTTGCACCTCCTTCGATAATGCCGATAAATGCGTGATAGAATCCCATCGACAGGAGGCCGATAACCAGGGGGAAGGTTCCCGCAAGGGCGAGTTCCACTGCGCAGACGATTGCCGGAATAAAGAGCGATACCCACCCTGCGGTAAAAGCCGCTGCGAACCGGTTATGGAACAGGTTGTTGAGCGAACGGTAGGTGTAAAACCCGAAAAAACCCCCAAGGACACCCATGTTGATGATGTTTGCTCCCATCGCGGTAATCCCGCCATCCCCGAAAAAAATTCCCTGGAGGACGAGGACGAGGGTAAGGATGAAAACCGCTGCGAAGGGGGACCCGAGAACTATCGCAGCGAGGGCTGCCCCAACGACGTGGCCGCTTACGCCGCCCGGGACGACAGCAATAGGAAGAGCCATGTTCATGGTCTGGATAGCAAAAATTCCGGCTGCGAGCACCGCGACGAGGGGAACCTTCTCCTCGGACATTTCACGTTTTGCCCAACGGAGGGAGAGAATAATGAAGACAATTGCAATTATCCAGTAGAAAGCAGCCTGAGATAGTGGAAAAAAACCGTCGGGAATATGCAATTGGTATACCTGCCCATTAGTGCTACGTTTCTTTCAAACTGTAACACCGCGTAGTTAAAAAAGATTGTTATTTAATAATTTGTTAAAATTGACAGAATAATTTTCTTAAAGAAAGAGCCGGATCGAAAAGACAACAAAGAGTCCCCAACAAAATTCCCGTTGTAGTTTCAATTACCCGAAGGAAACGCAGGGGATCTTAAAAATCTCTCAATCCTTCCGGATGAAAATCTTCTGGATTGAATTGTATGGCGTGAACAGGTTCTCGACCTGCCTTCCCAGGTCACTCAGTTTTGCCCATTATGTAAAACCCGCCGCTGACGAGTGCCGAATGGAACTGGCGGGCAAGCTCGTCTTTCTGGTTCTCGGTAAAGTATATGGTCACATTCCTGCAGGTTATGAGATCGAGCCACCGGGAGATTGGGACACCTGCCATCAAATCGTGGGGACGGAACCGGATAAGGTCCTTGAGGTGCTGCTGTACCTGGTAATTGCCGTCAGGGAGCTTGGTAAAATGGCGACGGATCTGTGTTTCCGTCAGTTTGACCATCGCCTTTGAGCTGTATATCCCCTCCTGTGCCTTTGCCAGGACGACCTTGTCAATATCGGTTGCGTAGATCTGGGCGGAAAGTTCAGGATTCTGGGCAATCATCTCGGCAAGGATCATTGCTATGGAATAGGGTTCTTCCCCGGTCGAACAGCCGGCACACCAGATCCGGATTCGTTTCCGCTGTTTGAAGATCGCCGGGAGGACGTCCTTTTTCAGCATCTCGTACACTTCATTGTCCCGAAAGAACTCGGTCACGTTGATGGTGAGAGCGTTGCGGAGGTTCTCGAGCTCGGGCTCGTTCGATTTTACGTACTGGAGGTATTCCGAATACGTGGTGGTGTTGGTTGACCGCATCCGCGAGAGGAGGCGGCGTTTGATGTAATCTTCCTTGTAATTTCCGCACTGGATCTTCAGGGTCTGTTCAATGAACCGCTTCAATGCGTCAAACTCGTCCATGATGTCCTTCTCCCATGTTCAACGGTCTTGCATAATAAAAAGTACGTTAACCGTGCATACGTTTTTGTCTGTGTCAAAAAAGAAGTCCGCTGATATCAGGTCAGCCGGAACTCCTGGATCTTTTGTTTGCTGTGCTCGGCCATAGCCGATAATTCCGCAGAAGCGCTCGCGATCTCTTCGGTTGATGCACTCGTCTCTTCCGCCAGCGCCGCCATGTCTTCCATGGTCTGCTGGTTATCCCGGGTCAGTGCGGTGACAGAATCGATCCCGGTCATCAGCTGGTTGGTCGCCCGTGCCTGGTCCTCGGTGGCTTTTGTGATCTCGGAAATTCCCACGGAGACGATTTTTGATTCCGCTATGATCAGGTTGAGGGATTCTACCGTGTTGTTGACGCTAACAATACCGGCCGTGATCTCGACAAACGAATTTTTCATCGAAACTGCGGTCTGCTCGCTCTTGGACTGTATTGCCTTGATGAGACTCTCGATCTGGTTGCTTGCCCTCTTGGACTCCCCGGCGAGATTCTTGACCTCCCCCGCAACCACCGCAAAGCCCCTGCCGTGTTCGCCTGCCCGTGCAGCCTCGATTGCGGCGTTGAGTGCGAGGAGGTTTGTCTGGTTTGCAATATCCGTAATAAGGTTGACAATCTTTGAGATCTGGCGCATCTGTTCGTTCAGGGCAGTGATCTCATCCAGGCTCTGGCGCGAGATTTTCTCAACTATCTCCATCTTGCCCGTGGCAGTCTTCCCGATTTCTGCTGCACGAACACCCTCTTTCGATGCCTTTTCAGAATGCGATGTTACATCCTGGGATGTGCTTGCAATCTCCTCGATGGATGCAGAAATCTCGGAGATCTCGCTCGATATCTTCTCGACACTTCCCAGCTGTTTCTTGGCATTGTCGGTTGCTTTCTGCGATGAGATGGCTACCTGTTCGGTCGCCCTTGCGATCTCCTCGGTGCTCTTGATAGTATCCTTGATGGTCGCATCAAGGCGTGATACTGCTTCGGTGAGATCAGTCAGCACGGCCCGGATCGCGTCCGAGGCTGAATTATAATCCACCTTTAGTTTCACCAGCGGATCGGCTTCGTCGATACTCACTCGGAACGTGAGGTCGCCTGAGGCGATCTTGGCCATTGCTTCCTGGAGGTCAGATGCGCTCTGGGTGAGCAGTTCGGCATTCGCCTTTGCGTCGTCCATCATCTCGCGGATCTTCTTTTCCTGCTCCCGCTGGGTCGTGACATCGTTGTATACGCAGAGAATCGTCGAGAGATTCCCTTTTGCGTCCAGCATCGGAATACCGTACTGGTCGAGAATGCGGATTCCTGTCGGGAACTCGATGGTGATCTCGCCAAAACTGCGTTTTTTGTCCTTGATCACTGTCTTAAGGCCTTCACCTTTTTGCTCGATAATCTTGAAATCCTTTGCGCTCATCCCGAGGAGCCGGTCTTTTGAGAGCCCGGTCAGCGAAATGTATGCATCATTGACCATGCTGATCTTGAACGAGGTGTCCATGAGCATGATGGGCATCGGGTTCTGCTTGACGATGATATCGGACCGCCGCTTTAAATCAGCGATCTCGTCCATCTTTTTCTCCATTTCCTCCCGGCTCTTCCGCTGTTCCGTGACTTCGTTATAGACAAAAAGCAGGTTCAGGATCTCATTCTTATTGTCGAGGATGGGTACGACGATACTGTTCTAGGATGTGGATACCGGTCGGGAGTTCGACCGTCACCTCCCCAAATGCCCGGCGCTTGTCGCCAACCGCTACTTTGGCCCCTTCTCCTTTCTGCTCCAGGATTTTTATATCCCGGAGGTTCATGCCCATAACCCGTTCCCGGGCTAAGCCGCTCATCGTGAGGTATGCGGCATTAACTTCGGTAACAACAAACCTTGCATCGGTCATGAGCATGGGGATCGGGTTCTGCTGGACGATAGTGTCGGAAGTCCGGTGAAGCTCCTTAATTTCTTCCATCGTGCGCCGTTCTTCTGTCACGTCATTGTAAACGATCAGGATACTTGCGACATTCCCTGAATTATCCGTTATCGGGATTCCAAACTGCTGGAGCCGTTTGATTCCCGACGGGAATTTTACCAGTACTTCTCCGGTAGATCTGCGGTTCCCCTGGATCACCTGTTTCAGACCCTCGCCCGTCTGTTCCAGCACCTGGAAATCATGGAGAGTCTTCTTAAGAAGATCTTCCCGGGAGAGACCGCTGAGCGAGATATAGGCCTCGTTTACGACACGGATGTGGAAGGTTTTGTCCACAAGGATTATTGGCATCGGGTTCTGCTGGACAATCGTCTCGGACCTGTGCCGGAGCTGTTCGATCTCGTCTGACTGCTTCTTCTGGCCGGTGATATCGTTGTAAACAAAGAGCAGGGTAGTAACTGAATCATGCTCGATTACCGGAATGCAGTACCGCTCGAGCACGCGGATTCCCGAGGGGAGCTCGACCGTTATTTCCCCAAACGACCGCCGTTTCTCCTGCAGAGCGACTTTTGCACCCTCCCCTTTCTGGTTTGTAACCCGGAAATCCTTGATGTTCGTGCTCAGGAGTTTGTCTTCCCGGATACCGCTCATCTGGACGTAGGCCGCATTTGCCTCCGTTATTAAAAACGACGGTGTCGTCAGCAGCATCGGGATGGGGTTTGAATCCACCATCAGTTCAAGCCGGTGCTCCAGGTCCGCAATTGTCTCGGTGCACCTGGCGACCTGTTCGCTTTCTGTGCCAGTGGGAGCAAAAGAGGACTGGATAATCTCCTGTTTCATTTTGGGCAGGGCAGTGTTTGCTGCCGCAATAAGGCCCGTGTATTCTGCCCCGAACCGGGCAGGATCGAGCGAGCTGACCGTTCTTCCGGCGACAGCAGCCGTTAGCACGGCAGCAATCTCATCGTTCAGCTGCCGTACATGCTGAGCAAGTTTTTCATGCGCCCCTGCGTCATCTGGCATGGCGGTTGTCGCCGGGGCCCCAGCCCCGGTAAATAACGCTTTTCTTCCCGGTCTTTCAGTCATTCCCTTCCTCTTTTTTCTGGCCCTGCGGTTTTTTATTTCCTCGTGATTTCTTCATTTGCTGTTCGCCAGATCTTTGAGCACTTTCTGCATATCGATCCAGATAATCAGGCCTTTCTTTGTTTTGTCCGTTTTCTCGGAGTCGTCACCCTTGACTTTGATTATCCCCTTGACAAAACTCGAGAATTCCGATGCAAACCCTTCTCCCATGTGTTCGACATCAGCCTCGGAAACCTGGGTTACGCTGCTGACATCATCGACAATGATCCCCACATTGCTGCCGCCGGCAGCTTCCGGGTACCAGCACAATGATCTTCTGGTTGTCCCTGATCTCCTGGTTTGGCAGGCCGAGAAGGGTATTGAGATTCATTATGTTGGTGATCTCGCCCCGTAGGTTGATAACACCTGAAATATAGGGAGGCGCCCGCGGGATCGGGGTGATCGGGATCATTTCAACGATTTCCCGTGCGAGCTGGATATCAAGGGCATACCGTTCCCCGCCCAGTTCGAATTCTACAACATCAACAGTTGAGGCCATTTTTACCTCAACTTAAACTGTTCCATCATTTTCTTCAGACGTTCGGCCATCGATGCAAGTCTCGGCAGATGCGCTGGCGATCTCTTCAGTGGATGCGCTGGTCTCCTCTGCAAGGGCCGCCATATCTTCCATCCGTTCCTGGTTCTCGCGGGTGATGGCGTTTGACTTTTCCATCCCTGTCATAACCCGGGTCGTGGCTTCTGCCTGGTCCTCGGTCGCCTTGGTGATCTCGGTAACTCCCTGGGCAACGACATTTGATTCAACGATGATCCGGTTCAGTGCTTCGATTGTCTTGTTAACGCTCTCGATCCCGGTCTGAATCTCGTTGTAGGAACCCTTGATCGCAGTCGCAGTCTTGTCGCTGTTGTTCTGGATGGAGCTGATCAGGCCTTCGATGTGGTTGGTTGCGGTCTTGGACTCACCGGCAAGATTGCGCACTTCTCCGGCGACTACCGCAAACCCGCGCCCATGTTCCCCCGCACCGAGCTGCTTCGATTGCCGCATTGAGGGCGAGAAGATTTGTCTGGCTCGAGATATCGGCAATCATCTTGACGATATTGGATATTTCTTTCATCCGCTCGTTTAACGCGTTGATCTCGTTAACGCTCTCACCGGCGATCTTCTCTACTGCCTTCATCTTATTGGTTGCAAGCTTGCCAAGTTCGGCCGCCGAATTGCCTTCAGTCGCTGCTTTCTGGGCGTGGTCCATAAGATCATGCGACGTGCTTGCTATTTCCTCGATGGATGCCGAGAGATCGGAGATTTCCTTGCTCACGTTCTCGATCTCGTCGATCTGTTTCTTCAGCTCCATCGGCAGATCTCTGGGTGGATATTGCGACCTGTTCGGTTGACTTGGATATCTCTGCAGTGCTCTTGCTCGTGTCCTGTGTTGTTACTTCGAGCTGTTTGATCGCTTTTTCCAGTTCTTCGACTACCTTCCTGATTGAATTGACGGCAGTGTTGTAGTCGTTCTTTAACTGGACGAGAGGATCGCCTTCGAGGACCGGCGCCTGGAAACTCAGATCCCCTTTGGCCATCTTCGAGAGACCGGCCTGCAGGCTGACTGCACTGTCGGAAAGCGCGGTTGCTTTTTTCTCTGAATCTTCCATCAGCTGTTTGACTTCGCCTTCTTTCTTCCGCCGATCGGTAATGTCGTTGAGGACCACGAGGAGGTTCTCGACATTTCCCTCGGCATCCAGCAGCGGGATGTAATACCATTCAAGGATAAACGTCCCTGCCGGGAACTCGATGGTCGATTCTCCCTGGCTCCGCCGCCTGGACTTGATGGTTCCTTCAACACTCTCTCCCTTATTTTTGAGGTACTCTGAAGTCCTTCATCGAGAGGGTCGAGGCCCGTTCCTGGGAATACCCGGCGAGCTTCAGGAACGACTGGTTGGAAATTTTGACGTTAAGGTCCTGGTCGATCGTGAAGAGCGGGTACGGGTTCTCCTGGATGATCCTGTCCACCCGCTGCTCGACTTTCTTCACCGCCTCCATTTTCTCGTGAAGCTCGGTGACGTCTACCCAGACATAGAACGCCCCGTCGACGCTGCCACTCTTATCGAGAATGGGAATTGCATTGAGCGTAAGATATTTCTTCACACCGTCCGGCCATTTGACGAGGCAGTTGGTAATGGAAAGTTTCCGCGTATCGAAGCAGGCATAAAAGTGATCGCCGGAGAGGATCGTGATGTCGAAGTCGTAGAGCTTCTTTTTCATCAGCTCGTCGTGAGTCCCGCGCCACATGGTTTCGTACATCTTGTTGATGTAAACCCGGGTCTTGTCTTTTGCAAGGATCGCAATCGCGAGCGGGTTATCCCGCATCATGACGTCTGCCCGCTGTTTCATTGCAACAGTCTTTCGCGAATTTCTCGATGGTCTTGTTGACTGTCTGTGCGAGCGGTTTTAGTTCCGGCCCTGCCCTTGTCTCGTCAACACGGGCTGAATAGTCTCCTTCATTGACTGATTTCAGCGTTGCTTCAATCTCGTTTATTTCCATTTCATTACCTCATCTGCAATTGTCCTGTACGCTTTACCGGCGTCACTCTCCGGTGCAAAATGGGAGAGCGGCAATCCACGTTTCTGCGCTTCATAGACTGACGGCGAGAATGGTACGGTAAATACAACCGGGAACCGGTTTTTGATCTTGTTCAGCATCGCGAGCATCCTTCCATGCTCTTCCTCTCTCTCTTCCCGGGTTCTCAGTTCTTCCGGAGCGGGTTCCGGCGTTTTATAAAATATACTTCGGAGAAGAAGGAAAATATCTTTCTTTCCCTCAGTCTCCTGCACGGGACATTCTGGCACCTCTCCCTCACCCCACCGGGTCACGATTGCCATGTCGGCGTGGATCTCTTTTCCCAGATCTTCTTTAATATCGCCAAAGATTGTCATCAGGGTGGAAATCCCGTTGAACGCAAACGTCCCCGAGTCCAGGGTCACAACGATATGGTCAGCTGCATACAGGCAGTTGATGACAAACTGGCCCATACTCGGGGGTGTATCGATGAAGATAATGTCATACCGGTCGCCAAGACCGGTAAGGGCTTCCTTGAGGATGACAGCACGGTTATTGAGGGTGTAAAGGTAAGGCTCTGCCCCGACGAGGTCAAGGTGGGACGGGGCAAGATCGATTCCCGAAGGGGTTCTCTTTATGATATCCTGGATTTTAACCGGAGGAAATCCTTCGATCCGGCTCATGAACACGTCATACATGTTTTTTCCGGGGAGATCGGGGCTGACCCCAAGACCGGTCGTGGCATTTGCCTGGGGGTCACAATCAACAACCAGAACCCTTTTCCCGGCATTGACGCAGAAACCGGCAATGTTCAGACATGAGGTGGTCTTACCCGTGCCACCCTTATGATGAGAAAAAGTAATTATCGTTATTATTGAACACCCCTGTTCAGTTTTTAATAAATTAAGTTATAATAACCTATCTGTCGTAATTTCACCGGATTCGTATCTCTTTTAGAGAATTTTCTATTATATTTCCCTTCATTTAAAAAACAAACTAAATTTCGGGATATTTTGTCTAACCGTGCAGTATCCGGGCCTTTCACCGGGACAGGTACACGCTGAAAGATGATGGGTGCGTGGAATGCCCGGTACGTCCCATCAAAGAAATTTTTTCTTCAACTGAACATCACGGAATTTTTTTTACACGTCCCGAACCGCTGACGGATTTTTCTGGTAAGTGCCCAGGTATAATCTTTTCAGATCAGGAGAAACCTGCGGAGGCAGACAATTTCCGGGGTCCGGCCCTTACCGACAGGATAGTTTAAATTTTTTGAATATTACATCTAATCAATGGCTGCACGGTTCCGTCACCTGATTATTTTCACGGGAATTTTAGCCGCAGTTACCGTTTTATCAGGATGTCTTGCAGTAAATGTCGGGGATGCCGGATACGCTGACGAGAATCTTACGATTGCGGTGGAAAATACCGGGGCACCCTCGGGTGCGTTTGTGCAGGTGACCGTTTTTCGCCTCTCTGATTTCAGCCAGAATGAATACCTGGTCGTTTCACGGGAAGTGTCACTGATCATCGGATCCAACAGGATTATTCTCCCGGCAAAACTTACCGCAGGTAATTACAGAGCTGTACATTTATGTCATTCAGGATGGCGTCAGGAAAACAGCGGTAATCCGGGATATCGGGGTGTGAAACGATGGAAATTTTCTCTCAAGACATGATCAATGCTGCCCGGGGGTTTACACCCGCTGACGCCATCTATAAAAACGCGGAGATCTTCAACTCGTTTACCTGTTCGTTTGAAGAGGGGAACCTCGCCGTAAAGGATGGCAGGGTGCTTGGCATCGGTGATTACCGGGGAAAAACGGAGCACGACCTCGCTGGTTCGTATATAGTTCCCGGCCTTATCGACGCCCACGTTCATATTGAGAGTTCGCTTCTGGCTCCCCGTGAGTATGCCCGTCTCGTCGGCATTCACGGGACGACTACGGTGATTGCCGATCCCCATGAAATTGCAAATGTTGCAGGTTCCGACGGCATTGAATTCATGCTCGGTGAACGTGCCGGAGCAGCCGTTGATATTTTCTATATGCTCCCCTCGTGTGTTCCGGCAGACTCCCATGACACAGGCGGCGCCGTCCTCGATGCAGAGGCACTCTCGCGATTCATCGGCAGGGAGGGAGTTATCGGGCTTGGGGAGATGATGAACGTCCCCGGTGTTCTCGAGGGAGCCCCGGGAGTTGGGGAAAAACTCGCACTTTCAGCGATCCGTGACGGGCATGCCCCCATGCTCGGAGGAAAAGACCTGAACGCGTATATTTTTGCCCGGTCTCCAGAGCGATCACGAATCGACGGGTCTTGCTGAAGCCCGGGAGAAACTTCGCCGGGGCATGTACCTTTTCGTCCGTGAAGGATCGACTGAAAAGAGCATCGCTGACCTCATACCGGTGGTGACTGCAAAAACAGTATCCCGGTGCTGTTTTGCAACAGATGACCTCCATGCCGATGTACTGATGGATTTTGGGCATATCGACCACTGTATCCGCAAAGCAATAGAGTCCGGTCTGCAGCCGGAGCTGGCGATCCGAATGGCCACCCTCTCTCCCGCGGAACGTTTTGGGCTGTCCGACCGGGAGTCTTTCCCCGGGACGGCGTGCAGATTTCTGTATTTTTGACGACCCGTCGGAATTCAACGTCAGGAAAACATTCAGAGCCGGTGTCGAGATCCCGCAGTCAGCTCCAACAAAACCATCGATCAATCTCCCGCCGTCTTTTCATGGCCATCCTCCGTCATTTGACGACCTCAAAGTCAACGGCAGCGGAACAGCCCGGGTTATCGGGCTTGTTCCCAACCAGATCGCAACAGAATCGTTGCGCTTCGATATCAATTCAAAGGAAATACCCGATCTTCGCCGTGACATCCTCAAAGTTGTAGTATGCAACCGGTACCGGAAAACTCCTTGCGGCGTCGGGCTGGTTCATGGTTTCAGGTTTCAGCGCGGCGCGATTGCGAGCAGTGTCTCGCACGACACGCACAATGTCATTGCGGTCGGAGCGAGCGACACGGAAATCCGGTGGGCGATCGAGGAAGTGTTCCGCACCGAAGGGGCGATGACTGCGATTGTTGGCAATACCCGGATCGTCCTCCCGCTGGATTGCGCAGGCCTGATGTCGACCCTGCCCTACCCTGAAGTGATCCATCACCAGCGTCTCCTGCAGGAGGCAACTTCCGACAAGATGGGAGGAATTGCGAATCCTTTTATGTACCTTTCGTTCCTTGCACTCACGGTTATCCCGGCACTGAGGATCACCGACAAGGGAATGTTTGACACCCGCACGTTCCGCGACGTCCCCCTTTTCATCTGAACCATTCACGATCTCAAACACGGTAGAAATTTTAAGAGACGTTTTATCGCGCTCCTGACCACTATGGCAGCACCCCAGAGCAGCCGGGGTTCTGTCGCCACCCTTTCGATCGTACCGGGTATGAAGATGATATCCCGGCGCCAGAGAATCTTACTCTTCGGGAGCAACCTTAAGTTTCCGTTCACGCTATTGCGTCATCGGTATCCGGGACCGGAGTGTCCGGGATGCGTCGCACTGTCCCGAAACCAAGCGAAACAGACTGCCCCATGCCGAGGTAATCAGGAATCATAAGGTTCGTCCTGAACCTCCCCGTGAAGACCATGACGCTCTTGTTATCGATCCAGTCTTTCCGGAACCTTAGTTTTTGTTCGCAGGTTATTGGTGCGGGAGGCTTATAGTCAAGTGATTTTGCAAGGGCTGCCAGACTTTCTGCAAGAATCTTTTGCAGGAATGCATCCCGCTCCTGCTTCCCCGAGAGCTCGTAGAATTTCTTAACGTTCTGCTGGTTCAGCCCGAGCCATGGGGTCAGGAACTCATAGGAAATGCCGGAATTGGTTATGCCAAATTGTTCGATCCTGACTGTGGAGTCACGGCTGATGATCCGGCATGCATTCTTCCCCGGAGCGATCGTATTCCCGTACGCTGAGATCCCCTCGAGAAAGTCCGCACCCTGGCCGATTCCAATAATTATCAGGGCATTTTTAATTATTTTGCAGTGCACTGGCGGGTAACGATAGATGAACCCGAATGTATTATTTTTCTGTTCTGCAGTGAATTTGTTCAGCCCCGTTGTAAGGTGAGCCCGGAGGTCTGCGAGGGAAAATTCTACCGGGTTTTCCGGTTCGAGAGTGAGCGTGAAGATACGGAGGTTCATTCTTGTAGTTACAAATTCGGAATGGTTACTGATAATGCTGACTACAGGATCCACCGGGAGGAATTGAAATAATTACACCACTTGAACGGTGAAAAAAAAAGGAGTCAAACGGATCTGCTTTTATTCCTTTGATCCTACAATGAGACCCCGTCAAATTGCTTATTAATTTATGGTAGGCAATTTCCAAACGTATAAATATCAGCGTATCCAGCCTGTTGGCTATGAAAATCCCAATTCCAGCAATTGTTCTGATCGTTATGGGAATCCTCCTTGTAATCGGGCCGTGGACCTTTGCCCCGGTCTGTGAAGTGAATGGAATGTACGCACAGCTTGCCAGTGGCAAAAGCCTGCCCATGCCGTGTGGCTGGACTGCACGAGCAGAGATCGGGGTTGGTGCCCTTACCATCCTTGCCGGTCTCCTGTTGACCTTCTCCCAGTCCCCTGAGACCAAGCGCGTGATCGGTCTTTTCGGCCTCGGTCTCGGCGTTCTTTCGATCCTGTTTCCCCTCTATATCACGAAGATGTGTGCTATGGCTGAACATCCCTGTAACCTGGTAACAAAGCCGTTCCTGATAATCCTTGGCGTCGTGGTTGCTGTGGTATCATGCTGGATCATTTACGAGGCCCAGAAGGATATGTCACCGTAAGAAAAATGACGGGACCTGCCGGATTCTGCTGAAAACAGAATGTGCCGGAAATCCGGTCCAGGAAATTTTTTTATTATTTATATTCCTTTCAGCGCACAATTCTGCCCCTTAGGAATTTTTACCCCGCGGGATTTTTTACATGGTACAGACGCCGGATCTCTTGTGAAGAAAAGGTGAATCCGCGAAAAATGGTTAAAAACTTTTACCCTTATTCCGGACCCTCTTCGGTCATCTGGATGTCGCGGAGAATTCTCCGGATGTGCCCGATATTGATAGTCCGGGTTGTAAGGAGACAGAGATGATAGTCCCGGAATGGTGCTATGATGATATTTCCTTCTGGTATCTGGAGGGTCATGTGGACAAAGGGTCCCCAGTCAACGAGTGGAGTGACTTTCTTCGTCGTCTCAAGAAGGCTCCGTGCAATCCTGAGCAGGGGTTCGATCTCGACGTTCCCCATCAGCAGGATATTACGTTCTTCGTCAAAAACTGATAGGGCGACGATACCGTTCAGCTTTTTGATCTGGCTGACGATCTGGATATCCGGGTCCTCAAGGCACTCCTGGCAGGGAATGGTCGTATATTCTTCGGGTTCGGTGTCCTGTCGGGGCTCAAATAACGATTCATCGAACTGGTCCTCAGTATCTTCCGCCGGTAGTTCCTCACCTTCGCCCTCAAAGGGTTCAGATTCTTCTGTCACCGGCGTTTCCTCTTCCCCGGGAATTTCATCGGAGGTAACTGAACCGGGGATTTCGGGCTGCATCACTTCCCAGTCAGGCTGGATATTCAGGGCTTTAAGGGCTGCATCCATCTCTTCCGGAGTGAACCGACTAAGGTTGAACTCGACTGCCGGGTTCGAGTTGATGTAGTCAAGCGCAGCCTTGCCGGTGAGCTCAATTCTCCCCTGCCGGAAATAATACCCGAGGACTTTACCCCGGTTGATCAGGATAAAACCTTCGCCGTCGTGGATTACAATCCGGACAATCCCGACAAACCTCTGGGTATGCGCAAAGATCCACTGGGGTGGTGCCTGCATCCATCCGATGCTTTTTCCCTCGGGTAATAGTTCCATCATAGGAATGAGACAATGGCTTCCTGATTCTTTTTCATCTCGTACGTTATCTTCCCGATATTTGCTGTGCTCTGGGCGATGATGAGCAGGAAAAACTCCTCCATTACCGGCCCCATAATGATAAGAAATTCATCGTATTCAACAAACAGCATCGAGAGCGGGGCATCTCCAAATGAAGCAGCGGTTGCTTTTGATTCTACCATAAGCATGGCGATGGCGTTCCTGAGATTTTCGTCAATCCTGATCCCGGATTTTATACTTTCAATAATCTCGCCGTTCTCCTGGACGAGAATTGCCGCCTTGACGCCATTGAGAACCAGGAATTTATTGAGAATTTCCTTCAGCACGCGTAAACCACCTTTTTGCCAGTGCGTTTCCGATTGGGTATTTTTGTTCCCGGGATTGCCACGAACTTGGTACTCATACAATCGCCAAGCATCTTAAATTAATCCGGGTCTGACCTGTCTTTACTATCTGGTCATCGGTCTCCGGATTTTTTTGATTATTTATTATCCTCTTCTGAAAGGTTTTCAAGTATCTTGTAGGTATTGATCATTCGGTTAAACGCGGTCTGAAGCTCCCCGATTTCATCATTGCTGAGTAACTCGATCTCAGGTTTATTAACTTCCCCGGTGCTTATCCCGGTGGCAATTCTTGAGAGCCTGACGATAGGCTTTGTTATACTGCTGGCGAGGAAAAAGCTCCACATGACCACAATCGACAGGGTGATGAGTGTAATAATGAAGATCGTGTTCTGGAGACCGATTGAATTGCGAATGCTGGATGTATCTCCCATCGAAACGATACCCAGCAGGATCATCGGGATCGTTGCGACGAACAGCATGCTGATCATCAGTTTGTAGAATATCGGGATCGGGAATGAAAACCCCGCAGGAGATTTCGCCTCATGTCTCTTCATAGAGGACATACATGATCTTTGATGAAACGCAATATATAATTTTATCCATTCAATTAAAAGACTAAGAATACGCGTTTTTAAGAATCCGGGCTGGAAAATGGAAATTTTAGAGCATCGGGAATGAGCTAACCGGCAGGATCGTTAAACCGTGTGCCCGGGAATTATGGCATCCCAGATTACCGCAGCGATCTCTTCTTTTGTCCCTTTTACTGGAAGTGCGGTGGACTTAGTCATGAGGGTGTATTCTCCTTCATTACTGCCCATCGTCTTTGCTGAATTCACGAGAACCATGTCGATACTGTGTGAAAGCATGGCCCGGGCTGCTTTTCCTGCGCCTCACCCAATTTGAATGCAATTATCTTCGGGCTGTAATGCGTCCGGACTTCATCGAGGAGTTTTGGAAGAGGGTCAAGGACAAGGTTAACCTTTTGACCGCTTGGGATCTTGCCGCTAAATCGTTCCGGCGCAAAGTCCGAGATTGCAGCTGCACTGAGATAGATGTCTGCACCCTCCCCCTGGAAGACCGAGTGAACCGCAGTGTGCATATCACCTGCACTCTCTGCATGGATGTTTTTCACGCACGGAAACTCATCGCTGTGCACCACGGTAACCTCACCCCCCAGACGGTACGCCTGCAATGCGAGCGCCCTGCCCATGTGTCCGCTCGATCGCGTGGTAAGGATTCGGATATCATCCACCGTTTCCCGGCAGGGACCGCTGGTGATGAGGATCTTTGTACCGAGAAGCGGCCCTTTCAGGATTGAACGTTCGCAGTTGAGCACGATCTCGTCAATTCCTGCCATCTTGGCTTTTCCTTCTTCTACCCGGGGATCAACAAATTCGATGCCCCACTCTTTGAGTTTAGTGATATTCAGAGAGACACCCGGGTGACGGTACATGCTGTGATGCATTGCCGGAACGACGACAACCGGTTTTCCGCTGCCCAGTGCGGTTGTAGCAAATGTCGTGACGCTCGTATCATCGATACCGCTGGCAATTTTGCTGATTGTATTTGCTGTGCACGGGGCAACAAGCAGGAGATCGGCACAACCACCGTCCCCGCAATACAGGACATGTTCCACAGATCCCGACAACCGGGTAATAGTCTCGCGCCCTGAAGCATAGGTGAGAGCGTCGGCGTGTATGATTCCTGCCGCAGCTTCACTCATCACCGGTTGCACTGTTGCTCCTTTCCGGCGGAGTGCGTGGATCAGTTTCACGGTTTCTACAGCCGCGATACTGCCGGTAACCGCAACGACGATCTGTTTTCCTGCAAGGGTCTTTAGGGTCATGACAGGGTTATATCCTGCACGATATGCCACTCGTGCGGGCGGTATTTCTTTACTCTATGTAGGCTGATTGTCGCTGAAAAACCTGATCCTTCAATAATCTCCAGGATCCTGCCTTCAACCGGCCCGATGCTGTGGAGATGAACAGTAGTGCCGGGTCCGGCATGGTCAAGAGCAGACGGCAACATCGTAATCGCATCAAAATGCCCCATGACAATCCGGTCATAGGTGCCCGAAAGAAGGTCCCGGCAATCGCCCAGAGACGGTTTTACCCGGTCGACAAGCCCGTTTTTTTCGATGGTGCGATTCAGAAACCCGAAAGCAGCGGGGTTAATCTCCATGGCGTGTACTTCGGCGCCGCACCCGGCCATCGGGATCGAAAAATACCCGATGCCCGCAAACATATCCGCAACCCGCTCATGCTTCCCGCTCCTGCCAATGAGGCCAGCCATTCGCATCTTCTCGATCCGGTTACCTTGTGAGAACATGACTTTCCTGGGATCGAAGATATAGGCGTACCCGTTTTCGTGGTGTTCCACCTCCCCGACATCGCCCCAAAGGACTTCAGTCGCCGGAGTCCGGGTTATATCATTCAGCGATTCGATCCAAAGAACTCCGTCAGGGTTGCGGAAACGTACGATTTCGTCAATTTCACTCTGGCCGGGTCTTTTCCCATGGATGACTGCGACATTCCCGACACAGAAGAAACCCCGGCCATGGTACGGGTGCCGCTCGGGAATTTCCCGGTCAAAAGGCTGGTTGCCCTTAACCGGAACCCATGCACCAGCACTGTCAACGTACGGACGGCGGCTCTGGTCGACCCAGTCTTCGCTGCAGATCCCACCCAGTAATTTCCGGGTACTGCCCTTACTTTCATACGTTACCAGATGATGACGAGCTGATCCCCGTCGCGCAACAGGCGCAGGTGCTGGCCCGCCTCTACGACGAGATGCTTCTGTTGCCTGAACTCGATCGTCTTGTGGGTCGCGGGATCCATGATGCCGATGGTTTTCCCGTCCGCATAGACGACAAGACCGGACTCGGCGTCGCCGGAGTTGCCGATAAACTTTGTAACGTCGGCTTCCCTCACTGACTTGGATGAACCGTCGATGAGGTCCGTTCCTTTGATATGATTGGATTCAACCTGGTCCACCTCGTAATAGCGGGTACCGATTTTCACCACGTCATTTTTCCTGTACCGGGGGAGCTGCACCAGGTACGTGATCCTGAAGAGCTGCCGGCCTGCCTTTTCCCCGACGAGTTTTGGGTGGGTGGAATACCTCCCCCCGAGAGCATCGACAATTCTTTTTGAGATGAGCAGCCCGATGTGCTGCGATCCTACTATAACATCGAGGCCGTCCCGTGTCGGGGTGATGTCGGAAACAAACGAGAGACGCTCGCCTCCGGCCTGGACTGAATCCTCAACCTGCTGGGCGATGGAGGCTGCCGTCTGGATCTCAAAACTGCTCGGGATCCTGCCATCAGCGCGAACCTGGATATTTCCTTCATAGTAACTCCCGCTTATGCGGTTGCACCGATCGCACTGCTCCTTGTGCCAGACGATCTCGACGGAGCATGTTCCTTCCATCGGCTTATCGTACAATGTCCCCTTGATCGAGAGGTCGGCCCTCGACCGGTTGACTGTCACATGGATAATTGAGGAAGTGACAGACGGTTTTTGGACGTCAGGGTGAAAATGAACGGCAGTCTTTGCGAGTTCCTGCCCGATCTCGTCCCGTCCCTTCTCCGTGTCTGTCCACGTGCTCACTTGTTTTATCGCGTCACAACTCGGGCAAAAGATTTGCGTTGCCCGGTGGTCGCAGGTAAACCACGGGGTATCCCCAATCCTGCACTCGGTGCAGAGTCCCGCGGTCTCGGTCGGCTTACCGCATTTGTGACAAAAACTGCCTCGTATATTCTTTGTCATAATTTAGAAAATCTGTGCGTGTGGCACGTTCCCGATCATAATGCAGCATTCTTTCGTCGTCAACCCCATGCCAATGGCGATGTCGGTTGCGCGTTTGCCCATCAGGTTGATATTGCAGGCATTTTTCAGGGCGTCTCTCACTTCGGATTCGGTTGCGAGATGGTCGCCATAAAAATGTCCGGAAATTGTTACGTTGATCTTTTCATCGCTTATGGTCGTATTCATTAACTCCCGATCGCAGACTGCGACGATGTCGCCGGAACCCTGCGAGCGATGGATCTTCAGATACATTGATCTCTCAATTTGGCCGGGTGGGATAAAAAGGATGAGTTGGGTGCAGGGAGTTCGATGAGTCGTTCGTTTCTAACAGATCTCACCATTTTTTGCTCGAAAATAATCCCACGGTTGGATGAATGCAATAATTCCATTACCAAAGAACCGGGAACCTCTCACCGACGGAGAATTGACCGGGTTCCTGAGATGCACCCAACAGGGGCCATTTCTGCCTCCGATTTCCCCAATTTTTAGATCAAACCACGGAGTACCTGACAAAAAACAGCGGGGTAATTCCCGGAAACGTTTGATTTGGGCACCAACTGGGTGGAATAGGCAATTCCCGAGCCCGGAAATCACGGGCCGCAGCAGGGCTACAGCGGGGAACCGGTAAAAATATGGATATGGGACTGGTTTCAGGGAGGTGGCCGGAATCTTGTCCCGGGCTCTTCTGAAGCTATTCACGTATCCTCCGTCGGTGAGCGGCTCTTCCCGCTCGTTCCGGGACCCTCGCCCGGGTTTAAGTCAACAGAGCCGATTTCCACCTCCGATTTGCCCGAACCTGGTACAAAACAACGGGGTTCTGCCAAAAAACAGCGGAGTAGTTTTGGGAAACGCTCGATTTGCACTCCAATGGATGGAATAGGCAGTTTCCATGCCCGGAAATTACGGGCGGCAGCAGGGCTGCAGCAGAGGATCGGCAAACAGCTGACCTGGGGGCTGGAGATCGAGACCGCCAAAGATACTGCTCCGGTGATGATCCGGGAAGATCCCCAGATCGGACAGTGCAAAAATTGACCGGTCCGATAATTGGCGATCGACTGTCTAGTGAAAAATTAAAAATGGTAAAAAACATCCAGGCTGCAAGCCTCACTATTCATTGCAGCCTTACCTCGACTCCATATACCTTCTCCACGGTCTCGCCATGGATCCGGAAACAATCGTCCTCGGTAAGGACCCCCGAAGCGATGAGCTGGTTCGTGTACCGCGGTACCGACTTCGGCCCGATGACAGCCCCGGGCCGGGAATTCTCATCCATGTAATCGCTCTCCATGGTAAAAACACGGTGTTCGCGGACGAGGTCCGGGATCCCTTCATGTTTTGCGATAAGGGACGGGTGAAGGGGAGTGTCCGGTGTCGCGTAATGCTTCACCACCCGTTCTTTGGGAACCCCTGCTTTTGCCGCCATACCGATAATATCTGCGCAGGGCCCGGTCTCCGCATGGATCTGGAGGGCGCACCCGCATTCCGCTGCGAGATCGAGCGCGTGGGCGAGGACGTCATTCGATGCCGTGAGGACTTCAGGGGCTACGTCATAATGCGGCCGGCCGCTTTTAAGTGCGATTGCCTGCCCGTCCCGGACATATCCTGCGGCACAGTCGAGCCCGCCTTTCATGACGGCGACCGCATCGACCAGCGGCATATGTTCGGCAAGCCACCCGATCTCGGCCGGGTGGATGCCGAGTATCGGAAAGACGACGAGTCCTGTTTCACGGACCAGCCCTGCGACACGGAGCGTCTCGTCAAATACGGGGCGGTAATCTGTCCCGGTCTTTGCAGATATTGAGAATGACGATGAAGGTTTCGAAACGAGACAGATGTGTGTCCCGCCCGCCCTGAGGAAATCCTTTGCGGCTTCGATCCCCCGTCCATTGACCGGGTCAATGTGGATATGGTCGTCAGTGACGGGAAACTTCGGGGATTTCATACAGCTCCTCGACCGACATCAGCGGGTACCCCTGTGAGGGTGAGAGTTTTGCCCGACAATACGTAAACCCGACCCGGGTAATGATCTCAACATCGAACATCATGCCTGTCAGTTCGCTGTACCCGAACCGGTTCAGGGTCATCAGGTTTTTGTCGAGGGTAACGGAGATCTCCTCAACGAATGGCTGGAGGATCACTGCCTTTTCTATTGCCTGTTCGACGCTGTCCGCGGAACCCCGGGAGATCGGGGTTCCTACCCACTGGTGATAGAGCGCTCCCAGCTTAATTCCTGCTTCAAATACTGCCGTTTCCCGGTCGTTCATCGTGTCCATCGTATTCCACTCTTCTTATAACTATTTCCAGAACTTTTCTTATCAGTTGTTCGTTGTCCTTTCGTGCAGTTTTCCGGGGTCTCATTTCCAGAAAATAATGCGTTCGATACCTCAGATAAGCTGGACGATCCCGCTCTTGGGCTCCATCGCTTCGCCGTTCCGGAGGAGCATGTCGATTCCTTCCCGGATCTTGTCGCGGCTGAACCCCTTGGATGAGACCGTCTCGATAACCTGATCAATTGCTGCCCGTTTTCCATCGCCGCCAATGTCGCGGATTGCATCCTTGATGACCCGCACAATATCCCGTTTTTCCTTCGAGATGCCGGTAGCAATCTTGTCGATATCGAAACTTCCGGTCTTGGCATCGTACGCGATCTGCCGCAGGCATGCGTCAACGATGCGGATGACCCGTTCGGCATCACTCATGTCGATCGTGTTCGAGAGCCGGATCCGGGCGCTCGCTTCCCCGAGCCTTACCAGGGCTTCGAGCTGCCGGGCAGTGACCGGCACCGGCTTGTTGGGCTCGGCAATCCCTCTCAGTTTGAGGTAATAATTGACCAGCGTGTCCTTTGCCTCATCTGACATTATCGGGAAACAGTTGCGCTTGGCATACGCAACATACTTGCGGAAGAGGGCAGGTTCGATATCCGGCATGACCGGCTTGAGCTGCTGAAGGATGTATTCATCGGTGATGCCCGGAATTGGTGTCTTCTTGTGCTGGGCCATCAGCTCCCCGATACTGTGAGCTTTGAGGATGTGCTCCGCGATGGCAAGATCACGCTTCTGTTCCGGCTGGTCGGTCATGATGAAGATGAGATCGAACCGGGAGAGGAGAGATGGAGGCATGTTGATCTGGTCGGCGATATCGCCGTACATATCGAACCGCCCGTACTTCGGGTTTGCCGCACCGAGGAGTGCGCACCGTGACTTGAGTGTCGCGGTTATCCCCGCTTTTGCAACGCTGATAGTCTGTTGCTCCATCGCTTCGTGGAGCGCAGACCGGTCCTCCTTCTGCATCTTGTCCATCTCATCTACTGCCGCGATACCCATATCGGCAAGGACGAGGGCGCCCGCCTCAAGCGTCCACCGACCCTCGCCGAATTCATCCTTGACTGCGGTCGCGGTCAGGCCTGCCGAGGTAGATGACTGCCCGCTGGTATAAATAGCACGGGGTGAGAGCTTGACGACATACCGCAGCAACTGTGACTTGGCGATACCCGGATCCCCTATGAGGAGGACGTGGATGTCGCCGCGGAGCCTGCTCCCGTCAGGCATCTCTTTTGAGATCCCGCCGAAGAGCTGGAGGGCGATAGCTTCCTTGACATCCTCGCTCCCATAGATCGTTGGAGCGACGGAGTGAGGGATCATGCGGTAGATCATCGGGTTCTTGCTGAGATCCGTGATCTCTTTCTCGGCTTGTTCGTCAATCTCGACTTCTTCGAATTCCTTCTCGGCAATCTCGATAGAGTTGCATTCAAGGAAAATATCGAAGACCGTGCTCTTCTCTCCTTTAACGACCCGCTGCATGGAACGGAGTATACCGTTGATGATGACCCGGTTCTCCCGGCGATACTTTTCCGGAAAGGTCATCCGTGACATCTATGTCGAGCGTCTGCGGTTGCTCCCCTCCGCGGAGCCCCTCGGGGGATTCCTGGACACGCATTTTCTGCGAGTCGACAAACCGTGACCGTGCAGGAATAAGGTCCAGTTTCTTGAACGTGCAGCCATCCGTAGCACAGCCGTCGGGCTCGATAAATTTACCGTATTTCTGTATCTTGTGGGTGAAGTGGCCGGCGGGGCACTTGAAAACTGCTTCAACGATTCTGGGCCGCACTTCCGTTGTTTTGCGCAGGATACCCTCTACCGAGAGGAACTTGTTGATATCTTCGGACCGGATATCCCGTGCCCCGGTCTTTTTTGGGAGGTTGATGAACCTGATATTGATCTTGGGTTCCTTGCCGTCTTTTACCCGGATCAGCTGGTTGTTCCTGATCGCGTCCCAGACATCTTCGAGAACTTTTCCGGGGCTTTCGAGAAGTTCGTCAGCGAGGACAATTCCCGTCTTACCCGCCCGTTCAACATCGCGGTAATCGATATAGAGCGAACGCTTGTGCGGATATTCCCGCGATATTTCGCCAAGCTCTTTTTTGTACTTTGTCTTTAAGAGCCGGCTCCAGTCCCCGATCCTGTCGGACTCATGCTGCTCGGGAGAAGGTTCCATGGTAATTCAGGTCACCGCTTTTTTTCCGCGGAGAGGACGAACCGTGCGATCATCGCCTCCATCTGTATATCACTGTTTGCGCCTTCGGAGATGCGGAAATCCGTCTCACCAAGGTGATCGATAAGTTCCACCTTCAACCCCTTGTTCATATCCATCCTGAGCAGGGCCCGGTAGCACTGGTTGATCAGTTCGTTGGGAGCAATGCCCCGCTCACGCAGGAGATTTGCGAGGAGCGACTCTGCACCGTCAAAGTCTCCGCAGAGTGAAAGCCTGAGGAGCTCAGCGATCTCATCCGGCCGTGCTGTCGATGTGATTGCATAGATCATCTTCTCGTCGATCCCGGCGCTGATGATGGCAGCTCCCTGGAGGGCATTAATTGCTTTCCTCATGTCTCCCTGTGCAATATAGACGATCGCATCCATTGCGCCTTCAGTAATGGAAAGGGCTTCTTTTTTTGCTATGCGGCGGATCTCCTCTTTAACCGCTCCCGGTGAAAGCGGTTTAAACCGGTAGATGGCGCACCTGCTCTGGATGGGGTCGATTATCTTGGAGGAGTAATTGCACGAGAGAATAAACCGGCAGATTTGCGCGTAGGTTTCCATTGTCCGCCGCAGCGCTGCCTGGGCATCGGTTGTCAGGGCATCGGCTTCATCGAGGAAAAGGATCTTGAAGCTCGCATCCCCGAGCGGGCGGGTCCGTGCAAATTCTTTGATCTGGTTGCGCACGACATCGATGCCCCGCTCATCAGAGGCATTCATCTCGCGGAAGTTCGTCTGCCAGCTGTCCCTGAAAAATTCCCGTGCGAGTGTCACGGCGGCAGTCGTCTTTCCGACGCCAGCGCTTCCGGTAAAAAGGAGATGGGGGAGGTCACCGCTTTTTACGTACGATGACAGTCGTTCCACAATCTCATCCTGTCCAACGATATCGGCAAGCCTCGCGGGCCGGTATTTCTCGATCCAGATGGTGTGGCTGTCTTCCATAACGTCATCCTTTTTGGTGTACTACATGCATGGGTGCTAGGAAATAGTAATTGTAATCATTTGATTTTTAAATCCCGTTGGTCGGTTTTTCAGGAAACAGACACTCTCGATCGACAGAATGTTTTATCATTGGTGCTTTTAAAATTACTTTTCATGAAGATAGCCTATATTCTGCCTGCGCTTGTCGCAATCTTCCTGATTGTCGCACCGGTCGCTGGTACCCTGAATAAGATATCCGGTAATGTTCCCGTTTTTATCGGCGAAAGCGACGTTGATATTTCCTCAAGCCTGAACGGGTGCCATACTATCGACTGGTGGCCGTCAGGCAGGAATATCAACAGCGATCCCCCGGGAAAAAATATCAGCATAGTCCCGCTCAATTCCGTTTCTGACCAGATATATCATTACACGTTCAGTCCTGACGTTTTTACGGGATTTACCGGAACGTGGTATTGCGAGGACAGGTCACCCCACTTTCCTGTATTCTCGGTAAATGAGCCGGAAATTTCTGTAAAAATCTGGGATCTTGACAATAATATGGATGTCACCGGGCAGTCGATCCCCTTCGGTACGAACATCACGTACCGTATCGATACAAATCTTGATGACGCAATCAACTATATCAGCCGCCCCAATGCCAATCCAACTGATTCTTTTTATTCAGTTGCGATGACGGATCCCCGGAACCGGCCGATGACCAATCTTTATACAGGGAGTGCCGGGAATACCAATACTGTAATCCTTCCCTTTGATGCCCGCCCGTTTATCATGGCATCGCCCTATTACGGGAAAAATATGAAAGACTGGAGCCATTCCGCACGTGACCCTCAGGGCATCCGGCTGTACCCGGAAGGCACCTATCTGATTTCTGTTCGTACAAACCTCAACCATATGGCAGAGACCTACGCAACGAGCAAAGTCACTGACACCATTGGAAAAATTTCCAGTACCGCGACCGTAACCCTGCTCCCGGAAGTGTTCGTTGCACCGGTAATGACAGAACAACCTTCCGGTTCAGCTGAGATTACAATCAGTCCCCCGGCCACCACACTGCCGTCAGGTCCCCTGACAACCTCTCCAATACCGAAGAAAACGACATACTCCCCCCTGCCGGTATGGATAACTCTCGTGGCAGCCGGTGCTTGCGGGATTGCGATTCTAATCCGCAGACATTAAATCGGGCCCGGTCTTTGATTTTTTTGCGGTACTAGCAAATTCATCCTTTTATAGACTGGATGCGTACCCTTTTGTACGAAATGAAGAAGCCAAAAAAAATCCCCCCGCAACCCTCAACGAATTCCCGCAAATACCTGATTGTACTTACAGGTATCGTGATAATCGCTGCCGCAGTGTCGTTGTTTGTTCTCACCCGGCCCGGGACCCCGGATGCTGATACAAGTTTCCAGAATGCCGGTGCCCTTTATTCAGAGAGTGTTGATCTCGCAAATGCGGGAAATTACCAGCAAGCGCTTGATGTAGCCGATAAAGCTCTTGCAACAAATACCAGTTCACTCACCCCCCTGATCCAGGCTAACCGAGCGGGGATCCTGGTTATGCTCGGCGATAATAACA
The DNA here is from genome assembly GCA_963758935.1 of uncultured Methanomicrobiales archaeon. Taxonomy (GTDB): domain Archaea; phylum Halobacteriota; class Methanomicrobia; order Methanomicrobiales; family Methanospirillaceae; genus Methanoregula. The sequence goes on along the minus strand of CAVWXD010000009.1, from coordinate 11,253 downwards.
ATGCAATCGCAGCGGCGGATATCGCAATCAACGCAGAAGGAAACCTGACTACAACCCGGTCAATTGCATGGTTCAACAAAGGAAATGCTCTTCGCAACCTTGGCCGGACCGAAGAAGCCCGGGCCGCATATGCCAACGCGACAGCGCTAGACCCGAGCCTCATCCCCCCGAAGATTTAACTCCACTTTTTTTACCGGGGTGTACGAAATCCCTGATGTTTTCATTTTGTTAAAGTGTTAAGAAACCAGAACATCCTCACTTTACTCCAGTTCAGAGATGTGTATGGCACCGACTAAATCTTGAATACCTCACGCCGACAATTCTTTTAAGAAAGCATGGAAGGTTCTGTTCAGGTATTTGCCGGGGAGTATAACGCATCGACACTGCAGGTGCGGAACAGGGGAGACGAAGAATCCCCTTGGGTCGTCACTCCGGGTGGAGCCTGGTGCAGGGGACTGTATATCGCCGGGGCCCTGACGGAAATTACTGAGAGCGGGGATATGCACCGTTGCCGGGTCGCAGATCCCGACCGGTGCATTCGAGCTGGTCATCGGCGGGAGGAAAACCTCACTGTCGGATACGATACGGAACCTTCCGGTACCCTCGTTTGTCACCGTTCTCGGGCAGGCGCGGATGTACCAGAAAGGCGAAAATTTCATACTTTCTGTGCGACCCGATGATGTCAGGGTTGTTGACCGTTCTGCCCGGGACCAATGGGTGCTTTCGACGTCTGAGTCGATGCTCACACGACTCGAGTCACTCCATCAGGCACTTCAAAATTCATCGGGTGACGACCGGCTGATGACGGCGTGCAGGCATTACGCCCTTACACCTTCAAAATTACTGGATCTTGGCCGGATTGTCGGGGACGCGGTAGCAAGCATTAAACCGATAACTCCCTTGACTCCGGATACGGGGCAGCCTGGAATCCGGGATATGGTTCTCTGCATAGTAAGGGAAGCAGGGGGACCCGCGGAATCGGAATCGAAGAAGTTATCGTGAAGGCCGCTGCCCAGGGCCTGACAAAGGAAGCAGTTCTCAAAAGCCTCGAATCGCTGATCACGGACGATGAATGTTACCAGCCCCAGAAGGGATCTGTCAAAGCGCTATGAATTTTGAGTTTTTCGGTGATGGCCCGGCCCTTGTCATCGTTGGCGAGATGCGGCATCTCATTGTTGCCGACCTCCATTTTGGCATCGAAGCGGATCTTGCTGCCCATGGGATGCACTTTAAGAGCCGCAGTGCTGCACGGCTTGAACGTCTCCAGAAAACTATTGATGCTGCAAAGCCCGATGCGTTGATTCTTCTCGGGGACATCAAGCACAGTATCCCCTCTGTCACACGGCAGGAGTACGACGAGATGCCTGGCATTCTTGATGCAATTCGCGACCGGATCCCCCTTCTGATCTTTCCCGGGAACCATGACATCGGAATAGAGCGGTACCTCAAAGAAGGTGAACTCCAGCCAAAGGAGGGTGCTGTTGTCGACGACGTCGGGTACCTTCACGGACATACTTACCCTGACAAAAGCCTTGCCGGACACCTGATGGTTATTGGCCACCACCATCCGCTTCTTGTTATACGGGACGAGGTTGGCTGTGCACTCCAGACTCCCGCATATGTCCGGGCGGATCTCGATATGGGACGGATGAATATGGAAATACCGGTCGGGTCAAATTTTCCTACCCGGTCCTGTTCGTTCCTGCCTTTAATGAGATAGCCGGATACGATATCCGCCAGATTGTCGAGAAACCCTTTTCGCCGTTGTCGAAATTTATGAAAAAGGATGGTGCAGAGATCATCCTCGCCGACGGGACCTTTTATGGGACCGCTCTCCATGCTCAATTCCGATGACGTCGATTGAACTGCTTGACCCCAAGGTACGCGAATGTATCCGGAAGCGCGGGTTCAGTCATCTTTCCGAAGCGCAGCAGCAGGCGATACCGCTTGTCCTCTCGGGAAAAAACATTGTCCTGATCGCACCGACTGGGACCGGCAAAACCGAGAGCGCGATGTTCCCGGTCTTTAACGGCCTTTTGTCGATGCCGTCTGGGGGAGGTTTCAAGGCGCTCTACATCACGCCTCTCCGGTCGCTCAACCGGGATATCCTTTCGCGGATGCAGTGGTGGAGCAGCGAGCTTGGGCTTACCGTCGGGGTCCGGCACGGGGACACACCGCTTGGCGAGCGGCGGAAACAGGCACTTTCTCCGCCAGACCTGCTGATCACTACCCCTGAGACCCTGCAGGCTCTCTTCATGGGGAAGCGGCTCCGGAAGCACCTCGCGAATGTACGCTACGTCATCATCGATGAGATTCATGAGCTTGGCCGGCAGCAAGCGTGGTGCGCAACTCTCGGTAGCCCTTGAACGTCTCCATGTTTATGCAGGGGACTTCCAGCGAATAGGGCTCTCGGCAACGGTGGGAAACCCGGACGAGATTGCACGTTTTCTTTGTGGTTCGCGGCCGTTTACGATCGTGCAGGTCCCCGTGGCAAAACAGCTTGATATTTCGGTCAGGTATATCGGGGATAATTTTGATCACCAGACCGAAGTCCTCTCGGGCATGCTGAAAACCGAAGGTTCCACCCTTGTTTTCGTCAATACCCGTGTCACTGCCGAGGCGCTCGGTCACGCCCTGTTCGGACGCGGGGACGTTGAAGTGCACCATGGTTCACTCTCAAAGGAAGTACGGATCGATGCTGATGACCGGTTCAAGAAAGGCGAGATCCGTACGCTCATCTGTACATCTTCGATGGAACTTGGCATCGATATCGGCAGGGTTGATCATGTTATCCAGTTCGGGTCGCCCCGTGAAGTTGCCCGCCTCGTCCAGCGCATCGGCAGGGCTGGCCACCAGCTGAATACTATCTCCCGGGGGACTCATCCTTGCAACGGGGTTTGACGACCTGCTCGAATCGCTGGTCATTGCGAAGAAAGCGAAAGCAAACGAGATCGAGCGGGTGATTCCTCATATCAACGCGGCTGACGTGATGGCGAACCAGATCGCGGCAATCGCCGTTGAGTACGGAGAGATCGAACGGGAGAAAATCCGGGCCATTCTCGAAAGATCGGCAATCTTTGCGTCCTGCGGCACCCTTCTCGACGACGTATGCAAACAGATGGAGGAACATCGCCTCATCCGAATCGACGGGAGCCGGATCGTGACCACTGCCCGTGCACGCCGGTATCTCTCTCTTAACCTTTCTATGATCCATGACGAACGAAAAGTCCCTGTGTACGACATGGTCTCCCGCCGAACCGTGGGGACGCTTGATGAGTCGTTTGTCGTAGGCTGGGTCCATCCCGGTGCTGTTTTCATTACGAAGGGTCAGCTCTGGAGAGTTCTTGAGATTGCCGAGGGACGACTCACGGTGGAACCCGCGAAGAAAGCGATGGGCGAACTTCCTTCCTGGGAAGGGGAACAGATCCCGGTCCCTTACAATGTTGCGCTTGAAGTCGGTGAGATGAGAAGGAACAGGAACATCCATGATTATACCCATGGCAGGGAGAACATCAGTTTTGCAGAAAAATTCCTCACCGAAATGGACAAAAACCGGTCGCTCATCCCGACCGACCAGCTCATTACGCTCGAAAACACCGATGACGGTGTTGTCTGTAACGTCTGTGCCGGGCATAAGGCGAATGAGGCTCTCGGGCGCGTCCTCGCAATTCTTATCTCAGCCCGGTACGGGACTACGGTGGGGCTTGAGCTGGACGCCTACCGGATGCTCCTCCGGCTCCCCTCGTCGATTCGGGCAGCGGATGTCCGGGATTTTCTTCTGGACCTTGATCCGGAGACCATGCCGGGGATTCTCCGTCTTGCCCTCAAGCGAACGGCACTCTTCAAGTGGAAGCTTGTCCAGATCGCAAAGAAATTCGGCGCAATAGATCCCGATGCCGATTACGAGAAGATCAGCATTCACCGGCTCCTTGACTTTTTCGACGACACTGTGGTCCAGCAGGAAGCGTACCGGGAATTACTTTCGGGATACATGGACATCGATACAGCAGCAGGCATCATCAGACTTCTCCGGGAGGGAAAGATTTCTGTTGCCCTCGGACCGCTCTCCCTCATCGGGGCCGGCGGTCTCTTATCCTCGCGAGACCAGATTCCGCCCCCGACGGCCGACCAGGTCGTCCTCGCGACGCTCAAACGACGTCTTGACCAGACCGATGTCCTGCTCGTGTGCATGAAGTGCAGGGACTGGAAGAGCAAAACGACCGTGGAGCGTGTACCGGACCAGCCCCAATGCCCGAAATGCGGAGCCCGTCTTATTGCGGCAATCAAACCGTACGATGAAGATACGTATGCAGTCCTCAAAAAAGTGAAGAAGAACGAGGAAGAGCGTGCCATCGAACAGCGCCTGATGAAAAATGCCAATATCGTCCTCTCGAGCGGCAGGAAGGCGATCATCGCCCTCTCCGGGAGAGGAGTCGGCCCGGAACATGCCTCAAGGATTCTTGCAACCCTCACTGAAGAAGACGCGTTTTATCGCGAGATCCTGAAAGCCGAGCGCAACTTTATCCAGACTCACCGGTATTGGCAGTAATCTTTTCAATTCTTCGTGGCTCGTGAAATTATCAGAGAAGAAACACGATAAAAATCTGGAAAAAAAGATACAAAAATTACATTATGCTTTCGAGTTTCTGCTCGAGGAAATCAAGACCCCGTTTGATATCTTCCAGGTTCTTTCCGCCGGTAAGGATAATTTTTCCTGAAGAGAAGAGAAGTGCGACGATCTTCGGGTCCTTGATGCGGTACACAAGCCCCGGGAATTGTTCCGGCTCATATTCGATATTTTCGAGGTTGAGCGTGATGACCACTTTATTGAGGTTGATGTACTTGCCGATATCGTATGAGCAGACGATGTTGGTGATTGCTACTTTTGGTTCGTCATAGGTATCGACGCCTGCTTCCTTCAGCGACTTGATGATCAGTCCGAGTCCTTCTGTTAGGGACTTTTTGTCGCGGATACCGGTCAGGACGACCTTTCCTGAGGAAAAGATCAGTGATGCGATCTTGGGTTTCTCAATGCGATATACAGCACCGGGGAACCGCTTGGTATTGAGTTCGCAGCTCGGGATCTTTTTTGATACGTCAACGAGATCGATCGAATCGGCGATAACACCGGATGCCACGATATTCTCAATTTTCAATGATTCGTACTTCTTCTCAGCCATCCACTATACTATGATTTCCTTTCAACTATAATACTAATGGACAACCTTTATGTCCCGTCCGAGTGGTCGGGTTTTTCGACGGCAATTTTCCCTCGTCCCGTGGAAATTTTCGGGTTTTTCTTTCGCTGCCGATCTGTTCTTTTATATTTTTTTCCTGCTTGTTGCGACCGGAATGCCGCATTCAAAAGATCAGGTTGAAAAACACAAAAAAGGAACATTGTTCCTGATTGTATGGGAAAACCAGGATGTGCCTCTGATAGTTATGATGAGATGCTGAGGAAGTTCTCCATCAGTGTTCCGGAATACTTTAACTTCGGGTTCGATGTGATTGATTCCTGGGCAAAGAAAGACCGGAATAAGCTCGCCATGATCTGGGTAAACCAGGCCGGAGAGGAAAAGAAATACAGCTTCTTGGACCTTGCAAACCTCTCGAACCAGGCAGCAAATATCCTGCTCAAATATGGTATCAACAAAGGAGATCGCGTCCTTGTAATGCTCCCCCGTATCCCGGAGTGGTGGATCTTTGCTATTGCACTCATCAAACTGGGAGCAGTCTTTGCTCCCTGCCCCACGATGCTCACCCCCCGTGATCTCAAATACCGGGTCAACCAGGGTAAATTCCGGATGATCATTACCGACCTTGACAATACTTCGAAGGTTGAGGAGATATGCAACGAGTGCCCGAGCCTCACGGCTCGGATGGTTGCAGACGGCGAGCTCGAAGGATGGGCGAGTTTTCCCTATGAGCTGCTCTATCCCGCACCGGTCTCCCATCGTTCGGTGAGCATTCCCGACACCCAGCGGACCCGGAGTTCAGACCCGATGCTCATCTACTTTACATCGGGAACAACAGGAGAGCCAAAAATGGTACTGCACGATCATGGCTACCCGCTTGGCCATATCGTCACGGCACGTCTCTGGCAGGACGTTCATTTTAACGACCTCCATTTCACAGTGACGGATACGGGATGGGCAAAATGTGCATGGGGCAAGATCTTCGGGCAATGGATCGAGGGCGCCTGCCTCTTCGTGTACCATTTTACCGGGAAATTCCAGGCAACCGAGGTGCTTCCGCTCCTTGAGAAGTACCAGGTCACTACGTTCTGCTGCCCTCCCACGATCTACCGGATGCTCATCCTTGCAGACCTTGAACGATTCGATCTCTCTTCGCTCCGCCACTGCTGCAGTGCCGGGGAACCTCTTAACCCGGAAGTAATCCGGGTCTGGAAAGAGGGGACCGGGCTGACAATCTGCGAAGGGTACGGCCAGACCGAGACCGCGTGCTGTGTGGCGATGTTTCCAAATATTGAATCGCGACCCGGCTCGATGGGGAAACCCTCTCCCGGCTGGATTATCGAAGTCCATGATGACGACGGGAAAGCTCGTTGGTAACCACGAAGAGGGCCGCGTCGCCATCCGATGTGACCCGCGACCGCCCGGCCTGTTTGTCGAATATCTTGATAATCCCGAAGAGAACCGGAAATCGTTTGTTAACGGATGGTATTATACTGGTGACAAGGTATGCCGCGACGATGATGGATATCTCTGGTTTGTCGGCCGGGATGACGATGTAATCAAGAGCTCGGGATACCGGATCGGGCCATTTGAGGTTGAGAGCGCTTTGATCGAGCACCCGGCGGTTGTGGAAGCAGCAGTTGTTGGATCCCCCGACCGTATCCGCGGGCTGATCGTAAAGGCATTTGTCGTCCTGAACAAGGGATATGAACCTTCAGAATCCCTTATCAGGGAACTCAAGACCTATGTCAAGAGGGCTACTGCTCCTTACAAGTACCCGAGGGAGATTGAGTTCGTCACGGAACTTCCAAAGACCATCTCCGGGAAGATCAAGAGGAGTGACCTCAGAGCCGCAGAACTGAAAAAATACCTGAACCGGAAGTAGGTGCACCACTTCCTTTTCTTTTTTAATTTTTGTTCCGGTATCACTCTTTGCTCCCGTAATGTTGCCCGGGTAGTCCCGTCAGAAGTATATTAGTCTGGTGCGAAAGAAACCGAAAATATCTTTTAAGTGCACCACAAAGAGATCTGTATGGTGCGGTATTCGGTATCCATGGATGATACCCTCACGGAAAATATCGATAAACTGTGCGAGATGCGCAAATTGTCCCGGTCGGAATGGATCAGCGAGGCCTGCTCCAGCCAGATCAGGAAAACACCGGGTAGTTCACTTGGGGTGACGACGCTTCCAGCGTCCGGTAGTGCGACGGCGCCTGAGACCCATAACATGCCTGACTACGAGGAAACGTACAAAAATTTCCACATCGACGTCCCGGAATACTTCAATTTTGGCTTTGACGTTATCGATGCATGGGCAGAGAAGGACCGGAACAAGCTTGCAATGATCTGGGTGAACCAGGAAGGCGAGGAGAAGAAGTTCACCTTCTGGGACCTGATGCGGCTCTCGAACCAGATTTGCAACATGCTGATCAAGTACGGGGTCAACAAGGGGGACAAGGTCCTCATCATGCTGCCCCGTGTCCCGGAGTGGTGGACTGCAACAATAGCACTTATCAAGCGTGGGGCTGTGTATTGCCCGGTGCCCACGATGCTTACACCAAAAGATCTCAAATACAGGATCAACCTCGCCGAGATCAAGATGGTCATTACCAGCGAGGAACATGCCGACAAGATCGATGAGATCCAGAAGGACTGCCCCACGCTCTCCTGCAAGATGCTGATCGATGCGAAGCGGAAAGGCTGGATCAGTTACCCGGTAGAACTTGACTATCCGGCGCCGGTTTCTGCAAAACTCGTGGGATTCCCCGGCCTCAAGAAAACAAAAAGCAGCGATCCGCTCGTAATCTTCTTCACGTCCGGGTACTACTGGCGAACCGAAGATGGTCTTGCACGACCAGAGTTACCCGCTCGGCCATATTGTAACGGCCCGGTTCTGGCATGACCTCCGGTCAACCGATGTTCACTTTACCCTTTCTGACACGGGTTGGGCGAAGAGCGCCTGGGGCAAATTCTATGGCCAGTGGATCGAGGGCTCCGTTGTCTTCGTCTACGATATCCGGAGCCGGTTCAACGCGACCGAGATCCTCCCGCTCATAGAAAAATACGGGATCACGACGTTCTGCTGCCCCCCGACCATCTACCGGATGCTGATCCTCGCCGATCTCGACAAGTTCGACTTTACCGAGCTCCGCCACTGCGTGAGCGCCGGCGAACCGCTCAACCCCGAGGTCATCAAGGCGTGGAAGGATGCGACCGGTCTCACCATCTACGAGGGCTACGGGCAGACCGAAACGGTTCTCTGTATCGGGACGTTCCCGGGAATGACCCCAAAGTTCGGGTCGATGGGAAGGCCATCGCCCGGCTGGCAGATTGAACTCCACGACGATAACGGAAAAGAAGTCGGCCTTCATGAGGAAGGGAAGATCGCTATCCGGACGAACCCCCGCCCTATTGGGTTGTTTAGTGAATACCTTCACAACAGCGAGGAAAACAAGAAATCCTTTATCGGGGACTTCTACTATACCGGGGACAAGGCATACAAGGATGAGGATGGTTTCCTCTGGTTCATCGGCCGGGATGACGATGTGATTAAGGCATCGGGGTACCGGATCGGGCCATTTGAAGTCGAGAGTGCCCTTATCGAACACCCCTCGGTCCAGGAAGCTGCGGTCGTGGGGTCGCCCGATGAGATCCGCGGTCTTATTGTCAAGGCGTTCATCATTCTGAAACCGGGTTTTGCCCCCTCCGATACGCTCACCCGCGAGATCCAGGACCATGTGAAGAAGGTTACTGCACCCTACAAGTATCCGCGGGCTATCGAATATGTCGGGACGCTGCCTAAGACAATATCCGGAAAGATTCGGCGCAACGAGCTCCGTGAACGGGAGCAGAAAAAGTTTGGGAACGGGAACTCCACGAAGAAGGAGTGACCCCTTACCTTTATTTAATCCGGTTGGTAATCTATACAGGCGCGAGAATCGCCGAGGCCCGGGTTTTTTAGTCCATCCCCAGCTTCATGCCGAATGTCACGTGCGCAAACAAAAAGCGTGGATCGCCGAGCCAGGTCAAAGGCGTTAGGTTCAGGGCCTAATCCCGCAGGGGTTCGCAGGTTCGAATCCTGCTCCACGCATTCGTACTCTTTTGGGTTGCAATAACCCAGCAATTTTGTATGCCGATTCCAATTCACCGAATCTTTGAAATTTTGCGGACCGTGTCGGCACCACCGACGGATAAATTGACAATTAAATAACCACTCGTGTTTTCCAGAAATCCTCGCAAACCCACGCGCCTGACCCCTTATCCGGGCGGAACACTCTTATCTTGTCAGTGCGAAAGGCGGAGTACCATGAAAAACGTACTGGGTTTTCACGCTATTGTGCCGGGTTTGTCGCTCTCCTTATACTGGCTGTCTTTTTGATGGGATGCACCCAGCAGGCATCTCCGGGGATCGCAAGTCCGTCACCGACGATCGTCGAGGTTTCACCAGAGACCCGGGCATGCAGTAATCACTGCGAACCTTCCTTATGGCGTTAGAATCTCGTACCCGAATGACTGGGAACGGCAGGACAGTCTCGCCACCGGCGTCAGGGACTACGGGAAGGACACCGTGAACATCGCGAATTTCTTTTCCCCCGATGAAGTCAAGGGGGACCCGTTATCTTACAATTCCCTGAGTATCGACATAGACCAGAACGTCCAGGAAGATTTTGATCAATACTTTAACGAGGCGACCCTCGCCATTGGCAAAAGCTACAGCACCCCGCTCCAACCCTCTCTCCATAGTTACACTATGACAATTTCCGGGCGCTGGCGAACTGCACGCTCTCCGGCAACTCGGCGGACTTCGGCGGCGGGTCGTTCTATGGCACGCTGGCCAACTGCACGCTCTCCGACAACACGGCGTTCAACTACGGCGGCGGGTCATGCCACGGCACGCTGGCCAACTGCACGCTCTCGGGCAACACGGCGGCGCACTACGGCGGCGGGGCGTACGGCGGCACGCTGAAGAACTGCGTCGTAATCAGGAACGTCAACACGGAGGGTTACCAGGACAACTATCAGTACAGTGCGTTCTCATACTCGTGTACCTACCCGTTGCCTGCGGGAACGGGCAACATCGTAGTTGACCCGCTCTTCGCGGACGCGGAGGATGGCGATTTCCGTCTGCTCGCGGGCTCGCCCTGCCTGGATGCGGGTGACAACGCGGCCGTTTCAGGCGCGACCGACCTGGCGGGCAACCCGCGCGTCCAGAACGGCACGGTCGACATGGGCGCTTACGAGGGCGCGGTGACGCCCGCGCTGCCGGTACCGGAGAGCGTCGACGCCTCTGACGGCCTTTACCCGGACAAGGTTCGCGTGTCGTGGGAGGCTGTCATTGGGGCTTCCTGTTACCGTGTGTACCGTGCCCTTTATTTGGACGGCCTTAAGGATGCGGTGTGCGGCTGGCAGACCAACCTTGTCTTCGACGACACGTTGGCGTTACCGGACAAGACCTACTGGTACTGGGTGAAAGCGGCTGCAGACACGCGGGGGCTGGACCCGAGTCCGCTCTGCGTGCCCGACAGCGGCACCCGCGCCTTCGCGCCGAAATGGCACGTCAACGCGGCCCGCCCGAACGACAACGGCGACGGACTGAGTTGGGCGGCCGCAAAGAAAACAATCCAAGCAGCGGTCGACGCGGCGGCAGCGGGCGACGCGATCCTGGTCGCCAACGGCGTCTACAACGAAGGCTCGGCGGTCACGCCCGGCGGCAGCCTCAGCAACCGCGTGATCGTCGCCAAGGCGGTCACGATCCGCAGCGTCAACGGCGCGGCCGCGACGATCATCGAGGGTTCCGGCACCAATTTCTACGGCACCGCCTTCAGAAAGACGTCCCGGCGCTCCATCGCGAGGTGGACGTCACAGGTCACGGGCGCCTCGAACGAACGCGAAAGCTCGTCGTCTTTCGACAGCGTCCCCTTTAGCCTTTCCACGGCAAGCGTAAAAGACAAATCCAGGCCGTCCGCCGGGATGTTATGAGTCCGGACCAACATAAAAAAAGTTTCGGCACTATATAGGGCGGCGACCCCGTGTCAAGGCAACATAAAAGCTGGCAACA
>CAVWXD010000008.1:0-276812 GCA_963758935.1 uncultured Methanomicrobiales archaeon | reverse complement strand
AGATGGCAGCTCTCATTGGTGCAGAAGCAGCAGTGAAGGCAATCGATGCAGTACCCGGCACTATTACGAGCTTCCCCGGAGGTATCGTTGCGAGCGGGTCGAAAGTTGGCAGCCTGAAGTACAAGTTCATGCCGGCATCGACCAACGAGAAATACTGCCCGACACTCCGTGAAAAAATTGCAGACACCAAGATCCCGGCAGGAATAAAGGCAGTATACGAGATCGTCATTGACGGCGTTGATGAAAAGAGCGTCTCTGCTGCGATGGCGGCCGGCATCAAGGCAGCGGCAATGGTCCCGGGTGTTAAGTTTATTTCAGCGGGCAACTTTGGCGGAACGCTCGGACCCTTTAAGCTCTGAGCTCCACAAAGTCCTCTAACTTTTTTTAACCAGTGAACGTTTTCCTCGTATCGATTATTATTTATAGTGTTATTGCCGAATCTTCTGTTAACGAAAATTTCGGCAACAAACAAAATCGATCTTATACTTACGACGCAACCGGACCAGCAAGCCCGGCAAATAAAAGAAGGTGGCGTAATCCCATGGAAGATCTTCCCGAACCCTATGTCATTCATTATCCCCGGATCGTAGCGATAGCCGATGAAGCTGCAAAAAGCGTAGAACTCATAGAGTTTTTTGATCTGTACCGGGGGGGCGATGTGGTCAAAACATCATTATGCCCAGAGTCCGCTGGTTAAGGATGTGCGGTGTGTCGGCCCGACAATGAGGTACCAGTCGGAGCCCGGTACTGTTGACCTCTCACTCGAAGGTTCCCGGTTCCCGGCAGGTATCTCATCGTGCAAGGTAGACAAATCCGAAATAGCGATTACGTATATCGGCATGGGTGGGGGCGGTGTTGGTGCAGCTGCCTGCAGGTCGGATGCACAAGGCGTCCTGCGTTCCCGGAGCGATCCTGCCGGCGGAGGAAAAGTTGCCGGGGCGACCATCTGGCTCCCCCGGAGACAGCGGGTCCTGATCGGCGTTGACGATACCGATACTCCCGAAGAAGGAGCTGACCTGGACCCTTGTTCATAATATTGCACGGAAAGTCGAAGATGACAAATCCGTCTATCTCTCCCACACGATTGTCCAGTTGTTCCCTGTTCCTTACCGGACAAAAAACTGCGTGAGCATCGTTGCGGAATTTGCCACCACGGATCCTGAGGGCTTCGTTGCACGGTTTGAGAGACTCCTGAGGAAATATACGCTGTCGGAAAAAACCGGGATGGCGGTGTATTCAGGCTTCTCACCCACTGAAGAACTTCTTGCATATGGCAGGAAGGTAAAACGAGGAGAGATCAACGCTGGCCTCCTCGGAAGCCTTAATGATCCGAACCTCCGGATTGTGATGAACGGGAGGGGAATTATCGGGGCAGTTGCAGCGCTGCCGTTTTTTACGAGATATGAGGAGGCACTGGAATTATGCAGTGGACGGCCTTAAAAGCACAGTTGCTCGCAGCCGGGTCAGCCCGTCTAACCGGGGAGCCTGCCGAACAGTATATCGCAAAATCGACGGCAGGCCCGGGGGCTGGCGGGAATGGCGCCATCTTTTTTTCGATGGGAAGCCACCGGGTCAGAGCTCGCCTTAAATCCCCTGAGCACAATCGAGATCGCCCACCGGGGTGGTGGCGTTGCTGACCTGTACTTTGAGGGAAAACTCATCGCCGGAAAACTCCTTGAACCCGGTTTCCATTGCCCGGACCAGGCCTTCATAACGGTGACCGGCAGCTGTATATTCCATTGCCGGTACTGTTCTGTTCCGCGTCTTAAAGCGGAGCGTAAGAGCATCGAAGAGATTGTGGGCATGGTGGAATCCGTCAGGCACCGGATCAGCTCAATCTCGATCACGAGCGGCGTCCTCACCAGCATCGAAGATGAGGAAGCGTACGTCCTGCAGGTTATCCGGCACCTGGCTTTCTTCAATCTACCCATAGGGGTCTCGATCTACCCGACAGAGAAGACACCTGAGCGTCTCAAAGCCCTGGGAGTGGCCGAAGTCAAATTTAACATTGAGGCGGCAACACCAACGATTTTTTCAAAGATGTGCCCGGGGCTGGATTACGGTCTCCTCTGGAACGTGCTCGACCGGTCCGTCGAACTGTTCGGGAAAAACCGGGTATTCTCCAATGTCATCATAGGCCTCGGGGAAACAGACGGGGAGCTTGATGCCTGTATCCGGAAGCTGACCTCACGCGGTGTCATTCCGGTCCTCCGCCCGCTCAACCCGGTTGCAGAAATGGTTAGCATGCCCCGGCCCTCCGCTGATCGGCTGAAAAAAATATTTGCTCTTCATGAACGGGCACTGGCGGCTGCACACCTTGATCCAAAGCTTGCCCTGACGATGTGCACGAACTGCGCCGGTTGCGACCTCGTGCCGGGGAGGGACGAATGAAAGGCGTGGATGCAATCGCGGATGCAATTCTCCGCTATACCGACCGGCAGTACACCATCCCGGGATTTCCAGTCACAAGTCTTGGAGCCCTTACAAAAGCGGAGATGGTGATCAACGAGAAGACCGCTCTCGAATATGCCCTCGGTGATTCGATCTCCGGCAGGCGTTCAGCAGTAATAATCAAGAATGTCGGGCTCAACGCGTGCGCTGACCCGCTCCTCCAGGCAACGGCGCAGGGCTTGATCGGCGGGCTCGTCCTGATAGCAGGGGATGATCCGGATGCTCTCGGTTCACAGACCGCACAGGACTCCCGCTATTACGGGGAGTTGCAGAGCTGCCCGTCATTGAGCCGGATATAACAACCTGCTACAGTAGCGTTGAGGAAGCACTCGCGGCATCAGAGCGGTTCTCGCGGGTTGCGATTGTTCGTATAACCCCCCATATTCTTGATGCGGACGTCGATCACAATCCTGTCAGGAGAGTTGACCGGAAGGGGAGGTTATCCGAACGCACCTGGACCATGAACGGACGGGTAACCGCTGCAGAGGAATTGTACCGTACGATGTTTGCGTGGTCAAACGAGTCTGTCCTCAACCGGTGGAGTGGAGAGCCGGCAGGTATCGGCGCTGAACCGGGAGATACCCGGATCGTGACCGTTCACCCCCTGCCGGAACAGGCAGCCGGGTATACCCGGATCAATGAGTACGGCCGGGCGTTTGTCCGGGATCACCGGGGGCTCCAGCCCCCGAGCCCGCAGAAACGGCCACAGGCGATGGAGGACCGGGGGTTTTACCGGACGTTTTGCAGCACCTGTCCCTTTAAACCGATGATAGGCATGGCAAAGGACGCCGGCCTCAGCCTGGTTTGCGATGCAGGATGCTCGGTCCTCGGGATGACGCCCCCCTATGAAATTGGTGTCGCGAGCTACGGTATGGGAGCGAGCATCGCGGTCGCGGCCCGGAGTACCGGTGTTGCCCTCATCGGGGACTACGCGCTTCTCCACTCCGGCCTGAACGCGCTTATTGATGTGTACGAGAAAAATCTCCCGCTCCTGTGCATCGTCATGAAAAATGATTGTGCTGCGATGACCGGCAAACAACCGGCATACGATCCGCTGGCCTATCTTGCATGGGCAAAGCCGGTTGTGTGCGAAGCAGCGGACGAGACGGCGTTGAGAAGAGAGCTCGTGGTGACGGACAGGCCGCGGACGCTCGTAGTAACGGGATCCTGTCCGGAGGGATGCAGCCATGAAACCGTGGAATGTTGAGATATGCGATGTAACGCTGAGGGATGGGGAACAGACGCCGGGGGTCTCGTTCTCGTGCGAAGAGAAGATCGATATCGCCCGGACCCTTGATGCGGTTGGCATCGAAGTTATTGAAGCCGGGTTCCCGGCAGTCTCCCCGCACGAAAAGCAGTGCGTTGCAGCGATCGCCAACCTCGGCCTCGACGCCCGTATCTGCGGTTTTGCCCGGGCACGGGAACCTGATATCAGCGCTGCAATCGACTGCGGGGTCGACATGGTGAGTATCTTCATCCCTACGTCAGATCTCCACATCCGGCTCAAGTTCAAAAAACCCCGCGAAGAGGTACTCCAGGATGCCCTCAGGATGATCGATTTTGCAAACGATCATGGCGTACAGGTAAGGTTTGCTGCGGAAGATGCGACCCGGACAGACCTGGCATTCCTCAAACATGTTTACCAGTGTGCCGCGGACCACGGAGCTGTCTTGCCTGAGTTATGCGGATACGGTAGGCTGCATCATTCCCACCGAGATGTACAGGATCATGTCTGATCTCGTCAGGTCTGTCGACCGCCCATTCTGCGCCCACTGCCACAACGACATGGGGTGCGCTGTGGCAAACACGATAACTGCTGCAGAAGCCGGTGCCTTCCAGCTCCACACCACGGTGAATGGTATCGGCGAACGTGCCGGTAATGCGTCTCTCGAAGAAGTGCTTATCGCCCTGAGGATGAAGGGCGGGATCGACCGGTACGACCTGTCACTCCTTACCGGCCTGTCCCACAAGGTTGAAAACTATTCGGGGATCCGGTTACCGAAGAACAAGCCGGTTGTCGGGGAACTCGCCTTCTCCCACGAGAGCGGCATCCATATCGCCGCAATGCTCGAAGACCCGCTCACGTATGAGAATTTCCCGCCCGAACTCGTGGGCGGGGAACGGCATTTTATCCTCGGTAAACATACGGGGAAAAAAGCGCTTGAGCATGTCGTTGCGACGATGGGCTATGAGCTCTCCGAAAAGCAGATCTGCCGGGTCCTCGATCTCGTCAAGGAACACTCTGAGCAGAAGTGCAGTATTACACCGGAAATCCTGAAAAAGCTTATCCGGAAGGCAAAGGAAGAAAAACCGGGGATTTCATCATGAGTACCCTGACGGAAAGGATTCTCGGGGCACATGCGGGCGAGTACGTGGACAGGAAAGTCGACCGGGCGTATGTTCATGACGGGACCGGAGTCCTCACGCTGGAAGCATGGAAACGGATCGGGGCCGACCGGCTGTCCGATGCGTCGAATCTCTACGTCCTTTTCGATCACATCGCACCGGCGAATAACAGTACGACTGCCACCCTCCAGCATGAGCTGCGTGATTTTGCCTGCAGTTCGTTCCTGAACTTTTCCGATATCGGTGGGGGGATCTGTCACCAGATCATGAGCGAGGGAATCGTTCTTCCCGGAGAAATAGTAGTGGGTGCTGATTCCCATACCTGCACCCTGGGGGCATTCGGCGCCTTTGCAACCGGCGTCGGGGCGACAGACATGGCAGCGATCTGGCTGACCGGTGAGACCTGGTTCCGGGTGCCACAGACAATCGGGATCCATCTCACCGGTTCATTCCGCGGGGCCGCAGAGGCAAAAGACCTCGCTCTCTCATATATTGGAAAACTGGGCGCTGACGGGGCAACCTACTGCGCACTTGAATTCGTCGGTGACGCGACAAAGCATCTCTCCATAGATGACCGGCTGGTACTCTGTAACATGGCCGTAGAGTCAGGGGCAAAGAACGGGATCTTTTACGCGGATGATACCACCGTCAATTATCTCGCACAGCATGGGCAAAAGGCCAGTGTCCAGCGGAAAGAAGATTGCTCATATTCCCGTGATGTTGCTCTCGATCTCTCCGGGGATTGTCCCGATAGTGGCTGTCCCCCCCCGCGTCGATAATGTCAAACCGGTTCGCGATCTCAGCCGGGCTTCCTCTCGATCAGGTCTTTGTCGGGACCTGCACGAACGGCCGGTACTCCGATCTCGAACGGTTTGCCTCGATCGTCCGCGGAAAGAAAGTTGCAGTCCGGACGATTGTTGTCCCGGCATCGCGGGACGTCCTCCAGAAATCGATCGCGACCGGTGTGCTCGCAGATATCGTGGAATCAGGATGCACTATCGGGACACCCGGGTGCGGCCCCTGCCTTGGCGCCCATATGGGTGTCCTCGGTGAAGGGGAAGTCTGCCTCTCGACCGCAAACCGTAACTTCAAAAACCGGATGGGTGTCGGGGGAGAGATTTACCTCGCATCCGTTGCGACGGCGGCCGCAAGTGCGCTCGCCGGCGAGCTCACCGAACCGGAGGTGTCCTGAAATGCAGGGTGAAGGGCGTGCAGTCTGTCTCGGTTCCCGATATCGACACGGATGTGGTGATCGCCTGCGGTACCTGCGGACAAAAGACCGCAGTGTCTGGGCAGAACATGTCTTTGAAGACCTTGACCCGGCGATTGCACCAAAGCTGAAGGGGGCCGTGATCGTTGCGGGGAAGAATTTCGGGTGCGGCTCTTCACGGGAGCAGGCGGCGATTGCGATCCGGGAAGCAGGGACGATCGCGGTCATTGCCCCATCATTTGCCCGGATCTTTTTCCGGAATGCAATCAACATCGGGCTCCCCCTCATCAAGTGCGACCTGAAATGCCACGACGGGGAGAAGATACGGTTCGATCTCACCGAGGGCTGGGTTGAAAAAGGCGGGAAAAAGTATCCGATCAACCCGCTCTCGCCCCGGATGCAGGAGATCCTGCAGGCCGGCGGTCTGGTAGAATACTGGAGGAACCACCGGTGATCTTCCCCGAGCAGTGCAAGTGTGTGGGTTTTGCCACAACAAAACCCTGCGACGATAAAGTCTATTTCCTGAGCCGGTACCTGGTGAAAAACTGCGGGGACGGGTTTGAACTGCTTGAAGTAACTCCCGATCCCAAGGGAAAAGGAATGATGCGGGATATGATCTCGTCACGTGTCCTTGCAAAAAAGAACGAGGTGTACTGGTTCCCGGAGAAAGTGCAGATCAATAACCGTGCCCTGCTCATCCGGCTTGCGATGGATTCGGGATACCGGTGCACGATCTTCACCGGTCTAGACGAACACACGACCTTTGTCCTTGACCCGGACTTCTCCGCATTTCTTACCATTCATGTCTATGATGTAACGCCGCCCCGGCCCAGCCTGTCGGCGAGTATCTGCGAGCTGGAGGCAACCGGCCTTTTCGGGGAACTCTCGGTCCGGTTCTGCCACCACGTGAATGACATTTCAAAGATCGATGCGGATGTCTTTCCCTCCCGGCGTCCGGTTTCAAAAGGACTCTCGATGCGGACCCCATGTTCGGCGGGGAGAAAGTGGCCGGATGTATGACCGCCCGCCAGTTCTACACCGAATGTTACGGGGAAAAGTTTGAGCTGGAGAATATCTGTCCTCTCGAACAGGTCCGGGAAGAACCGTTCATTGCCCGGTGCTGCCGTTCAGAGCGGGAAGGAATCTGCACGTGGAACAATAAATTCGGTGCAGTTGTTCACTGGGGGGCAAGCCCGTCCCAGATCGCCTGCCGGGTAAACGAGATCGTGGAGCAGTGGAGGAAGAGATGAAGCGGGTCGCAATCGTTGAAGGAGATGGGATAGGGCACGAAGTAATCCCGGTAGCCAGAAGCGTTCTCGAATACCTCCACCCGGAGTACGAGTATTTTGCAGTGGATGTCGGGTACGGCAGGTGGGAACAGACCGGTTGTCCCTGTGCAGACCCCGACATTGCAGAGCTGAAGACCGCGGACGCCGTATTATTCGGTGCAATAACCACCCCGCCCATGAAAGATTACCAGAGCGTCGTCCTCCGTATCCGTAAAGCCCTCGATCTCTATGCAAACCTCCGGCCGGTCAAGGGAGATGGGTGTGATATCATGATCGTCCGGGAAAACACCGAAGGGCTATACTCGGGGATCGAGGATATTGGGACCGAACGGGCGACTTCTCTTCGTGTAGTGACAAAAAAAGGTGCAGAGCGGATAGTCAGGAAAGCAATCCAGCTCACCCGGGAGAGGAACGGGCTTCTCACCATCGGCCACAAGGCAAACGTCCTCAAATCGGATGTCTTCTTCCGTGACATCTGTATCGCGGAGGCAAAATCTGCAGGAGTCCGGTACAACGACAAATTTATCGACGCCCTCGCTCTCGATATCCTCCAGCACCCGAAAGCCTATGATGTCGTGGTAACGACCAACATATTCGGTGACATCCTCTCTGACGTGGCTTCGTATCTTGTCGGGGGCCTCGGACTCGTCCCGAGTGCAAACATCGGTGACAAGTACGCCCTCTTCGAACCGGTTCACGGGAGCGCTCCGGATATCGCCGGAAAGAACCTCGCAAACCCGATCGCTGCCCTCCGGAGTGCCGCCATGCTCTGCACTCACCTCGGCGACCCTGCAGGTGCAGTACATATTGAAGACGCAATCCAGCAAACCCTTGCCCGCGGGATTAAAACCCGGGACCTTGGCGGGTCGGCAGGAACTCAGGAATTCGGCAGGGTTGTCTTACAGGTCATTTCTAAAAATCCAACTTAGAAAATTTCCTTTTTTTCTTTCCTTTTAAAGTGCAAATGTCCCGGGATCGTTCCGCAAATTATTCAACCCTCCCGGTGCGATATTTTTGTCGGAGTTGTGAGAAATAACACAGGTATTGCTCTGGGCGGGAATCATCCCTCTCGTTATCCTCATCGCCCGGATATTCGAGACCAGCCTTGAAACAGTCCGGACAATTTACATTGCCCGTGGGCATGCCAACCTGGCATCCTGCATGGGGATTGTCAAGACCGGCATCTGGCTGCTGTCGACGGGGCTGGTCCTGACCAACCTGATGGATTACTGGAATATTCTCGCGTATCTCGCCGGTTATGGCATCGGCACGTTGCTCGGTATGGAGATCGAGAAGATGATCTCGATCGGGTACGTTATCGTAAGGCTCATTACACCTGCCGATCCCCAACCCCTCATTACGGAGCTCTCAACCTGCGGGTATGGTATGACAAGAATCGAGGGATCAGGGAGTTTTTCCAATACCGTTTCGATCATATTCATGATAGTACCGAGAACAGAACTCGGCCGGCTTCTCAATATCTTCTCCAGAGAGTATCCCGACATCCTGTATACTGTCGAGGATGTCCGCAATATCAAGGATGGCGCCCGGATATTCTACAAAAACGGGAAGAAGGGGATCCTCGGGTTTTTTGGGATGTAAGGGACACATAATTTTTAGGGTTTTTTTGGTTTGCAGGCACCGGGTTGCAAAGAAGGTTCCCTCATAATCGGATGATCTTATCCAATCATACGTCAAATCTTAAGATACCACGATGGATCTCCTGACCCCTCTCCTGCTTGGCATCGGTCTTTCCATGGACTGCTTTGCCGTTTCACTCGCCATCGGCACGACAACAAAGACCCGGCTTCTCTACGCTGCCGCTATCATCGCCCTCTGTTTTGGCATTTTCCAGACCGGCATGACCGTTATCGGCTGGTATGCCGGGGCATCGCTGATCGATATGATATCAGGGTTCGATCACTGGGTTGCATTCATCCTCCTTTCCCTCATTGGCGGGAAGATGATCTGGGAAGGCGTCAAGGGTGAAGAAGAAGACGCCCACATAGAAGTGATCCGAATTATTCCTGTACTCGTTCTCTCCATTGCGACCAGTATCGATGCCCTCGCCGTCGGCGTAACGTTTGGTGTTCTCGGTACAGAGGTTCTCATACCCTCGCTGATCATCGGCATCATCGCATTTACACTCTCCTTCGCCGGCGTTATGCTGGGAGAGCGACTCGAAGAGATCCTCGGAAATAAAATGGAGATCGCCGGTGGCATTATCCTGATTGCAATCGGGATAAAAGTCCTCGTCGAACATCTCTTCGGATAATTTCTCAAAAATAATTTTTGGATGTAAAACCATTCCAGACAACGATCCTGCAAAATTCCGGATATATAACTGGAGGGGAGGATTTTATTACGGTCCACTCCCATTCTCCTGACAGCGATGAACGAAAAACCGGATGACGACGAGCTGGCCGGGATTGAACAGATCCTTGGCTACCACTTTTTTGAACGTCAGCACCTTATCAGGGCGCTCACCCATCCCGCATATGCCAACGAACTGCTCCAGCAGAATACGCGCTGCATGGACCAGGAAGCGTACAGCACCCTCGGGGATGCAGTGCTGAAGACCGGCCTTATCCTCTTCCTCATGGAACGGGGACTTAACACAAAAGGCGAGATAACAAAAACAAAAGAGGAACTCGAGAGCAATGTCAGCCTCGGTCGCATCGGCGTACGGCTCAGGATTAGGAAATATATTCGTCTCGGTCACGGTGCAAAGGATCTCTGGAGGAGCGGTGAGGAAACGATCCTCGCCGACACGCTCGAAGCCCTGATCGGGGCAATTTTTCTCGACAGCGACGCGGGTTTTGGCGTTGTAAAACAATGCATCGGGAAATGGTTCGACCCCGAGTTGAGAAAATCGGGATCGGGGACACTGGGCCCGGCCGTACCGGTGGCAAAACAACCCGTGACTAAACCCCTGATTCCTGATACAAAAGCGCAGAAAGCACCGGCGAAGAAAATTCCGGCACCGAAGGAGCCGGCCAAGAAAAAAGGCCCGGGAAAAGCCCCCAAGGCAACTGTCCTCCCCAGGAAAATCGTGGAACAGGCCCCAAAAAAGAAGGTCCCTCTTGTCCCGCGGCCGCTCAGTTCTCTCCCTTCATCTTCCAGACGTGGAGCACCCAGAGGAAAGAGGTCAGCGTCGCAACGACCGTGGAGGTAATAAGCAGGGGAAGGTACCACCACTGCATCCCCATTGTCCCATCCATAATCCCGCTCCCCGCGATGGTTGCTATTGTGTTGGGGACGAGGAATGCAGTGCCCAGCACTGTCAGGTAAGCAGTAACGAGGGCAAACCGGTTGTTCAGGCTCTGGAGCTGGTTGTTATAGATGCTCTGCATGACTTCGAGCCCCGAAGAAAGCACATTGGACATCTGTTCAGAGAGTTCGATGTGCCGGTCGATGCTGTCCGAGAGAATTCCTATCCTGCCGAGCAGTTTCTCGTCATTGGTGATCAGATCAGCATCGCCATACCGGAGGGAATCAACCACGTCCTTTGATGCCCAGAGTACGTTAAGGTAATCGATGAGGACGTGTTTCATATCGTATATGTCATGTGCGATCTTCCTTTTCGCGAGGTTCTCTTCGATAAGCGACTTGCTGATCGCGTCCCCATGCATCTCGATCTCGCGGAGGTACTCGAAGTTGCGGTCGTTATTTTCATCGATGATCCGTTCAAGCATCAGGGTAATCTTATCTACCCGGTTCTCCGATGCGATTCGCTTGAAAAAGGGCGGTGCATACCGGGAAAAACGAAGGAGCCTGTTGATTGCTTCGTTGTGAATCGTGAGGACAAGGTTGTCACGGATCAGGACGTAGAGCGGGTAGATGGTCATCGTCTCGGTCCTGACGGTCGCTGACGGCAGCATGATCCCCAGTTCGGTGTCGTAATCCTCATACGCAGAATAGAAACCGTGGGTCAGCTTTGGGATTGGGATCTTACAGAACCCTGCCACAACGGCGAGTTGTTCGATCTCCTTGTCGTCATCCTTGGTGCTGTAATCAATCCACGCGATGCTCGCGTCACCAATTGCGGCGAGGTACTCCTCGAAGGGGCGGTCCACTATCCGTTCAATCCTGCCATCATGGAACAGGATGATACAGAAACTCAAAGGATTTGGCCCGGCAACGTTCGGGAGCTGGGGGGTGCTGCGCATTTTCATTAATGGTCCTCGCATTGTCTTTTTTGATCAGGAGATAGTATGGTTCGCTGGTGAGCTGATTGAAGCCGGAAGGGTATATAGGTAATTTGGTACTGACAAAAAATTCTTACCGGCGCATTTTTTCCCGGGCATTCAGGACAAATCTGTTTCCAAAATGCCTCACGCTGCAATCGACGAACCGGATCCCTGCGCCAGATTTATCATCCGGAATGCGCTTCTTGGAGTATGAAGAACTGGTGGATAGTGCAGCTGGTCGTCATCATCGTTTTTTTCCTCGCCGCAGGATGCACGTCAACAAATCCGCCCCCTCGTGTGCCTGACGGTGTCACGGTGAGCCCTTCTGATACCCTATCCGTTACCACAGTAACATCAGCGACGGGTCCCTTTACTCTCCATGTGGCAGACCTCACCCCGGGTTCCCTCCTGCCGGATACCTATACCTGCAAAGGGACATCTGAATCTCCCGCGGTTTCCTGGGAGAATGTCCCGGCAGGAACAAAAAGTCTTGTCCTGTTAGTCGTTGACCAGGATGCCCAGAATGGGGCCTTTACCCACTGGATCGTGTACAATATTCCCCGGAAACCCATGAGCCTGACCGGTGGACAACCGAATCTTAAGGTTCCTCTCTAACGGTGCACAGCAAGGTGAGAACAGCGCGGGTTCCCGCAATTACTATCCCCCCTGTCCTCCGCCCGGGCCTGCCCACCGCTATAATTTCCTCTTGTTTGCCGCTGATATGGACATAGTCCAGCCCGCCGCGGACCGTGATTCGATTGACTGGGCCCTGACAGGACATACCCTCGGGCAGGCAAAATTCGTTACGACATTCAAGCGCTGATATGGTCAGGTATTGGAGGCCAGAATGAGTGGCAAAACCTTACATGATGATAATCGCAATTTTTCTCTTTTTTCACAGGGAATATGGGAAAAAGACCGGCTGCCATGACCGACCAGTAACTCTATTATACATCCCTCACAAAAAAGTTCGCCATGAAGAATGTTCTCTCGTTTGGATTTGCAGTCTCCATCCTTTTACTGCTCGCCGTCGTAATAACCGTGCCGGTGTCTGCCGCTGTTACGGTTGGTAGTTCAGCAGCCGATACCATTATTTCAACACCAGTACCGGCCGTGGCTGCAAAACCTTTCATCAACGCAACCGTTTCATCAGTTACGCCAACCGTTGGCGATTCCATCACGATCAGTGGCCATGAAACAGGAGGAAATGTAACGAACGGTGTCCAGATCTGGGTGTTTCCCGGTAACTATGTTAATGTCTCGACAGCCCCGGTTAAGGCAGACGGGTCCTATTCAAAAACGTATTCAACTGCCCGGCCTTCCCCCGGCAACATACTATGTTTTCGTACCAGAACCCGGGCCCTGATGGCGATCTCGACATCGACTTGCAGGAAGCAGGAATATATTCTGGCCAGGTCGTCGATACCCTGACCGGCGCTCTTGTCTTTAACTTCACCGGGATCGGAAGCGTCCATGATGCGGTTGCCGTCCAGAGCCTCTCGGACGCGATCAACCGCGAGGGAAATGACGACGCGTATACGAAGTTGACATTCCAGCTTATGGCACCCCCCCAGCCTACCACAGCGATCAGCGAGCCGATATCAACGGGAACCGCTCAAATCCCGGCAACCCAGTCGCCCCTGCCGATATGGGTTTCCTTCAGTGCTCTGGTGATTGGCGGAATGTGTGCCCTCGTGTTCATAAAGAAGAAATAATTTTTTACCCGGATCTTCCTGGTCCAGCGGAAATCCCCAGTTTTTTAATCTATTTTTTGCTCTGTAGAAACAGGCATGAACATTGCATGTTCGCCCCCAAATCATGAAAATATGTGAATATTTTTTTAGCCGCATAATGATCCCGCCGCGGGGCGCCCTTCGGGGCGGCGGGCGTTCATCGCAATAGGGGGTATGGGGGTCTCAACCCCCATTTTTAGATTTATGAGGATTACCGGTTTCATAGGAAAACCTCATAATCACTGATGATTTCGGGGCTTTGCCCCACCGATATGGCCCCCGGTTGCGATGATGACAAATTACCCATAATTTTCCTGACGCCATCGCTACTAGCGCCCCATCCCATTGAGGGACTTGTGCCGCAAAGGGGGGGCATAGCACCTTTGAGAAAATGATTTCCACGAACAATTTTTTCTGATATCAGAGAGGTTTGTATTTTTTTGTCAATCAATGGTGGATGAAACTAAATTGACACGGTTCCCCGTTCGAAATAATCTTCCACAAATTGGGTTAGGCGTTGCGGTTGTATTCCCAAAAGGGAGTTTCAACAAAAATTTATTGAAATTCAAGTTTGCAGAGACAAGCGACTCCAGCCAAATTATCTTCCTGAAAAATGTGTCCTTTTCAGGACTTTGGAGCCGCAGCAATAAACCCGAGCACAATAAGGCTGAATCCTGCTATAACAAAGGTCCCGATAATGTTCAAAAATGAACTGGTGAGGAAGAACGTCTCCCGGATGGGGTAGATCATGAATGCAAGGGCAAACAGGAGCGTTCCCGCGAGGATAAAGGGATGGCTCTGCAGCGAATGATTGAGGCCGGTCACGATAAGGGAGGCACAGCCAAAGAAGTAAAGGAGCGTGACAAGTGTCTGGGACGTGACCCCGCTCGTCGCGATTATCGCGACGGGGGTGATGAGCATGACTGCAAGAATACCGAGCAGGACGCGGGGTGATACCTGTCGCCGGGAGAATGCGTGCTGGTATGCGATCCCGAGGATGAGGATAGACGCAATTATCCCCATATCTATCAGGCCGGGATACACTTCGGATCTTCTCCCGAAAAGGACATTGACGTACCAGGCAATATTCGAGGCACCCCAGAGCCCGAGGGCTCCGGCGGCGTAGAGCAGGTAGCCCGGCTGTCCGGCACGGTTATAGAGGAAAACGAGGGTGAGCGCACCGGCGATCGCTACAAGGATCTGGAAATAATTGCTGATCGTAAGGAACGTAGTTCCCGGTATGGCGAGGATCGACAGGGCAAGCACAACGGCAACCCCGAGAAATCCCCAGAAAATTCCAGTGAGAAGCCTTGACGGGACATCGGTTGTCGCATCCGGGCCGGGAAGAATATCTGTCATCATCACAGTTTTCCTGATAATACCTTAAAAAAGGTTCCAAAATCTATCATCCGGGTTTCCGGATCCCTTGTGGATAGTTAAACAATGATTTAGTCTGCCCGGAAATTCAGGAATTTCGCAGGTGGGTGTGCAGCCAGTTTTCAATATCTTCCTGCTCGACTTCGAATGAAGCCACACCCTGCATCAGCCGGGAAAAATCGCCAGCGTCACCAGCAAGAATATACCCCTCCCGGGACAGGATGAATTTGACCAGGCCGAGGGCGGTTCCTTCATTTCCTTCCCGGAATGGCGGGTATGCCGCGATCAAAAAGGCGGCCATCGCGCCTTTCCGAAAAACGTCCTCTGCACCATTGACACGGAAAACCAGCTCGTGAAGAGTTGGTTCAGACAGCAGTCGGGTGTCGCCGCCCGTTTTTTTCATAACCGTTTGGTGAATCCCGATTATCCCTTCAAAGGTGAGATCATCCATACCTGTTCCTGAATGTGCGACGGGTCCCGCAAAAACGTTTGTGGAAAGGGAGAATCCGGGGTATCCGACCAACCATGCAATCAAAGTGCAACTAAAATTTTATCGCCTTCAACTTTTACCGGGTGCATACTGAGGGGCCGGGGATGGCGCACGTTTTTTGCAAGGACGAGCTTTATGCCGGTCAGGTCCGTCCAACGGACAACATGCCCGTCGCTCAGATCGAACTGCGAATGATGTACCGGGCAGGTTAGAACAGTGCCCTGAAGGGTCCCTTGTGAAAGATCACCGCTGAGGTGAGGGCAGAGGTTGTCTGCGCAATAGTACCGGTTCCCGGAACAGGCGAGAAGGAGGTCGCGGGTCCCGGCTTTTGTCTTTTTCAAGGTCCCTTCGGGCACATCGGTTACTTTTGCCACTTCTACAAAGTCAGTCATGAAATCTCCCGGTAAAATACCGGACTACCGTCGCACCTTATACATATTTCCGGTATTTATCGTTTGTGCCGCTAGAATGCCGGCTGTTCGCTGTCCTCCCATTTTTTGAACCCCAGCCTGATGAGTCCCCACGCCGGGATGCCGAGCAGGACCGCCCCTACGGCATAATACGGGTTGATGAACGACAGGGCAATGACGAGAATGATCGCGATGCCGACAAGGAAGAGGTAACTCAGGAGGACTTTTGCATCGGTACACGAGCACGCTCGGGGAGAGTCCGGTGAGCCAGACCGTGACCCCGAGCGAATAGAACGAAACCCCGAGACACAGGACGAGCGCCGGGATGAGATATGCTGCCTGGCCGGAGGCTATCGCAATTATTGCGATAAACACCGTCGGGATAATCTGCAGTACAGAGAAGCTGCAGATTTTGCTGGTCAGAAGCGTGGTCACACTGATCGGGAGGACCGCATACGAATCAAACGTGTCGAACATGGTGATCCACGTGTATATCGTGGACGCGATTACTCCTGTCAGGATGGCAAAGAGCAGCAGGACTCCCCCGGGGGAAGAGCCGGCGCGTCAGCACCGACAGCAGGAACCAGAGAAGCCCGAGGGGGATCAGGAATGAGAAGATCGTCTGGCCAACGAGACTGCCGCTCCTTTGGAGATCAATCAGGTCTTTTGCGGCAAGCGGGGGATTTGGGAAAAATCCAAGACGTTTCACCCACGGTCCGATGGAATTTGAATAGTGTTCAGTTGTTCCTGCAGTCTCCGTGGTGAAGAGCCCGACTGCAATAACGAACGGGACAAGGATCGCTACAATGGCGATGAGCAGGGTCAGGTACGAGAACGCGTGGAAGAGCACGAGCGGGGGAAAGAAGACGCCGGGGCTTATCCCGTACGACAGGTACATCGTCGCCCCGGCGAGGGTTACGACAACAAGAAGCGCGATAAGGACCGGCTTTGACACGGCATAAATCGTCGAGAGGAGGAAAACCCCGGCAAGGCCACTCAGGAATGCAAGGGTCAGGGTGAGGAGGAGGAGAAGCGGCAGGGTGACCGGGATCGAAATGAAGAAGGATGCGATGAAAAAGCCGCAACGAACGGGAATACCCAGAGAATAAAGTAGTACACGGTATCTTTAACGACGAAGTTCAAGTAGATCGTCCGTTCGGAGAGTGGCAGGCTCCGGGCAGAATAGGCGAGAAGGCTCGCCTGACCGAACCGCCGGTTCATCGCTTCGTGTCCCGATGAGCCCGAACGCCCCGACCATAATCCCGAGCAGAACAAAAATGGCGTGGATTATCATCGGAAGGTCGCCGATCGGGACGACAAGCCTGAAGAGCGGGATGAGAAACGAGCCCATGAACGCTATCCCGAAGATCATGACCGGGAACAGGGCGAAGCTCAGGCTCCCGAATATCGTGGAATGAATGCGCCACTCTTCCTTCATCATGCTGGTGAAAAGCTTAAACATGGCCATCCTTCCGGACGAGGGAGAGGAAGAACTCGCCAAGGTGCTGGTTGCGCCCTCTTACATCCGCCACCGGGCCGGAGTGGAGCAGTTTTCCCTTGTGGAGGATGGCAAATTCCGAGCAGATCTCTTCGGCAATTTCGAGGATGTGGGTCGATATGAAGATCGTATTGCCTTCCTTCACGTACTGCGCAAGATAATCCTTCA
This sequence comes from uncultured Methanomicrobiales archaeon, assembly GCA_963758935.1. Taxonomy (GTDB): domain Archaea; phylum Halobacteriota; class Methanomicrobia; order Methanomicrobiales; family Methanospirillaceae; genus Methanoregula. Next base: position 259,650 of record CAVWXD010000008.1, on the reverse strand, counting down.
CTTTGTCTGCATGATCGGGTCGAAGTTGATGAGCGGTTCGTCGATCAGGGCGAGCGTTGGTTTATGGAGAAAGGCCTGGGTGAACATGAGTTTCTGTCGTGTCCCCCGGGAAAGATCCTTGCACAGAACATCCCGCTTGTCGGAAAACTCGAGGAAGTCAAACCACCAGTCGGCTTTTTCCTGTACGTCTGGGATTTTCCTGACTTCGCCGACAAAGTCCAGGTACTCGGTGGCGGTCAGGAAGCTCGGCGGCGTTTCCTGTTCCGGGATTATCCCGACCCGCTCTCTCACGCCGATCGGGTTGTCTTCCGGGTCGAGCCCGAGAACGCTTGCATTTCCCGATGTGGGGCGGACCTGGCCGGTCAGCATCTTGATCATGGTGGTCTTACCCGATCCGTTGGGGCCGAGCAGGCCAAAGAGGGCTCCCTGGTTAACCGTGAGGGTTACATCGTCAACTGCCGTCGTATCGCCAAATTTTTTTACCAGGTTATGTGTCTCGATAATCCCCGTCATGCGCTCATCTCCGATTTTGCTGTAGATGGTAGGTTCCTTTTTCCCGGGCAAAATACATCACGGTCATTCCGGTCCCGATAAGATTGCAGATAAACTGGCGAGCCCTGCGTTCCGGCCATTTCTCAGATAGGGGTTGATCGTGATACCGTGAAACGCAGTGAATGGGTTTCGTATAAACCTACCGGCAGTTTAAACGACATATCCGGTGTCGTTTTCTGATCAATGGTGCACGTCGTATTCCATCAATGTCGCCCGGGACTATGTCTTTCCGATCCGGCAAACCATACGCTTCCAGCAGCTGGATTAATGGTTTGCATATGCTTCCACTACAAAAACAGTTGGTATATCAATAGAATTTCCTTGCCGCAATGCAGAATCAGGGTTTTTTAACGCAAAATCTCCAGTGGAACTAATGGGGTATAAAAATCTTATCAAATTGCCGGATTTGAAAAATAATTTCAAAATAATAATTAAAATTAAAAACAGGTTCGCTGTCAGGGAATTTTTTGGAAAGAAATTTTTTTTGTGGCGCGGGAACCGGCATTCTTCTGCATACGATAATCCCCTTGAAATCAAAAATTTTCACCGCAACTATTATCGACCCTTCTCCCGATCACTATCCGGACGTACCTGCCTATGATGAAGAAACTCTCTGAAAATGAAGCCTTTGCCCGATCGGCGCCGATGGTGTATACCGTCGTAACGTGCCAAGATGAATCCGGCAAACCGAATGCCCTTGGGGTTTCGTGGGTGACCCGGACCTCGTTCGAACCGTTCCTCATCCTCGTCTCGATCGATCACAGCCGGTTCTCTCACGCGGGCATCCGGAAGAACGGCGAGTTTGTTGTAAACTATCCCAGTGCAATGCAGGAAAAAGGAGCGTGGGTGTGCGGGACGACTTCGGGCCGTGACTCTGATAAGACCCGGACTTCGGGACTGTCGTTCATACCTTCAAAGGAAGTCCGTGCTCCAACCATCGATGGTTCCGTCGCGGCTTTTGAGTGCGTGGTTATCGGCGAGTTCGAGACCGGGGACCACACGGTTTTCATCGGCAGGGTTGTCGCTGCACGGGGAGATCCCGAAGAGGAACGTCACCTGTACGTGACCTCAGAATTCCAGCTCTTCGCACTTGACAATACCATGGTTGGCACGTCGGAGTGAGGGATGTGGGATGGTTCACAGAGTTCAGGATTGAAATCCTGTGAGACGGATACACCCATGAAAAATCATACCCGGGATTCCATCGCTTGTCGACCAAAGTATGATGCGTTAAAAAAATGATATAAGGCAGCCTGAATGCCCCCAACTATCCGGGAAGATTGTCCCTGTCCAAAGGTTAATTGTAAGCGCCACATGCTCTGCGACGAATGCGAAGCAGCACACGCAGAGGGTGGACTGCCCTACTGCAGGCGGCCAAAACGACCCCTGTTCCAAAGGATCCAAAAGGCGCTCGGGTTACTGAAGTAATTTATGAGATGGAAAAAATGTGAGGGCATCAGAATATCAGAAAAAATCACTGAGCCAGGGCTCGCGGGCCTGGAGTGTGATCGCAGATTCAGGTACACAGTAATTTTCCCCTTTCAATAATTTTTTGATGATTTATTTTTATGAATATCCAGTCATTTTTTTGATTAGTGGAAACCCCAGACCGTTTTTTTGCATTTTGTCCTATTTTAAACCCAAATCTCGTCTCCACGGTCCAATAATTCCGGTTATTGTGACAAAATTCCCTGTGCGCCAGAACAACAATTTCATCACTATTATATTCTGATTAATCCGGTAAATTCCAAAATAATTTTAATGGGGCTAAAAAATTTCATGAGGTTATAATAAAGCGTCGCGTGAAAATTTTTTATGGTGTGACACTTTTAGCCACACCTACACTGCGACTCCTCAACTCATCGACGGTCGTCGCAATTTCCGGAGGACTGCGGCTTCACATTGCATTCCTCCTTACGGGTATTGCAGCAAACATCCCGGTGTATATCGCCGGTGCCCTGATCATTTACGCCACCTATACGCTGGACCGTGCATTCGACTGCAAAGAAGATGCGATTAACCGGGCAGACCTGTTGGGATCTGACCGGAAAACCGGGTTCATAGCGGTCATCGTTACGTTTCTCATCGGGATGTCGATCTTTGCATCAGAAGGGATTTATCTCGCCCCGTTTTTCCCGTTTATCGTTGGGTACTTTTACACGAACGGAATCCATATCGGGTCGTTTTCGTTGAAACTCAAAGGAGGTGCAGGGATTAAGAATATCGTCACGGGAATCAGCTGGGGAGGAACGATCGCCCTGATCGTGAGCCGGTGGAGCACCGGAATCGTCCTGGTCCTCGTGATTTTCCTGTTCTTCGGAATGAAAACATTCGTCACGTCGTGCGTGAACGACTTTAAGGATATCGAGGGGGATACTGCGGCGGGACTCCGGACCCTTCCGGCTTGTCTTGGGGAAGGGAGGACAAAAGTCATCCTTATCCTGGTCCTTCTCGGTGTTCACGCGTTCATGTTTTACTCGATTGTGGTGAACCTCATCTACAACGAGTGGGTCGTGCTCGCCACCGGGCTTCTTATCCTTGTATCCTTCCTTGTTGTATACTCACCGTCATTTGAGACGAAACCATCAATCCTCTTCCGGAAGATGCGGGAGGTTGCAATCAGTTGGGAATCGGCGATCGCCCTCGCGCTCCCGGTCCTGTGGGCCGGCCTAATCGAGGCTGGTTACCCGGTCTGACTGTGACAGGAAATACTCGAAGATACGGTCGCCCCACGCAAGGGCCGGGGGGTCATTGCTGACAACATCGTTCTTCGAGTCAAAAACCCCGTTAGCATAGAATAATGAGATTGAAAAATACGATTCCGTGACAATAAACGAGAACTTGATGTCCTTTCTGGACACGTAAAGACTGGCGGTCTTGATCTTCAGCCCTGCTTCAAGGGCGTCATGGTATTTCTCCTTCATGATTTTGAAGACCCCCGGGGTTAAAATCAACGACGCATTTACTTTTTTCTGCGCCATGCTCAGGAAAAAACTGGGATATTTCGGGTGGATCGTGTGGGAGATACCCCTGACCGATTTTGCTCCTGCGATATTGTGGAGGAAGGTGTTGATATCGAAAATCTCTTCGTCTGAATTTTCGATGATCCGGTAGTTGCCCAGGTTCCCGGATATCACAAAGGATCTCCGGAGGAAGTGCGTCGAGATAATGATCGTTCCAGAATTTTTTATGCTTGTCGAAAACATCCATGGTCCTGACGAGCGGTTCCATGTGGCTGGTGAGGATTTTTCCCATCGGTGTAAGCGAGAATTTTTTCCCGTCTCTTTCTATGAGATGTTCCTCTTCGAGAATTTTCACCTGGGGAAGCATGCCGGTTGAGGTGACCCTGAGCAGTGTTTTGATCTCATCCCATTCCCGTGGCCCGCTGTTTAAGAGAATCAGGAGGTTCCGGCGCTTGTCGGATGCAGAAATTACGCTTAAGAGATCGCTCATAATGACTCAGATTCTGATTAATAGTGTCATTGTCACGCATAGAGAAAAAATTACCTATCTGTTTTTTCTGATTCCGCTCCAGAATCTCACCCAGATTTTAAAAATGGCTATCTTTTGACCTTAAATTTTTATGAACCCAACTATAAAAACCAGAAGAATAGAATAAAAAGAAATGAGAAAAATCCCTGCGATTACTCCGGCAAAATGGTACGATTCGCGCTTTTTATGCCGGACTCCGGAACCGGTTTTGGTTACAACGCCATTAAAATTTTTAACCGCGTTGTAATCGAACAGACGGTTTATAATATACCTATTCTACCCGTAGATCATTATGTAGTGTGTGAACGGCAGGCTTTCACATCCAACCCGTTCGCGCACTTTTACCGTTATTCCTGCTCTGGATCAAGATGCCCGAGCTGTGCGTGAAATGATCCGATATCCAGGACAGGTGTCCTGAAAGAATAGGTTGACCCTGATGATTCAACAGGAAAATCGGGTACAATCCAACTATGCCTCAGAAAGGCGGAAAAATGGGAATAAAAATGGTACAACAGATTGAACCGCTTCACCGAAGTCCTGACCGGGCCGCGGAGAAAAAACAGGAACCGGATTTTTCTGAAGCTATACTTTCAGCGTTTGCCAAATTCACCCGGATCACTCCTGACGCGAAGTTCCTGATCGACCGGAACCACCGCATCATTGCCTGGAACCCGGCAATGGAGGACCTGACCGGGATAAAAAGCACGGAGGTCATCGGGAATGTCCGGGACTGGGTTGACCTCTACGGTTCGGATCGACCTTCTCTTGCGGATCTCCTTGTTGACAATAAGTCCGGGGATCCCAGCAATGGTCCGTGGAGTTACTATGGAGAGACACCCCATCGCGACAGCCTTGAAACGACGATTTTTTCCCCTCACTATGGAAAGTCCGGACGGTGGTTGCATTTTTCCGCCTCAGTTATCAGGTCCCGGCCGGTTACGTAATCGGTGCCGTCGAGTCGGTGTCCGATAGCACCGAACAACGAAAAATCGAGCAGGACTTTCACCTGGCACGCCGGAAACTCCGGTTGATGGGCGAAATTGCGTGGCATGAGATCCAGAATAAGATAACCGGTATGCGTGGATATGTGGAACTCTCAAAAGATGTTGTCCAGGAAAAAACCGGCAGGAACTGTATCGAAGCAGAAGAGCATGTCCTCAGGCAGATACACGACCTCCTGCAGTGCACCCGGGAATACCAGGATATCGGGAGCCAGCCTCACCGCTGGATCGGCGTCCGGGATAAGATTTCCCGGGTCGTATCCCTCATGGAAAATGAAAACCTCCAGGTTAACCTTGAAGTGGATACGCTGGAATTGTTTGTGGACCCTGCCTTTGAAACGATGATCTCGCACCTCATCTGTTATTCTGTCAAGCGGAGGAAAAACTGTCCGGAAATACAGTTGCATTTTGTGAAAAAAGCCGATGCCCTGGAACTGATCTATGAAGATAACGGGCCGCCGATCCCGGAAAATAAAAAATCTGACCTGTTCCCGGCCTCTCTCCTGAAACATGAGGATTTCTGCTTGATTTTCGTGCACGACGTGCTTGAATTTTCCGGCATGACGATTCAGGAAACCGGCAATCCCGACCGTGGGGCACGATTCGTGATAACCGTCCCGAAAGACCGGTACCGGTTTGTTTAAGCGGGAAGATTACCCGTTTTCTTTTTTGTGACTGAATGCGGAGGAGGAATTCTGAATGGGAATACTTTTATATAATTTGCCCGGGATTTGCACCGTAACCAAAGAAAGGTGAACCCATGCGAAATACAGCATTCGTTATTCTTCTGTCGTGTGCCCTTCTGGCATTATTTATTGCAGGCTGCTCCCAGCCCGTGATGAACGTCCCGAACAGTCCCCAGCCGACTGCCCTGCCGACAACGACTGCCCCTGCTGATAATGTCAGGGTGGCGGACTCAACGCTTGGCAAAATACTGACGGACGCAAACGGTATGACCCTGTACCACTTCATTACCGATGTACCATCGAGCGGTGCGAGCACCTGCTACACCGCGGCAAACTGCACGAAGTTCTGGCCGATCTTCTCGGTTGACAAGGTTGTCGTCTCTCCCCCGCTTAACCCGGCTGATTTCTCATCCATTTCCCGGAACAGACGGGACACAACAGACCACGTACAACGGGTGGCCCCTCTACTATTTCCTGAACGACAAGGCACCCGGGGATGTCAAGGGTGAAAATATCCTGAAGACCTGGTACGTGGCAAAGCCCGATTACACTGTGATGATTGCATGGACCCCGAAGCTTGGAGCTTTCCTCACGGACAACACCGGAAAGTCTCTCTACGTCTTTGCAAAGGATACCGCCGGGACGAGCACCTGCACCGGCACCTGCCTCGCTAAATGGCCTGCTTTCAACGCGGGTACCATAGTTGCACCCTCGGTCCTGAAGGCGACGGATTTCAGCACGGTTACCCGGGCTGACGGTGTCCAGCAGACCTCATTCATGGGAAGGCCGCTCTACTATTATTCCGGCGATACTGCCCCCGGGGCAACAACCTGCCAGGGATTCAACAACCTCTGGAGCGTCGCAAACATCACGGGTACATTCCCTGCGTTTGTTACCCCGACTCCGACTGCGACCCCAACTCCCTCCGCCACGCAGACGCTGAACTATTACGGCGGCAGCGGATACTAAAAATTTTACTTTTTTGTGCTCTGGAAAATCATCAGAATCGGTGACGCTCTCTAGGGCTTTGCCCGCGCTATGAAGCCCCAATTGTAATAACGGCAGATTACCCGTTATTTGACGGATGTCACTGCACTTCGCCCCCCCCTCCTGGGGGATATCGTCTCTTCAAAAAAAAAATGATTTCCTGTGAAAATTAACAATATCCCTTAATTATGATGGGTGTTGAAACCCCCATGCCCCCAAATGCGATAAAGTCTGCTGCCCCCGAAGGGGCGCCCCCGCAGCGGATCAATTACGATTAATAACCAAAAAAAGGAAAAAACAACGTTGCCTCCGTGCCTCGGAGGGGCCCTGTGGCGGGGGACCATCGCAATATTCCCTTTCATTTTACAAATTTTTCATAGTTCTGGTGTGAACTCTCTTTCATATGCGTTTCTACTGTGCCCTTTTTTGATACATTCCGTAAGGGAACAGGTTCGCCCTGACGAAAGGTTTTATTGGCCTGAGAATATCAGGTTGTCAGCATGGCAGCGGACAGCAGGCTCAGGGTACTTCTGGGGAGCAACGCGAGGGTCGGGCTTGGCGGTGAAGGCGTGCTCAGGACCTGAGGGCCGGGAAAAGGAGGCGGTGTCCGTGCTCGGTGCCGCATTCGACAGCGGGATCCGGTACTTCGACACCGCCCCGGCGTATGCGGGAAGCGAAGAATATCTCGGGCAGTTCTGGAGACATTACCCTGAACGGACCGTATCAACATTCCAGACCAGCAAATCGGCCCAGCGGGATGGAAAAGGAGCTGACGCCGATCTCGCACGGACCCTGGCCCGGCTCGGGCGTGACCCCCTTGGACTCTGGCAGATCCACGATGTCCGGAACACGAGCGACATCCGTGCGATCGAACGTCCCGGCGGGGCGCTCTCCGCTTTTTACGAAGCCCGGGAGACCGGGAAGACCCGGGGGATCGGCGTGACGGGACACCATGACCCGGCAATCCTGCTTCACGCCGTTACCCACTGGGATCTCGATTCGGTCCTTCTCCCCGTCAACCCGGTCGAGGCCGCTATCGGGGGATTCCTTGACCGGGTGATCCCGGCTGCACGGGAGCGGGGTATCGGCGTCATCGGGATGAAAGTCCTGGGTGCGGGAAATTACCTGTTCCCTGATGCGGGGCTCACGCCGGAAAATCTCATCCGTTTCGCCCTTTCCCAGGATGTGGATCTTATTATCGTCGGATGTTCAACACCGGAAGAGGCCCGGCTCCTTGCGCAGTGGGGAAAAAATCCCAAACCGATGGCAAACGAAGAACAGGAGCTGCTCATCGAAGCAGTCCGCCCATACGTAGAGCGCCTCGCTTTCTATCGGGGAGTAATGTAACAAAATCCGGGGATTTCAGGTTCTGGTCCCGGTAAAAATCCAGTCAAAAAAAGAACAGTCACCCGACTTTTGTCAGGAGATGAACCTCGGTCTGTTCCACCTTTCCCTCGGTAGCCCGGGAAAATGTCCTGAAATGGTCCGAGTCAAGGTGCCTGTTGAGGAGTTCCTCGCTCTCCCATGTCTCAAGGAAGAAGTAGACCAGCGGATCGTTCCGGTCCAGGTACAGAACATAGTTGATGCATCCGGCATCTTTCGTGCAGGTCGGCTCGATGAGTTTTTTGAGTTCCCCGTGGACGAATTCTGCAGTATCCGCTTTTGCCCTGATTTTTGCGACAACGGTAAGATTTGCCATGACATGCTCCTTTTTGCGAATGGACATTCGTTCCGGATGCCGATATTGGTTCCGCTCTTACGGTTTTTCCCTTTTGTTTTGCTGGCCATGAGGCCATTCTTCGGGTAAAACCTGAGGATGTTTTTTCGTTCGCCCTCTCCTTTTCGTCCGCTCAAAACCGGGTTTTCGGATTTTGCAAATATCTTGTACTGGCCCGGTTTTCTCCAGTTCCGGGTTTTTTAAGACAAATATGAAATGCTTTTTATACATTGGTTCCCTTGGTGAAATCTATGATGCAAGTGCTGAAATGTGACCTGTGCGGGAAAGTTATCATGATCCTTCACGACGGCGGTCGCCGGACTATCTGCTGTGACCAGCTTATGGAGAAACTGGTTGAACAGGGCGGAAAACCCGGGAAGAACAGCCATGTGCCGGTTATTGAGAAAACAAAAACCGGCATCACCGTAAAAGTCGGCGGCCTGGACAACCCGATGACAGAGGACCATTACCTCCAGTGGATCGAAGTTGCCGACGGCAGCAATCTTTCGGTCAAGGGCCTGAAGCCGGGCGATGCTCCGGAAGCGAGTTTTCCGGGTACTACTACCGATGTTAAAGCCCGTGTCTATTGTGACCAGCACGGGTTGTGGTCGAACAAGCCGTCAAAATTAAAAGAGTGATTTCTTTTTTCATTACTATCTTTTTTCTCATTGTTAACCAAAAAAATTACCCGTAAAATGGTATGTTGAGATATCATATTTTGATTTCAGAGGTCCACCTCCATCAGGGCCTCTCCAAGGCACGGCGGGGCAGCGTTGTTTAATTAATTATTTATTTACTAATAAATTTCAGGCCTGAATCCGCCGCGGGCGCGTCCCTTCGGGGGCGGCGGCGTGCATCGCAAGGGGGTATGGGGGCATCAGCCCCATCAAAGTTCACGGATCAATGTAAAGAATTTAAAAAAGAAGTGCGGTCGTTTTACAGCAAATCCGATATTGTTTCCAAAATTCCTGAGTTCAACCAGAAAAAATAGCATTTCTTTGAAAGAAAACCTCTCAAAAATTACTTGCCCTTTCTCATCTCCAGCTGGATCCTCTGCTGAATTTTCTTCCGGAAGCGGAACACGAGCATAATGACAACAATTACAGCGAGGATGGTGATCGAGAGGTACACCGGATTGGTCGCGATTACACTCAGCCCTCCCTCACGCGTGACATTTACCCTGACCTCTATGGAATCGGAAACATAAGAATTGTTGATAGCATCCCGGTACCGGAACCTCAGAATCCAGGCCGTACTCCTTGATGGTTGCCGTGCTGTCGGTGGTCAGGCCAAACGTCGCAACCGCCGACGCGCCCGGTGGGATGTCTCCCAGGCTCGAAATATCATCGCTCGTCGTGAATGGCGGAACAGCGACGATCCTCGCCTGTGCGCTGTATACCGGGGCTGCCCCGGTATTCCGGTATACCACTCTTGCCATCATCTTGCTCCCCGGGTTCATCTCCACAGGATCTGAAACGACGGCAAAATCCACCTTGCCCCTGACAGGGAGCCCGACCGTGTCGCTGCGTGACATTACATAATCCCCGTAAGAATTCCGGTACATGACGACAACGTCGACGGGATAGACCTGTGGCTGGGCTTCAGGAGCAACGAATACCCGGTACTCGGCAGCTGGCGACAGCGCCCGGGGGGAAATCCCCGATGAAGACGCTGCTGTCGTTTGGTTGGATCGGGCTGTTCCCGTTCCTGAGGATCTTTACGACGGTATTCTGCCCGTAATCATAGCCTGCATTGCGGATCGTCAGGTCGACATACCCCCCCGAACCGGCATCCAGGTTTTCTGCGGTCGCGGACAGGACATCGATGGCGATATCGGGTTTTATTTTCAGCATAATGTCGATCGTCCCTTCCCCCGACCGGTAGGTATTTTTGATCGTAGAATTGTCGTAAACGTCCGATGAATACAGGTACGTATAACGATATGCAAGGGGGAGCAGGTATGTCCCGGCCGGTGCGTCGGTATTTACCTTCAGGTTAAACTTCGCCGTTACATTCGCCGCTCCCGGAAGATCGCCTACCATCTGCGGATCGGACTTTATCACAACCGGCGCATCCCCGTTGAGCAGGGCGATCGTCAGGGATTTTGCCAGGTTCGGGGGCTCCTCCCGGTTGATATTGCTGGGTGCGACGAATTTTTCGGGGTTGAGCCCGGTGTTTCTTACCATTATCGAGAGATTGAGATCGTCTCCGGGTTCACTTCGTTGGAACCGGCGATTGCCGCCGAGAGCTGCGGGCTCCCGCCGGAATAGATCGTCCCGGCCTGCGAAGGGACGACGGCGAGGAGGGCAAGGCTCACGAGTGCGAATACTAACAACAACGCGAACCTGCCCACGTTCCTGCCGTCGCTGATTCCTTTCCTTGTGTGCCGAAAAGCCGGGATTGCTGGGACGGGACTGCTCATTTTTATTTCCGGAAGGGGATGATTACCGCTATCTGGTACTGGTGAAGAGGGAATGAGTATATTGATTCTCCTTCTCCTCTCTGCCGTCTTGTTATAAAAATACCTTGCGGGACTGGCCAGGTCATTTTTATTTTTCCTTGTTGCCGACGCGTTTTTCCGACCATTTACCGTATTGGGGATCCCTGTTTTCGCACTGGATCCCCTGGACTCGCCCGACTTGTATCCCGGGACCAGACTCCCGGCATCCCATTGTCATGGAATAGTAATTCCCGGGTGGCCGGGTAATTCCCGCACTTTTGTACGTTACAACCCAAAAAAATCAGGGATTTTTCCCGATGACAACCGATGCTGAACTATCGAATGGATTAGTACGCATGGCTATCGAGAACAAGTACGGGTAATTTGCCATGAGATATTCCATGTATTTTACCCAGGCGACAACGAGCTGACTGTATACCCGCTGGAGATCCTTTTCAAGGTGAGCCATATCCGCGTCGGGGAGCGTTGTGAAGTCCTTCCGCATCCGGAGTTCCTGCGTAGCGTGGCCAAGCGCGAGGATGAGATCGGTGAAGGACTCGTGCTCAAAAACCGTCGGGTTCTCGACTATCCTGAGCACGAAGTTTTCGTTACTTACCATGAACTCACGCATGCTTTCCAGGTCGATTTTGTCAATCACGATGCTGCAGGGATGTTTTTCGAGGAATGACCGAACCGAGTTAAAATTTTCTTTTTTCCAGCCATTGTCAATTACCAGCCTGGCACCAATATTTTCCCGTTCCGGGTCTGCGCTGCTGAGCTTCGCGAGGAGCGGATTTCCGATACGGGAGAAAAAAGTACCTATTACGAGATTGAGTTTTTCGAGGCGCTGCTGTTTTTCCCGCGAATCTATGGTCCGGTCGATGATGATGGTGACGATAAGGACTTCTACCGGGATGAATGCGAGGTCTCCCATGAAGAAAATCCACAGGTGGTGGGAGTCCTGGAAGATGAGGTAATGGGCAGTGTACATCACGAGGGAGAGGGTTATGAGGCCGATCCCTGCGATGACCATCCAGCGCGTATCGTCTTTCATTGGCTCTCTTTTAGAAGTTAACCGCGATAATTTTTTTCTACCGGGAATTACGGCCCGCACGTGCCATCCTGTTTCGATAAGGAAAGAGCGCTACGACAGGCTGAATGCGAAAAACGGTACTATACCCTGCCGAGAATGTTGTCCCCCGGTGTCACGGCGCTCGAAACCGTCCTCCGGATGGTCAGGGGCTGGCCTTCCTTTGGCTTTACCACGATCGTTATCAGCTGGCCCGGGATTACCGGGGTTGCCGGGCAGATCCTGATAGTTGCCTGTTCGTCGTCCTCAGCCGGTCGTTCTGGTTGCCCGCCTGGTGGGAAATGGAAAGGATCCCCCAGGCGCCTTTCGGGGGGTCTCCGCGAAGTCCCGCGACCGAGACCAGGGTCTGGGTCCTGACCGCGTCCGCGTAGACGACCGTGAGGTTATCGAGGTCAATGGACTTCGTGCCGGGGGTAAGGGCAACCGTGAACGTGATGGAATCGATCACCGCACGCGGCACGCCCTGCGGTACGATTCCCTGTCCGGTAACGTCGCCGATACCCTGCAGGACCTGGCCCGGCTGGAACGAGGCAACGGGGGTTGGCTGCGCTGCCCGTGTCTCTGTGCTCGTACATCCAGCCGAGAGTAAGACGGCGACGATCAGGATCGCTGCAAAGAATACCGCACGCTGAGTACCACGGTTTGTCAAAGTTGAGTCGCGCAAATATTATTGCCGGGACTAGAAAAACATCTTGCTCCGGAAACATTTTTCTCCGACGGGATTACGGGGTACACAGCCTGCCCGTTTACCGTATCCGCGAGAGCGGGTACACTTTCGCGAGATTGTCGATATCGTTGAGGATGTACGCAAACGAAAGCCAGCTCCACTTCCCCCATCGTTCGGAAAGTGCGTCCTGTATCCGCGCGATTTCCGCCCGGGAATTCACCGGCGTTTTGCTCTCGTAGAGTCTCGCTCATGATGACGACGCTCCACGCGTCGATAGGCGGGGTGGACTGCCCGAAGATGATCGCCGCCGAGTACCTTCCGATACCGGGGATCGCGGTGAGGGTCTTCATGGCCTCCTCTTCCGGGATTCCGGCGAGTTCCCTGAGAGAAACCGGGTGTTCCACGAGATACTGCGCCGCCTTCACGAGGCGCTCTGCCCGGTACCCGAGCATCGCCTTTTTCCTGAGGATGAGAGGGTCAATCCCTGCGATGTCATCAGCCCGGGGCCAGAGGACGACCTCTTTTCCCGCGAAAGAAATCCTTGTTCCGGCGAGGTCGAGGACTGCATCCATCATCTTCTCGCTCCGTTCGATGGGTGCCATCTGGAGGAGAATGGCGAGGGTGACACTCCCGAAAACGTCATCGAGGAGGCCTATCCGCATACCGGGGTGATCACGTACGGCGATTTTGAGTACGGGTTCTTCTCTGCGAAACGGTAGAACCCGGCGAGATCCTCGTCTGCCCCGAGACCCGTACGGATCAGGTCACCCAGCTCGCTGATATCCGGTTTCGTGAGCGGGGATCCGGTGAACGCCCGGACCCGGACCTTGTTCTTCGTCGCGTTCATGACGAGCCCGACCGGGATGTTCCCAATCCTGACTCCGGTCCAGAGCGTGCCGCCTTCAAAGACCTCCTTTGGCGTTGACCAGTGCCAGCCTGCGGGTTTTGCAATGGTCAGCGTAAAATCGAACGGTTCGGGAATGGTAACGGTAAGTACCTGTTCATGCCGGAGGTTCATGGTTGCCCGGATTGTAGGCGGGTTCGGTAATAAACCTGCGTGATCCGGGATCCCGGCGGCCTGCGGTTGCCATTCAGGGAAACCGTTTTCCTGCACGCACGACGGCATCTCTTTATAGGGAAATCGACTATCAATCTCCATGGTAACCGAAAAACCAACTACACGGGTGAAACATGATCGCCCGATCTGCGATAAGTGCCAGACAACCAAGTTAAAGATCCGGCCGGACGGGAGTTATTCCTGCAACCAGTGCGGGTACGACAGCGCGAAAGGAAAGAAGTGACGGGCTTTTACCAAAAGCGACAGGAGCGGCGGGGTATTTTTACCGTTTTAACTGGCCGGAAAAGAAAATCCGGGTCATAACCGTCCTGTCATGAGCGACCTCCTCGTCATTGCAGCATTGTTTTCATTCGTTGTCTTCTTTTTTGCAGGACGGTGGCAGAAAGTTGCCGCAACTGCCGGCTGGAGTTTTATCGTGCTCAACCTCTGGTCCGAAGTACCAGCGTACCTCCAGGAGAATAATTTTGTTTACCCCATCCTTGCACTCCTCTCGCTGCCCTTCCTGGCAATAACCGTCGAACGGCTCCTGCGTGAAGACCCGGTCGCCCTGCAGCTTTCAAAGACCGCGGCTGTCGCGACCCTGATCTTCGTGCCGTTCGCGATGGTCCCGGTACTCCGGGATGGCCTGGTCTCGCTCGTCATCAGCCTCTCGTTTTCCCTGATCACCGCTCTCGGCCATCATCCCGTGATGCTTGCCGGGGACATCATGGCGGAGAACGGGTTTGTGAACCAGATCATCCCGGGCTGCACGGGGATCCTTGCGATCGCGATGATGCTCGGTGTCGCATACGGGGCAGCCGGTCTCACCCGCCGCCAGGTGCTGCTCTCTTTCATCTTCGTGGTCCCGGTTATTGCTGTCCTCAACCTCCTGCGGGTCTCGGTCGTGTTCATCGCGACATCAGACCGGTGGTTCTCCTCGTTCCCGGATCCCACGGGCACCGGTGATGCAAATTTTTTCTGGGCGCACAATGTCTTTGCTGAAGGGATTGCTATCGCATTCCTCTTCGTTCTCGTATACGGCCTCGTACGGATCAATCCCGGGCTCGCGGCCTTTGCCCGGAACCTTGCGGGAATGTACCACAACCGTGCCCGGCAGTTTTTTGGGGAATAACGGGATCAAAAATTTCAGATAGGAGCAACCCCGACGTATTACCTATCAGAGTTTTTACCATGAAGCATACCGCATTGCTCTTCTGTCTTCTCCTCCTGCTCGCCATCGCTGCCCCGGTTATGGCGCAGGGAATGGAACCTGTGACGCAGGAAACTGTAATCCCTGTTGAACCCACGCTCGAGCCGGTCACTCCCGTACCGACCCTTAACCCGGTGACGCAGGAGACACCGTTTCACCCGGTAACGCAGGAAACCGCGGAACCTACTGTTCCCACACCGCCCCCGACCCATGAACGGACAGCGGAACCTACAAGCGTTGGTCCCCTGGTTGGCTGGCTGAGTATCACCTCGACTCCCTCCGGGGCATCCGTCGAACTTGACGGGATGAACGTGGGCTATACCCCGAACGTCGGCCGCGAGGTCGGTGCGGGGATCTCCCATACCGTCAGGATCTCGCTTGACGGGTACGAGCCGTACTCTACCAGCACCACCGTGAGTGCCGGTGAGCAGGCATCAGTCGATGCATCGCTCGTTGAGATACCGGTCCCCGTGCCCACCACCGAGCCGACCCCGTACCCGACCCTTCCCCCCATCGGCGGCGGCAAGGGCTGGATCCAGGTCAGCGCCAACGTGAACGGTGCGACCGTCTCCTTCGATGACCAGTCATCGGGCTGCACGATTGTATCCGGCTTCTGCAACACCCAGGTTGCCGTGACCGGCACTCCCTTCAGCACGTTTTCGGTCCGGATGCCCGGCTACGCCATCTATACCGGCCAGGTAACCAGCTGGCCAGCAGACGGCGAGACCGTCCACCTGTATGCGACCCTGAACCCCATCCAGACACTCGGTTCGATCACCGTCTCCTCCTACCCGACCGGTGCAGTCGTGTACCTTGATGGCAGGACATGGCAGTACACCCCCGCAACATTCACGTCGGTGTCGGCAAACACCGACCACACCGTCCAGGTAAGCCTTGCCGGGTACCAGACCTATACGACGACCGTCTATGTCCCTGCCGGCGTAACCCAGCCGGTACAGGTCACCCTCAGCACGACGCCCCAGCAGACCGGTTCGCTCTCGATAACGTCGAGCCCGAAAGGTGCTGACATCTATGTCGATGGCCGTTATTGGGGATCGAGCCCGGCAGTGGTAACCCCCCTCGCTCCCGGCAGCCACACCGTCCGGCTCCAGAAGTCCGGGTATGATGAATTCATCTCGAGCGTAACCATCAATGCAAACCGCCAGACACCGCTCACCGTGACGTTCTCGCCGGCTCCCCCCACCGTCGGATCGATCGATGTGACGTCGAATCCCGCGGGGGCATCGCTTTTCCTCGACGGGCATTACATGGGCCTGACCCCGCATGGCGATTCTTTTGACCTGACGAGCATCGCGCCCGGCCTCCACACTGTCCAACTGACCCTCGATGACTTCGTGACCTACACGCAGACTGTTCAGGTCAGGGGTGGCGGGGTCGTGACCGTCAATGCACAGCTCGCGCCGGTCCCCCCGGCCCGGTCAAGGATACCACCGGTGAACTTGTTATCACGTCGATGCCTGCCGGAGCAAACGTCTTCCTCGACAATGTCTTCCGCGGGATCTCCCCGATCACCCTCGCAGACGTGCAGGACGGTTCCCACGTTGTCATGGTCCGGCTGACGGGTACACCGACCAGTCGCTGACCGTGACAGTCACCGGTACCCAGGTTACCCCGGTCCTCGTGAGCATGTCCAAGGTCGTCCCGACAACCGCGAAATCACCGGTCGGCGTGATGACGGCCCTTCTTGGCGTTTTTGCAGTCGGTGCATTTGCCGTGCTGCGGCGCCGGTAAATTTTTTCTTTTTTTTCTGCTTCGTAAAATTTTTTTAGAGAGGATGCTCCCTCTGAAAATTACGGTCTCCCGATCCGGGCTGTATGTTCCCGGGGCATTGTTCTTTTATCGGAAAATGACGATGTTCATCCATGTACACGTCCCCGCCTTCCCTTGACCCGGTGGTTGTCTCGGCGGCCTTTTCCCTCATCTTCCGGCAGGGCCGGTCGCCGCCGTCCTGCCCGGTGCCCGATGACAACGATATACTCAACAGGATCCGGGACAAGTTCCCTCGGCCCCTCCCGCGGCCTGTCGTGACGCTCTCATACGGGTCCGGAGACTGGAGTTCGATGTCGTGGATATCGCGGGCGCATTCCGTGACGGGCAGTATGGCGAGGGCAGCGAGGCCGAAGCGGCTGCTCTCTGCGAGCTGGAAGATAAGGACCCTGGTTTTTCAGACGATGAGGTACAGTACAGCATTCAGGGTCGGGCTGATCTGGGCAGGGCTTTGATCGGTCACCGGGGTAATCGCAATCTTTATTTTGGACCGGTGCCTTCGGGCATTTGTACCTCCCGGACGACCATTTCGTTCTCATTTTTTAGGGACGCTCGGTCAGGCTGCCCTAGTTGCCTGACAAACCGATCAAACGCTGCCGGGAACGACCGTCAGACCATAGATTTTTCATAGTTGCTCGGCCATGAGTCTCCCTTACAGGAGAGTCTTCCACAGAATGGTAAACGAAAAAGAAAGCGGGGGAACAGTCCCAACCCGGACCCTCGGGCGCACCGGCGAACGGGTATCCGCGATTGGCCTCGGCGGGTATCACCTCGGCCTGCCCGGGGTGACCGAGGCGGACAGCATCCGTATAATCCGCACCGCGATCGACAACGGGATTACCTTCCTTGACAACTGCTGGGACTACAATGACGGGAAGAGCGAGATCCGGATGGGTAAGGCGCTCCGCGACGGCTACCGCGAACGGGCTTTCCTGATGACCAAGATTGACGGAAGAGACGGAAGACTGCCGCCAGCCAGATCGAGGAGTCGCTCAACAGGCTCGGGACCGACCGGATCGACCTGCTCCAGTTCCACGAGATTATCCATATCAACGATCCGGAGCGGGTCTTTGCGGAGGGTGGAGCCCTTGAGGCGGCGATCGAGGCAAAGGACGCGGGGAAAATCCGGTACATCGGGTTCACCGGCCAGAAGAGCCCGGTAATTCACGCGAGGATGCTTGAGACTGCTGCCCGGCACAACTTCCGGTTCGATGCGGTCCAGATGCCCCTGAACGTAATGGACGCCCACTTTGCGAGCTTTGAAAAGAAAGTCCTGCCGGCTCTGGTGCGTGACGGGGTTGGCGTGCTCGGGATGAAGCCGATGGGCGACCGGGTCATCCTCGAAAGCGGAACGGTAACCCCTGTCGAGTGCCTGCACTACGCGATGAACCTCCCGACAAGCGTCGTGATCACCGGCTGTGATTCGATGCGGATACTCGACCAGGCGCTCACGGCAGCACGGACGTTCAGCCCGCTGACTTCAGGCGATGTCCGGGAAGTGCTTGCCCGGACCGCGAGGGCTGCATCGAAGGGTGAATATGAGCTCTACAAGACGACGCATAAACATGACGGGACATTCTATAATCCCGGATGGCTCGGGTAATTTTCTCATGACTCATCTCCAGTCTTTTTGGACCTCATGAGATGGTTTTTGAAGAATTACCCAATCGCGGCAAGTACCTGGTCGGTCGTCCGGACCCTGCCTATCATGGGGAATATTATGCTGACAGCCGCCCGGTGCCCGTCTGCCGACCGCGAGGACATCGCATCCTCGGCAAAGACCTGCTGGAAACCGTACCTGGTACGCAAACCGTGCCGTGCTCTCGACACCGAAGTCGGTGGATATCCCGCAGAGCACGATCGTATCCATTTTCCTCCGTCTCAGCTGGAGTTCGAGATCGGTGCCATAGAACGCCCCCCACTGCTTCTTCCCGATCACGACGTCTGATGCCGTCGGGGTGAGTTCCGGCATGAAACCCGGACCAGTCCGGCGGAAGAGGGGAGGGACGCGAGAAGGACAGGTCGCTCTCGACTTTCAGGGCCGTCTCCGGGGTGGTTACCACATGCACGAGGAAGACCGGCATATTGTTCTTCCGGAATGCCTGTACGAGGCGGGCGGCATTCCTGACGACTTCCTGCGACGAGTACGGGTGGGTGGGCTGCGTCGCGATACCCTTCTGCAGGTCAATGACCACCAGGGCTGTTGTTGTTTTGGTGATGGTTAATTCCGGCATAATGACATCAGGATGCCATAGGGTTACAGGAGTTATTTATTGGCTGCGGTGCAGTCGCGACCAAAATTGCTGCCGGGGTGAGGGTTTTAGTCAGGTTAAAAAAGAAAATCTTCCCGGTCCCGTTCCATGCCCGGCGATAGGGGCATCTCCGGGAGAGCGACCCGTCACCCGTCTCCGGGCATCACGGAAACGGGGACCTTACACGCCGTTCCTGAACTGGAACACCGGGGCTTTCCGGTGCTGGTCGTAATAATTCCCGATGAGATCGCCCTCCAGCTCCCTGAGCTGGTGTACCGGGATCGGTTTCTCTATGATGTGGAACGAAAACAGCATCTCGCTGTCGTCCCACGACCGGGCGGAGTTATCGAGCAGTCGCCGGGCACAGTTCATCGACTGGCCGATAGAGACGATCTCGTGCGAATCCGCCTCGGACAGGATGTACACTCCCTGGCCTTCAGGCACGCTCGTGATTTTTTCCGCGACAAGGAGTTCCGGGACACTCCACGAAAGCCCCATCCAGTCCCGGTCCCCGGGTGAGCCGACAGGAGTCAGCGGCGGGAGGCTCACCCCGCCGGCCGGGTTGTCCTTCTGCCCTTCTGCCAGTTTCCCGCCGCGAACATTTTCCCTGCGGTTAGTGGACCTGCGGGTACCGCGGGTGGAACCGGCCAAAGTTGCAGAGCGGGGATTCCCCGCGTTCCTGGCGGTACTGGTAGATGAGGAACGCTTCCATCCCACGCCTCCCGTTTGTCGATGCATCGAGCGGTGTTGCAGAACACTCGTACTCGAATCCTTCAGCATCGTGCCATGCCCACAGGCCCGGCGATTCGGTATGGGGGTCGCTCCACGGCATCCGGTTTGCGCCTTTGAGCTCGATCCGGAGCTCGTGCATCCGCTTGAGGACCGGCCGTTTCGTCTCCCCGACATACATGAGGAAGTTTTTCCCCGCCGGCCGGATACGGAAGAGCCCGGGCTCGTACGGGATCCGCTGGAACACCTGCGGGGTCGCGGTGAACGGGACCCATGGTGACCAGGGAAGACCCGACCATTCGAATGACATATAGCCGATATCTTCGGGGTCGAGTTGGATTTCGTCCGGTTCTGGTGACATTGGTGATCAGGAATTTGACGGGAGACGGGATAAGGGTGGTGGGGTCCATCTTCTTGTGTTCCTCAAATACGACGTGAAAATCTGAACGACCCAGTCGATTCTGTGTCGCCCGCGAAGCGGAAATTCTGCGCTTCCGGACGTCGTGCCCAAAAAACCCGGACCCCGGGAAAAAAGAAAAAAATGAAATCATTCGGTCGCGGCTTTCAGGCGCTGATCATCCTGCCCTGTGCGCCTGCCGTGAACGTGTACCCGTTCCACATCACGCTGTTGAAATCCTGCGACAGGGTCTTCTGCTGCATTGTCCAGCCGCCGGGTATTTCAGGACCATTGTTGATGTGTCGCCGGGACAGTTGTTGCCCTGCTCATCGAAGCTGAAGATATCCTGGCTGGAGAGGACCCTTCCCGAGGAATCCGGGTTAAGCCCGGAGATCCACAGCCCGTTCTTCTTTGCCGCAAGCGAGATGGTGAACGAACCCGTTCCGGACTTCCGTACCGCCTGTTGCCAGTTCTCCCAGTAACAGGGCACGCAGCCTCCGCCCGAGCCATCGCAAATCGAGGTATACGCATCTGCGCTGCATGTTGGAGTGTAGACCTTGGTAAAGTCCTCGGTCAGGACGAGCGGGATCACAGTCGAGTCGCCGGGTTTCAGGGACGGGACCATGGCTCCGGCCGGCTTGTAGAAACCGCCGGAGTCTTTCACGGTCAGGGAGACCGGGTCGGTCGCGACGCCGTTCGGGTTGCTGACTTTGACGATCAGTGTTGCGGGGTGCGGCCGGTAATAGAGCGGGTCGGGGATGTACCAGTTGCCGGCTGCCCCGGCGACGGTTGCCGCGGACTGGTCCGCGAGGGAATCGCCGAGACTCTTCCCTATCTCGGCAGAGTTGTCCTTGATCGTCTCTTTTGCGCTGTCCGGCATGGCGCCGTACGCGCTCTCCGCAGCGTCAAGAACGCCACCGGCGCCCAGTTGGTCAGCCGCAACCTTTGCCACGTAATCGGCGCCAATGCTCTCAAGATCTGCGGCGTTCGGGATCGTGGGCGGGATGCCGAGCGAGCTCTCGGCAAGAGCGAGACCGGCGTGGAGAACGCCCGTACATGCAGGCGAACTGTTGCAGTCAAACGCCCCGAACGTCAGGCCCTGGACCGTGTAGGCCGCGATCTGGACAACGAGGTTGTTGATCTGGTTCCATGCGGCCGAGACCGAGTTTGCGACTGACGATAAGGCCATGAACATTCCCTTGATGATGTCCCAGACCGTGTCATACCAATGGCTCTCCGCCGGATCGGCGTAGAAGTGGTAGCCGGGCTCGCTGCCGCCAAACATGCTGCAGAAATTGGTATTCATCGAATCGGTCATCGAATTCCCGGATGCTACCCTCGAACAGTAGGGCGGTGAGGCCACGGTGACAAAGTGGGCGCGGGAGACGAGGGCCCCGTTCTGGTCGGTGCGGACCCAGTCCGGGATAAAGAGCGTCATGTAGAACGACGAGACCTGCGCAGACGGCGGTTTAACCAGGATGTCGGTCTTCACGTCACCCGGGCTCGTGGCCGGGCAGGGCTGCGGTCTCCTGACCGTTACGGTCACCGGGATCGTGGGGACGCCGGCGCTCCCGTTCTTTGCCATCGGGACGACGCGGACATAGTAGGTCTCATCCATGTCGGCGATGAGTGACCCGAGGACCGATGACGGCGGGGTGAACGATGAGGAATCGCTCAGGATCATGTTCATGTTCGGGTTGCCGAGGTCCTGCTCGGTAATTTCACCGTCAGGGATCTGGGCGATGCTGTTCGGGACGGGGATGGAACCGGCCCGAGTTTGGCCGTCGTGAACCAGAAACCGGATGCGGTGAACGGGATCTTTGCAAGGCCCATGGGTTTCCCCTGGCCCGGCACGGTCGGGTCGAGGTGGGCGATACCGGTATAGTACGGCGGGTCGGCTACGTTATGGTTGGCGACTGGGGCAAAGTTCAGGGTGAAGTAGTGGAAACCTTCCTTATCCACGTACACGTCCTTCACGGGCCCGGAAGCCACAAGTCCCGTAACGTACTGGTTCTGCCATTCGCTCGCATTGTCGCTGAACGGGTTCCGCGAGATCTGGTAGAAGGCAGTCGCGTCCGGGTCAATGGATATCCAGCGGAAGTTCGTATTGTTGAAGAACTGGTCCGTGGGTTTGATGTACACGTTGTCGTAGTCGCTCCAGATCGGGTCGAGTGCCATCTCGACGCTGCTCATCAGGTGCGAGCCCATGAGATAGCAGTTCACCTTGTCCACCTCGATGTAACTCATCGGGATGGTGGGAACCGTGGGCGTGTGGTACCCGATGGGGGAAGTGACTCCCTTCGTATTGAACTGGTACGGGAAATACGGCGACAGGGTATCGGGTATGAACGTTTTCTTATGGCTGCCGACCTTGACGACCAGCGGTTCGATCGTGACCGGGCCGAGCGCCTTAAGCTGTTCCGTGATGGTCCCGGCCTGCACCTGCGGGACAAAGGCCGGCTTCTCGGTGACAACGGTTACAGTAGGCTGTGGAATCGTTGGCCGGGGAGTCGTGGTCACGGTGGTCAATGTCGTCAGTGTCGTCACGGTGGTCGAGACCGTTTGCGGGGGAGGCGTCTTTACCGCCACGACCTGGATGGGAGTCGTAACAACAACCGGGACAGGCGTGAGTGTATAGCTCTGCTGGTTCAGCTGATCTGGTGCTATCACGAACGTTGTCGAGTAATCGAGATAACCGTACAGCTGCAGCACGAGCGAATGGGAGCCGACGGAGAGGGTGCGGACGGTAAATGGTGTTGCACCCATGGTTGCACCGTCAATGATCACGGTTGCCCCGGACGGGGAGCTCGCTATGCTGACCGCCCCAATCTGTGGTGCCACCGTTGTGACGCGAACTATGTTCAGGGTTCCGACAGGTGTTACCGGGCCGCGAATGAGCTGTGCTGTCGTTGTTGCCGCCGTGGGATTGATGATTGTTGCACAGGCCGGCGCGGGGAGGCAGAGGAGAACAATGAGAAGAATGAGAAAAAAAACTGATAGATGCCGTTGATTCATATACCAATGGGCTCTACTGGGGATAAAGATTTAATGAAAAAATTTGCCCCGGAATAAAAAAAAACGATGTTGACGGGTAATTCATTCGCTTGTTTTTCGTCCATTACCATTTTTTCCTGTTGTGTTCCGGGTTCACGTCGAATGCGCCATCCATATCAGAGTATTTTTCAAAAAATTAAAGCAACCGGGATCAAAAGCGCGATTATGCGTCTCATAAAATTCTTCAACCAAGGTTCCCGCTCCCAGGCTTTTTGCGAGGCACAGCGGCGCGACGTTGTTTTATCTGCCGTTCATTGATCCGCCGCGGGGGCGTCCCTCCGGGGGCGGCGGCGTTAATCTCACATGGGGGTATGGGGGCATCAGTCCCCATCGTTTTGCTGTTTGGAAGCAATTTTTCTCTCGCAGAAATACTTTTTTTAAAAGATGAGAACCTGGAAATCAGTAGTAGTGACCGGGTTTTATCGACTTTCCTTTCACTTTATCGCCTGTGTGACCTCGGCCGGAGTATCCCGAGAATCTCTTCCCGGATCAGTTCTTCCGGCGTGTGGCGGAAGACCTCGAAATCCGCTTCAGCCTGGGCGAGTTCCCGGGCCCGTTTCTCGACGGCAACCCTGAGGGTCAAGCGTTTTTTCAGGATGTCTTCCTGTATCCGGCGCAGTTTCGGGATCCCGTGCTGGAGGTCCCGCTCCACCGGTTTCATCATCGGCTGGTACTTGTGGATGAGCGCCCGGAGATCGGAGGGGTCGATTCCTTTCGTGGGATCGAAGAGAAAATTCTTTTCCATCTTCACCCGCCATGCGAGAAGATCGTTGGTCAGGGTGTTGTCCAGTTGCGGGATGACGCGGAGCGCATTTCCCGAAATATCGGCGGCACACCGGATCCCCGCTGACTTCAGGGTTTTTTTCAGCCCGTCCCCGACCCGGGGACCATGCACGTATCGATACTGCACTGCTCAAGGAATTTCTTCTGCTGCCGTTCTTTTGTCGTCCGCTCAAGAGCGAGGAGAGCTGCCTGGTATCCCCGGTCGATACTCTCGTACTTGGCTTTTTGTCCCCGCAGATAGTTCAGGTGCGCAAAAAATGCCCCGTCTCCGGCTTCTGAAGTCCACTTTTTGTTCCAGAGGTCCCAGAGGTACCGGGCATTGTCGAGTTGTTTCTTCCGCCGCTTCTTCTCGCCCGCTGCAACGCCCGGGTACAGGAACAGCGCCCCGACGACTACTGCAAAGGGGAGGAGCGTGAGATAATCGGTGATCATCTCCATAAGCGCCATCATGGTGAGACCGGCGATGATCACCATGCCCGCAAGCTGCCGTATTTTCCTGAAATCGAGTGACCGCCCGATGTTCCGGCCGAGCGGCGCCGGGTTGTGGGGGAAATACGCGGGGCTGATGGTTGGAACCGGGCCCGGGGGAATGATCGCTTCAACTTTTGGCCATTCCCGGCGGAGGTCGATCTTCGAGATCCGGTCGGCGCTTAAGAACAGGAGAAGGCCCGAACTCTCTTCGAGCTGGCACCAGGGGCATGCCGCGAGCCCTGAATAATAGCTGATGAACAGAGTCTGCGCTGCACTTCCGTATCTTCGCCTCGAGTGACTCGAGCGCTTCCCACCAGTCGCCGGCATCCGGCGGCCGCTGGTAATGGCGTTTTCCCCAAACGCCCGCTCGAAGTTCTCTGCGACCTCGCCCGGGACAACGGACAGGCCCACGGAGTTTGGCGGGGAAGCGATCGATTTGAGGTGGGAGTTTTTACCGTACGCAAACCGGAACTCTGAAATCGCCCGGTCGATCGGCATGTCGTCTTTCCCGGCGTAGACGCCCGAATAGGGGTGGCGGCCAAAGAAGAGGAGCTGGAAGATCAGGACCGCAAGCCCGAAGTTGTCGTGGTTTGCGGTCCGCTCATTCCGGAAATCCTTCGAGTGCTGGATCTCGGGCGGGGTGAACTGCGCCACGCCGACCTCGCAGCACCAGAGCCGGTCGCCGGACCGGACCTGGAACGAGTCGCAGTCGATGAGCCGGACGCAGGCGGTCCGGTTCACGAGGATGTTACCCTCGTTGACGTCCCCTACGACGTACCCGAACTTGTGGATGACGTAAAATGCGGCCGCGAGGTTTTTTGCCGCCCGTACGAGGAACCGCCAGTCCGCGTGGGGGAAGACCTCTTTCCGGTGGGTCGGCCCATATACCTTGTGCACTGGCTCGTACTCGGTGACCTTCGGCATCAGGAACCCGACGACCGGCCCGCCGTCGCGGGCGTGGAGGACGTCGGTCGGCCACGCCGAGATTGCCTTGAGTTCCTCGTTGCAGCCCCGGGCCATCAGGAGGAGTTTCTCCTGCTTCTCTTTCTCGAGCGGCTTGTGATAGATTTTTGCAACCACGTTCTGCGGGGGGACGATGTCGTACACATCCCCCTCGCCGCCGCTCCCGATCATCTTCCCGAGGTGGATCCGGGTACCGGCAGCTGTCTACGAAGGGGGTGAGGGGAACGGATGCCATGCTCTATCCTGTTATTTGCACGGCAAGGACGAGCGTCTTGTCGTCATCGCTCCGTGCGCCGATGTCGTCCCGGGAGAGGAAGGTTGCGAGCTGGTCGCGGAAAACCCGGGCAGGCTGGTCTCACCGGTATTCCGCAGTGCCTCAAAAAGAGGCCGGAAGAAACCTGCATGGGCTTTTTTCAGGGCAAACGAGAGGACGAGGGTCTGGAGTCCGTCGGTGAAGAGCGCTATCTCATCCGGTGATTCAGTGTGGCTGATGTGCAGGTGGTCCCGGTAATTCTCGTCGGTGACAAAATACGTCGTGTTCGCGTATTCGCCCTGCTCCGGCCAGAAGATCGTCTGGTACTCTTTACCCGAACCGGTAACGACTGCACCGTCGCCGATCTGGAAAAAGATTGTTGAGCCGTCTCCGGCGATGGTACCGAGGACCGTGCAGGCATACTCCCTCGGGCGTTTTCCCTGTGTCTCTGCTTCAGCGACGACCGCATCTCGTGCTTTCGCGATCCACTCCCTGACCGTGTCATCGGTGATAGTGGAAACATCGCCGCAGTTCTGTATGTAACCCGCCATGCAGTCGAAGAGGGTGGCGCACGTTATTTCTGCACCCTTGCCCCCATCCGTCGTGCTGCCGGCGCCATCGGCCGCAAGCCCGATAAAAAATTCCGTTTCGCCGGCCCGGACTGATGCCTGCCCGGCTGTAGTCCTGGCCGGTCTCACCGCGATCAGTGTGCGCTTTTCCGGTAACAGAAGCGTTGGTGAACTTCCATCTCATATCTCACTCCAGCCGATGGGTGGAGCGAGGGCGATCCGGTCCCGGGGTTTGACCGGGAGGCGGACTTCATCGAGTTGGAGAGCCACTGGAAGAACTCGCGGAACTTGAGACCCTGGAGTTTGACGGGATCCCGCACCGAGATCTGTTTGAGGATCTTCATGTTTGCCTTGTTGACACCGATGGCAAAGAACGCAAACGACTTGGCATTCTCGCCCTCCCGGACAAGAGCTGCGGCGCTCTGCCATTCGTCGGTCGGTTCGCCGTCAGTGATCAGGAAGATCCACGGCCGGTAGAACGAGATGCCGTTTGCCCGGGTACTGTTCCTTCCGGTTCTTGATGATCTCGATCCCCTGCCGGATCGCTTCGCCGATAGGCGTGTCGCCGACCGCTTCGAGCTGGGGGTCGAAGAAGCACTCTGCGGTGTTGAACTCGGAGATGACCCGCACCGGCCCAAACGTCATGAGGGCGACCTCGACCCGCTTGATGGCGAGCGAGTCGTTCTGGAGTTCGGTATAGAATTCCCGGATACCCGCGTTGAGCTCGGCGATGGCCTGGCCCGCCATCGACCCGGAGGTGTCGAGCAACAGGAGACAGGGGCACCGGGGCTCGGGGTTTTCAGCGAAGGTCACCGCCGAGAGGGGCTGCTGGTCGGGGAGGGTAAGATTCGGTATTTTCGTTCATATTGTTCACCGCAAAAATGCCGGTAGTAAGTATCGGCTGTATAGCTTCTCTAAGCGTTGTCAGGATTAAATTAAATTTCTTCTCCCGTGGCCGGCCAGGAAAAATTTACTTTAAAAGAAAAGCACTATCCCTTGTACGCCTTCTTCAGCGCTGCGATATCGAGCTTCTTCATGGGGAGCATCGCGAGCATGACCCGGTTTGCCTTTGCCGGGTCCTTGTCCTGCAGCATCTCACCAAGGACCCTCGGTGCGATCTGCCACGATACGCCGAATTTGTCCTTCAGCCAGCCGCACTGCCCCGGCTCCCCGCCTGCCGTGAGCTCCTCCCAGAACCGGTCTATCTCTGCCTGCGTATCGCAGCTGACAAAGAACGAGATGGCTTCCGAGAACGTAAACATCGGGCCGCCGTTCAGTGCCAGGAAATCTTCCCCTTCGAGCTGGAACCCGATGGACATTACGGTTCCTTTCGGCCCGGGGCCTGCATCGCCATACCGGGAGATGGTCACGATCTTAGCGCTTTTGAAAACGGAGACGTAGAAGTTTATGGCCTCTTCGGCATTGTCATTAAACCAGAGACACGGAGCGATCTTCTGTTTCGGGAACAGTACATTTGCCATAATAATTTTGATGTTAGTGCTTGTCAGGGAAGATAAATGTTGAGGTGACCGGCTGGCCGGGAAAAAGAAGTTTTAAGAGTGCTTACAAGGCAAGCTGGTCTTCCTTACTAACGGCTCATTAGCTGAACCGGGTGTCGGAAGCTTTTTTCAGTGAGTCCTGGTAGTGCCTGCCGGCGATTACCCGGCGGACGCCTCCCTTCGGGTTGTCCGTGTCGCCCCGGTACCGGGGGATGAAATGGCAGTGGCAGTGCATCACGGTCTGGCCGGCAACGGCACCGATATTGTACCCGATGTTATACCCGTCCGGCTGGAAATTATCCTCGATAACCTGCCTGCATACGTCGATGAGATCCGTCATCGCAATTTTCTCATCCCGTGTCAGGGAAAAATAGTCCGGGGTGTGCCGGAACGGCATGAGCAGCATGTGGCCCTTGCTGACCGGGAACCGGTCCCAGCGGGCGTAACAGAGCTCGTTTTTCGCTACGACATCATCAGCGTACGGGTTGCAGAACCGGCAGGGTTTATCTTCCGCCATCGGGGGTACCTTCCTGTAGATTTGGGTGTGAACCGCTTGTTAAGTATTGTGACTTGACCAGGTGGTGCTGTTTTTCGTTCAGGGACCCGGGTATCTGACCGCCGTGGATGGAACTGCCGGGTTTTCCTGCGGAGACGATGGAAGGGTTCTGGAAAAATGTTCAGCCACCAGGTTTTTTTTGAAAAACTGAGAACAAATTTTTTGTCCTCATCAGATGACCGGCCGGAATCATTTCCGGGCTTACAAAACGTGAATATCCGGTTTTCACCGGGTTTTTCGTTCACTGGCCTGCTTCTGGATCTGCATGAAACCTGCGTTCCGGGGGCATTCATGCGGGTTCTTTCCCTCTGCCGGGAGCCACTTCCCCTCTCTTGGGTTGAACCGGGCCGGGCAGGACATCTCCTCAACCGTCTTTAGTTGAATCCCCGGGACTTTTTTGATTTTGATGAATTCACAGTCTGTACAAAAATGGTATTCGCTCATTTTGAGGCTCCTGTCTGGTGACATTCACCGGTGACGTGGTGTACTGGTGATGGTGATGTTATATGCCTTCTCTCTGGTGAGCGTACCGCTGGTTCAAGCCGGTAATTATGGTATGGAATCCGGTGCGGAATTTTATTTTCCTGCTCTGGAGAAATTATTTTTTTTTCAAAAGGACTGTTGCCCTCTCTCGTGCCACCAGTCCCCCGAACCGGGACGCACCGAGAGATGACCTGCGTCAAACAGCGGGTAGTACATCGTCATCGCAACTGGTGCCATAGTGGCGTGGGCAAATCCCCTCGGGAGCGTCAGCGATTCTACGGTTTTCACCAGAGCAGATTCTTTCACTCATACGTGAGCGGGTCGACGACTCCCGCTTCCTTAAACGCCGCGAGCCGCTCATCGCACGAACCGCACTTTCCGCACGAACGTTCCCCGCCCTTGTAGCAGGTCCAGGTCATCGCGTAGTCGACGCCGAGCGCGAGCCCGCGTTTCACGATGTCACCTTTCGACCAGTACCTGGTAGGGGGCTTCGAGCACGACATCGTTCCAGTCGCAGAGATGAAACGCGGTGCCCATGGCGCTGATGAACGCCGGCCGGTAGTCCGGGTAGATCGTGTGATCGCCGGCGTGGGCGGCGTAGAAGAGATGGTTCGCCCCGATCCCGATGGCGTACGAGGCAGCAAGGCTCAGGAAGACCATGTTCCGGTTGGGCACGACGGTCTGCTTCATGTTGTCGTCAGCGTAATTCCCTTCCGGGACGTCCCACTGGTCGCGGGTGAGGCATGACGGGGCGAGCTCGTTGAGCACCGAGATATCAACAATTTTGTGGGGGATGCCCAGCTTTTTGCAGATCTTTTCTGCACAGGCGATCTCGTTGCTGTGTTTCTGGTGATAGTTGAAGGTGATCGCATGGACCTCGTACTTCTGGCTGATGAGGTCGTACAGGAGCGTGGTGCTGTCCATCCCGCCGGAGAGGATGAGGACGGCTTTTTTTGGAGCGGGTGTCATGTTCGGGTAGATCCGGATTTGG
This sequence comes from uncultured Methanomicrobiales archaeon, assembly GCA_963758935.1. Lineage (GTDB taxonomy): Archaea > Halobacteriota > Methanomicrobia > Methanomicrobiales > Methanospirillaceae > Methanoregula. The sequence continues at coordinate 229,963 of CAVWXD010000008.1, read as the reverse complement.
GCGGAGCGGGAATAAAGGTTGTTTTCAGGATGGGGGTGTATCTGGCCCGTGTCATGCGGGTTCTTGCCACGCGGAGATGGTTTTTGGCCTGCCACAAGAATACGTCCGGTTTTTTTCTGCCCATGCAGCGATTTGATTGAGGGACTTCGACAACCTTGCTGGCGGGATCGCATAATCATGTCCTTTACCGGATATCATGCCATCCCGGGAATTTTTCCAGCCCGTCGATGATGGCGTTGATGATATCCTCAAAACTGCCGGTTTCACCATCGACGGTGATTTCGGCATACATTACGTACAGGAAAACTCTTTTTGCGAACATGTCCGAAAGACTCTGGTTCCCGAACAGGATGATTCCCCGTGTCGGGATGTTACTGAGTCTCCGCACCATTTCCCCGCAGGAGATCTTCAGGTAGATGACAACACCATCTTTTTTTAAATGGTCCATCGCCCTCCCACTGAAAACAACACTACCCCCCGTGGCAATGACCGTGTTGTGACAATGGAGGGACAGGATCTCTTTCTCCTCGATCCCGAGGAAAGCTGCGGTGCCGTCTGAGTCAATTATTTCCTGGAGGAGCCGTCCGGTCTTTTCCTGGATGACGATATCCGTATCGATAAAATTCATTCCCATGGTTTTTGCCAGGATAACCCCCGCGGTACTCTTCCCCGCGCCGGGCATACCGATAAGGACAATGTTTTTCCGGGTTTCCTCTTTACCAGGGACCAATCCCATCATGGTACCTCATTCTTGTTTCCGTCTGGTCGAATCTATTTCCATCAATTCCTATAAAGTACACCGTTGACCGGGGAATTACTTTTCAGCGGGGCCGGATCTGATTTCGCGGGGCTTTTATGATCAGGAAGTTCAAAAGCTGATAAGAAAGGGAAATATCTCATGTCCCCGTTTCACCACCATTCCGTTGCGTATCACCGGCTCGAATTCCTCGGAGACCGCGTCCTGAACCTCATCGTTTCCCGGTATCTCTTTCGGAAGTATCCTGATTACACTGAGGGCGAACTCACGAATGCCCTGCGGTTTACGTCGAACGAGAACCTCGAAGAAATCGTGCGGGAGCTGCCGGAGGAGTTCAGGACGGACCTTTCCATCTTCAAGGCCCGGTTCGGGCAGGATGCACTGGCCTCGAACGCTGATGCTGTGGAAGCATTCATCGGGAACTATTTCCTGGAGCATGGGCTTGACGCGACAACCGCGTATGCCGAGGGGATTTTTGCACCATATATTGACCGGTTCAACCCGGACACCGATTACATCTCGCGGCTCAAGGTTCATGCGGAGAAGGAGAGAATACATTTGGAGTATGTGCCCGATTTCACCGAGACGGGGCCGGATAACCGGGAGATTTTCCATTACAAGGTTTTGTTGAACGGAGGTGTTTGTGGGACCGGGTCTGGGAGCAGCCACGAGAAGGCGAAGAAGGCCGCTGCGGGGGAGGCACTCCGGAAGCTGGTATCCTGAAAAACTGTATCCGGAAAGCACCTTTTTATATTACCTTAAGTCGGCATTGTATGATTGAAGGATCCGTCGGTAATCCTTTTCCGGTTCTCAATGGCCGAGGTTGTCATTACGGCCATCTTCGACGTACGATAGTTCTGGCAAAACCGGATCTGGAGCCGGAGCGGAAATCCCGTGTCACTCAAGGGTCCGCCGGGAACGTCGCGATGCCGAGCGTGATCATGAGCCCCGAAAAGACCAGGAGTGCAGCCAGATCATTTGCGACGACACTCAGGCCCTGCCCCCGGAGGATGACGCTCCTCAGTGCGTCGACCGCATAATACTCGGGGTTGATGCTGGTGATGAGTTTGAGCCAGTCGGGCATGCCGATGGTGGGGTAGAACGCCCCGCTCGTCAGGAAGAGGATGAGGTTCGTAAACGCAGCGACCGAGGAGTAGGACTGCTGGTCGTTGAACCGGGACGCGATGGACACCATCATGCTGGTCACGCCGATACTTGTCGTGAAGAGGATGAAGAGGACGAGGAAAAAGTCCTCGCTGTTCTGGATGATGATCCCGGTGACGAGGAGGTCAACAATAAAGATCATGAAGCCGGCCATGAAGGCCCGGATGGTGCCGCTTGCGATCATGCCGAAGATGATGCTGGACCGTTTTACCGGGGTGACGAAGTACCCTTCGATGATCCCGAGTTCCCGGTCCTTGATGAGGGCGATCCCGCCGCCGAACATCGTTGCCGTGAAGATCGCGAGCACGATGACCCCCACGCCGAAGAACTGGATATACTTGATGTCACCGTAGATCTTGTTGATCTGCACCGGGTTCTTCGCCTTTTCCTGCTTCAGGACGCCCTGAAGGGCTCCTTCGACAAGCACCGGCGTCGCATAGTCCGAGCTGTCCTCGTAGAGGCGGACTGCATTGTCCCGGGTGACGGATGACGGGAAGACGACGACTGCCTTGAACTGCCCCTCCTTCAGGGCAAGCTTCGCTTTCTGTTCGTCGGTGAAGACGGAGACATCGAACGTCCGCTCGTAGCCCGGCTGGGCGATAGTCTCCAGGCCGGCGACCGAGGTGACGAAGAGTGGTGTGAGGTCCGTGTAGGGCTCTTCCTGCACGACTACGATCGGGACGTGGGTGATGGCGCCCCCGACTGCGTTCCCGAAGACGACGAGGTACATGACCGGCATGAAGAGGGTCATGACGATGATGAACGGGTTGCTCAAGAATTTCTTGAAATCCCGTTTGAAGATCGCGAGCGCACCGCGGAGGGTCTTACTGACGATCATGGCGGTGAGGAACTGAGGGCTGTGCTTAGAAAAATTCCTTTGCTCTGGTTCACTTCAGCTCCGTGCCTCCCGGGTAGAATGTGTGTGCTGCTTTGTTAAAATCGGTTTGGGGTGGGTGCTTGAGATTTGGAGGTTTGGCCCTCAGCGGGGCCGCCGCCCCACAGCCAGGGGGGGCTTCCCCAGGTTACAAAAAAAATGACTCCTGCCCGGTTCGCGCTCGATCGTCCGGAAATAATTGGTTAACAGAAATTTCCTGTGCCGTTTTTACCGGAATTCTGGCTAGCCAGTGTTACACGTTATTTTTGGTTAAGTCTGTTTAACCATAGTAAGGGAGTTGTTGCGACCCATTATGGCGCTGGATGCAATGGAGGGTCAGAATATCGACAGAGTCCGTTGGGTTCAGCCCACAGCCATCGAAGGATTGTTTTAGTCGACACTTTCGATCCAATTTTACTCTTACCATCACGGTTTCGAGCAAACCACAACTCTTGTTGTGGCTGGTTCAAAAATGAACCGTGTGGAACAAAATTAATCAATGAAATTTGAAAAATCACCCGTTGCAAAAGAATTATCGCCCCATGTGTAGAAAGTACCTCTTGTCCAGTCACGGATGTGCAGGAATGCTCGTAAAATTTGAAATTTATTCTGATGGCAAATACTGGTGCGGCCGGGGCATCGGGGTCGATATTTTTACCCAGGGTAAAACACTCGACGAACTGATGGCAAACATCCGTGAAGCTGTTGAACTCCACTTTGCTGAAGAACTCGGAAAAGGGGAGATCATCCGCATCCTTTCCATTTCTGAGACCGAGGTCGGCACCGTTGCCCGGGCTTCCGGTTGTTAGTGGAAAGGATCTTATCAAAGTCCTTTCCCATCACGGGTATCACGTAGTCCGGCAGAAGGGCAGCCATGCCCAGCTCAAATCTGCCACGCCTTCCGGAGATCATACAATAACGATCCCTTTGCACGATGAGATTGCACCCGGGACACTGAACGATATTCTCTCAAAAGTTGCCCTGTGGAAAGGGATATCGAAAGACGAACTTATCCGGATGCTCTCGTAGAAGACGAACCGGTCAGGATAATTTTTGCGTGTGAATTTATAGGCAAACCAGTTTTTCAGGACCCGGAAAAAATGACAGGCAGGGAAAGAAAAATCCTGATTATAGGTACGCTTGGTACGGGAAAGACAACTGTAGCATTGGATCTGGCAAAAAAGACGGGATATCCGTACGCTTCGATCGATAAATGCCGGATACAATATTCTGACAGGTACTGTTGACGGGGAGGATTTGGCGTGGGACAATTTTCTCCAGGTTTGCAGCGAACCTGAACCAAGAATTCTTGAATTTTCCGGGATGGGCCCGCATGTCGATGAAGTCCGAAATGCGCTTATCAGTTCGGGAATTCATGTATTCGTAATCTGGCTCGACCTTCCTCTTGACACGTGTATCGAAAGGGCTTCGGGGCGCCGGAAGACTGTACCCTATCCGATTCCCTGGGGACCGATTGATTATTCGGTTCCTGCAATCTATTCCGAAATTGAATGTTCGTGGAATAGGGTATGGAATGCAGATCCGCGGTTTCATGCGAAATGGATGAAGTTTAAGAGTACCACACCCTGTTCTGATGTGTATGCTGCGATCGTTAATTTCGTCGTTTCTTAACAGTTGCTAAGTAAAGTTTATTGTCTAATATTCCGGATAAAATCTTCCATCGATGGATACACTGTCCCTTATCATTTTGCGAGCCCCGCTTCAGCTTCCTTGACCTTTTTTGTGTACGCGGGTTTTATGCAGATTCCGGAGGGTAGAATGAATAAGAAAAGTCCATGCTCATACTCTCATGGGTTTTTTTCTGGTTAGCCTCCCTGGTCGACCTTAGAGAACGCAGTCTCTCTTTGATTTATGGCAGGACCCGTACCTGGTAGGCCTGGGTGACCAGTTCCCCGCCAATGGAGAAGGTAACGCTGAACGTATAACTCCCTGCCCGGGTGGGTGTTCCCAGGAGATCGAAGGAATTCTGCGGGCATGCCGGTTCGGTCGGGATGCAGCCGTGTTCGAAGTGTTCGACGGATAATCCCGGTGGCAGTTGTCCCGATGTAGAGGCAACGGTCCATTGTCCGGTCGGAAGGGTGGTATTCGCGAGCTGCAGGGCCCCGTTATAGTAAACACCGGTTGAAGCTGATGGCAGGATTATCGCGGTTGGGTTTGTTGGTTCCGGGAAAAAGTTCCCGCTCCATAACACGGCCGCTGCTGCGACGACGACGAGGATGGTGACGGCGATCAGGATTTCTTTTTTGTAGTTCATTTTCCGGGTGATAATCTCATTACCGGTTCTTATGTGCTTTGCCTGAAATGTTCCAGAACCGGGATTCCTATCCGGCGTATTCACCTGGATTCGATCAGCCACTTCCAGACCGGCAGCACGTCGATTGAATAACCGTTACGGGTGATTGTCTCTTCCTGGTGATAGGTGAGGATGATCCCTTCGGCAAGTGTTTGGGCCGTCATCGCCGCGATCAGGCCGTCGATCTCCCGGTTCCGGTTCTCCCGCGAGAGCTCGTAACATACCTGGAACGCACTGGTTACTACTCCCCGGTCTTCCGTTATAAAATCACATTCTTTTGGGTTCCGGAAGAAATACACGGATTTGCCCCGGCGCAGGAGTTCGATGAACACGAGATTCTCAAGCAATCTTCCCTTGTCATCAGAGAACCGGAACGCGACCGCGTTGCGCAGGCCGGTATCGATGCAATACAGTTTCTTTTCGTGTATGTACTGTTTTTTTAAGGAGAAATCGTACCGGAAGATCTCGAAGATCAGGTATGCCTCTTGCAGGAATCCGATATAATCCCGGACCGACACGACACTTTTGAACCCGAGCGTGTTTTTCAGGGCATTGTACGTCGCGGCGTTTGCAACGTTGGTGAAGAGATAGTGTGCGAGGGTACGGAATCCTTTGACTTCCCGGATCCCGAACCGGCTGATGATATCCCGGAACAGGATGTCGTCATAGATCCGCTTGAGGTATTCAGTGTCCCCGTACTTCAGGTACTCCGGGAAACCACCCCCGGCAAGGAAGCGGTCAAACTCGAGGAGGATCGCGGCTTTCTTTTTCGCGGTTATCCTTTCCGTGCTGATCGAGCGGAACGCGAGTACTTCCCGGAACGAAAACGGGTACAGGGTGATCTTCGTGTAGCGCCCGGTGAGGTGCGTTCCCAGTTCCCGGGAGAGGAGATTCGCGTTCGACCCCGTGAGGAAGACTTTGTATCCCTCGTCATGGACCCGGCGCACGAACCGCTCCCATCCTTCGATATTCTGGATCTCGTCGATGAAGAGGACTTTTATTTCCGGGGTGGTCTTAAGAAAGACGAGCATCAGTGAGGGAAAGTCCGCGAGGGTAAAGTCCATGAGCCGGTCGTCATCGAAGTTGATGTACAGGAAGTCGCGGTAATGAGCCGAGAGCTGGCGCAGGAGTGTGGACTTGCCGCACCGCCGTATCCCGGTGATTGCCACGATCTGGTCTGTCTTCAGGAACGCGTCAGTCGCGATCTCCCGGGGAATCCCTGAGTCTTTTGCGAGGAATGTTTCTTTCTGGCTGTGCACCAGTTCTTCGAGCTGCGATGAGGGGATCATGTACATTACCAATGTATGCTTTCTTTGATTTGTTTACATTACTAATGTATAAAATAGTTTGTGCGGCGTGATCTGGAGTGTATGGACTCTCTTTTTGCGATCCTTGTTGTTTGAACTGTTAAGTAGTCCTTAACCGTTGAAGCCGGAGTCGTTATCGGTTATCGTAATCTCTCCTGTAGCCCTTTCATTTTTCCCGATTTTCTCCAAAAAGTCTCCACACTGTGTAGACAATTGAGCTGGTCGCATTTCAGGAGTATTTTCTCTCCCGGGAACCCTCTTGCCCGGGAATTTTATCAGATGCTGTTTCCGGGCCGCGGACATACAGGGGGTTTGACGTTCAACGGTGCTCCGCCGCATCCCGCGTGGGCTTCCCCGGAGGTTCAAAAGAATTAGATCTTCACCAAAGCCCTGCTCTTCAGGACTCTCACATCCACCGGTAAATTCAATGCATGCATTTTCCGGTGGCAGTTCGGGCAGAGGGCGACGGTGTTTTCGATGACGTCCTCCCCGCCATCCGTGAGCGGGTCGATGTGATGGGTTTCGAGATACGGTTCCCCGTCACGGGTGCGGAAGGGGGCGGGTTTTTCGCAGAGCTGGCAGGTCCCGCGTGCTCTCCGTTTCGCGTAGCCGGGGACGTCCAGGTCCTGCTTTTCTGATAAGGAGACAAGTCTCTTTCCTGCAGTGTGAGGGTTCTGTTCCGGGGGAACGATCCCGGGTCTCTTTCCTGGTGTGATAGGATCCTGTTCCGGGGAGCCGATCCCGGGTCTCTTTCCTGGTGTGATAGGATCCTGTTCCGGGGAGCCGATCCCGGTCCTCTTTCCTGCCGTGAGAGGTTCCTGAGCCGGGAACCCGGGCTCCGCGTGGGACTGTGTGGAGACCCGTCGCCCCCGGACCGGCGCTTCCCCGGTCACCAGCACATCGTGTTTCAGCATCTCCTTCTTCGGCACCGGCGGGCGCTTCTGTCCTTTGAGCCTGAGCGGGAAGATGTACACGTCCCGGACATTCTTTTCGCGGTCGGTCTGCCGGGAGAGAAAGGGGCGGTCGGAGAGTTCGGCTTCGCCGTCGTACACGTATGCTCCCTCTTCGAAGACTTCGAACAGGTAGAGGCTGGTGCCGTTCGTTTTCGATTCGGCGAGGACCCTGTTGTGCCGGGCGGAGAGGGCATGTTTCCCGGTGAGCCCGGTGCCGGTGTACTGGAAGAAATTGTTCACCCACGTATCTTCGAAGACCGATTTCGTGTGGTCCGCAACGAGGACGAGGCTGTTGGTCCGGTGCGAGGGCCGCATCTCCCCGTTCCGGGCTGCACCGGAAGATCGCCGTGAGGGTGTCGTTGTCGATGACATCGCCGGGACTGAGCGGAACGGTGAACGCCGGTTCGTTGCCTGCCGGGGACGCGCCGGCCGGAGTGGCAGAGGCTCCCGTAGCACCTTCGAGTTCGATCTCGTACTGGTCGGGCTCGTGCCGCCGGGTAAAGAGGATTGACGGGGTGCCGGCCGTCTCCTTTACGGATTTTTTGAAGACCTCGCGCCATTCCGGGAACTCCACCAGGAGGACTGCCGCGAGATCGGCCTTCCACATCATCCGGGTCCGGGGGGTCGGGTGGACGGTCTTCTCGATGAAGGCGTCATAGGGCTGGTCGTTGTACCAGAGCCTGATCTTTCTCTTTTGGCCGGGAGCAAGGTCCCCAATAGCGAAGAAGTCCCGGAGTTCCCGCGGGATAAATGTCTCCCGGAACTGGAAGACCGCCGGTCGGTCTTCTTTATGGCGGTCGTGCCGGCCTCGATCGTCCAGGAGGATGCCTCGCGTTCATCGTCGCGATCGTCCGAAGGTTCGCTTGCGGAGTCGTCGGGGGTGTCCTCGATCTCGAATATGTCGTCCGCTGGTTTTCTCATGGGGGTCTGGTACTGTTTTTCTTTTTGATGCGATAAAATACGGCACGGTGGTACGGGCGCTGTGGGAAAACCTGCCTAAGAAGATGATGTACCAGACATTCTCGGTCGTGATAGGGTACTTTCAGGACTCGGGAAAGATAGCAACAGACGCCGAAGGAAAAATCTGTTGGATCTATAATCCGGAACTCGTTAAACGCTATCTTGGCGATGCGGGTCTGAAGATCCAATGAAGGCTGCCCTCTATTTTATCGATGATTTGGCCCGCCAGGCTTTCTCTGCACTTGCTTCGGCAAAGCGGAGGAGAAAGAACTTTCACGGGAACTAAAAGTAGCATTCGATGCGATTGCTCTCGAAGCATTTTCCGGGATCCAGATCCCCAAGCGATTGATCCCAAAATCCTATTCCCGATATGGTGTCGACAACCTCTGGAAATATAATTTCCACAAGAGCTGGCGCCTGATGTACACCGTTGCCGGGGACGGCGAGAACGTGATCGCTTTGATCATCGAATGGCTGCCGCACAAAGAGTACGATCGACGGTTCGGTTACTAAAAACCCGGCAGTTGTCCCACATGCTGTGGGACAAAAAGGGTAAAGTACTAATCCCAGAACTGCGTTTGGCGGCAACTTTTATTGAAGATTTGCCGCTCATTTCCCCGGACCGAGCTCCTTTATATTCTCCTATATAAACACTCGAATGGCACAACCATGACTGCGATACCCCGAAAATATATCATGGATGCCAGGAACCAGAAGCAGGCAGGATGCCGAGTATGACACTACGCGACTTGTCTACGCTCCCCTGGAAAAAGAGAGCGGGATCGACCCCGACTTCGCCCTGCCCGGCTGGCACATCGGGAAGCCGTCGTTCACCGTGACGGATCACCACTACCCGTGGGATGCCGATTACTCGAAGGTTTCCTTTGGCATCCCGGTCACCAAGAATGCGACCGACTCGCTCATCCAGACGATAATCCCGCCATTGATCTTCTGTCTCATTGCCCTGCTCTCCTTCTTCATCAAGGTGGAGCATAACGAACTCGTCCACCTCAGGTACGTGCTCACGACCAGCATGTTCATCTCCGCGGTCATGTACCATTTCAGCCAGCTCGCCCTGATCCCCGGTCTCGGGGTCCTCAGACTCTTCGACAAGTTCATGATCGGCGTGTACCTGTTCCTCGCTATCACGATCATCATCACCACGCTCTGTTACCTTTCCCAGCAGCAGTGGGGAAAACCCGATCTGGTAAAACCCCTGAACCGGTACGGCATGATCCTCTCAATCGTTCTGCCGATCGCTACTTTCTGGCTTCTCCTCACCTTCGTGTGAGGAGCAAAATCATCAACCCCACTTTTTGATAATTGCCGGGCTTTTTTACAATCGGAAAGGCGGCCTCAGAAAGTTTATCCCCCGGGCAGGATACCCGGTACGGATGAAGCTCAATACCATCGCACTGGTCCTTTTCCTCGTGGGGTGCATCCTCGCGAGCGGCTGTACCAGCCCCCTGTCAACCCAGCCAGTACCAACGGCAACCCCAGTGGTGACGACCGTGGCGGTCACGGAGACCCCGGCCCCCACGGCTCTACCAACAACCCGGATCGTCGCCCACCCCAGCCCGACGGCAGAACTGGTAACCGTCACGGAGACGACCCGGATAGCAACCGATAACCCGTATCTCGATAACCTCAATATCCGCAAACGGACCTTTGAGTACCCCATCCCGAACTGTGTCATGCAGACCGCATTCCCGGCCATCATCACGGACACGTATGGTATCGACCAGGTCGAGCCCAAACTCGCCTCCCTCTCTGAAGACGATTACCTGCACTTCCTCCGGAACAACACGGTAGGAAACGCTGAAAATACCCAGCCTGAAGACGCCCACCGGGTGTTACGGTGCTCCCGCTGAACCGACCTGGAATTTTATCGAGGTGCGGGTCATCTTAAAGCCGACGAACGTCCAGCCCTCGAACTACATCATCACCGAGGACGTAATTTCCGACGGGAAGGTTGTCCAGGAGTTCCCGGTTACCCGGCAGCTGGTCATTGACGAAGACGTGACCCTGCTCACCTATATCCCCATCCGGGCAAGTGAGGTTGACCTCTTCGATACGATCGTGGTCACCTTTACCCGGCTGCACTGACCGTTGTGCCGACGGTTCGAACCCGGTAAAAGGGAAATCAGCTAAACACATTTTTTTACACGTAATTTGTTGGTAGAATTCAGACGCCGGAGAAATCATTTTTTTTTAAAAGAGTCGATGGCTCCTCTTGCCCGCCAGTATTAGACGGTTTGTTTATCTGAAATTTTACCGCTGGAATCACGGTACAGGGATATTTTAAGAAGGAAAAAAGCCAAATAGAATCAACCAAAGTAGCGAGGTGATTGTATGCCAACGAGTAAGAAACAGATGGTAAAGCTGAACCAGGCGAAGAAGGTCAAGGCAGAAGAGCTCTCGAAGCAGGCGGCTGCGGGTAGCGAAGGCGCTAAGAAGAAGCTCAAAAAGCTTGAAAAAAAGCGCAAGTAAGTCGACCTGAAGCTGATTCGCTTATTTTTTGATTATCTTTTTTTACATTTTCCCCGGTGTCTCTGCGCATTTTAAAAAACCTTCAAATTCATTGTTGATTGAGCCGATCCCGTACAGGCAGGGCAAGAACTAGTCCAGTTTCCTCCCGACAAAGGAAGCTCCCTAAAAGGAATGTCAGGTTCCGGGCAGGGGAAAATAAAAAAGAACGGCGGGAAGAATACAAAATACGTGAGGAAAGTTTCAGGTTTTCCTGCCAAGGTTTTCCCGCACCAGACTCTTAACCTCATCCGGCAGATCAACGGCATCCAGTACCAGGGGAAGGATGTCCATTGCTGTCTTCCTCCCCCGCGGGGTGAGAAAATATTCCCGAATGCAGTTCTGCCCTTCTTTCGATGAGAGATAATCCTGGATCATCTCCATTCCCTGGGGACATGCGAGGTACGATGTCACCATTCCTTTCATCAATCCATCAGGACTCATTTGTTATTCTCCTCTCCTGGTTTTGTATTTTTGGTCACCGTGAAGGGATCAACGAGGGCCGGTGTCCGGTTTTTATTTTTGATTCCGGGATGTACTTCTTTTGAATTGTCAAGCCATTTCAAACCTGTCCCACTGCCTGCTCTTTCCTGCACGTACCTATAAAAAACTCGTCGATGAACGGGTGCTTCCCTTTTTTCATGATAGTATCAGCATCCCCGGAGAGGACGATCCTGCCCTGTTCCATCAGGCAGATCCTGTCGCCAAGGGCAACAGCGTCCCGGAGGTCGTGGGTGACCATGATGACCGGGATCTTCTCTTTCGCTATTATCCTCCCGAGCTCCTGCCGCACCAGTCCTTTCGTCCGGACATCGAGCGAACAAAACGGCTCGTCGAGCAGGAGGCATTTCGGCCGGACGGCAAGCGCCCGGAGCGAGAGCGACCCGCTGGCGCTGGCCTCCTGAGAGTCGTTCCACCTTTTCGTCGCACACGGGAAGCATGCCGAGCTGCCCGGCAAGTTCCCGCACCCGGGCGTCAGCCTCGTCGCAGGGGATGTGCCGGATCCGGAGGCCGTATGCGATGTTATCGTAGACCGTCATGTGCGGGAAGAGGGCATAGTCCTGGAACACGTACCCCATACCGCGGAGTTCGGCGGGAATACAGGTCCGGGATGCCGTATCGGTAAGGGTCTCGCCGCCGATCCTGATATGCCCGGCATCTGGTGTCATAAGCCCGGCGACAAGGTTGAGGACCGTAGATTTCCCTGCACCGTTCTCTCCGAGGAGGACGAGCGTCCCGCTTGCCGGCATCCGGATGGTCACCTCAAGCGTGTAGTCCCGGAGGGCTTTTTGCACGGCAATATCGATCACTGGCCGGTCCCCTCTTTTTCCGTCAGGATTTTTATGACAATTATCACCGCAAACGAGATGATCACGAGTATCACCGCAAGCGCGAGCGATGCATCCATGTCACCCTGCATTGCGCCGTAGATGGCAAGCGGCATGGTCTGGGTTTTTCCCTGCAGGTTCCCGGCAACCATGATTGTTGCCCCGAACTCTCCCAGCGCCCGGGCAAAGGTCATGACTGCCCCGGAGAGGATGCCCGTGAAGGCGAGCGGGACGGTGACCGAGAAGAATGCCTGGAGCGGCGTGGCACCGAGCGTCCGGGCAGCGTTCTCGCAGGACCGGTCAACCCCGGCAAAACTTGTACGGGCCTGCCGGATGTAGAACGGCGAAGCGACAAAGACCTGCGCCATGATAACGGCAACCGTCGTGAACGCGATGTCGATCCCGAACACGTCGAGGTACTGCCCGACGAGCCCCCGCCGCCCGAAGGCCATGAGAAGCGCAAGACCGGCGACCGCCGGCGGGAGTACGACCGGGAGGTCGGTTATCGTGTCGACGATTGTCCTCCCCGGGTACTGGCAGCGGGCGCTGATGTACGCAACGGGAGTTCCAAAAGCTATGACGAGGAGGGTGCTTATACCCGCGGTAACAAGGCTGAGGAACAGGGCATCGGTTACTACCGGGTCCTTCAACGAGGCGTACAGGAGACCCGGCGGGACCCGGAGCAGGAGGCTTGCGAGCGGGATACTCACGAACAGGACGGCGACTGCGACAAGCACGCCGATAAGGATGCGGAGCGGCAGATTTTCCCTCGTGCAGATCCGTTCCGTGGTGATGGTCATTCCCGTGTCCTGTCCTGCCGGTAATTATTCTTTCGTCATTTCTGAGGGTTAGCCGTCGGCCGGGGTAAACCCGTACCTGGCCAGGATCGCCTGCCCTTCCGGCGATGTTATGAACCGGGCAAACCCTTCCGCCTGACCCTGCTCCCTCGATCCCGTCACGATCCCGAGCGGGTACGAGGCAACCACATTGTACCGGTCAGGGATCGCGATGGTTGTCAGGTACTCCCGGTCCCCTCCGCTTACGTCGGATGCATACGCGATACCAGCATCCGCTTCACCGGTTCGAAGGTGGGCTGCGAGCGCCGTGACCGCGGGATCTTCCGAGACAACATTGGCCATAACGGCATCACGGTACGCCGGGCCATATGCCGGGTCGGCGGCAACCTTCCCAAGCACCTGACGGGTATAATCCCCGAAGGGGGCGTCTTTTGTCCCCATTACCAGACGGATGCCGGGCCGGGCAAGATCCCAAAGACCGGTAATGTTTGCCCGGTTGTCGTTCGGGACGAGGATTGCAAGCCGGTTTTTCGCGATAACCCGGACGGAATCGTTCACGATCAGCCCCTCCTCCTGGAGAGCCGTAATGTGCCGGTTGTTTGCCGACAGGAACAGGTCGGCACGTGCACCCTGTTCGATCTGCGCACGCAGTGCCTGTGAACTGTCGAAGTTAAGCGACACCTTTGTTCTCGGGCGTGCCGTTTCGTAGTCATGGGCGATCTCCGCCAGCGCACCGGTGAGCGATGCTGCGGCATATACGGTCAGTTCGTGCTCCGAAAGGTCCGGCCGGGCGGGTGACTGCACCGCGAGGCATCCCGCAGCGGTAAGCAGGGCAAGGACAGCGATCGCTGCCGCTATGGGTACGAGTGATGGGGTGTTTGTCATGGTTTTTTGGTGTCTCTTCTGCCGGTTGTTCCGGCATCCATCGTTATTTTGAAGTGGGGTACCGGGAAGTACTGAAATCCCGGTAAGCCGGAACCTGCGTATTCGCCGTCGTTCATGGACCTGAGATAGTGTTTCCCCGCCGGTTCAGCAGCATCCGCCCCGGGCGTTCTTCGTGAGCCGGACATTCACTTCGTTCTTCCTTACCGGCAAAGTCTCCACCTCGTACCCGCACCGCTCCGCATCGACTTCAATCCACGGGGGGAGGTGGTCGCAGAGGACGTCGAGCTGCTCAAAGGCTCCCCGCCGGACAAAGTCCTGCAGCACCTGTTTGCTTGAGACCTCGGGGCGTTTCCCCTGGATCTCCTTAATAGAGATCGTGAAATGGCCGGGTAAAGTCTCGGTGGGCGCGGGGATGCCGGCATCGGGCGGCAGGCATGTCGCCGCCTGCTCTGCTTTCTCGTCGCACAAGACGCTGTCGAGGAACTCATGCGGCGTGCCGGCGATCTCCCAGACCGAGAACCGGGCCTTCTCCAGCTCGAAGAAGAGAGCACCGCTCGCTGACTTTGCTACAAAGACCCGGCAATCGCGGAGGAGGGCTTTTAGTACTTCTACCCTGGTGCGGAGGTCACGGAGTCCGCGGGCCGGCTCGATGGAGAATGCCATCTCCCGGTCTCTCTCCCATGCTCCCCGGACCCTGCGGTACACGACAACCGTTCCCGGTTCACTCAGGGGAACGGATGTACCATCCTGCCCGATGATCGCTGCTATCTCCTGGATGCACATAATCAGAACCTCCCGGTTACAGCAACAGCCGTTCGACCGGCTTCCCGCCTTCGATATGGGTGTCGAGGATCTCGCGAACGTCATCCGGGGTCACCGACCCGTACCAGATATTGTCCGGGTATACGACCACGATCGGTCCCTTCTCGCAGATGCCGAAGCAGCCGGTGTTGGTGAGGAAGACCTCGCCGCCGATACCGCGTTCTTCGATCTCTTCCATGAACTTCTGCCATCACGTCGACACCGGTCTTGGTGTGACAGAATCCTTTCTGCTGCCCGTTCGGCCGGGAGCTCGTGCAGACAAAGATGTGGTGTCCTGGTTTCTGCATTTCAGCAACTCCTGATTTTCATTGTCTCCTCGGATTTCGCGTCCGGTACGATGGCGTACTTCTGTTCGAGCAGCGTGTTGGTGAACCGGTCGAGGAACGCGAGGGTGCCCGCATACCCGGCCGAGAGGATCCGCTGCCCGCCGATCCGGTCGTGGACCGGGAACCCGACCCGGACAACCGGGATGCCCTGGCGCTCGGTCAGGAACTTCCCGCCCGGAGTGGCCGATCGCGATGTTTGCTCCGGCACACGACTGCCGCTTCATCGATCGCCGCAAAGTCCGCCTCTTCGAGGATGACCGGCTGGTCATCGAAATCCGCAAGGACCGGTGCGAGCATCTCCGCAAGCTGGCTGTTTTTCGTCCCGCTCGCGATGACGACCGGGGCGGCGCCGTTCTCACAGCAGATCCGGGTGAACGCATACACGAGTTCGGGCTCGCCGTAGATGACCGGCCGGCCTTCCGCGTTGTACTTGTGGGCAGTCGGCCATGCCATCGAGGAGCCAGCCCCGTTCGTGTGCGAGGGCTTCCGGCACCGGGCTGCCCGCTGATCTTCCGCAGGGCGTCGATGAACCGGTCGGTTGCCTCCACCCCGATGGGGAGCGGCAGGTTGACGAGCGGGACGCCGAACTCCCTGCTCGAGCCAGAGCCCGGGCGAGAGGCTGTCCGGGCAGGTCAGCGCCGAACTGGATCGTGAGCGGGGCGCCGGGCATGCGCGGCAATGTCCTCCGTCCGGGTCCCGCCCGGCGGGATCTTCTGGTACCGTCCGCCGTACGGCCGGTCGAGTGTCAGGGAGTAATCGGGGAGCAGCGTGTACTCCATCCCCATCAGGGCGAGGATGCGTTTGATCTCCCGGATGTCCGCCGGGCTGATGTGCGGGATGATCACGTTGATCCGCTGGTGCTTCTCCGTCGGCTTTGGGCATAGTGGGCGATGATCGCCCTCGTCGCGGCCCAGAACCCCTCGGTGTGGCTCCCGCTGTAACTCGGGGTCGGGACCGGGATGATGTCGACACCCCGTCAGGTCCTGCTCGCTGCAGGTAATCCGCTGACGATCCGGTCGAGGTCCTCGCCCATGGTCTCCGCAAGGCAGGTGGTCAGGACCCCGATCACCTTCGGCTGCATAGACCCGGAGCACATTGTCGAGCGCTTTTTTCAGGTTCGCCTCCCCGCCGTAGATGGTCTGTTTCTCGTTGAGGCGAGGAGGAGGCGATGTCCACCGGCTCGTTGAAGTGCTCGACGCATGGTGAGACGCATGTAGGTGCTGCAGCCCTGCGAGCCGTGGACGAGAGACCATCGCGTTCTCGATTCCCTTGAACGCGATGACGCCGCCGAGCGGCATGCACCTGCTGGCACTGGTTCTCGTTCACCTGCCGGACGTACCTGTGTCGTGTGTCTGCAGGCGTCCATGTTCATGCACCCTCCTGCCGGGGTCCGTTTCAGGTGTTTCCAGACCGGGGAGCAGGTGGTGATGTACACCTCGCGGGCGAAGGTGACGCGCCCCGTCGAACCCTGCCAGGCATTCCTTCCGGTCATGGTTGTGGTCGACAAAGCCGATGCCCAGTTTGTAGGCGAGCACCCGTTCCTTGACGCCGCCGGCCATGACATCGACCTTTTTCTCGAGGAGGAACTTTTCGAGTCTCGGCCGGGTTGGCGTCGTCGATCATGATCGCCCCCTCGTCCAGCATGCCCGCTGATGGTCGTCGTACTCCTCCTTCTTGCCGGTCTGGGTGCCGGTGAGGACGATCTCCATCCCGAGCTCTTTGAGCTGCCGGATAAGGGCGACGGCCTTGTAGGCCCCGCCCACGTAGATCGCGGCCCGTTTGCCGGCCAGTTTCTTCCGGTACTGCTCGATGACCGGGCTGGATGCGGGCCATCTCCCGTTCGATGAGCGCTTCGGTCCGTTCGGTTATCTCCGGGTCGTCGTAGAACGGGCGATCTTCCGCAGGCTCTCGGCCGTGTTCTCTGCGCCGAAGAAGTTGACGTCCATGAACGGCGTGCCGAACTCCTTCTCAAGCTGGCTGGCCACCCAGTGCATCGAGCCGGTGCACTGCACGAGGTTGAGGCACGCGCCGGGCGCCTGTTTCAGGGCCGCGACGGTCGAGTCGCCGGTGAAGGCGACATTGATCTCGATGCCCATCTCCCGCGAGGTACCGCTCGACAAGCCATTTCTCGCCGCCGAGGTTGTACTCGCCGAGGAAGTTGAGTTTCCGCGTCTTTTCGACAGTCTCGCCGTCTTTTGGCGTGATCAGTTTCATCAGGGCCTCGGCGGCCGCACGGTACCCGACCACCTTGTTGCCGGAGATGAAGCCGCTCGACTCGACCGGGATCACATCGGTTCCGTGCCGTGCGCGAGGCCTCTTTGCAGACCGCAATGATGTCGTCGCCGATCATGCCGGATGACGCAGGTCGCGTACACGAAGATCGCGGGGGGGTGGTACTTCTCCACGATCTCGTCGATGCAGGCGGCGAGTTTCTTCTCGCCGCCGAAGACCACGTCCCGCTCTTTCATGTCGGTCGAGAAGCTGTTCCGGTACATCTCGGAGCCGCTCGACAGGCTCCCCCGGATGTCCCACGTGTAGGTGGCGCAGCCGATGGGGCCGTGGACGAGGTGGACCGCATCCGTGACCGGGTTCAAGACCACCCGGGCCCCGCAGAAGACGCAGGCCCGCTGGCTGACGGAGCCGGCAAGGCTGTCGTCAGTGCAGTGGATGGCTGTCTTGCTCTTTCCCGTGGTCATGGATGGAGTTCTGGCGTTCGCTGATGCAGGCATCCGGGCCTGCTTTCGGCGGTGCAGCAATGGTCTCCATGGTTTACCTCCTTTTGCTGGTATTCCCGTTACAGCACGAGTTCGAAATCCTCATCCAGGCAGTCGCGGTCCCGGCGTTCCAGGAGCGCGTTGCTGATCTGCTCGATCAGGCGCAGGCATCCCCGGTACCCGACGACCGGCATGAGCGGGTGGACGGCCCGGTCCAGGATCGGGAAGCCGAAGCGGACGAACGGGATATCCTCGGCCCGGGCAATGTACTTGCCATACGATGTGCCGATCAGGAGATCGACCGTCTCCTCCTTGATCCACTGCTGGAGTTCGAAGAGGTCGCCTTCCGCTTTGACCTTGCTGCCCGTGATCCCCGCCTCTTCGAGCATCTTCTGGATCTCGGTCTCGAACGCTTGCCGGGCGTGCCCGTGAGGACATACTTCGGGACCATGCCCATCGTGAGCAGGAACTCGGTCAGTGCGATGACGTGGTCGGGGTCGCCGAAGATTGCCACGCGTCTTTCCCTGGTAGTGGAAGTGCGTGTCGATCAGCGTGTCAACGACCTGCCCGCGCTCGATGCGTGAGCGACTGCGGGACCTCGACGCCGAACCAGTCCTTGACCGCCATGATGAAGTCGTCGGTTGCTTTCAGGCCGATCGGGAGTTTGAGCGGGATACCCGTGACACCGCATTTCTCCTGCAGGAGATCGGCGGCATCGTTCGACGCGAACGCCCCGAGCGCTAGCGTGACGTCGGAGTTGCCGGCATCGCGGATCTCCGCAACCGTTGCGCCGCCTTCGGGATACATCTGGTACTTGCTGGTCAGCGGGCGAGTCGAGCACGTCCGACGTGTCCGGGAACATGATCATCTTCACGCCGAGCAGGTCGACGATCCGGCGGATCTCCCGCATGTCGCCGGGGTTCACAAAGCCGGGGAGGACGTTGACCTGGTTCTTCTTCTGTGTCCCCGTCAGCCACCGCGAGGTACGAGACCATCGCTTTGCACATGCCGGAGAACCCGGTGATGTGCGAGCCCTGGTAGCTCGGGGTGTTGACGTGGATGACTGTTTTTCCTTCCGGGATCTCGGCCTGTCTTGATGATGTTGGGGAGGTCGTCGCCGATCGTCTCGGAGAGGCAGGTGGTGTGGACCGCCATGATCTCGGGATTGTAGATCGCAAAGACGTTCTTGATCGAGGTCTTGAGGTTCGCGGCCCCGCCAAAGACCGAGGCTCCTTCGGTAAAGGAACTCGATGACGCGAGCACCGGGTCCCGGAAATGCCGGGTCAGGTGCATGCGGTGGTACGCACAGCAGCCCTGCGAGCCGTGGCTGTGGGGCAGGCAGCCGTGGATGCCGAGCGCGGCATACATGGCGCCGATGCGGCTGGCAGGTTTTTGCCGGGTTGATCTTCCCGGTCGTGTGTTCAACCGGTCCTTCCGGTATGCATTCAAGCATTGGTTTCACTTCCTTCGTGCGTTCTCCGGTTTCTCCCAGGGGGGAGTGATCAGCTTCCAGGCGGGGGTCGTCAGGGCGTTCGCCACATCCCGGGCAAAGTTCATCGCACCGTTGTAGCCGGCGTAGGGCCCGCTGTAGTCGTACGCAGTGGAGCTGTTTTGAGGCAACGCCCATCTTGTGGACGATGTACTTGTCCCGGACGCCCGAGAGGAAGAGGTCGGGTTTGACCGTTTTGATCGAGCTCTTCGACCTCGTGGTGGTTGGCAGTCGTCGATGATGACCTGCCCGTCTTTCATGTTCGGGTACATGCCCTCGTAGTAGTTGAGCGGGACTTCTTTTTTCAGCTCGTCGTACTTCTCCTTTGACATGTTCAGGTGGACGTGGGCTTCCTGGTACATCTTCTCGTCCGGCGACGAGGTGGAGCTCGGGGATGTTCTTTGAGTCCGCGTCGGTCTTGATGGTCGGGATGACCTGCCGGCCTTCGTAGTCGTCCCGGTGGGCGAACTCGTAGCCGGCAATGATCATCTCCATGCCGAGGTCGCGGAGCAGGTACTGGTAGTGGTGGCTCCGCGAGCCGCCGACGAATCGCAAACGCGGTCTTTCCCTTGCAGGATCTTGCCGGTACTGTTCGAGGACCGGCGCGACCCGTGCGGTCTCCCGCGCGATGACCTCTTCGGTCTGTTCTGACGAGTTCCGGGTCGCCGAAGCACTGTGCCATCTGGCGCAGCGACTGGTTCGTTGACTCGATCCCGATGAAGTTGACCTTCAGCCACGGCGTGCCGTACTTGGTCTCCATCATCTCGGCGATGTAGTTGATCGAGCGGTGGCACTGCACGAGGTTGAGGTCCGCGAGGTGCAGGTTTTTGATGTCGAGGTAACTGGAGTCCCCGGTCAGGACACAATTGACCGTGTAGCCGCATCTCGCTGAGGATCCGTTCCAGTTCCCAGCCGTCCCCGCCGATGTTGTACTCGCCGAGGATGTTGATGACGTGTTTCCCGGTTTCCGCTCGGTGCCGGTCCCGATGACCTTCTCCATGAGGTTGTTGTTTGCGATGTGGTGGCCGGCCGACTGGCTGACCCCCTTGTAGCCCTCGCAGTTGTAGGCGAGCACCTGGATGCCGTGCCGCTCCTCGGCGGCTTTTGCCACCGCATTGATGTCGTCGCCGATGAGCCCGACCGGGCAGGTGGCGCAGATGTTGATCGCCCGCGGGTGGAACGCTGCCACGACCTCGTCGATCATCTTTGCGAGTTTCTTCTCCCCGCCAAAGACGATGTCCGGCTCCTGCATGTCGGTGGTGAAGCAGAGCTGCGAGTAGATCTTGTCCTTCGGGGTCGTGTCATCCGCCCGGGCCTTGTTGCGCCGGGTTCCCCAGCTGTAGTACCCGCAACCGACCGGGCCGTGGGTGATGGTGATCATGTCCTTGATCGGGCCGACGACGACACCTTTGCACCCGGCATAGGCACAGCCGCGCTGCGAGATGATGCCGGGAATCGTCCGCGTGTTTGCCTCGATCTGCGGGCAGCACTGCGGTGGCCTCATCCTTGACGATGAGATGCTTCTTCCGGTTTTTCTTTACCGTATCCGGGTAGGGGGCGAGCATCTCCTCTAATTGTTCATTCAGTTTCTGTCATCATGTTTCGCCTCCTTACCAGATTGCTGCATCTCCTGCCTCTCCGGTGCGAACGCGGACCGCGTCGAGATACCGGCAGGACAAAGATGGTCCCGTCCCCGATCCCGTGATCGGTCCGGTTCGCACTCGTGATCGCCTCGACGATCCGGGGGACATCGTCATCGTGTGCCAGGATCGTGAAGAGGCGCCGCGGGAAGAACCGCGAGCCGTCCAGGAAACTGGTGACCAGCTTCTCGGTATCCCCCGCTTCGCTGAACTCGTCCATGCCCATGGAGAGAAGTTTTTCCTTGCATTCCTCGATCCGCGTCGGGTCCGTGACGAGCCTGCCCCGGCCCAAGACCTTCACCGCGGTGAACCCGGCCACGCCGGCCGCGACGAGGGCTTTCTTGGTGGCGCCGGTCTTCTTCATCCGGACAACCGCCATGATTTCTTTCATCGTAGCTCTCCCTCACAGGCCCGCGGTTCCCTTCGAGATGGTGTAGACCTCATCGACCGGGCTGACAAAGATCTTGCCGTCGCCGAATGTGCCTTCCTTCCCGGTCTTTGCGATCGACAGGATCATCGTGATGACCTTGTCCTTTGTCCTCGTCCGGGATGACCATCAGGATGAGGGTCTTTGGGATCTCGTCATAGACCATCCCGCCGATCTTGATCCCCTTCTGCTTGCCGCGGCCCACGACATCGACCATGGTCGCTGCATTGAATCCCGCAGAGGAGAGTTCTGCAAGCACGTCATCCTTCTTTTCCGGTCGTACAATTGCACGTATCAGTAACATGTTCTCACATCCGCCATTTTTACTGTACTGGATTTTTCCGCACTTCACATCGCGTCAAGGAACCCGTGCTGCATCATCAGCTCTTCCAGGCGTTCCTGGGTCATCGGTTTCGGGATGACGAACATCTTGTTGTCGTCGATGGCCTTTGCCAGGTTCCGGTACTCGTCTGCCTGGCCCGAGGTCGGGTCGAAGTCGATGACCGTCTTCTTGTGGATCTCGGCCCGCTGGACGAGGTTGTCCCGGGGGACAAAGTAGATGAGCTGGCGACCCGAGCTCCTCGGCAAATGCCTTGAGCAGGGGAAGTTCGTTGTCGACTTTCCGGCTGTTGCAGATGATACCGCCGAGCCTCACTTTTCCGTTATCGGCGTATTTCTTGATGCCTTTTGCAATGTTGTTGGCCGCATAGAGCGCCATCAGTTCGCCGGAGGCGACGATGTAGATCTCCTCTGCCTTTCCTTCCCGGATCGGCATCGCGAACCCTCCGCAGACCACGTCACCGAGCACATCGTAGAAGACATAGTCGAGGTCGTCGGTGTAGGCCCCGAGCGATTCGAGCAGGTTGATGGACGTGATGATGCCCCGTCCGGCACAGCCGACACCCGGCTCCGGTCCTCCGGATTCAACGCACCGGACGTTGCCGAAGCCGGGTTTCAGGATCGCATCGAGTTCGATGTCGTCGCCTTCGTCCCGCAGGGTGTCGAGCACCGTCTTCTGGCACAGCCCGTGGAGCAGGAGCCGGGTCGAGTCCGCCTTCGGGTCGCACCCGACGACCATGATCTTCTTTCCCTGCTTCCGCCAGCGCTGCAACCGTGTTCTGGGTTGTGGTCGATTTGCCGATACCGCCTTTTCCGTAAATTGCCACTTGTCGTTTCATTATCTCTGTTCGCCTCTGGTATTTTCCTAAAAAGACCGGCCTCAGCTGGTTCGACCGCAAAACCGGTAGTCTGCCTGACTCTGCTTCCTGATGTTTCCTGGTCAGATCCCGTTATAGTTCGTCGACCGGCACTCCTACCCGGGGAACAAAACGGTAATCTTCCCTGGTCCCTTTCATCACGCCGCACCCACTAACCGGTTCGGGACTACTGGAATTCCCGGATCCCTTCTGGTGGATCCGGCGCTGTTTAGTCTGTCCGCCCGGGAATAAGCTGGCGAGTTCAACCTTCTTCGGTGGGGAATCCATGGCGGCCGGACAATGCTGTCTTATGCCGCCCGCGGGTTCCTGCGGGGGAGCGGCCATCGTGCCGCTTCCCTGCTCGTCCTTCTGTGTGAAGAATCGCATGTGGTCTCCTTTCTCTACACTAATTCAGTTGCTATTGCAAATATTTATATTCGATGGTAGGAAGATTCCTTCTATGTGCAATCCGGTAGAATCATGACACCGGGTTATTTTGCACTGACCTTGAGCCCGATCCGGGTGCTCGCAAATGTAAAGGTGGTAACATGGCACAAGCTGATAAACCAAAGAAAACGACCGACGTGACAAAAGAGCAGATCCACGGAGTCCACGCCCTCATAAAAAAGAAAAATATCCAGATCGTCGACCTGAAGTTTAACGACCTTCCCGGGCTGTGGCAGCACTTCTCGATTCCTGCGGCAGAACTGAACGGGTCGACCGATCCAAAATCCGGCATCTGGTCGGAAGGGATCGGGTTTGACGGCTCATCGATACGGGGGTTCCAGAAGATCCAGGAGTCCGATATGCTCCTGTACCTGGACACAACGACAGCGGTCCTTGACCCGGTCTGTGAAGTGCCCACGCTCTCGATCATCTGCGATGTCTTCGATCCGCTGAGCAAGAAGGCGTACAGCCGTGACCCCCGGTTCATTGCCCAGAAGGCCGAGGAGTACCTCAAATCTACCGGAATTGCCGACGAGAGTTACTGGGGGCCTGAGTACGAGTTCTTCCTGTTCGATGACGTTCGGTACTCGCAGACGGTAAACCAGGGATTCTATTCGGTGGATTCGGTCGAAGGCAGCTGGAACTCCGGCCGCGACGAGCGTCCGAACCTCGGGTACAAACCGCGCTACAAGGAAGGATATTTCCCGGTTCCCCCGCATGATTCGCTGCAGGACGTCCGCAGCCAGATGATCCTGAAGATGATCGAGACAGGCATCCCCGTCGAAGTCCACCACCATGAGGTTGCGACCGCCGGGCAGAACGAGATCGACATGCGGTACAGCTCGCTCGTGAAGATGGCGGACTACTGCATGATGTACAAATACATCGTCAAGAACATGGCCAGGGACTTTGGCATGGTCGCGACCTTCATGCCCAAACCGCTCTTCGGTGACAATGGATCGGGGATGCACACCCACCAGTCGCTCTGGAAGGACGGGAAGAACCTCTTCTTCGATCCCAAGGGGTACGGGATGATCAGCCAGATGGCGAAATATTATATCGGCGGACTCCTGAAGCACGCAAACGCGCTCATGGCGTTCTGCGCCCCGTCCACTAACTCCTACAAGCGGCTGGTGCCAGGGTATGAAGCGCCGGTGAACCTCGTCTATTCGCTGAGGAACAGGTCGGCCGCGGTCAGGATCCCGATGTACCTCGGAGAACCCGAAATCCAAACGGATCGAGTTCCGCCCACCGGACCCGATGTGCAACCCGTACCTCTCGTTCTCCGCGCTGCTTATGGCAGGGATCGACGGGATAAAGAAGAAGATAGACCCGGCACCCCGTTTGAGGGCAATACCTATGAGCTCGAAGGAAAGGCAGCGAAAAAACTCCCGACCGTCCCTTCGTCGCTCGAACAGGCGATCGATGCGCTCGAAGCGGACCACAAGTTCCTGCTGGAAGGCGGCGTCTTCACGCAGGACGTCATCGATGTCTGGATCGAGTACAAACGTTCTGAAATCGACGGCGTCAGGCTCCGGCCCCACCCGTGGGAGTTCCACCTGTACTTCGATATGTAATTCTCTCTTTTTTTCCCCCGGCTGCGAAATCCGGCAAGGGACACTTCACCTCATTTTTTTCTGCAATTAAAAAAATTTCACCGGGAATTCTTTTTCAAAAACGAGGACAAACGGCAGAAATTTTAAAAAAAATGGGGTTAGATTTTCTGATTTGTTGTACATTACTTTCCCGGTCGTGCCTTACTTTCCCGGCACCATCCGGGCGAGGTCGGCTTCCACCGTTGTGCTGGGCTTGAGATCGAAGTTTTTCACGAGCACGTCAAGCACCGTGGGGGAGACAAACGCCGGCAGTTTGGGCCCGAGCGTGATGTCTTTGACCCCCAGTGACAGGAGCGAGAGGAGCACGAGCACCGCCTTCTGCTCGTACCATGCGATGTTGTATGAGACCGGCAAGCTCGTTGATGCCAACGCCAAACGCTTTTGCGAGCGCCTGAGCGATCACGACGAGCGAGTAGCAGTCATTACACTGCCCGGCATCGAGAACCCTCGGGATACCCCCAATGGTGCCGAGATCGAGCGAGTTGTACCGGTATTTTGCACAGCCGGCCGTGAGGATAACCGTATCTTTGGGAAGTGCCAGGGCGAACTGGGTGTAATAGTCCCGTTCTTTCTGCCGGCCGTCGCATCCTGCCATGACGATGAACTTCTTGATAGCGCCACTCTTTACGGCCCCGACAACCTTGTCGGCGAGAGCGAGTACTGCCCCATGGGCACAGCCGGTGATAAGATCTGCACTGCCTGCTTTCAGTTCCTGCGGGGGCTGGCACGTTTTTGCGTACGCGATAACGGCAGAGAAATCCTTGTGGCCGTCGGCTGACGCGGCGATGTGCTTTACGCCAGGACACCCGGCGAGGCCGGTGGTGAACATCCGGCCCATATACGAGTCCTTCGGCGGGACGATACAATTGGTTGTGACCAGGACCGGGCCGTTGAACTTCTCAAACTCGTCCCGCTGGGAATTGCCACAAGCCGCCGTAATTCCCATGAAGGTGCGGGAATTTTTTGAACGCGGGATACGCGTGTGCCGGCAGCATCTCGCCGTGGGTGTACACATCCACGCCGGCATCTTTAGACTGCTCCAGCAGCTGCGCCATGTCTTTTAAGTCATGGCCGGTGATCAGGATGCACGGGCGGATCCCGACGGTGGTCTTGACGCTCGTGATCTGCGGGGTCCCAAACGACGAGGTGTTTGCTTCGTCCAGCAGCGCGAGGGTCGTGACCCCGACGCTCCCGCATTCCAGAACGAGAGCGACCATCTCGGGTACGGTAAGATCCTTTAGGGTTGAGGCGAGGCCTTTCTGGAGGAATGTCTCAATCTTGACCTCGGTCCGGCCGAGCACCGCCGCGTGCGTGTAGTAGGCGGCAACGCCCTTGAGCCCGTAGAGAAGGGTCGCCCGGAGCGAACGGATGTCTTCGTTTGCAGTCGAGAGGATCCCGACTGACTTTGCTTTCTCCGTGATGTCACTGTCGCTCTTCGGTTTCCACGTGCAGGCATCCGGTTCCGAGCCTCCCGTAGCGGGAAGCGAGTCGCGGATTGCAACCGCCCGGGCGATGTCGCCGGCGAACCGTTTTTTATCGAAATTCACGTTGGTCAGCGTGGAAAAGAGCGATTCTGCGATAAACATGCCCGCCGCCGGATTTCCTTTGCCCTTGTCCGCTGCTGCAAGGTTCCGTACGGAGATCCCCTTGCAGAGGTACGTCAGCACATCCTGGTATGCTGCAATCTCGTCCTCTTTGCCGCAGACCCCCTTTATTGTACAACCTGTCCCCTTTGCCGTTTCTTCACACTGGTTACAGAACATAATTCAACTCCTTTGGTATAATTTTGATACAAGATATCAATTACATACTAAATTATAAGTAGTCAGGAGTTTCCAAAAGTATACCATGGATGATGCGTGCACGGTCAACCTGACCGTACGATACCTGACGAAGAAATGGATGCTTCTGATCATCCTCGAGCCTCTACAAGGGAGAAGGGAACACCCGCCGGTTTTCCGAACTCCGGGATTCCCTTGACGGAATCACCCCAAAAGTTCTCTCCGAGCGGCTAAAGGAACTTGAAGAAGAAGGGATTCTCACGCGGAACGTAGACGCCACGGCATTCCCGGTCAAAGCTGAATACACCCTGACGGAGAGCGGCCTTGAGATCGTTGACCTGATCCGGGGCATCAAGCGCTGGGCGCTGAAATGGAAGATCGACAACATTCCCTGCGGCAAACAGGACTGCAAGGTCTGCGTGCTATAAGGTTCCTGGCATGAGCGATGAG
Source organism: uncultured Methanomicrobiales archaeon (assembly GCA_963758935.1). GTDB lineage: Archaea > Halobacteriota > Methanomicrobia > Methanomicrobiales > Methanospirillaceae > Methanoregula. The sequence goes on along the minus strand of CAVWXD010000008.1, from coordinate 203,190 downwards.
TGGGTGAACAATCCTTTCCCACCCGCGGATATTTATAGCAGATAACGATATGGATAGACCTGTGGCCGGCCTCACCGGATAATGGACGGGCTGGCATTGGTTGAGCAGTGGAGAACAAATGAAACGAAAAATAAAAACGGAGTTGAAAAAATGGTTTCGGTAAATTGGGGAGCGATGGGTCTTGGCGCTGTGATAGCATTCCTGATCGGATGGTTTATCTTCGGCTTATTAGGTGCGGTCATCCTTGCAATCATCGCGATGATTGTCCTCGGAATAATGAAATTTTAGGCTCTGTGGAACCTTTCGTCATTCTAAATTTTTTTAACGGGATCGCATCAACGTCCTGATATTTAATGAGCATCCCCACCCCCTTCGGGGGTCGCTCGGGCGCCTCGTCGGGCCCTCGCTGGGCAGATCGGTTGATCCGGTTCATGCATGCAAAACTCGGTTTACAATCTCAAAAAAAAGAGAACTGGATATTTTTTGATCGAGAACCATTAAACTGCCGGGGGTCAAGGGGGCGGCCCCCTTGGGCTGCTTCCCCCTCTGGGGGAGAGAGGGGGTCACTATCCTAATTGCCACAGAGAATCCGGTGAAACAGGCGTTTCAAAAGAGTGCTAGAATTTTAGCTAAATACCGGCTGCCTTGCCCGGTCCGGACGTACCGAGCGTTCAAAAAAATTCGGTTGTTGAACCTGTGGTTACCGGGATTACAGGAAATGGGATAAACCGGTTGCACCTGGTCTGTTATGTCGGGAACTAAAATCTCCAACTCTTTTTCTGCGAATAAAAAAAATCACCCTGTCCTTGTCCATCCCTCATCGATCAATGGCTGCATCTCGCTTGCGTTGACGGTAAGCTCGAACCGGTAGTTCGCGAGGCAGACATCGCACGCCTGGCAGGATACCGTGCCCAGCTGGACCTTCTTCACATCCGTGACTTCGGTGCTATACACGGATGCGTAGTAATTCTTAATTGTCTCCTCGTCAGTCGGTGCCCGGATGTACACCCTGCCGGAGTGCTCTTCCCATGACTGCCACGCAGTCTTTTCGCACTGTTTTGGCTGGTACGAGAGAGTCATTGCAGAACCAGGTACAAACTGGCCCATCTCGTCCCATCTCCCGTCAATCACGGCGGAATCTACGTTCCCGTCGACGATCGTGACCCGTATTGTATGCGGCGTGATAACCTGGGCGGTCACCGACCCCGACCTGTTGCCGTACCCCGCATGGCTGCTCGTGAAATTGTACGTGAGCACGTGCCGGACCGGGTAGGACTCCTGCTGGACATAGTTCACGAATGTCAGGCCAGAACCGTCATACGCGTAGGTCGGCGCTCCCTGTATCCAGTCCTCAGCGAGTTTCTTTATCTGGTTCTCATCGAGCGTTTGTGTGTAAACGACTGTTTCCTGGAGCTTCTCCCGTATCTTCACGAGGCCTGCCGGCATATAGTCGTTGACGTTAAATGCGGTCACGGTCTTCGTCTTCCCGTTTGCGGTGAACGTTATGTCCGAAAAGCCGACATCCGTAACATGATTCTGGCCCTCATCGTACCGGTCGCCGAACGAGTCAAAGTTGTTGTCGGTGAAGACCTTCACGATCGCACTGAACTGTTCTTTCGTCAGCGGCTTTTCAAATTGCTTCGTGATGGAGCCATCTGCCGCCGTAATGGTAAAGGTCGCCCTGTCCTGGGTTACGACCAGTTCCTGCACCGCGTACGTCTGCATGACGAACCCGCCGTAGAGCCGGTATTTTATCTCGGCGTTGCTGTAATCAGGTGCCTGTACACATGCGGTTATCGCTGCCGTTATGATCAGCAGGACAACTATTCCCATTATTCCGGTTCTCTTCATTTTTTTATCCTGTGGCCGGTTGATAATTTTTCGTTCGCCGGCCTGATGCGCGAACACACTGACCATCGAATACCACTCCATTTTATAAAAATTCCCTCATGGTTATCACGAACCCAACAAAAAAGGAGGTACAGTCGATGAAAGAGGAAAATATCCCGGGCAACCCCATCTTCCGCGTCCTGTTCCGTTCTATTCTTCGGACAGGCATCAAACCTAGCACTCCCGTAAGAGATCCCAAAAAAGATTATTTTTTAGGCTTTGACCGGTACTGCCCCTCTTCCTGCTCGACGAGCAGGTTGATCACCGTCTCGGAGATGTCAACCGCATACTCTCCCGAGCGCCGGATACTCTCCGCGATATAGCCGAGGTTGATGGCCACCGGTGTTTCGAGTCTGAGGACCATGTTGTTGATATCGCCGCAAATCTTCTTGAGGGCGGTTATTGATTCGATGTTGCGCTGGGCCTCCTTCAGATCGGCATTGAAAAATGAGACGATACTCATATCGAAGATCGCAAGTGACATCACGTTCGCCTTCCTGACTGCCACAAGGATTTTTTTGTCTACATCAGCATCGATGACCGGCAGGGCGTGTTCGGCAATCCGTACCGCGTGGTCCCCGACCCGTTCGATAATCCGGCTGACCATGTAGTAATGCATCGCGAGGTTCGGGGATATTGCCATTTTCCGGGAGAGTGATGCGTGCTGCATGATCATGGTGGTCTGCCGGGCGATTAGCCAGTTGAGCCGGTCGACGTCCACGTCCCGGTTGATCACATCCTGCGCAAGGTCCCGGTTCTGGCTCTCAAGGGCGGAGATTGCATCCTCGTGCATCCCTTTCACGATGACAAACATCCTCTTGATCGTGTTGTCAAAGGGCATCTCCGCGGGGCTGAGTAAATCTTTTATCGTGATTGCGGTCCCGGTCTCTTCCACGACTTCCTGGCCGATCGTCATCCGGGTGAAATCCCGGACAATCATCCGGATAAAGGGCGGGAACCGAACTTTCGTCGTGATGCGGATAACGGTGAATCCGGCAATATATGCGCCGATGAGCATCCGGAACAGGAAGGCCGGGTCGGTCACCGTGCTGCTGTCGATCTCTTTGATTCGCTGGAGCGGTTCATCGGTGATCTTCTTTGTCACAAGTAGCGTTCCGTCCGGCTGGACCACGAGCCCGACCGGATCGTTCTTCTTAATCTTCTGGTCTTCTGCCCACGCCTTGGGGAGCGTCACCACGTACGATGCCCCGCCGGTTACCTGCACCCGCCGTATCTCCATGTCCTCTCCTTAATATCCAAACGCGGATTAATTTTTCCGTCTTACTCTATACCTCACCTTTCAATATATATATGGCTATAGTTTATGTCGAAAAACAGTATATTCCCTCTCGGGAAATGGTAGATAGAACATCATGAAACCACCCGTGAACCGATCACTCATTATCTCGCTCGGCCTTGCCGTCCTGCTCATTGCAGCAATGGTATTTGCCGGCTGCACAGGTACCGCTGAAAAGACGACTCCGACCATAACGGTTGCAACCCCCGCAGCCGTGAACATACAAACTACCGGAATTGCTGCAACTGCCACACCGGTCCAAACGACAGCAGCCCCGGTCTCGACCGGCCAGAAACAGACCATTAAGATCAGCGGTTCGACAACCGTCCTCCCCATCGTCCAGAAAGCAGCCGACCAGTACATGGCGACGCACCCGGACGCCGACATCCAGATCGCCGGTGGCGGATCCGGTGTCGGCATCCAGGCAATCGGGGCCAAAACCGTTGACATCGGCATGACCTCCCGTGAAGTGACAAAAGACGAGATGACAAAATATCCAAGCTTCCTCGTTACCTCAGTCGCACAGGACGGCATCGCCGTGATCGTCAACCCGTCAAACACGATCCAGTACATCACCCTTGACCAGATCCGGAATATCTACCTCGGCAAGATCACGAAGTGGTCCGAGATTACCGGCGCTAATGTCCCGGGGACCAACAACCAGATCGTAAGTGTCGGCCGCGACAGTGCCTCCGGCACCCGCACCTACTTCGACGAGACCGTTCTCCTCAAGGCAACGCCGGTGAACAAGATGCTCGAGAAGAACTCAAACGGCGCAGTTGCCCAGACTATCGCCCAGACGCCCGGTGCAATCGGGTATGTCTCGATCGGCTTCCTGTCTCCCGATGTAAAAGCGCTCCCGATCTGGTATAATGCGAACAAGATCATCGCACCGACCATCGGCACGGTAAAGGACAAGACTTACCCGGTATCCCGTGACCTTTACGTGATCACGAACGGCCAGCCCACTGGTCTTGCCGGAGACTTCATCAGGTACATCCTGAGCCCCGATGGCCAGAAGATCGTAGCCGATGAAGGCTACGTGACCCTCAACTAAAATCAGACATTGCACAGGAATACACCCTTTTTTTGGAGGCAACCATGAGAAAAATGTTCGGGAGTAAACCGGGAGACAGAAATGCCTCCTCTATCTCTGTCCGGTTATCTCATCTCCGGGAAAAATCGATCAAGACCGTCTTCTTCTTAACAGCCCTCTTTGCCGTTATCGTCGTCGCATTCATCCTCCTTTTCCTGTTACGGGACGGGTCTTCCATCTTTACCCAATACGGGACCCTGAATTTCCTCCTCGGCCATGACTGGGCGCCGACAGCGGTGGAACCGTTGTACGGGATCTTTCCGCTGATTGTCGGGACCCTGCTCGTGACCATCGGGGCCATGCTCTTTGCCGTCCCGCTTTCTCTCGGCTGTGCAATCTATATCTCACAACTCGCGTCACCCCGGATGAAAAGCATCCTCAAACCGACCATCGAACTCCTTGCCGGGATCCCGTCGGTCGTGTACGGGTTCTTCGGTCTTATCGTCCTCACAGATGTCATCCGGGTCGTGTTCGATCTCCCGACAGGTGAGACCTGGCTCGCTGCCTCGATCCTTCTCGGGATCATGGCGCTGCCCACCATCGTCAGCGTCTCCGAGGATGCCATCAGCTCGGTCCCCCGGGAGTACAAGAGGGGTCCCTCGCCATCGGCGCAACCCGGTGGCAGACCATCAGTCGGGTGCTTGTCCCTGCTGCCCTCTCCGGCATTGCGGCCGCCATTATTCTCGGTATCGGGCGGGCTGTCGGCGAGACGATGGCCGTCCTGATGGTTGCGGGAAACTCGGCTATCATCCCGGACCCGATCTGGAACATTCTCTCACCCCTCCGGACCCTTACGGGAACACTCGGGATTGAGATGGGGGAAGTCTCTATAGGCAGCGAACACTACAACGCCTTGTTTGGCGTTGCGATTGTCCTCTTGATCATCACGCTGGTCATCAACCTCTCCGCAGTCGCGATCCTCCGGCACCTGAAACTGGGGAGCACCGGGGGTCACGCCCGGAAACCGTTCGTCACTCCCATGACCCGGAGGGCGATTGTCCGGGCCGTAAAACTGCTCGGCCTCGCTTCGCTGGTGGTTTTTCTCTTCGTCGCATCGCCCTGGTGGATTGCAACACTCATTGTTTTCGCGGGAGGTGCGGTGTATTTCGGCAAATCGTACATTTCGGAGAAACATGTTGAGACCATCGCATTCGGGCTCATAGCGGCTGCAACCCTCACCGTGATTGCAATTCTCGTCATCATCCTGCAGGACATCGTCGTCCACGGGCTCCCGGCGATCTCGTGGGAGTTCCTGACCCGGCCCCCGCTCGATTCGGGAAGAGCCGGGGGAATTTTCCCGGCGATCGTTGGCACTCTTTACCTCGTCACCGGAGCAATCGCGATAGCGCTCCCGCTCGGTATCGGCGCTGCAATCTACCTCGTCGAATATACGCGGGAAGGGCGCATCACGCAGCTGATCCGGACCGGGGTTGACCTCCTCAACGGGACCCCGTCGATCGTCTTCGGACTGTTCGGGTTTGCATTTATCGTTCTTTACCTGGGGGTCGGTGTCTCAATGCTCGCCGGGCAGGTCACCCTCGCCCTCATGGTCCTGCCGACCGTTATAAGGACGACCGAAGAATCGCTGAAGAATATCCCGCAGTCCCTCCGCGAAGGCAGCCTCGCACTCGGGGCAACGAAGTGGCAGACGATCCGGAGCGTTGTCCTTCCTCCGGCAGTCCCGGGGATAGTAACCGGTGTAATTCTCTCCATCGGCCGGGCAGCGGGAGAGACCGCACCCATCATGTTCACCGCCGTGATCTTCTCGTCCCGGTTCCTTCCCGACTCCGTCTTCCAGCCGGTGATGGCGCTGCCCTACCACCTGTTCATTTTGGCAACAAACGTGCCGGGGTCATCGGCCAACAAGTACGGCACGGCGCTCGTGCTGCTGCTGCTGGTCGTTGGCTTCTACTCTGTCGCGATCTACGTGAGAACCCATTTCCAGAACAAAACACGAGGATAAATGTCCGAAACCACGATCCTTTCCACGAATAACTTAAACCTCTGGTACCATGAGAAGCATGCGCTCCAGTCGGTCTCCATGAAAATCCCGAAGAACAAGGTCACTGCCCTGATAGGCCCATCCGGGTGCGGTAAGTCCACCCTGCTCCGGTGCTTCAACCGGTTGAACGACCTGATCGACCACGTAAAAATCACCGGCGAGATCACGCTCGACCACGAGAACATCCATGCACCGGGGACCGATGTCGTCACGCTCCGGAAAAAGATCGGGATGGTCTTCCAGAAACCCAACCCGTTCCCGAAGACCATCCGGGAGAACGTCGCGTACGGCCCGAAGGTGCACGGGGTAAAAGATGCAGGCGGGCTTGACCGGATTGTCGAGCAGAGCCTGCGTCACGCTGCTCTCTGGGACGAGGTGAAAGACCGGCTCGACGATTCCGCGCTTGGCCTCTCCGGGGGACAGCAGCAGCGGCTCTGTATTGCCCGGACGCTCGCGGTCGAGCCGGAGGTAATCCTGATGGACGAGCCGTGCTCGGCCCTCGACCCGATCGCAACGGCGAAGATCGAGAACCTGATCGACCGGCTCAAGCAGGACTATACGGTGGTCATCGTGACCCACAACATGCAGCAGGCCGCACGGGTTAGCGACTATACCGGCTTCATGTATCTCGGGAAACTCATTGAGTGCGGGAAGACCGCCCAGATCTTCGAACACCCGACTGAAGAACTCACCGAGAATTACATCACCGGACGGTTCGGGTAAGGTTAATCATGGCAGAAAAATTCCACACAGAATTAAAAAAAGTGCGGGGGGATACGCTCCAGATGGCCCGTCTCGGCAGGGATATGTTGAGAGAATCCGTCGACGCGCTCATCCGGCAGGACCCGGAACTTGCGGTTTCCGTCGTTGCACGGAAAGAGGACATCCACCTCCAGGAGACGCAGCTCGAAGAACGCTGTTACCAGCTCATCGCTCTCTACCAGCCGATGGCAAAAGACATGCGGGTGATCGCCTGCACCCTGAAGGTCATCTCGGCATCAATCCGTATCGGCCGGTATGGCAAATCGATCGCGAACATCGCAAAGCAGATCACGGACCGGCCCCACATCGCGAAAATGATGAGCATCCCGCACATGGCAGACCTCGTGATTGAAATGGTCGACGATTCGATCACGGCATATGAGACCGGCGAGCTGGAGTCCATCATAGATTTCTCTGCACGCGACGACACGATTGACGCCCTGCGGCATTCGATCTTCCGCGAGGGAATCACGTACATGATGGAGGACCCGAAAAACATCTCGCGGTGCACTCACTACATCATGGTCGCACGGTATCTCGAACGGTGCGCCGACCACGCTTGCAAGATCGCAGAAAATGTCCAGTACATGGAAACGGGTGAGCGAATAGAGATCCACTGAACCGGAGCATTAAAGGCACGGCGGCCGGGTTTATTTCCTCATTCCCGATTTCTCTATATGAATCAATAGTGTATATAGAGTTATATATTTTATAGCGAAAAAGGGTATATTTCCCCCGGTGATTTTATGGTTGACGCTTATGATTTGAAAGACAGCCATTGCGGGGAGATTTAGTCTATGGGCATCCGGGAATTGCTGATACCCAAGGACACGGTCTTCTTACGATCTCTTTGAAAAGCCAGGCCGGGATCCTGATCGAGGCGGCAGGCTGCTGGTTGACCTGACCGAGAATTTCACGAATGTGAAAGAGAAGCGCCACGCTATCGAGAAACTTGAGCATAAAGGGGACCAGGTCACCCATGATATCTACGACCAGCTCGAACCGCACGTTCATCACCCCGCTCGAACCCGAAGAGATCTCGCGCCTTGCGTCAACGCTTGACGAGGTGCTGGACTATATCGACGGGGCGGCAGAGAAGATGCAGTATTATTCCACTGGAATCCACCGATTCGCACATGATCGAACTCGCAAAACTGATCCACCTGTCAACAGTTGAGATCGAGAGTGCCGTGAAAGGAATCCGGTCGATCAAGGATCCCCGGTAGAATCGAGGAGCGCTGTATCGAGGTAAACCGGCTGGAAAACCTTGCCGACGATGTGCTCGCCCATGCAGTGACAGAACTTTTCAAAACCACCGATGCGATCACGATCATCAAGCTCAAGGATATCTACGAACACCTGGAGACCGCGACCGACAACTGCGAAGACGTAGCAAACACGCTCTCAGATATCGCGATGCGGCACTCGTGATGACCGCACTACCGTGGAGAGGATTACATGATCGAAGCGACCTGGGAACTGATCGTCGTCATCATCGGCATCGCGCTCGTCTTCGATTTCACGAACGGGTTCCATGACTCGGCAAATTCGATCTCGACCGTGGTCTCGACCAAGGTCCTCTCCCCGCGGAGTGCCGTGGTCTTTGCCGCGTTCTTCAACTTCATCGCCGCATTCGCGTTCGGTGTTGCAGTGGCGAGCACGATCAGCAAGATCATCCAGCTGGAGATAGTCGAGACTGCCATCATCCCGTTCATCATCCTCGCTGCCCTGATCGGTGCAATTTCCTGGAACCTGATCACGTGGTTCTTCGGGCTCCCGACCTCGTCCTCCCATGCCCTTATCGGCGGGATGACGGGGGCCGGGCTCGCTGCCGCCGGATTGTCTGCAATCAAGTGGTCCACGGTCGGGCAGGTGGCCCTGTTCATGATCCTCTCACCCATGATCGGGCTGGCATGCGGGTTCCTGTTCATGGCAGTCATCCTGAACCTCACGAAAAATGCTGGCAAAGCCATCCGCTGAGTACGAGCTTCAAACGTCTCCAGCTCTTTTCCGCAGCAGCATACAGTTTCAGCCACGGCACCAACGATGCCCAGAAGACCATGGGAATTATCATCCCGCTGCTCTTCTCGATCGGCTACTTCGGAACATCCGTTGATCCCAATCAACCTGCCGGTCCCGCTCTGGGTGATCCTGGCCGCCCATGCCGCCATCGCCCTCGGGACCCTGTCCGGGGGATGGCGTATCGTGAAGACCATGGGCTACAAGATCACGAAGCTCCGCCCGGTGCACGGGTTTGCTGCCGAGACTGCCGGGGCCTCGACGATTATCGGTGCATCCCTCCTGGGAATCCCGGTCAGCACGACCCATATCATCTGCACGTCCATCATGGGCGTGGGAACGACCATGGGTGCGAGCACCGTGAAATGGGGCGTTGCCCGGCGCATCATGTGGGCATGGATTCTCACCATCCCGGTCAGTGCCGGTATCGGGTTTGCGGCATTCACCGTAATCCGGATTGTGATCGGGTACTGATTTTTCCGGGATCTCATTATCCCGGTCAGTGCCGGTATCCGGTTTGCGGCATTCCCGTAATCCGGCTCGTTATCGGATACTGATTTTTCCGGGATCTCACTATCCCGGTCAGTGCCGGTATCGGGTTCGCCGGATTCACCGTGATCCGGATCGTGATCGGGTACTGATTTTTCCGGGATCTCATTATCCCGGTCAGTGCCGGTATCGGTTTTGCGGCATTCACCGTAATCCGGCTCGCAATCAGGTACTGATTTTCCCGGGCACTTGTCCGGTCCGGACCGGGAGAGATCCAATCCGCGGATGATGCCTGAGATTAACCCCTCGCCTTTTTTTTATTCCGGCCTACCAGTACTAACCTGTTCATGTCCGGCCCGAAGATGACGAGCGCTTCATCGAAGAGCGATCGCACCCTGATGTCACTATCTCTCCCTGATCGGATTCTTTGCCATCTTCTCGACGACCATTTCCAAAAATCCGGTGCTCCCCCTTTTTGTACAGGGCTTGGGCGCCGGTGACTCCGTGATCGGTCTTATTGCCGCCGTATCGCCGCTTGCCGGGATCCTGTTCTCGTTCCCGGTCGGGGTCATGTCGGATCACCTGGGGAGGCGGCGCCTTCTGGTTGTTTCAGGGTGCGTGTTTCTTATCGCTCCCCTGCTGTACCTCGGCATCGCCGATCCCCTCTGGCTGATACCGGTCCGGTTTTTCCACGGCACGGCGACTGCAATACTCGGCCCGGTCGTCTCGGCCATCATCGCCGAACGTTTCCCCGCAACAAAGGGCGAGATGCTCGGCGCCTACTCCTCAGCCACGCTTGTCGGCCGCACCATCGCGCCGCTCGTCGGGGGAATCATCATCACGGTTTTTGCGTTCGCCCCGGGGCTCATCCCGTACCGGCTCGTGTACGTAGCCGCAGCACTAGCCGCTGTCCCCGTTTTTTTCCTGGTCCTGCGGTACCGGGAAGATCGGCCGGCTTCTGTAAACGTACCTGCGTTTTCTGTGTTCCGGCACAGCCTGCTCACCTTTGTTACAAACCGCCGGTTGCGGGCAACAGCCCTTGCGGATATGGCGACCTACTTTGCGTTCGGAGCGTTCGAAACTTTCCTCCCGGTATACCTGTTCTCGCTCCACGTTGAAGCATACGAGATCGGGGTCATCTTCGCGATCCAGGTTCTGATCATCGCCGTGACAAAACCATTCTTCGGCAGGATCGCTGACCGGATCGACAAACGTATCCAGATCATCGCGGGACTGCTCATCACGGGACTGACCGTCGCTCTCGTGCCGTTTGCCTCCACGTTCCCGGGTTTCCTTGCGGTGAGCGGTGTCTTCGGGCTCGGGATCTCGCTCTCCACGGTCGCGACCAGCGCGTACGTGGCCGACGTCGCGAAAAAAGAACAGGTCGGTTCATCGATGGGGGCCCTGTCGTCGATTATGGATATCGGGCATTCATCCGGACCGCTCGTCACCGGCATCATCATTACCCTGGCCGGCTGACACGATCGGGTTCTTTGCAGGGTTTGCTCTCGCCGTCATCGTTACCGGGGTATTCGTGGTTTCCGTCCGGGACGAGCGAGGGAGTGACAATTAGTCCGATGGTCCGGGTATCCGGGTTAAAAAAATCGTCCGATCCTTTTTAATCTTTAATTCCCGCAAAATCTCCTCCCTGTTGACGAGAGAAGGATTCGTGTACCCTGCCAAAATTTATTGCCCGGGTGTCTCCAAGTGCATACCGGGTATCTCTATGGTTAGTTTCTATAGCATCGTGGACCGGAAATCGCTTGCCCTGAGAGGGCTGGTCGCGGTAATTTTTGGTATTGTTGCATTGCTGGCGACCGGGTTTTTCCTCGACGTCCTTGTATTTGCTTTCGGTTTTTTTGCAATCATTTCCGGGATCCTCACTGCCGGGATAGGGATGTCCTCGGATAAGAACGAACTCCCCCGGTGGCTGCTGGTAACAGCCGGGGTGTTAAATATTCTCCTCGGGATTTTTGCCCTTGTGACGCCCTACATTATCGCCATCGCCGTCACGATCTTTATTGCGGCTTGGTTTTTAATCACCGGCATCACCGACTTCGGGCTCGCGCTCTCCCACAAGAAAGTCCACCACCGGGTACTGCTTGCACTGTCGGGAATGGCAGGATTTGTTGTTGCCATTATATTAGTCCTTACCCCGCTGCTTGGCGCATATACCCTGGTAATCGTGCTCGGCATCTATGCCGTGATTGCCGGGCTTATCAGTATATTCCTCGGCCTGTCGCTTGGCAAGGAAACGATCGGGATCGAAACAGAGATCTCTTCATAACTTTTTCCGGTCACTTCTTGTCAGGGGCCATTATCCCGTCAGTGAAATTAGGGAAATTTCTTTTCCGGATCCCCTTGGATTAATTTTTCCGGGCGAACCGGGCTGTTTGCCGATTCTCTGGTCCTGAAAAATAAAAAAAATGTGATCCTTACCGTAACTGGATATGCGCCGTATTCTTTACCTTGTCGGGCTTTGTGACCGGCTTCCCCGTTGTGACCGTTATGAATTCCTCCTTGGTCTTCGCGTCATTGTCAAGACCATTACTCACCGTCAGGGTAACAGAATAAACCCCGGGACTCTGGTAGATATGCGAGGGATCCTGTTCGTCCGACATACTCCCGTCGCCGAAGTCCCACAGCCACGAATTAATGGCCGGGTAGGAGGGAATATCGGCTGACACCGTCGAACGATCGGTGAACTGGACTTCAAGTGGGGCTTTTCCCGCCTTGTTTACCGCGATAAAGTTCGCTTTCAGCGGGTTTGGCGCCGTCGCGAAGATGTAGTCCACTTTCGTGTCCGTGTCATGGCCCATGGAATTGCTGACGGTCAGGCTGACGGTATACGCCCCTTCCTTCTGGTAGATATGCGAGGGATCCTGTTCGTCCGACATGCTCCCATCGCCGAAGTCCCACGCGGTGGTAAGGGGGAGCATGCTGTCTGACTGGTCGACGAACTGTGCAGGCTGGAGTTGCCGGACAACGGACCGGTCGAGCGCAGTGAACTCTGCCACCGGCCTCCCGATCAACGCTGAAACCGTCTGGCTGTCAACCGTTGCACGTACCATCGCCGTCCCGGGATGGGTGGATGTGAATGTTGCCTTCGCTGTCCCGGCGCCAGTCGCTGCGGAAGCGGGGGAGATCGTGCCCGACCCGGATACGACACCAAACGAGACCGGGATGCCGTCCGGGACATGACCCACGGCTGGATCGTGCCGGGCACCGGCCGAGTCAACCGTGAGGTTGGCCTCGATGGCATAATCCTGCGACGTGAGAGGTGGCGGGGTCGCCGTGATACCCAGCACCATCCACGGGTCGGCCGATACACCGCTCGAAACCTGGGGCGACGGGTCGCTGTTCGAGCCCCACCAGTTATACCGGGCATCGGCAGTCTCTCCTGTTGATGAGATTACCGGGACGGTATTCCCCGTCAGCCGGTTATAGTTGATAGTGGATTCCTGGAAAATGGCGGCCTTGACAAAGACTGCACTTCCGGAGACAGCCCTGCATTTGGTAAACTCAGACGATGTTGCACCGGTATAAAACCACGTGGAAATCGCACCGCCGTTGGTACCGGCCTGGCAGGCATAGAACGTGGATTTGTCCGCCACTACCCAGTTCGCATAAATCGCACCGCCATCACCGTCGCGGGCCATTATGCCCTCAAAGAGTGAAGAGCTCACGGTAACCCCGGCATTTGCGTAAATTGCGCCGCCGTTGCCACCCGCCCCTCCCAGGGCAAAGGTGGAGTTGTTCACCAGCACCTCATCGTTTGAGTAGATAGCGCCACCATTCCTGCTCGCTGCGAACCAGGAGAAGGCAGAGCGGTCGGCGGTTACTGTACCGGCATTCGCATAAATCACGCCTCCATCACCACCTGTTCCACAACCGGTAAACCGGGAATCGGCTATAGTTACCGGACCGGACTGTGTACATCCCCCCGCCGTTCCCGCTGCTGCCGGGCGAACCATCGCCACCGAAGAGCCAGCCGCCGCCACCGCCGCCGCCTGCAGAACCTCCGGTGCAGCCATCAACGGTGCTGAATCGTACCGAGACATCCGGTGCGCTCAAAGCCCCGCCACTGCCGCCGTTCCCGCCATTCCCGCCTTCACCTGAATAATTACCTTCGCCGCCGTTACCGGCACTGCCGGCCGAGCACCGGGAAACCGACGTGCCCGTAACCGTGACAGAACCCGTCGCATACACTGCCCCGCCGGCCCCGCCATTCCCGCCCGGCCCGGCATCGCCTTCGTTATAGATCGAAGCCTGTCCGCGGCCGCCATAACCACCGGTCCCGGCCCTGCAGTCGGAGAGCGTGGACGAAGTGAGGTTGACCCACGGTGCCCAGATGGCACCGCCGTTGCCCCCGGTACCTCCTGCGCTCGCGGCATGCCAGTTGCCCGCCCCGCCGGTTCCTCCGGTGCCTGCCGAACACCGGGAGATCAGGGAGCTTTCGAGCGTAACGGGACCGGTCGAGTAAATCGCCCCGCCATTACCCCCGGGGCCGCCCGCCTGGTCCTCCCGGCCCCCGCTTCCGTTGCCGGCTGAACAATCGGTTATCGTGCTGCCGACGAGAATTACCGTTCCGTCGCTCGCATAAATAGCACCGCCGTTACCTCCTGAACCGCCGGACCCCGTGGGTACCGGCCGAACAATGCGAGATGGTTGAGCCTATGAGGGTAACCGTGCTCCACGGCGCGTACATCGCACCGCCACTTCCGGGTGCACCCGCATCCCCCGGGGAGCCGCTTGAACTGCCAGAACCGCCCCATCCGCCGTTGCCGGCTGAACAACGCGTAATGGTGGAACCGGTCAGGGAGATTGATCCCAGGGAGAAGAGTGCACCGCCATAGCCCCCGGAGCCGCCCCTGCCCCCGTCGCCGTGGTATGTGTCCTCACTGGAACCATCGCCGCCCTGACCTCCGGATCCCGCCGAGCAGTCAGCTATGGTGGATGAAGTCATCGTTATCCCCCCGCTCACAACCGCACCGCCCCTGCCCCCGCTGCCGCCACGGCCGCCGTCGGTCAGGTAATTATACTGGTACGAATCGCCCCCGTTGCCGCCGGAACCGGCGGAACAATGGGAGATGGTTGTGCTGGTAAGGGTAACCGTGCCCGTCGAGAAAATTGCACCGCCGCTGCCACCTGCGGCGCCATTCCCGCCGGTCCCCCAAACCCCGTCATCACCGGAACCGCCGTTGCCGGCCGAGAAACCGGTGAGAGATGAGGAGATGATCGTTATGGGTCCATACGAGAAGATTGCCCCGCCATCGCTGCCCGGGCTGCCGGCGTCACCCGTGCCTCCCCGGGCATTGGCGCCGTTCCCTGCCCGCCCGTTCCGGAGAGCGAGGTTCTCAATCGTCAGGGATGATGAATCAGTAACCGTGAAGATACGGGGCGCGGCGCTCTTGCCGTCGATGATGGTATCCAAAAGACCATGGCCGTCAGCCGCACGGAACGTCAGGCTTTTTCCTGTTATGGAGATCCCGTTCTCGCTGTAGATGCCCGGGTTCAGGACAATCGTGTCCCCGCTGGCTGCGCTCGTAACCGCCGCCTGGATAGAATCACCGGGACTGACCGTGAACACCGATGCAGACACCGGCATCATGGATAATGCGATACCCATGACGACCAGCATCCCGATCACTATTTTTTTCATCATGCTGACCTCCCCTCCAATGGTCGGCTATTGAATTTCCGTAAATATTATCTTTTTTAACTGAAATCCAGGATAAAATTCCGGCAGAGTGGGAGCACTCGCGGGAAACACGTGGGATCAGCGCCAACCACATTGTGCAGGAAATAAATCAAAAAAAGCGGGGTTCAAAGTTCCGCAATCGGGTTGCCGGCTTTTCCACGGGGACTGACCTGAATCATTCTCGTTTTAACGATCGCCACGCAACGAAAACGAACGTCACGACAACCGCCGTTACTGTTACCGCGGGAGGGAGCCCGGTCCGGGTGGTCGGGACCGCTCCCGGGGAACCGGGTGTGAACTGTGCGCTGAGCTGGGCCACCTGTCCCGGCTGTACCGACACCGAACCTGACCAGTCGCTGTACCCGGCAAGGTTCATGTTGATGACATGATCCCCGGTTGCGAGATTGTAAACGGTGACCGGCGCCACGCCCCGGAACTGGTTGTCGACGTAGACCTGCCCCCCGGCGGGAACGGAGGTCGCGACCAGTGAGCCGGTCTGCGTGGCGGAAGCCGGACCCTGCGGTGCCGTGGACGCTGCGTTAAGGTTCGCGGTTACCGGGGTAACCTGTCCCACGGTGACCGTGATATCCTGGGTAAAATCATCATACCCGGGGGCGTGGAGGAGGAGGGAATGGGAACCCGGGCTGACCGCGACGACACTGAAGGGGCTGCCGTCATTGATCGCCCCCTTGTAAATGCCGTCGAGGTAAACGAGCGCCCCGGGAACATTAGTGCTGACCGACAGTGAGCCTTCGGTTGACGATGCCGAATATGCGGTCATTGGGATGGTGATACGGGTCACCTGGCCGGAGGTCACGGTTGCCATCTGGACCTGTGGCGAGTACCCTGCGAGGTGTGCCTCGACCCGGTGGGCCCCGGTCGAAAGCCCGCCGACCGTTACCGGCGACCTGCCCTCGGAATTGCTGTCGATAAAAACGTCTGCACCTTCCGGGGTCGTGTCAACGGTGAGGGACCCGTATGTCTGGAGAGGGACGAGAACCGCATCGAGTTCCGGATTCGCTCCGGTATCCACGTAGATGCTGTTCGAATAGGCCTCGTACCCGGGATAATTAATCTCAACGGTGTGGTACCCGGTAAAGAGATTGGTGTAGATCCATGGGGTCCGTTCCGTTGTATCCCCGTCAATAGACACGACCGCCTGCGGCGGGTCGGACGTAACGGTCAGTGTCCCGGTCTGGTAATTCGTGAGGTAAGGCCGGTATCCCGACGGGGAATTATACCCGGGCGGGTAATACCCCGGCGAATAGGCCGGGGCCGACCGGTACCCCCGGTTGGAATTATAGGGGACAATCCTGACGGGACGGTTGTACGGGTACATGACTTCCCCGTAAATGCTTACCCCCTGCAGGGAGACGGTGTTCGCAGCGGTGCCTGCCGGGGTAACCGGGCCGTCCTGGATCACGACCGTTACCGTTCCGGGAGCGGTCGTTTCAGGCGCCACAGCTGCGGAGACTCCCGGTACCGAGTAGAGGGAGACCATCACAGCGAGCCCGATGAAAAGACCAATAATAATTCCGCGATAGTTGATACGGATCATACGGTTCACTCGTTCGAGCCTATGGATTGTTCCAGATTTATAATGGTTGGCCCGGATACGAGAAACGAGTGCGGACGCACTAGCGCTCAGGCTCCGGTACATTGGAAAACCCTGCTTTTAAAAGACGAATGAAATGAGCAATCAGGACGGGGATTTCAGGCAATAAAAATAAAAAATGGGTAAAGTGCCAATCTAGCCCCCAACCTCTAGTTCTAACAGTCGTCTACCCCCCTTGTGCCAGTCCTGCCCCTGTTGGGGGCGGGGGCGCATGCGATTCCGCTGTATTACCTCAAATCCCAGTTCACGAGATAAGGCACTATCGCAACCGGGGCGCCACAGCGGCGGGGCAAAGCCCGAGTAGCGTCAGCAGTTTCTGGTCCCAAAGCAGATGTACTTTTTTGCATTACATTCTGGACATGCAATTTTTGCCATTTTTCACGCCGTAAATCTTTTTTTGATTCAGGTGTTAAAAGAGCATATTACCCAAAAATTATTTGCTGTCCAGCACCCGTTCGCCGTTCCGCACCCGTTCAAGACGGCTGCACGCTCCCCCCTTCCACCGCTCGCATTTCTCCCCGGTACACAGGTCAAGTATCATGGGTTTTCCCGTATTCTTCTCACGCTCCGCCATGCTGTGCCCGAAATTACACCAAAGACCGTCCATGACTCTTGTCTTTGTCCTGTGTGCATGTTAACAGGGACGTCGGGAGGGTGAAAGTGGAATTTTGTACGCGATACGGCGTTGTAAGAATTTTATTTGCAGTCCTGGCCGGTATGATTCAACGCGAATCACGGATATTCATCGGAAATACCTGGCAATGAATATCCGGACGACTGAGTATTGATCTTAAAAATTACGGACGCGAAAAAACGAGATGAAACCAGAGAAAATAAGAGGAGAGAACGGGAGTTTACGTCCACCCCGCTGTGCCACGATCGTTTAAGGATCAGTATGGACTCGCCTCATAAGGACCCTGCAGCTTAGGATTGAGTGTCGTGCCGGAAATGTAGTATCTATACAGGGGGAGATAAGGCATACTGGAGTCCCCCTTGTTGTATTTAAACACCGTGCTCCCGGTCTTATCATTGCCCCCGACAACTATGACATGGATCTTTACCAATGCGCCATTCGGCACGTTAAGACCGTCCGGATGCATAAACACATAGCCCCCAGCCACTATCCCACTGGTGTGACTTGACTCTGTCCACGTGTTACCGCCGTCTGTGCTATAATAAAACGCGAGCTTAGCTACAAACAAGCCAGTATTATAAAGTTCAAAATAGGTTACGTTCGGGAATGGATAGCTCCCCTGGGCCAGCCCGTTAACCGTTACATTTGTCGTCGCCGATGTGACCTTTTTGTAGTTCTTATCCCCGTCAAATTCCGCCTTGTAGTAATACATATCCGCGGTGTCCTGCCTCGTCGTCACGGTGTACAGCCCGGCGTCATCTGTTGTATCAGAACCTAACTCCATCCATTTCTTCTCGTCTGTCAACATGTACACGGTGATGAGCTGGTCGGGAACCGGTGCGCTGGTCGTCTCATCGGTGAGGTTGCCCGTTATCTGAAATTCGTCTCCGATCAATGGCGATGGCATTGAAGGTGCCTTACAGCTGAGTGCCGTCGTCGTTTGTCCCTTGGCAATCACGGTGGTTGTGCCTACGGCCGTCATGAGCAGAACGGCGAGCACGGTGATCATAACAACTCGTTTCATGATTCTCACAATCCTTTACGACGGTATCGCGAACGCCGCCGGGGTTTTGTAAATAAATATCTGTGGAAAACTACGAACGATAAAGCTATGTATTATAATTATGCTTACATTTCAATGGAGGTAACAAATGCCGTACGGGTTCGGGTATCTGTATATCTTGGCGCAATTTCTGGGTTCCCGAGGAATCATGCAACCCGTCCGGGAAAAGGATTTATTGAGGGTGTGATGATTAACTAAAAATTATGGCGGAAAAAAACCTGCTCCAACCCGGTAACGAGTGGATCATTGCGGTGATGATCATCGTGGCGCTGCTCATTCTTGCGTTTGTGTTCGTCTTCCTGGTAATCCCGTCGATACCCACATAGTGACTCCTTCCCGTTGCCTGCGAAATAAAAAACCACGGATTTATTATTTCACGGGTTGATTAACGGGCATGAAAACCACATTCACCATTTTTCTCATCATCCTCGCCGTGCTCGCCTGCGGTTGCACGACCCCTGCCCCTGCATCACCGTCGGTCGCGCCCGTGCCGGCAGCCATCCCAGGCATCACGGGAACGTGGACCGGCCCCATGCAGGGATATGACGAAGGGATGGGGTTCACCGACTATCCCTTCGTGAAGATCGTGATGAACGTGTCCGAACAGCACGGCCGGCGTTTCTCCGGCCAGTTCCTGTTCGATGCAAATGGTACCGTAACAAGCGCTGGATTTGCCGGTGTCATCGGGAATGACGGAAAGACCCTGTCACTCGCCGAACAAAACGGTGGATACTGCACCGGCGTGATCGCGGACAAGAGCACGATCGAACTGACCTACCTGAAGGACGGGTCGCCGTACAGCGCCGCGATAGATGTGCTGAAGAGAGTATCAGGACCCTCTCGGCCCGCGGATCATTTTATCCCGTGCCGTTGTGCCAGGCGGGTTTGCCATGGAAGCTGCAAAAAAGTCGTACACAACGATTGACGAGTACATCCAGACCTTCCCGGCCGATGTCCAGGTCCTTCTGGAAAAGATGAGGCAGGCGATACGGGAGGCGGCCCCGGGAGCGACCGAGGCGATCAGCTACCAGATGCCCACGTTCAGACTGAACGGCAAAAATCTCGTGCATTTTGCCGGGTTCCGGCACCATATCGGGTTCTACCCGATCCCCTCCGGCATCGAGGCTTTTAAAAAAGAGTTGTCCGTCTACAAGCAGGGCAAAGGTTCGGTCCAGTTCCCGCTGGACCAGCCAATCCCCTGCGAGCTCGTGAAAAAGATAGTCAGGTTCCGGGTAGCGGAAAATACGAAAACCGGCGGGCCGGGTTACAAAAAATAAGACCCCGGTGCTGCATATCGAATAGTTGGTGACGCGGGACCTACCCGGCTGCGCGCCAGGTATTACACTGCCCGGGCATTATTCTCCCCGCTCACCGGAATGTTGTCTGTCCCGCCGTGGGATACCGGAACACCACAACACCACACCAGTTATTGCGTACCAAGATGTTTTTCTAGTCCCAGTGAAAAATGCCTGAACTATGCAGAGCGGTGATCCCGGGTCACGGTGGATTTTTACGATGATAGCGGGAGTTGTCCTGGTCGCTGCCGTGCTGCTTGCCGGCTGCACCGGCACCAGTCCCGATGCTCCTCCTCTCCCCGCTCCAAAAACGTTTTCGGCGGGGCAGGTTCTCCAGGTTATCGGGAACGTAACCGGTGTGGGCGTCATCCCGGCAGGAGTTCCCCGGGGTACGATCGACACGATCACCTTTACCATCAGCCTTGTCCCCGGCGCGACGGCCGTCAATCTCGACAACCTGACCGTCATCTACGCCGATGCGCTCCACACCATGACACTCAGTCCTTTCCCGGGGTTCATGGGCGAACCGCCCGGTGGTTCCTGGGGGATTACCGCCATCAATAAACAGTTCGGGCCACCCAACCACCGTCTTGATTTTGACAAGCAGGCAGTCATTACCATCAACCCGAAAGTCGCTATCGTCCCCGGCCAGGTGGTCACCATAGCGGTAAAACCACTGGAAGGTCCGGCAGTGACGCTCCGGATCCTTTCGCCGTCAACGATAGTCCAGGGAGTAAACGCCTTCACCCCGCTCTAGGCGTTCTCCTGCGGGCAACCTGTTTTCTATCCCCGGGTATCTTCTTTGAAAGGGAATCACGGGTAAAGGGTTCCTCGCTACCCACGGCGAAATGGCCATCCGTTCAGAACCCCCACGGCAATGTCCCGATCGTATAGTACGACAGCCAGCTTTTTGTACCACCTCAGCGAATCAACAGGCAGCAAAGGTGTTCCCCGGTGAATTCACGCGTCGCGCTCACGGTTCTTCTTCTTGTCATGCTGGCAGGAGCCGCAGTGGTGTTTACGGGGTGCATCCAGCAACCGGTGAACCAGGCACAAACGCCCACTCCGGAAATCTCCCTGCCGGCCCTTCCTGTATTGACCGGCCATGAGGGAGAGCCCAGCATCACGGCACAGCGTATTACCCGATCCGCGGATTACCAGAACCCGGTCGTAAAAATTTTTGTCCGGGCCAGCACCAGGAGCACGGGCGGAGCATCGTCCATTGCCCAGGTCAGCGATGTCTGGGGGGTTATCTCCGCAAACTGGACCTTTGTCCGGGGCCCGCCCGACTCCAGTAATTACACGCCGGCGAGTGTCTCGATAACAGATGGGTTTACCGGGAACTGCCTCGACTTTTCCATCCTCAATGCAGCCGTGATCCGGTCACTCGGGGGAACGGCCCGTGTCGTGATCGTGTATAACCCGGTGGAAGGGGGCCATGCTTACCCAGAGCTCTATATCGGGGACTCGATGCGTGACCTCCAGGCTACCGGCGCGTATATCACGAAGCGGTACAATGCCACAAACGTGTACTGGCATACGACGACAGATCCATCGGGCATGACGGAGTACTGGCTCAATCTTGACTGGCAGGCAAAATATCCCGGCGGGCCGTTCTTCGTTGACAACGGGACCTATTACGCCTCATACTTAACGGGGACCAGTGAACGTTTTTTTGACAACGGGACCCTCGTCCCGAATGTCCGGTAGACCTCCGCTTTGCAACCGGAGTATTTTGTCCCGTGCTCATGAGCGAACAGGTGCCGTCTCTGAAACCGGAATACGGGAAAACCTCACTGTGAGTCCAAAAGGAGATCGCCTTATTAAGCGCAACAATCTTGTATTCCCGCATCTATCCCTGCACAACACAATCTGTTACCTGTGAGAACCCATGAGCCTGTTTTCCCCCTATATGCTTGGCGACCTCCGGCTCGCGAACCGGATGGTAATGGCGCCGATGACCCGGAGCCGTGCGGTTGACGGCAACGTCCCGAATCCTCTTGCCGCACTCTATTACGCCCAGCGGGCTTCAGCCGGGTTAATCGTTACCGAAGGCTCGCAGGTAAGCCAGCTGGGAATCGGGTATTACCGGACTCCCGGTATCCACACCGATGCACAGGTCGCGGGATGGAAGACCGTGACGGATGCGGTGCATCATGCGGGCAGCAGGATCTTCCTGCAGCTCTGGCACGTGGGGAGAATGTCGCATCCTGATTTTCTTGGGGGAGCGCTGCCGGTTGCTCCTTCGGCCATACCCGTCGGCGAAGAGATCCACACCCCGCTCGGGAAGAAGATGATGCCGGTGCCCCGGGCACTCGAAGCAAGCGAGATCCCGGGGATCGTGGATCAGTTCCGGAACGGGGCAGAGCACGCGAAGGCGGCAGGGTTCGACGGCGTCGAGATCCACGGTGCGAACGGGTACCTCCTCGACCAGTTCCTGCGGAACGGTACGAACCGGAGGACCCGATGAGTACGGCGGGAGCGTGGATAACCGGGCACGTTTCCCCCTCGAGGTTGCAGAAGCGGTGGCCGATGTCTGGGGAGCCGGGCGGGTCGGCTACCGCATTTCGCCGCATTTTCTGGTCCACGGGATGTCCGATTCGAATCCGCGGGAGACGTTCAGCTCTATGGCAGGGGAACTGGGCAGGATAGGCATCGGGTACCTTCACCTTGTTGAGGCTGTCGGGGGCAGGTTGGGAGCGGTCCCCCCGGAGAATAAGATCGCCCCCCTCATCCGCTCGAAGTTTAATGGGACACTTATGCTGAACGGTGGCTACGATGCGCAGACCGGGAACGAGGTCATCGAAGAGGGTGTTGCCGACCTGGTCTCGTTCGGGGTTTCATTCCTCGCAAACCCGGACCTGCCCGAACGATTCAGGAGGAATGCCCCGCTGAACGCCGCCGATATGGCGACCTACTACACCGGCGAAGAAAAAGGTTACACGGATTACCCGAAGCTCGGGGAAGAGTAACCGGTTTCACGAGAAATCTTTGCCATGTCGGAGCCTGGGAATAATGCTCTCGTGTTTCTGGAAGAGTAATCGGTGGAATTCTGCCATAATTCCCGGAGGAGGTACAGCACCCGGTTTTATCCGGATTTCCGCGTGAGTTCTCCCATCAGTTCCATCTGTATCTTCTGGATCTCCAGGAGTCTCTCGCCCTGGTTGACAAGCAGGTGATCGATTTTCTTGTGGAGCTGGTGAATTTCCATCTCCGCGTTGAGGTTTACCTGGTAATCGTGCTCGGCATTCATGCGGTCTCTCTCTTCCTGCCGGTTCTGGCTCATGATAATGACAGGGGCCTGGATTGCGGCAGTAGCCGACAGGACGAGATTGAGCAGGATGAAGGGATACGGGTCAAACGGCCGGTACAGAAAGACGATTGTGTTCACTGCAATCCATGCAAAAAAGACGCCGGCAAATATACCGATAAACAGCCAGCTCCCGGCAAAACCCGCGAGCCTGTCGGACAGTCGCTCCCCGAAGGTCAGTTGCCGGTCAAATTCGATATTGATATTTTTAGCCGTCAGTTCGTGGTCCTGCATACTCCGGGCAATATTTTCTTCGAGCGACGAGAGCTCGGATTTTTCCCGTTCAAGGATCTCCCTGATGTATTGAATCCTGAACCGGTTCAGGTCAGCGCCGCAGATGTGCCCTTCTCCCGACCATGACGGACATTCTTTCCGGATTAACCCGGCGATCGCCGCATTGACCGATCCACCGGGCACAAGTTCGCCGGGCGTCCTGTGCTCCCCGCAGATCATACAGGGAATTGTTTCCTCATCAGCCATCCCGCTTTTCCTCATTCGCCATCTATAGATCTCCTGTCAATATAAAGAAAGGGAAACCCCCGGTCGCCTTGTCGACCGCATCGGTATTTTCCCCCGGTATCGGTCGGGAAAGCAGGGTCGATCTTTTTAAAAGCCCGAAGACCGAGTATATCGCAATGAACACCCGGGTAAAACTGTGCCTGATCGTTTTCAGCTGCATTGTGGTTGCCCTGGGAGTTGCAACAACGCTGCCGGGCCCGCTCGTCCAGGCCCCCCAGGCTGCCCCGACAGCCTCGGCAAACCCGGCTCCCCCGGCTGCACCTTCAAGGCCGGCGGCAACCGCGGATCTTGCAACCCCGCTCTACCGGTACGAGGTCATCAATACGTTTCCCCACGACCAGTTTGCGTTCACCGAAGGGCTGGCATACTCGAACGGGATGCTGATTGAGGGAACCGGTCTCAGTGGGGACTCCTCCCTCCGCCGGGTCAATCTCACGACCGGGGAAGTCCTGCAAATACGTGAACTCCCGGACCAGGTACTTCGGGGAGGGTCTTGCGGTCTTTGGCGACCGGATCGCCATGCTGACCGAAGATTCACACATCGGGTTCGTCTACGACTGTGAGACATTTACAGAAACCGGAAATTTCAGCTACCCCACCGAAGGATGGGGAATAACCAGCGACAGTACAAACCTGATCATGAGCGACGGGACGGCGGTGCTGCATTTCCTCGACCCGGCAACATTTCACGAGCTACGACAGGTCAGGGTCCAGGAGCATGGGACACCTGTTGAGAGCCTGAACGAACTCGAGTACGTAAAGGGCGAGATCTATGCCAATGTCTGGCCAACCGATAGGATCGCCAGAATCTCTCCCGCTACCGGGCAGGTCACCGGCTGGATCGATCTCACCGGCCTGCTTTCTCCCGCGGACCAGGAACGGATCGGCTGGGAGGCGATTGAATCAATGAGAGGCCACACATCCATTCCTTTCGGGGAAGAAGCATGCCTCAACGGGATCGCGTACGATCCGGCAGGGACCGCCTCTTTGTCACCGGGAAGCTATGGCCGGCGTTGTTTGAAATTCACGTAGTGCCGGAACTGTGATTCTCACGAGAACCGGTAGTGAGGAACTACTTCGTACCAAGGGAAGACTCTCCCGCATTTTTGGGAGAGCTATAAATCAAATTGTCTAAGAATAATCTACCATGGACCCGGCGGATATCCTGAAAAAATATGAAAGGATCGTATATCTTATCCTCATATTCCTCTTCGCGGTCATCGTAGCCTTCTCAATCCTCGAACTTGCTGCAATTTTATTCGCGGCACTTGTTTTAGAGTCTCCCGGTTTTCTTCTCGACCGGGAACTCCTGGTCATCATCGGGTACTTCCTCCTCGTCCTGATCGGCGTGGAGATCCTGGCGACCATATCGACCTATATCAAAGAGAACACCATCCATGTCGAAGCAGTCATAATCGTCGCAATCATTGCCATCACCCGGGGCGTGATCCTGTTTGAACCCAACAGTGCAGGGTCAAATGCACTGAATATGTTCGGCACTGCTGCGCTCGTCCTCGCGCTCTGCGCCGGGTATTATCTGCTGAAAAAAGGCGGGATAAATAACCCGTAAAATAAAAAAATTTGCTCTGTAGAAAACCTCGTAATCGCTGACGCTCTTGGGGGTTTCGCCCCAGCATGCCGTTCATTTGCGATCACGACGTAATACCTTCTTATCTGGCTCCGCATCGCAACCAGCGCCCCATCCTCCTCAGGGATGACGGCGCAAAAGAGGGGGGGCACCGTCTCTTCTAAAAAAATGATTACTGCTGAGCAAATCAATCCATCAAAGGCGGGAGAAATCTTCCTCAATGTTATTGGATCTCATTTTCTGGCCAAATCTGAAATTCCGGAATTTCGACAGGAAAGATGAAATTTTTTAAAAAGGAAAATTGGAAGGTTCCTTTCGATCATTGGTTTTTAATCGTCCTCTTCCTCCTCAATCTTTGGCCATTCGTACTCTTCGTCGACGTGATCCATTAAATCTTCTTCCGTGTCCGCCGTATCCCGGTAAGGGTCATGGTCCGGGTCACGGGGATCCAACCTTTTGTCATAGTTCTCCCGGGCGTCATGGCCACCGTGTCCTTCACCGCCCCGGGGCCCCGGACATTCTCGTGCCGCTCTCCCCATCCATTGTCACCTCCTGATCGCTTGTCTCCAGAAAAATAAATTTCACTATTGCCTGAAGATTAAAAAATGTTTGCAAAACGGCAGAACCGGGTTATCTGTCATGATCACGGGACCTGCAGATCGAAAAAACCGGTCCCGTATGAAAAGAAGGGATCGTGTAGATCCGGGCTTTTAACTACCGTGAAGAATTGTGAAAAAAAGTGCCCTGCGGAAATTAATTTTTCTTAAAGATACGATGCCCTCTCTTGCGATGCCAGTCCCCCATGGGACATAACACCGTTAGCGAAGACCGGTTCAATAGCAGGTAATCCGTTGTCATCGCAACCGGGTGTGCTACAGCGGTGAGTCGACGCTCCCAAGAGCCAAACGATTGTGTGGTTTCCCATGAAAATCAGTAAACATCAGGAATCGAATTATGGGGGTTGAAACCCCCATACCCCCGATTGCGATCAACGCCCGCCGCCCCGAAGGGCGCCCCGCGGCGGGATCAATTCGGTTGAAAAAATATTCACGATTTTCCTGAATTTGGTGCGAATATGCAGTGTTCGTGCCGTTTCCAAAGAGCAAAAATAAGAAAAAATTGACCGGGAATCGAATCCGGAATTACCCTGACGGCCTTTCTGTTATTCCTGGGAGGATCCATCACTTTTCGAGGCGGAAGGTTGAGATTTTATCGTCCGGACTGATGTATCAGGCATTGCCGGCGGTCGTGTCATCGCCGTGGAACCGGTACATTCCTTTGGGAACGGATAGCTCAAACCGTGCACCCTTCCCCGGTTCCCCGGTCTCCCGGATACTAATCCCGGTTATGCCGAGAACTTCCCGCACGAGGAACAGCCCGAAACCGGTATTCTTGTAATATTTCCTGTTGAAAATGTTCTCCTTTTCATCAGCAGGGATACCTTCCCCGTCATCTTCACAAAGTATGATCAGGCCTTCGGGCGTTTCCGTCTGGGAAAAGGAGATCGTTGTCAGCGCTCCGCCGTGCCTGATCGCATTATCGACAAGATTGTAAAAGACCTTTTCAAGAAGCGGGTCGGCATACATCTCGGTGCCTTCAATGCCCACCGAAAGATTGACCGACAGTGGCCTGAGGGGAGATATTGCGCGGAGGAGGGTCTTGTTCACGTCCTGCCACTGGGGGGAATGGACGCCGATATTCTCGTAATCCCGCGTGAAACTGATCTGTTCCTGGATGGCAATCGCAGTTGCGGATTCCCGGTCGATGAATGTGCGGAGCTTCGGATCAGTTTCCATCGTGCTCGAGAGTTCAAGATACCCGCGGAGCGTAGTAGCTGGTTCAGGATATCGTGGCGGGTGATGCTCGAGAGGATATTTAATTTTTTTATCAACTGCTTGAGGGTTTTTTCGGCGATTTTTCTGTCGGTGATATCGCGGACAACCGCGAGAACCAGCGTTCTCCCGCGGAGGGCCGTGACATGGGCATCTATCTCGACAAAGATGATCGTGCCGTCTTTTCTCCGGCGTTCCGTTTCAAACCGAGAGTACCCGAGGGTAAGGATCTCTTTACCAATATCTTCAAGGGCCTTGTTGTAGGAGCCTGTTGAGAAAAAGAGCGGGCTGAGTCCGAGGAGTTCGTCCCGGGTATACTGGAGCATCCTGCAGGTGACGTCATTTACTTCGGTGTACTTACCGGTAACCCGTCGCTTCTCATCTCGTAGAGTTCGATCGAGTCGTTGACACTGTTGAAGATCTCCCGGAACTTCTGCTCGCTTTCCTGGAGGTCTGCCTGGTTTTTCTCGATCTGGTCCAGGAGCGAGTTCATAGCGCTGGCCAGTCGGGATAGTTCATCATTGCCGATGGTCCTTACCCGGCCCGACCTGTCCATCTTCTCCGTTATCCCGGTAATGTCCGTGCTGATCGTGCTCATCCGCGAGAGCACGGACCGGTCAAAGATGATGATGCAGAGGATACTGAGAATGAGCAGGAGCACGAGCTCGAGCATGATGAAAATAAAGATGGTGTCTTTTCCCTGCTGGTAAATATCCCGGGGAATCTGGATGGTAAGGATGAGGTTGTCCTTCCCGAAAATATCCGAAAGGATTTGTTCGCCCTGTACCGTGTTCTCATCGATAGGGCGGACAACGACCGCGGCTTCACCGGCACCTACAAGGATCGGGAGATCTTCCCGGGGGACTGCAAGGCGATCAAAAGACCGGATTGACAGGGACGGGATAGTGCCTTCTGCAATGTGTGCGATCTCCGTGTCATCCACATACCGGCCAATGATCACCATACCCTGTTCCGGCCCGGTGTAGTTACTGTGAAGCACGGGAAGGCACTCAGGATAACCGGCCCCCCGGAAGGTTAACGAACCCTGAGACTCCTGAGGTTCCGGCGGTGGTCTTTTCAAGAATCCTTCCCGTCCCGATTTCCGCGACAAGGTCGGCCCTGAGGGGTCTCCAGGAATTGGTGGGCAGGTCGTATGCCTGTCCGTACTGGATTTTTCCCTCGCGGTTGGTGATGATGATAAAATTGGCGCGCAGGGTCCGAAACGTCGTGTTCACGAGATTTACTGAGGGCATACTCCGGTTTCTTGCCGAGGACAAAGTCGTATGTATCATCCCATGCCCCCCAGTCCGGCGCATTTGATTTCAAGGTCAGGATCTCACTGTCGATCCCTTTTGACACCGTACCGAGATCGGAACGGACATTGTCGGATTCGAGGTTCCGGTAATTGCCCATGATAACAAAAAAGGAGAGGCTGCCGAGGACAACCATGGTTACGATGATGACGCCGACAAATCCCCATAATGCCTTTTGCCGAAGGTCCACGAGCCTAACGATCCTTAGTTAGATCCGGG
This sequence comes from uncultured Methanomicrobiales archaeon, assembly GCA_963758935.1. Classification (GTDB taxonomy): domain Archaea; phylum Halobacteriota; class Methanomicrobia; order Methanomicrobiales; family Methanospirillaceae; genus Methanoregula. Next base: position 174,546 of record CAVWXD010000008.1, on the reverse strand, counting down.
AGCGTTCCAGTATTAATCCTTGGTTTTTATCCACGGGAAAATGGGGCGTAAAAAAAATGACCCTGCATTTTTTGCAAAATCTATCCCCGGATAATAATTTTTTAGAGATCTGGTCCCGTCTTGCAGGATCCGGCTGGAGCCAGATCATTGTCATCGCCCTCCAGATAACCCTGCTTTACCACACATTGACGGAGATTTTGGGCGACCACCGTTGTCGTTATGGTATAGTGGAATCTGGATAAACACGAAACTAAAGAAAGCTAATAATTATATCATCCCGTGCCTGATTCATTTTCTGACAGGATATGACAAGATTCCGGACATTTGTTTTCCTTTTTCTCATCTCCTTTGCCGGTTTGTTGTGGTCGGTATTTCTTTCCCTGGCGGCTGGCGATTTCCGCCTGGGCGCGATGATCGCCGGTGTAATCATTTTTACCAATCTTGTAGTCATTCTCAATCATCTCAAGGGATGAACTCCCGGTAGTGGCCCGTACTGGGGGGCAAAAGAGTCTGATCCTTATATCGAACCCTGTAAAAGAGGACACATAAACACCAGCATTTTTTAAAAAGAGAGAAATTTTGGTTGGTAACGAATGAGCCGGTTTTTTTGTGGCATTCCGGAACCGGCACGGCTATCGTCGGGATAAAGAATACGAAAGTAGTATTTCTGCCCGTAGCTAGTGCAAAAACAGAATCCCAATAACCCGGGGAAATCTGGGTGTCGCAACGCTGTAATCTACGTCGAGCCCTGCGGGCTTCATGCGGAAACGGGCAGGTTTTTTGTTAAGAATCCTGTTGGGATTATAGCGTCGCAAAAATTCTCCCTGCGTTAATGCCAGGTATTTACCCCCGGAAATCTTAACAACCCTTTTCACCGACCCCGACCAACAACCCGATAGAGGATTATGGATACCCAGCAGCTCTACGCCACCTTTACGAACCAAAAAGTCGTAACCAGCATGCTTCTTCTCGGCATCGGTCTCGGTATCGTACTCTCGGCGATGCTCCGTTACCTCACCGGGCTCTGGTACATGCCTGTTGCCTTCGTTGCACTCTGCCTCGCCACTGCGCTCCTGTACGGGTGGTGGCTCGACCGGCAGGACTTCCGGGATAGTTAAGAACCTAATTGCTCTGGAGAAATCCAGTGATATCCGAATTCAGTATACTCTCTCAAGAAACACGAGTGTGACCTCTCCCTCTCCCCCAAGAGGCAACGCAGTGGTGAACCATTTGACCCCCGCAAAATCTGGTCATCAGAGTTGGATAAAAAACTGAGGTTTTCCTATAAAATCAGTAAAAATCAATAATCGAATTATGGGGGTTGAGACCCCCATACCCCCGATTGCGATGAACGCCCGCCGCCCCGAAGGACGCCCCGCGGCGGGTTCATCAGGGTTGTAAAAAATATTTACCGTTTCTCATGATTTGGGTGCGAACATGCAGTGTTCATGTCCGTTTCTACAAAGCAAAAATTAACCATTTTTGTCGGAGAGCCAAGGAGAATTCTTCTCTCCTGACGTTCAACCATTACGTACACTACTTCCATGCCAGCTCCCGCCGACGTTCTCAAAAAATACTGGGGTTACACCCGGTTCCTGCCGCTCCAGGAGGAGATCATCGCGGAGGTTCTCGGGGGAAGGGATACCCTTGCCATCATGGCGACAGGCGGCGGCAAATCGCTCTGTTACCAGCTCCCCGCCGTTCATCTCGGGGGTCTTACGCTCGTTATCTCGCCCCTCATCTCGCTCATGAAAGACCAGGTTGACGACCTCAACGGGCGGGGGATTCCCGCAGCGGCGTACAACAGCGCTCTCGAATACAAGGCGAGGCAGGAGGTCCACCGGAACCTGCAGGACGACCACATCAAGCTTCTTTTCGTCTCGCCCGAGAAGTGCGTGCAGCCCGGTTTCCTCGATCTCGTAAAAACACTTCCGTGTCCGGCTCATCGCTATTGACGAAGCGCACTGCATCTCGGAGTGGGGCCATGACTTCCGGCCCGAGTACCGGCAACTGGCGATCCTCCGGAAAAATTTCCCCGGTGTCCCCCTCCTCGCCCTGACCGCGACTGCAATCCCTGCAGTCCGGAAAGATATCCGGGACCAGGCCCGGTCTTCCGGAGCTGCCGAATTCATCGGCAGTTTTTACCGGAAGAACCTCCGGTACCGGGTTATACCGAAGCAGAACCCCAAACTCCAGCTGCTCAACATCGTCGGCCAGCACCGGGGAGAGTCCGGGATCGTCTACTGCCTTTCCAAGCGCGAAACCGAGGAAGTTGCTGAAGACCTCCGGAGCCGGGGGTACAAGGCAACGGCGTATAATGCGGGGCTCCCCAAGCAGGTGCGGGAGAAGGTCCAGGACGCCTTCATCCACGACAATGTGGATATTGTCTGTGCCACTGTCGCGTTTGGCATGGGTATCGACAAGCCCGATGTCCGGTACGTGGTCCACTACGATATCCCGAAGAGCATCGAGGGTTACTACCAGGAGACCGGTCGTGCGGGCCGTGACGGACAGCCGGGCCGAGTGCGTACTCCTGTTCAGCCGGGGGGATGCGGCCAAGGTCCGTGCCCTTCTTGAGAGCGATGGTTCTGATGCCCGGATTGCCGTGAAGAAACTGCAGGAGATGGCGGACTTCTGTGAGTCGATGCTCTGCCGGAGAAAATACCTTCTGAAGTACTTCGGCGAAGAGTACCCCGATACCCGGTGCGGGAAATGCGACGCGTGCGAGGAACCAAAAGAAACGTTCGACGGCACCGAAACCGCACGCAAAATTATCGCGTGCATCCAGGCGCTTCCTACCAGTTTTGGCATTGACCTGATAACCGATGTCCTGACCGGCGCAAAAACTGCAAAAGTCAGGAGCTACGGCTTTGATACGCTTGCCGTTCACGGTTCCGGGAGGGGTCAGACGAAGCAGCAGTACCCGGATGTGGATCAACGAACTTGCCCGGGAAGGATATCTTGAGAAGACCGGCGACCAGTATCCCGTTGTCCGGCCCGGTATGAGGAGCCTGAACCTTACTGCAAAAGTTATGCTCACGGTTCCCGCCGGGGGAGCGACACCCCGCGCCGCCGCTTCCCGTGCTGCTGTTCCTGCAAGACCCGACGATATGGACCTTCTTGGCCGGCTCAAAGGGTTGCGCAAATCTATCGCCGATGCTGCCGGGGTTCCGCCCTACATAATCTTTGCCGATAAGAGCCTGATCGAGATGGCCCGGGTCCGCCCCTGCGACCCGGAAAGTTTTGGGACCATCACGGGCGTCGGGGAGCACAAGCTGAATAAGTACGGGCCGGCGTTTATCGGGGAGATCCTTTCATTCTGCGGTACGACGTGACTGCACGGTGCACCGTCAAAACCAGTATTTCCGGAAAAGATGCATTCGTGCGTATCTTCACGGTTTGTCAGGCTGATTGTTCTCTTCCGTTTCACAGGAAGCAGAATAATCCCGCAAAACCTATATTCTTTGATTTCATCAAGACTATCATGGACATATATGGTTCGGGCATCACATTGTCGCTGTCCTCAGCCATCGCATAACCGGGGTTTTTCACCGTGCTGAAATTGATCCTTGATGAATTCCTCTCCATCAAAGGGGTGACTGCTGCAGCCGTGGTCGGGCGTGACGGTTTTGTCATAGAGATGGCGGGCTCAAGCCCGGTCGATTTCGATGCACTAGGTGCTTTTGGTTCATGTTCGGTTCGTTTTTTTGACTATGACGAGTATTCGCGGGACCTTGGCCCGTTCCGGCAGCTCTCGATTAAATTCGGGGCAAACACGGTAATTTTCACTCCCATTACTTCAGAAGAATTTCTCGCGATCATCACGGATGCGCCGACCGGAATTGGAAGAACCCTCCGGGATATAGAAAGGAAATGCAAGCGGATCGCCGCTGCAATGTGATGAGCGAGCGACGTTAACCTAAACAAACCGCAGGAAATCCTTCTCCGAAATCCCTCGTTTTCAAAAATACCGGCTCTGGTGAAACCCGATTTTTAGATGTTGACCAGGACCTAAAGCGATTATTGAGGGTGACCCCCTCTCCCACCCAAGGCAGGGGGAGCACCCTCGACCTCACCAATTTATGAGGTTTTTGTTGACATTTTGTACGGCAATACAGCCCTGGATATTTTCTGAAAAGCCAGGGGTTTCCCATGAAAATTGACTATTTCCATTAATTATGATGGGGGCACCGGACCCCCATGCCCCGAAATGCGATAAACTTCGCGGCCCTCTGGCGTGGGCGCCCCGCAGCGGATCAATGACGATTAATAACAAAAAGATAACGGAAAAAACAACGTTGCCCCGCGGTTCCTCGGAGAGGCCCTGAGGCGGGTAACCCTCGCAATCTCCCCATTCATTTTACAAAATTTTCATGACTAGGGTATGAACTCCCGTTCATGCACGTTTCAAAAGAGCCAAAATACAAGAAATTCGGTGTCCTCTTTTGAGCAGGCCGGTGACTCATGGATCGTAAGCACGATTACCTGGTCCCGCTGAACCGGTACACGCCAATAGGCGCCCGGATCTCGAACCGGGCGCCGGTACCCTGAACCCCGGCCTTCCTGTATCGAAATACCCGTGAGGCTGAGTATCTCGCGGGCAAGAAAGAGCCCGAGGCCGGTGTTCCTGCCGTATCCCCGTTCGAAGATCCGCTCTTTTTCCCCGGCCGGGATTCCCGTCCCGTCATCTTCATACACAATCCTGAGACCTTCCGGATCTTCTATCGCGCTGATCCGGATTTCCTTCACGTGCCCCCCGTGGCGGGCGGAATTATCGACCAGGGCAAAAAACACGCTGCCGAGCATAACGTCGGCATAGATTTCCGTGCCGGCACAGGTGTCGGTAACACTGATGCCCCGGGGGAGGTCGAGCCGGGAGAGGACTTCGTGAATGTCCTGCCACTGGGGGTCCTTTGTTCCGAGGTCCTCGTAGACGCGGGTGAATTCAATACGGGCCCGGATCTGGTTGATGTTTCTTTCGATCTTTTCGAGAAAAGGATCCACGCCCGTACATGACTTTTCTTTTGCCAGTTCGAGATAGCCGAGAGTGATTGCGACGTTGTTGAGAATATCATGGCGGGTAATACCGGAGAGGAGGGTAAGCTGGCGGTTCACCTTCCGGATCGTCTCTTCGGCTTTTCTCCTCGCGGTCGTATCCCGGCAGACAAAAACCATGCCATAGGGTGTTCCTTCCCCGGTCCGGAGAACCGCCCCGTTCACCTCGAGGATAATTTCAGTACCCGTCTTTTCTGGTGACCTGGTAATCGACGGGACCGAGGTTCCGGTCGAACATGAGCCGGAGATTTTCGATCGCTTTCTGGTGCTCGGAAGATGCAAGAATGGAGAGAACCGATTTACCCACGATCTCATCTGCGGTTGAAAAACCACCCAGTTCGAGGGCATTATCGTTGACGAAGGTTATCGTACCATCGAGTTCTGTCCGGATGACGGTGTCGGGGACGGTTGCAACGAGTTTGCGGTACAGCTCTTTACTCTCCTCTGCCCGTTTCCGCTCGGTAATGTCATGCGCTATCCCGCGCAACCCGGTAAACGCACCCCCGGCATCGAAGACGGCCCGGGACCTCGCTTCGATGACAAGTTCGCGGCCGTCACGGTGGATAACCGGGATTTCCACGGTTAACATCTGGCCTGACATCCGAATGTTCTCTGTCATGAGCGAGAGGACATATTCCCGTGATTTTTCAGGGATAATATCCGTGACCGTTTTCCCGAGGATTTCTGCGGGGTCATACCCGAGAATCGTCTTCACCTGCGGGCTTGAATACCGGAATATCCCGGCAGCGTCGAGCTCCCAGATGATGTCAGGAGAGGTTTCAACAAGCGTCCGGAACCGCTCTTCGCTTGTCCTGAGGGATTCCTCGGCTTTTTTGATTTCCGTGATGTCCCGGAAGGTCCCCTCGATCCCGAGCGGGACCCCGTCGGGTCCGAAGAAATAATGGCTGCTGGTCGAGACGAGGACTGGAGTCCCGTCTTTCCGCTTCAGCTGGACTTCATAATTGGTAATCTTGCCGTCCCTTCGGATGAGGTCGATGAGGGCTTTTCGGTCAGCAGGGTTGAAGTAAAATTCTTCCGCGATATTCCTGCCAAGGATCTGAGAAGTATCATCAAAGCCAAGGAGATGTGCCACCGACCGGCTTACCCTGATAAGCCGGCCCTGCATATCGCTCCGGTAATAGGCATCCTGGATCTGGTCAAGGAGACCGGCAAACTCTTTTCCTGCCGCGATCAGCCCGGCTTCTGCCCGTTTCCGTTCGGTGATGTCAATCAGCGATGCTACACTCTTTTTTGTTCCAGGAATGAGATCGATCGTCAGATCGGTGTCACGCACATCGCCGGACCGGGTGATGTACCGGAACTCGTAGTGGCGGAGCGCAGGTTCCCGGTTATTCCTCCTGAGCCGGTGCTGTTTGAGCATCCGGTCGTGGTCTTCTGGTACGACAAACGCGGTCCACTTCATCCTGTTCTCGATCTCCTCCCGGGAATAACCACTCAGCCGGATAAATTCGGAGTTCACGAGGCTGATAGTTTCATCGTCCTCGATGACCACCATCGCCGTGCCCGTCGTCTCAAAAACCGTGCGGTACTTCTCCTCGCTTGCACTGAGCGCTTCTTCGGCCTTTTTCCTTTCAGTGATGTCCCGCACGATGCCGAGCAGCGCCGGCTGGTCCTGGTACGTGACGCGTTCAACATAAAACTCGCCGTACTTGATTTCACCCGACTTTGTCACGAGGCGTGCCGTAAAGACGGGAGGGATAGGCTCGCCTGTTATGCGTCTTCTTCCGGACTCCTGGAGCCGTGCACGATCATCCGGGTGGACAAGATCCCAGACACTCATGGCCATGAGTTCGTCACGGGAGTACCCGTGAGTTCCTCTGACCGGGTGTTTGCAAAAAGGAGATTGTCCCCGCGGTAGATGTAGATCGCATCGTGGCTGTTCTCGACAACCAGCCGGTATTTCTCCTCACTTTCCCTGAGGGCTTCCTCGGCAAGCTTCCGGTCCGTGAGGTCGCGGATGGATTCTATGGCGCCCATAATCGCGCCGTGCCGGTCGTACAGCGGGCTTGCCTTGCCCATGAGTGTCGCCGGATTTCCTTTTGGCCGGGGAAGGGTGGTATCAGCGATGAGGAACCCGTTTTGGTGGACAATATGCGCATATTTCCCGGCGATCTCTTTGTCGCTCTCAAAAATAAGATCAATGAGGATAGGACGCCTTTCTCCGTAAAATGGAAGCGCATATTCATAGTCCCCCTTCCCCATCATCGATGCAGCAACGACCCCGGTAAGCTCCTCGATAGCCCGGTTCCATGCGATCACCCGGCAGACCGGTCGATTGCAAATGTCGCGTCCGGGAGAAAATTGATGATGTCGGCAAGGCGCTGCTCGGAGTCCTTGAGGGCTTCGAGCGCCTGCCGGCGCTCAACGGCCTTGCGGATTTTGTGTGCGAGCTCGGCAAACTGGGCGTCGGGGGCACCTCCCTTCTGGAGATAAAAGTCGGCACCGTTGTTGATCGCGGCAATGACGACCTCTTCACGCCCTTTCCCGGTAAAGAGGATGAACGGGATGTCCCCGTAGCGCTCGCGGACTGCTTTTAAGAATTCGATGCCATCCATTCCCGGCATCTGGTAATCCGAAACGATCGCATCGTACGCCAATGTCTCCATAGAAGCAAGTGCTTCCCGCGCCGAAGTCCGGGTTTCGACCCGGAATTCGGGCGATCGTTCGAGAAAGATGCGGCCAATTTCGAGGAGCTCGGCCTCATCGTCCACGTAGAGGACCTTTAACATGTAGTCTACCGCTATGTTCCGTTTCGCGCCTATTAGATATTCCCATTGTTATGTGTTCTCCCGGTTTGGTTTGTAAAACAGTTAATGAGAGTAAAAAAGCCATCGAAGCAATGAAGGATGTGCTGGTGGAGTTAAAACGACAGGAGAGATATCATGAGAAGTTATTAAAAACAGAGAATATAAAATCAGAATTTTTTTATACGTCGGCACCTGAGTCAAAATTGATGACGTTATCTGCCAGGTGGACGTATCTTCTTCTTTTCGCTGTGCTCGCCGGAGTGTTAATCCTCGCTGCCGGTTGTATATCAGACCCGCCATCCTGGGGAGTGGTCTCTGTATCTCCCACGGAAAGCCTGAACTTTTATACCGAGCAGCTGCCGCCTTACAATTACCAGGAGAACGGGACGCTGAAGAGTTTTTCTGTAGATCTTCTCGAAGGGATTACTGAAAAGATGGGGTCAAAGGTTTCACGGGAGCAGGTTCATCTCGTTCCCTGGACCGAGGGATACCAGGCAGTCCTCACCCGGAATAATTCGGTGCTCTTCACCGCGGCACGGCTTCCTGAACGGGAACAATCCTTCAAATGGGCAGGACCTGTCTATGCATACACAAACGTCCTCTTTGCCCGGCCTGACCGACAAATCGTTATCACCGGCCCGGAAAGCCTGAAGGGGTACCGGATCGGGGTTATTGTCGATGACGTCGCGGTACAGCAGCTTCTCGATGTAGGTGTGAATAAGAGCCAGCTCGTCCCGGAGACAAACGTATCCTCACTTGTTGAAAAACTCAGCAGCGGGGAGATCGACCTGTGGGCGCACCCGGAAGCCTCAGGAAGGTACTTCACCGGGAAGTTGACCGGGAACTCGTACTCGTTCAGAGTTGTCTATACACTTCCGGACCTTGAGGGCTACTATGCATTCAATAAGGATGTCCCGGATTCGACGGTCCAGTCTTTCCAGCGTGCCCTGGGTGCCCTCAAACAGGAGAAAAATGATAAGGGCGTCAGTAAATACGAGGAGATCCTGGGTCGGTACATTCCATCGATTGGCTTTGCACATCTTAATTACCTGACCGAGGAGTGGGCTCCCTTCAATTTCCAGAAGGACGGGGTTCCCGCCGGGATCTCTGTCGAGATACTCGAGGCTGTCTTTGATGAAATGGGTGTAAACAAAAGCCGGTCGGATGTCCGTATTGTTCCCCTGTCCGAAGGTTTCCGCCAGGCACAGGGTAATACCGGAACCGTCCTTTTCTCAATTGTCCGTACACCGGAACGCGAGCCTCTCTACAAGTGGGCTGGCCCCTTCACCAAGGCCGGCTTCGTCGTCTTTGCACCCGTGAGCAGGAACATTACGATAACGTCTGCGCAGGATCTGAACCGGTATCGGATCGGGGCGGTAAAAGGATCCATTGAAAATACCCTCCTCACCGGTCAAGGCGTGAATGCATCGAACATTGTCTCAGGGCTGACTCCTGCGGATCTCGTAAATATGCTGGAGGAGGGGCAGGTCGATCTCTGGGCAACCGGCGATGTAACGGGGCGGTATGAGATAAAGGCTACCGGGGCAGATCCCGACGCGTATGAGATCGTTTACACGCTGAGCGAGAATGATTTCTATTATATTTTCAGCAAAGATGTTCCCGATACGCTGGTCAGCGCCTTTAAGCAGGCGCTCGTGATGGTACGAAACCAGCGGGATGCGCAGGGAGTCAGCGAATACGAGAGGATAATCTACCGGAATATGGGAGTCGGCTGCTCCCGGCAACCGTTCCCCGATTCAGATGTAGTTGCACTCGTGAACACGACCTCAGACGCCATAGCGAAGGACGCTCCCGGCACATTCCGACGCATCAATGCAGCGGAAGCCCCCTTCCGTGACGCGGTGAACCCGGCGCTCTACACGTTCGTTTTCGATACGAACCTGACAATCGTTGCCCATGCAGACAACATTTTGCAGGTCGGTACCAATTCTAGGGGTAAGTCTGATGTGATGGGTAAGTTGTTCCGTGACGAAATCCTTGCCGGGGCACAAAAGAACGGGACTGGCTGGGAGGAGTATGTCTATATCAATCCTGTCGAGACGAACCTGTACGACAAGACCACGTACTACCGGTTAATCCGGGGAAGCGACGGGAAGTCCTATATCGTCGGCAGCGGCAATTTCAAGAGCTGTAAATCATGAACACGGCTTGATTTTCTCCGGGACAATTTTTTTTAACCCGACCCTTTGAATCCCTCCATTTTTGCAGAAATTTTTCCGGTCAAAGATATTCCCGAGAGACAATGCTCTGGATTGCGCTGATATCCGGGTTAAAACGATAACTTCCGGCAAGCCCGGAGACCGAGATCACCAACTTCTGCGATGAACGGGATCAAATCGACAACGGGGGATTAGTTTAAACCTACCGGCAGTTTATGGGGAGTTCCCTCAGGGGCAGAATCTTTCGGACGGCAGAACGGGAGATCCGGACAATTCTTCATCGGTGTCGTGGAAAAATCCTCTTGGAAAAAAGGGAATGGATTGCGTTAAACGGCTCGAGCCAGGGAAAAATAAAAGAGAGTCGTGTTCCTTTGCCGGCAGGCAAATTGCCTTACCGGTGCTTTACCGGAAGGGCATCAGGAGGATTGAGCACGACAGACTTGTACATCTGTTCGATCTCTGCCGAGTATGCCCCTGATGCGACAGGAGTATTCGGACTCCTGAACGCAAAGATATAGACGTCGCCCTTTGCCTCCGTGAAGATATACAGGCCGCGTGAGTTATCCGTTTTCCAGTCGAGCTCGTAGGATTTGTAGCCGGAAATTGTGAGCTGGTAACTGTGCTTGGTGATATCGAATGACGATCCGTAGTACTTCCCGAGGGCAATGGTTGCAAGGTTGAAGTACTGCTTGAGATCCTCCGTATCCGGTGCCTGATCGATGTCGATACTCAACACGGTATATGATTTTGGATCACCCTGGATAGCGTCGGGGGAGAAAAAGTTCGCGATATTCACCGTGGTCCGCCCGTAGTCCCGGATATCCGCAGTCCCTGCGTCGTTTCGTTCCCAGTCCCGCGGGTACGAAATAGTCACACCGTTCGGGAGAACTGTTGTAAGGGTTGACGGTGTCACGGTCACTGTCGCGACGGGAGCGGTTGGCACGGGAACACCCGAAGGAGATGCGGGTACCGGGGTGGCCAGAATTTCCTGTTGGGGAGCAACACACCCCATAGCAAGGACGACCGCAATTGCAACAAGGATAAGCCCCGCGGTTCCGGGGAAATGATGAATACTCATGGTGAAAGGGTGTTTTTCCTGAATAATGAGACTTGTGATCGGTTGTACTTGAAATTAGAACAGAAAATTCAGCTATTTTTTACGTTGTAGAAATCATTTTTTGGATAGCAAATGCTCGCCAGTGCCATCAGTGTCCCACCGAAAACGGGGCGCTGGCAGCGATGGCGGAGCCGGATAAGGCAGGTAATACATTGTTATTGCAAGTAATGCGGGGCGATGCTCCCCGGGAGCGTCAGCGATTACGAGATTTTCCTTTGAAAATCGGTAAACATCAGGAATCGAATTATGGGGGTTGAAACCCCCATACCCCCGATTGCGATGAACCCCCCGCCGCCCCGAAGGGCGCCCCGCGGCGGGAGCAAAACGGTTGAAAAAAAATTCACCGATTTTTATTATTTGAATCCGAACATGCGGGTGTGCATGCCCGTCTCACAGAGCATAAATTTTTAGAATTTTTTTGCCTGATTAACCATAAGGCCAGTACGGGTAAAAGTAGGGTCTCGTGAGCATGCACCCGACCAGCGGGCTTGAATCTCTATCCGGATACCGACAGGAATTCAGGTGTTAATTTTTTCCTTGCACAAAACACGTCTGGCAGATTTTCATGATAAAAAAGATATGGCCATTTTCTCTCTCCGTTCACACGATTACGGCATCCGTTATCGCACTGCCCTCTTCGCTACCTCCACACCGGCCATACACGCGATCGCTATCGCGACAATTACCGCAATGGCTCCGGCACTAATCGAGGTAACGCCGATGCGTTGCCCTACAACGGGGAACGACAATGCCAGCGCAAGGAAGAGAAATGCTCCCGCTCCCCAGAGAAGCATAACCCGGTTGGAAACGATGCCAATCGAGAATACTGAGTCATGAGCAGAACGGGACACGAACGCGAGCAGGATATGCCCGAGGATCCACGCGGTGAATGCCGAAGTCTGCGCAACGATGAGTGGCATACCCCGGCTCAGGGCAAGCCAGTACGATCCAAAGACCGTGATGAACAACGCTGCACCGCCGACGGCGACCATGGTGAGCATCTTTGTATCGAGGAAGGGAGTACGGGGGTCACGCGGGGGGCGTTCATGGATTGAAGGTTCCGGGGGTTCAGCGACGAACGCAGCTGATGCGCCGAGATCCATGAAGAGCTCAAGCAGGATGATCTGGACCGGCGAGAATGGGAAGGGGAACGCAAAGATGAGGGTAGCACAGAAAACCGCGACGAGGGCAATTTTTACCGAAAGATAATATTTTACCCCTTTTGAGAGATTATCGAAAATCCGCCTCCCTTCAAAAATTCCCTTTCCGATCGTCGTGAAGTTGTCATCCGCGAGCACAATATCGGCCGCTTCCTTCGCTGCGTCCGTTCCCTTGATGCCCATAGCGATCCCGATATCCGCCCCTTTGAGGGCGAGGGAATCGTTCACGCCGTCGCCGGTGACCGCAACAACTTCCCCGTTTGCCTGGAGGGCCTTGACAAGCCGGTACTTGTGTTCGGGAACAGCCCGTGCAAAGACCGAGACCTGCTTTACCAGCTCCCGGAGTTCTTCATCTGACATCGTATCGAGGTCGTGCGCGTCAACAACCCTTTGAGAAACGATGCCCACTTCGGTTGCGATAGCCGCAGCCGTAAGAGGATGATCGCCCGTTACCATGATGGTGCGGATCCCTGCCCGGTGAGCCTCTCCAATCGTCTCGCGGACGCCGGCCCGCGGGGGATCTTCGATCGAGATCAATCCCCCGAATGCGAGGTCACTTTCCAGTTTTTCGAGAGGGGCATCATTGACAGTGAGCTCAAGCGTCCGGGAAGCGACAGCAATAACGCGTCTCCCCCTGCCCGGTTTCGCGCACAATTGCCTCCCTTGCTTCGCGGACATCCCCGGTGACATGGTCAAGGACTTCTTCGGGGGCCCCGATCATCGATACTTCGAGGGCATCATCCAGCTTGCGGACAACCGTCCTTGTTTTCCTGCCATCGCCAAACGCCCGCTCCTGGACAACCCTGCCCGGCAGCTGGGGGGATATGCAGCGAATCCGCCCTGTCGAGAATTGCCCGGTCCGTGATAGAAAGGGAGAGACTGGTCATTCCGGAGCACGCGAGGCGCAGGACCTGTTCTTCACGGTCAGGGTAAACCGACACAACACGCATCACGCTTTCCGTAATGGTCCCGGTTTTATCGGTAACAATCACAGTCGCAATGCCGAGTGTCTCAGCGGCTTTCAGTTTTTTTACCAGGAAATTCTCCCGGGAAAGCATGAACGAACCAAGGCCGAGATTCATCGTGATGATTATTGGCAGTTCCTCCGGGATGGTTGCAAACGCGAGTGCAAGCCCGACAAGGAACATATCCCGGAGCGGCTGCCCCTGCACAAAGCCGATAAAGGGGATGATAATCGAGAAGAAGAGGGCGACAAACACGAGGGTTTTTGCAAGGGCTTTCATCGCGAGCTGGAGCGGGGTCCTCGGCGGCCGGATTTCCTCCGCACGGGCAGAGATCTTCCCGACCCGCGTATCCCCGCCGGTCCGGGTAACCTCCAGCAACCCTTCACCCGCCAGGACGAGCGTACTGCCAAATGCCTCAGCGCCCGCTGTCTTTTCCTGCGGGAACGACTCCCCCGAAAGAGAGCTTTCGTCAACCTGGAGGCTGACTGCCGAAACGATCTTCCCGTCGGCAGCGACCCGGGTTCCGCTTACCAGCACCAGGAGATCTCCCGGGACAACGGTTTCTGTAAGAACTTCGACGATCTTTCCTTCCCGGATAACCCTGGTCTTCGGCGAAGCGAGGACCGCGAGGGAAGATATGGCTTTTTTCGCCCGGTACTCGTTGGCGATCTCGACGAGAACCAAGGTAACAATGATGGCGTAGAGCGTGAGGGCGTCTCCAAAGCTGCCAAAAATTGTGTAAAAAAAGCCAACCGCAAGAAGGAGCAGGATCATCGGCTCGGTGATCTCTTCCTTTGCAATCGAGAGGAAGGTAACTTCGTGGGGCTTTGTGATCCTGTTCGGCCCTGACTTCAGAAGCCGGTCACGGGCTTCAGGCTCTGAAAGACCGGGATATTCCTGTTTCCGGCTCGTCTCGTCCATTCGTGATATTACGGTGAAGGAGTAATTGATATTTTCTAAAAATCCTTGCCGGTCAGGTCATTTCCGGTATATACTAAAACCGGACAGATACTGAATACAGATCCCACACGGCTGTATCCAACACCTACAATTGTGCGGGAATTCGAGCGTGATGGGAACACCATTTGTCAAAAAACAATATGAGTGCTGTACCCGGGCAAATTTCATCATTTTCGTGCAAATGTCTTACCCTTCCTCAGATATCCTGGTCTGGTGAGCCGGGATCATTTTTTACTGCCACGTTCGCGGGTACTAACCGGAATTCGCGGCCAGAAAATTCTCCTTTAGTTCGATTATCAATAGTAAACCGTTCTTTACGATTTGTGTGCCGGGGATTTCAGGAATCGCGTGCAGTCCCGGTAATCAGGCCTGATCGGCGATAGTAAGCGAATTGAACATATAATTCCTGAGCAGTTCGACCTGGTTGAAGGTCGCAGGATCGAGCTGCAAAGGTGAACCAGTACGCGTGGTGCAGGGTCACGAGGATGTACCGTGTATAGGATTCCGACCCCCTCGGGATGTTGACCGTGTAGATTGTCGCCGGAACTCCCCGTACGGTCGTGCTCTGGTAATTACTGATGATGTTGTGGGGATCGTAGCCGGGGAATTCACGGGAGACGATGTTCTGCACTGCGCTGATATCCGGGTTCAGGCGATAATTCCCGGCAAGACCCGGGAGAAAATCGCCGATTTCCGCGGTAAACGAGACCCTCCCGCTTGCGCTGGTTAACTGAACATTGCCCGTTCGGGAGACTTTCCATGTAGCGGGATAGTCGATCCCGAAATTCGAGTCCGAGTAATGTTGGAACGCGATGTCTGCCGGGTTGGATGGTTCCGGAACAGCGTACTGGGAAGGGGTGTACCCGGGCTGGCGGTACGGTGCGTAGGGGGTCTGGTACGGAGTAACGTACGAAGGGAGTGTATACACCGGATAAACCGGTGTTCCGTACGTCAGCGGAATGGTTGCATACGTTGGAACTGGTGTGGAGGGTACCGTTGCCAGGGTAGGAAGAGGTGTCGGCTCATTGGTCGGCAGGGGGGTCACTCCGGTCCCTGCCCGGTGATCCTGTTGGGTTCACGCAGCCAGCCGTGAGGAAAAGGCATGCGAAAATGAGAAAAAAACACGTTCGTAATCCCGGCATAACGGGCTGATTATCACCGGAGACACAGATAAAGATTTGGTAGAAGCCGGGTCGGGCATCCGATTAAACTTTATGGGGTGACATGGGAAATGGATTCCTGCGTTTAGTATAAACCAGCCGGTGGTTTATTGGGGTTTTACCCGGAAATTCATAACCGGGTTTTACCGACGGCGAACGGATGGAAAAAGGGGAATTTCGCGGGAACAGGGTAAAAGAGTAATATACAATTTTAACCCCTGAATCAAAAAAAGATTTACGGCGTGAAAAATGGCAAAAATTGCATGTCCAAAATGTAATTGCAAAAAAGTACCTCCGTTTTGGACCAGAAAACACTGATGCTCCAGGGGCTTCGCCCCGCCGCTATAGCGCCCCGGTTGCGACAGTGCTCTATTACCTGAATCAGGATTTTTAGGTAATTCAGAGAAATCGAATGCGCCCGCCCCCATTGGGGGCAGGGCTGGCGGAAGGGGGGGGTGGATGATTGTTTGAGAATGTCAGGGGTTAACCGTTATTTACCCACGTAAAATTATCGCCCATACCGTTACCGGGGATGAGTCCTGGCCCGGTACAGGTAATACCCGGATCCGGCCGCAATGCCGATGAGCCCGATCAGGATCGGGACCGGACTTAAGAATGCCATGAGCAATACGCAACTTGCAGCCCCGAAATAGGCAATGACGCGGGGATATTTTTTCTGCACGGCGGGGATCTTCATGGCTGCGATATTTGCAATCCCGTAGTAGACGAGCATTGCGAACGTACCCACGGAAACGACAAGGGCAAAATCGGTAAAGAGAAGCATCGCTATCATTGCAGCTCCCGTGATGCCGATTGCATAATACGGCGTGTTATACCGCGGGTGAAGAATGCTCAGGAACGGGGGGAGGTCACGGTTCCTCCCCATGGCAAAGATAATGCGGGAGATACCGAGAATCGTCATCAGGAGGACGCTTGCGGTTGCGATCATTGCGCCGAACACGACGAGCGAGATGGCACCAGGGTTTCCGGCGACAGCGATTGCATCCGCGAGCGGGGAGGGGGATCCCGCAAGCCGGCGGCCCGGCTATGCCGAGGGCAGTTATGCTGACGAGAATATAGATGACCGTCGAAAGACCGAGCGCGATGAAGATTGAGCGGGGGATGGTCACCTCAGGGTTCCTGACCTCCTCTGCCATGATCGTCACCCGGGCAAAACCGGTGTATGCAAAGAATATCAGGGCGGCACCGGTAAGTATGCCGCCTGTTCCGGCGGGAGCAAATGGTTCAAGGTTCACCGTTTGGAAATAACCGAGGCAAAAGCCGATAAAGAACAGGAGGACCAGGATCTTGACAACGACGAGCAGGTTGTTGAGGAGAGCAGACTCTTTAATGCCGGCATAGTTGATGCCGATAAAGACGATGCAGATTGCGACTGCAACAACTTTTACCGGGAGCATGGGAAAAAACGTGACAAAATAATGGGCAAACCCCAGGGAGACTGCGGCTCCGACAAAGATGTTTGAGAAAACCCAGATCCAGCCTGCGATGAACCCGGCATAGGGTGATATCATGTGACGGGCAAACGCGTATGTCCCACCTTCGAGAGGCATACAGCAGCTCAGTTCTGAAACACTCAAGGCTGAAAGAAGTGCGATGAGACCCGCAAGAACGATTGAGAGGATCATCGACGGCCCGGCAATCCCGGCGACCAGGCCCGTTACGATAAAAATGCCGGAGCCGACGATCGCCCCGACGCCAAGGGCAGTAGCACCAAAAAGGCCAATCTCCCGCCTGAGCTTAATGCTACCGGTCATACGCAGGGGACTCTAAGCCGCTGACCCGTCTTAATATCTTCGGGTGAAATTGTTTTGCAAAAATCCAATCCGGGAGGAAACGGAAAAAAAGTTAAATACTTTGCTGGTTGAAAGAGCGCCCGGTGATATCTCAATGCCATCATTTGCATGCAAGGATATCGGTATGGCCTGCGAGTTCAAGACGAGCGCACCGACCGAAGCTGAGCTGATGAAGAAGATCGCCGAACACGCAAAGGCTGTTCATAAGATTGATACGGCTCCGGACCTCATGGTTAAGATCAAGAAAGCGATCAAAAAGTAAGTGACCATTACTCAATCCTACCCTTTTTAGCTCCTTCATTGCCCGGCTGGCCTGACACCAGCCGGCAATGCTGAAAAAACCTGCTACAAAACAGGATTGTTGAGTTTTTTATTTCGCTGTTCACCAGCCCCAGCTGTATTCCCCAGCACAGGGGATGCAGACGAACTTTCCGTCTTTCACCCGGGCGCGATGTTCCGCGACCATCTCGCCGCAGGCCGAACATTGAACCGAACGGAATATCCGGGCTTTCTCCGGGATTTCCGGCGCAACTTCCCCGATGGTAAAGATTTCTTCCACAGGAACCGTCAGGATCTTTTCAATGATTACAGACTGCCGCTCCCTGAAGTCCTTGACCTCGGCCGGGGTTGCAGTTCCGCTCATCACCTTTGGACGAAGGTCGGCGGCAACGGGATCGATCCGTTCCATTATCGGCTCGGGCGCTGGACAATGCGGATCTCCCGGTTGTAGCGCCGGTCAATGAACGTGTACACGTGCTTCCCGAAATCACGGAGGATAAGGTTCCCTTTGCCCACTGAGCATCCCGCAACTACCTGGACGGCGTCAACGCCGCAGGCATCGTTCTCGACTATGCAGACGAGGTCCTCGTCATCAGACCGCCCGGCCCGGAGGGCATCCATCGCGTACTGGGCAGCACGATAGCCGAGCGCAAGCCCGGGACAGGAATGGCCGTGGAACGCGGCGGCCTCATCGTAGGTTTTGATGGGTTGTGTCATTTTGAATCCTCATTCAGATGTTTTTTTCGCACAAATACGATAGAATAGTCTGTCCTGAAGTCTTAAGCGATTACGATTGCCGAAGAGCGTAAAATATTTCGTAATCTTCCTCAATCGTCCAATTCCTTTTTAGGATACTTCCCAGCGGTTTCCATTCCAATTTTTTACCGGGAATAACCTATCCTCTCTTCTTCTTTTCCTTCGGTCCGCACATCACAATGGGATCATCGTCAATCATCGGGATCTTCATGTGCTTGATCGCCCAGTTGCAGAGAGCGTCGAGGAGCGGGATAATCGTCTTTCCGAGCGGCGTCAGCGAATACTCAACCTTCGGCGGGATCTGGGTGTAAATTTTCCTTTTAATGACGCCGTCCTGCTCCAGCTCGCGCAACTGTTTTGTCAGCATCACATCAGTGATACCGGGAATAGACCGCTGGAGTTCGCTGAACCGCAACACGCGTTTTCTCAGGAACCAGATGATCAGCGGCTTCCACTTGCCTCCGATAACATCGAGCGTGCCTTCAACCGGGCAGAAATAACAGGAAGGATCTTTCATCATCGAGCTTTCACTATGGTTTTGTATAGTATATACGATTAAAATTAGTATCCTCTATTAATTTAGTGAGATCCCAAATCTGGATAATGAGCAGGAAGCGAATCAGGCAGGATCAGTTGCGCGATACGTCGGAGTTTTCCTGCCCGGCGTCCTGCTCGTCACCGTCGCCATCCGGAAGAATACGCGGCTTCTTCGCATACCTGATCTCCTGCTGCCCCTACACGATGCTCGCGAAAAAGATCCTGCGGTTCCTGCGGGGCGAAACGGGAACGCCAAGCGACCAGATCACGAACCGGGAAATCCACCTGAAGAGCAATATCAAAATCGGGTACGGGATCATGCTCGTCGGCATTTTCTGCCCGATCTTCTGGCTTTCCTTCCTGTCCGGCGCCCGGGGAAGCGAACTCATGTTCAACGCCATTCACTCGTTCCTCGTGTTCCTGTTCGGTCTCGGGTTTGTGATCGCTTACCGGATTCAGCTCGGAAGAGAATTCGGATGAGTGAATTGTTGATGCGTCATAGTCTGCGGATGTTCGCGCCCTGTATCGCCAGTGCGGGAATCCTCCTCATCGTTAATGCAGTCTTATCGGGTACCGGGTTGCTGGTTCCTACGATGGTGATCGTCGGGGCGGCTCTCACAATGGCGGGAATTATTATCCTGACAGCCGGCAAACTGAAAACCTGAGGTTCGGTCATCGGTCTATGGTAATCTGATTTATTTTCGGGGTAAAAATGTCCGATGAAGAAAGACAAATAAAAAACGTAATGATATTTGGCGTAGGTTTTGCCCTCTTCGGCCTGGTGTGTCCGTTCTTCTGGTTAAGTTTGTTTAACGGTAATTCCGGATCCCAGTCCTGGGTTTACGCGGTCCATTCTGGTTTCTTTATCATGCTCGGGCTTGTTTTTCTGGGAAAAGGATGGTATGACCTGAAAAAATTACGGTCCGTATCTGGATAGAAGGACTTCGCTTCCCCTTCAGGTAAAAAATTAAAAAATGTGGATCAGCTTGAGGATAAGCTGGATTGCAAATACCCAGAGGATTACTCCAAAACCCGCTTTGATGTACCCGCTGGAGATCTTCACCATGCTCCTCGCGCCAATCGTTGCGCCGACAACGACCGCGATCGCACAGCCAACAATCAGGGGGATGTCAAACCCGCCGCTCGTCAGGTGCCCGAAGACTCCGAACAGGGACGAGAAGATCACGATGAAACTCACCACGCCGGCAGAATTCTTGGTGGGATACCGGCACAGGAAGATCAGGAACGGAACGATCAGGAGTCCCGCCGCCGACACCAAGCAGGCCGGACACGATCCCGACAAAAAAACTGAAGACAATGATGAGGGCATACATTCCTTTGGAAAATGTTACCGGGCAGGGCCCCTCGGGCCCTGACTTCTCCCAGTATGTGTAGATCATCCGTCCTCCTGCACCGATAAGGAAGATCACGAAGAGCCACATCAGGATCGCGGGATTCATGTATGCGGCTGCGACCCCGCCAAGGAATGCGCCAAGGCAGATGCCCGGGGACAAACCAGAGCGCGAAACGGATGTCGATGAGGTTTGAGCGGTAATAGACGATCGATGCGGATAGCGCCGTGATGAGATTGAGCACGAGCGAGGTCGAGATCGAGGTCAGCGCCGCGTACCCGAGCAGGAAAAGGATCGGGGTGTAGAGCGATCCGCCGCCCTGCCCGAACATCGAGAAAATAATGGAGACGATGAAGACCGCAACAATTGCGATCAGGACGGTGCTGTCCATTGTTCACCGGGTTACTGCTGGCCCTTCAGGACGTTTATCCAGGTCTGGTCATAGCCCGAGCAGGGAATGCATTCGGGCTTGCCGTCCACCATCCGCACGTACCGCTCGAAGACATACTCGCCGCATTTACTGCACTTGATCTTCGCGAAGGAACCTTTTGGGCGGCTGAAGGTGAAGTCCGGCAGTTTTGTGACGGTGAACATCTCAGCCTCCGTTGCGGTCAGGACCATATCCACGACTTTCTTCACCACGTCGGCCGGGACCTGCGATGGCTCGATGCCCTTTCTTCCGGTACACGAAAAATTCCTGCTTGCCGAGTGCGTCCTGGAACTCCGATTTCAGGTACACGCGGACCGCTCCCTTTCCCGGGAACCACGAGGAGGCACGCCACCTTACCGTAGTTGAGCCGCTCCATCATGAGTTTGCCATACGTGCAGCCGGTGACGGCCATGAACCCGTCGATCATACAGGTCTGCGGGTGCCCGACACCCATCTCGGAGAGGCCGAATGCCCCGTGATCCCCGATATGCGACACGCCCAGCTCCCGCATGGCGACCTGTCCCATCCGGTATCCGATAGGCATGAACGGGCAGATGTGCCCGTGGAAGTCCCAGACTCCCTGGGGGATTTCAACTTTTTCTGAATTTGTCATGAGCGATAGTCATTGCAGGTTCTATAAATAATTTGTAACGGTACCAGATTTCCATCACAAATGTGACTGACTACAAGAGCCCGATTCCGTAAATAACAACGATATAGTAAATCCCGACCACGATGAAAACTGCTGCCACCGATCTCCGTATCCAGTTTTCCGCAGCTCCGATCTTCTGAATGATTCCGTTGCATTGCCTGATACCCCGGACAAGAATATACGAGATCACGATAACCGGCAAATCCTGTCGCAACCGCGAAAACCGCCGGAATAATCACCGGGTCCCCGGCACCTAGCGCGAGCGGGATGAGCATGGCAAAGAAAAGCACGGCAGAGAACGGGCAGAAGCTCAGCGCGAAGATCACGCCGAGCAGGAACGCTCCCAGGTATCCCATGTCGGCAAGCCGGGCAGAAATACGGGACGTGAACCCGGAGAACCAGTCTCCCCCGGGCAGCCGGTCAAAATGGAAGATGTCGAGAAGGTAAATGCCGCACAATACGAGAAAAGGTCCCGAGCAGCCGTTCGCCGTAATGCTGGAGGCCGAGCGCGATGAGCTGGATGTTCATTCCGAAGAAAACGATGACCGAAGCGACAGCGATATACGCCGCCATCCGGCCGAGTGTATACACGGACCCTGCAAGAAGCGTGTGCCGGCTGCTGTCAATCCTCTTCGAGATATACGCGATTGCAGTGACGTTGGTAGCGAGCGGGCAGGGACTGATGGCGGTCATCAGCCCGAGAAAAAAGCTGCAACGATCGGGACCGGGCTACTGCCCATCGTCCCGAGGATTTGCATAAGATCCATTTCAGGAGAGATCCCCGTTCAGGCGTTTACTGATTGTACCTGCAAGATATGCCTTGTATTTTTCTTTATCGCCGGTCAGGTGCCAGACGTTCATGTCCTGCAGACGGTGAACCCCGCTGGCATCATAAGACGTAATCCACAGGGATGAACCGGTGACCCCGTAGCTGTCAACAATATCCTTGTTTAGAGGATCATCGAAGTTGATATGCCGGAAGGACACTTTTCCCGATGCGACGTCGAGAGGGAAATATTCCTTTACCGTTGCTTCCGCGAGATCCCCGACCGCGATGCACGACGTGCACTGCTGGTCCCCGTGGAAGTGGATAACCTCAACTTTCTCGACGGTAATGTTTAATATTTTTGTTGGTTGGGCGGACGGGCCGGAACCCAGGTGGTGGGATGAGTCGGTGCAGCCACTGATAATGAGGAAAACCGTGATGAGACACAGAGCGATGAGACCGTCCGTGATTGTCACGAGGGGCCTTTTCTGTTCGTTCATGTCCTCATGCTTTCTGCACACTGCAACGCCCTGCTTCCCCGGTTGGTGATTTGATAGATAATCCAGTTCCCGTGATATTCGCCTTCGATCAGGCCGCTCTCTTTCAGCATATTCAGATGGTAGGAAAGTTTCGAACCGGCAAGTTTGGTGAACTTTTTGATGACGCAGACGCAGAGCGGCTGGTCTTTCAACAGGTAAAGGATCGTGAGCCGCAGGGGATCGGATAGCGCATGATGCGTTTTTCCTTCCTCCACGAGATTTTCCTTTGAGGGTATGGTTTTTGCCAGACCTTCAAACCCTCCCAGTTTTTCGAGTTCTTCCCGGATTTGTTCGGGAAGTTCCATCTCCGCATCTTCAGCGTCGCCGATCTTCATTCCGCAACAGGCTTTTTTCGCAGCAGGCATTTCAAAAATATGTGAAATGGGTAGGCATAAATACTTTGTCAGGTAATCTGAATTCAATAAAATTTGAAATTACAGAACCAGGTGCGTCCTATGGGAAACGATACCAAACCCTGCTGTGCTGCCGATGCGCTCCTCCGAGTCCGGCAAGTCCCTATCAACGGGATTTCTACCGGTATATGCATGCTCGACGAATGCGTTGCAGAAGTACAATCGCAGGACCTGAAAACAGAACCGGAAATCCGGGCGGCGCTCCTGAAACGGGTAACCGTGTACAATTACATCCCCCGTACCATCGAGGACGAATATGCCCGCGTACTCCTGGAAGAATACCGGAAATCGCCCGTCAGAAAATGAAACAATCCGCTCACGTGACATCATGACAAAAATCGAAATTCTCGGAACCGGCTGTGCGAAGTGCAAGCGTCTCTTTGCCAACGCCGAACAGGCAGTGAAAGACCTGAAGATAACGGCGGAGGTCGTTAAAGTCGAAGACCTCGCCGAAATCGTCGGCCGGGGTATCATGATCCCGCCCGCCCTCTTTATCGATGGCGAAGTGATGGCGGAAGGCAGGATCCCCGACGTGAACGAGATCAAGAAAATGTTAACGGAGAAAAAATCATGACGGAAACACCAAAATGCTCGTGCGGAGCAAACGAACCGAAACGGATCATCTTACCCTGTGCCGGGCAGGCAAACACCGGGCAGCTCACCAACCTTGCCGCAATCCAGCTGACCGAGGAAGGGTACGGGAATATTGCATGTGTCGCCCTGCTTGCGATTGGCTCTGAAACCCTCATGCAAAACGCGCTGAACGCCGATGAAGTCGTTGTCCTCGACGGCTGCCCGATGCTCTGCGCAAAGAAGATCGCCGGGGCGCACGGTATCGCAGCAGGACAACATCTGGTCATAACCGAACTCGGCATCACCAAGGGCCCTTCGAAATCGTATACGACCGACGACATTGAGAGGATTGTAGCTGCGTGCTGGAAGGGGGAAGGACGGAAAGACAGCTCGAAACCAAACAAGAAGACCGGCGGGAAAGAAGGGTGCGGCTGCGGGTGCGGCGGGACCTGTTAAAGTAGACCAGGACCCCCGACCATGACCTTCGCACTTGTCACCTGCTCCGGTATCTCGAACACGGGAAAACTCACTACCCAGGTTGCCCTCATGCTCATGCAGCGCAATCCGGGGCAGTACGTGTGGATGCATGCAAAGCAGTCTGCAGGGACCCTTGAAGCGGAGATCATCGATGCGGAGCTGGTGATCGTTATCGACGGGTGCCCGGATTGCTGTGCAACGAAAAAACTGCCAAAATCCTGCCTGGCTCCCCACCATCACATCATCGCGACGGAACTTGGAATCGAGAA
Source organism: uncultured Methanomicrobiales archaeon (assembly GCA_963758935.1). Taxonomy (GTDB): domain Archaea; phylum Halobacteriota; class Methanomicrobia; order Methanomicrobiales; family Methanospirillaceae; genus Methanoregula. The sequence goes on along the minus strand of CAVWXD010000008.1, from coordinate 150,324 downwards.
GAACGGGATGGGCGAGGTGCGGTACGATGAGATAGAAAAAGTCGTCCGGGCGGTCATCGCTGAAACGGCGGAAAATATGAATCATAACAGGATAACCGGAGGATAACATCATGCAGGATTATTTACAACTGTTCGCAGACTGGGTAACCTACGCCATTCTCGGGCTTATCCAGGGAAGCCCTCTTGCTTCGTCAGTGAATTTTTTTGTCTACGACACGATCAAAGTCACCCTCATGCTCGCGGTGATCGTCTTTGCAGTCGCGATCGTCCGCTCGTACATCACCCCGCAGAAAGTAAAGAAATGGGTTGCCGGCCGGACGGAGGGTGTAGGCAATGTGCTGGCGGCTCTGCTTGGCATCCCCACCCCCTTCTGCTCCTGCTCAGCAGTCCCGCTTTTCATCGGTTTTGTCGAGAGTGGTGTGCCTCTCGGGATCACGTTCTCGTTCCTGGTCGCTTCGCCACTTATCAACGAGATAGCAGTCTGCCATGCTGTTTGCGCTGTTCGGCTGGCAGATCGCCCTGATCTACATTGTCTCCGGTCTCATCATCGCGATCGTCGCCGGTATCATTATCGGGCGTCTTCATCTCGAAAGTGAAGTCGAGGACTTTGTCTACAAATGCAAGATGTACGACCAGCCGGACAAGGTGATGACAGCGAGGGAAAGGATCGATTTCGGGATCAGTGAGTCAAAGGCGATCACCTTAAAAGTGCTGCCCTACATCGTTATCGGTATCGCCATCGGTGCGATTATCCACGGGTACGCCCCGTCGGATTTCCTTGTCACTATCGCCGGCCCGGACAACCCGCTCGCCGTCCCGATCGCGGTACTGATCGGCATCCCGCTCTACTCGAACGCAGCGGGTATGATCCCCATCATGGAAGTCCTCACGGCAAAGGGGATGGCGATGGGCACCGCGCTCGCGTTCATGATGGCAGTCATCGGGCTCTCGCTTCCCGAGATGATCATCCTCCGGAAAGTGATCAAGATCAAACTACTTTTGATCTTCGCTGGAATCCTGTTCGTCTCGTTCACCCTGACGGGCTACCTGTTTAATGCGATATTGGGATAAACTAAAAACAAAGATTTCTGGTGGGAAGGCCACGATGACAACAAAACGACTCTCTTTTCTTGACCGGTACCTGACCCTGTGGATCTTTCTCGCCATGGCAGTCGGCATCGCTATCGGGTATTTTTCACCCGGTGTTCCGGCACTAATCACCGGGCTCTCGGTCGGGACGACATCGATCCCGATTGCCGTCGGTCTCATCCTCATGATGTACCCGCCTCTCGCGAAAGTGAAATACGAAGAATTAGGGAAAGTGTTCCGGAATACAAAAATCCTCGGCCTTTCCCTCGTCCAGAACTGGATCGTCGGCCCGGTCCTGATGTTCGTCCTCGCGGTCGTCTTCCTCCGTGACCAGCCATTTTTCATGTACGGGCTGATTCTCGTCGGGATAGCCCGGTGCATCGCGATGGTAATCGTCTGGAACGATCTCGCTGAAGGCGACTGCGAATACTGTGCTGCAATTGTCGGCCTGAACTCAATCTTCCAGGTCTTCTTCTACTCCGTCTATGCCTGGTTCTTCATCACATACCTGCCGCCCCTGCTCGGCATCGGTGTCGGTTCTGCAGTCTCGATCACGATGCTCCAGATCGCGGAGAGCGTTTTCATTTACCTCGGCATCCCGTTCCTTGCCGGCATGATAACCCGGTACGCCCTGCTCCGCGTAAAGTCTAAGGCGTGGTACGAGCAGACCTTCATTCCGAAGATCTCGCCGATAACGCTTGTCGCTCTGCTATTCACGATTATCGTCATGTTCTCGCTCAAGGGAGAGTATATTGTCAACGTTCCCTTCGACGTTGTCCGGGTCGCAATCCCGCTACTCTGTTACTTCGTCATCATGTTCTTCGCGAGCTTCTGGATGTCCCACCGGCTCGGCGTCGACTATGCAAAATCGGCTTCGCTCTCATTCACCGCCGCGTCCAACAATTTTGAGCTGGCGATCGCGGTTGCCATTGCCGTCTTTGGCATCGCCTCGCCGGCGGCGTTTGCGACAGTTATCGGACCTCTCGTTGAAGTACCAGTCCTGATCGGGCTGGTGAACGTCTCGCTCTGGCTTAAGCAGAGATGGTACGGTGGTCGTGACGAGGCATCCTGCGGACCTGCCCACTAGTCTGTAACCCTTTTATCGTCCGGTTTTCCTTAGATTCAAAATTAAACGAGTATTTCCCAAATCCCGTAATATCTGAAAATTCTGATTTTTCTGAAAAGTATAAATATTCGGGAAGTTTATTTATTGTAAGGATTTTAAAATGGCAGCAAAAAAGTCAGGTAATGATGCGTGCGGTCCTGCGGGTCCGGCCTGCGGGTGCACACCGGGTTCGGGCTGCAAAGTCGAAGCGGTCCTGAGCGTAGACGAGCGGGGGCAGATGGTGCTCCCGAAGGATATCCGGGAGAAGGCAGCGATACGGACCGGCGATAAACTGGCGCTGATCAGTTTTGAGCGGGATGGAGCCATCTGCTGCCTCGCGCTCATGAAAGTCGAGAACCTGAGCGGGATGGTAAAAGATGTGCTCGGCCCGATTATGGGCGAGACGGTAAAATAAGGGGACGGATTTCATGGAAGAGAAAAGAACTTCATGCTGCTCGTCTGGTCCAACGACGAAACCAGCGTCGCCATGCAATTGCAGGGAACCGGTAGCCCAAACTCCAGAAATCCGGGTCGCCACCAGGACCATCTCGACCGCGAACCGGATCGATCACTTTCTTGCCCGGTGGGGATGGAACCGCGGGGGGCACCGGGTTGATCCGGGCCTGTACCGGCTCGGGACCGGGCGCCGACTCGCCGGTATTTGCCTCCGCGAACTATACCCTCAGTTTTGATGCACTCCGATCTGCCCTTATGGGAAGGGATTCGTGGATCCTTGTCCTTGACACAAAAGGAATCAATGTCTGGTGTGCAGCAGGGAAAGGTACGTTTGGATCGGACGAACTCATCCACCGGATTGAAGCATCAGACCTTGCCGGTGTTGTGAGTCACCGGAAAGATCATCGTGCCCCAGCTGGGTGCGCCAGGCGTTTCCTGGCCCGAGGTCATGCGCAGGTCAGGGTTCAGCGTAGAGTACGGTCCGGTACGCGCATCAGACCTTCCCGAGTACCCTGAAGACCCATACCGCGACCCCCGAGATGCGTGAAGTACAGTTTCCCCTACGGGATCGGCTTGTCCTGATCCCGGTGGAGTTTGTCCATCTCGTTCTCCCCATGGTCGTTGCGGTGGTCGTGCTGTTCTTCCTTGCCGGCCCGGTAGCTGCCCTTGCTGCCGTCGCAGCAGTGCTTGCCGGCACGGCTTTATTCCCCGCCCTGCTGCCGGTTATTCCGACCAGCGATTTCTCAACGAAGGGATTCATACTGGGTGTCATCGTAGCGCTGCCATTCAGCGCTGCATTCGCAGGCATACCATCGGTACCACTTTGGGCGAGAGTACTTGCCGGGTTAATCCCCTTGCTGGTTATACCGGCGGTGACTGCGTATATCGCACTCAATTTTACCGGGGCGACGACGTTTACGTCAAGGACCGGAGTGAAAAAGGAGATCTTCCGGTATCTCCCGCTCATGGTGCTCATGGCAGGATCCGGCATCATCTTTGGTATCCTGCTTGGGATCAGCCGGCTGGCAGGAGTGATTTAACATGCCCGACTCATACACGGAGAACACCCTTGAATATTTCCCGGAGCGGTGTATCAACTGCCGTCGCTGTACGCAGGTCTGTCCGCACCGGGTGTTTGCGGAAGGACTTCATCATGCAGAACTCGTCCGCCCGGTCTGCCTGCATGGAATGCGGGGCATGTGCCCTCAACTGCCCGGTCCAGGCGATCGCTGTCCAGAGCGGTGTAGGCTGTGCATGGGCGATGATCAGCGCAGCCCTGCGGGGGAAGGACATGGATACGGAATGCAGTTGTGGCGGGGATGATGGCTCCTGCTGTGGGCAAGCGGCAGATCCGTCACAGGAGTGCGGCGGGAAGTAAGCGATGTGAGCTGGGAAACGGGACTCTCTCATATCTGGTAAACTTCACAATCCCTATCCCAAAATCCCCCAAAAAGAAAATCGAATCGGGCTGCATCAGATCGAAAAAAGAAGCCAGACCCCGAATACGATGAGGAGAAGCCCGCCGATCTTCTGCACGATGCCAGAAAACCGCAACACTTTTTTTTCGAATACAGAGTTCCGGAGCAGGGAAAACACCGCAAACGGGGTGAAGAGTCCGGCAGAGAACGCTGCGATCATCGTTACCGGTGCTATTGAATTGCCGATGAGGATCGCCTCGATGAGGACGAGGAACGGTGCGATTGCACAGGGAGCGAACAGGAAAGCAAAAATGAAGCCGAGAAGGAAGGCGCCCGGGAGGGAATGGAACCGGGATACAAGACCGGATGTATGACGGGAGATCCTGTCAGGGAGGGAGAAGAGACCGAGCCTGCATGCATCCGACCAGGATTGCAATAATCCCGGCAATTACATAGATGATCAGCCGGTCGGTTGGGTCTGGCCGGAACGCAATACCCGCGCCGAGAATCGCTCCCGCTGCGAGAAGGTACGCAACGATGATGCCGGATCCAAAGAGCAGGGGATAATATTTTCCTGATTTTCCGGTCGCTGGAATTACCGGTGCCGCAGCGATAACAATAACGAGACTCCCGAGCAGGCAGGGCGAGAGGCCGGTCATCAGGCCAAGAACGAATGCGAAGAGGACTGAGGCAACGTTGTCGCCATCGAAGAGGCTTTTCCTGTTCGCGGGGACAGGATACGCTCCCGATTCGGCGAGCAGAATCTCGCTGTCGAGACGTTCCGGGGTAATCTCACGGAATTCGAGGACCTTGTTCCGGTTTATTACGACAACCGGGATCTCGGTGACCCCGTAGGACAAGAGGAGCCTGACCCCGGTCCTATCATCTATTTCTACGTCCTCGACCGCTACCCTGCCCCGGTACTGTGTCCTGACTGTGTCGAGGAGTGGGTCGGTCCGTTCACAGTTGATACATCCCTGCTGGTGGAAATATTCGAGAACGACGAGTCCGGATACCGGCTGGGCGATGAAAAATGCGAGGAGGATCAGGGTAAAGAGTGCCGAGAACCGGTGGTTTTTTCCAGACATAAAATCCCGTAAATGGATCGCAAATAGCAATTCGTGTTTTTTAGGAATACCTCCGCTTTCCATATGTTTTTATCCCCTCGTCCCCTCTTTTCAACAATGCCCGGCGTCTCATCCTACTGTCTCATCGGGCGCCGCTCGAAGAGGCGCTCGAAACCCTCTCAGGTATCACGGGGCTGATTGAAGTGATGGATGAAGGACTGCATTTCATCACCGACCCTGCGATTTTTGACAGTTACTCGCAGGAATTCATCATCCACGCCCCTTACCACGGGATGAATATCGCGAGCGTCTTTGAACCGGTCCGCAGGGCAAGTGTCGAAGTCATGACAGATTGTTTTGCTATCGCCACGGAGATTGGTGCCCCGGTCGTCGTGCACCCGGGATATTATGCATGGGAGCAGGAACAGGAGCAGGCGGACCGGCAGTTCAAAAAGTCCCTGGGTGAGTTGCGCACCGCCGCAGACGATCTCTCACTGGCGTTTTATTTCGAGAACATGGGCGACATGCACTTCTTTAATCTCAGGACCCCGGATGACCTTGGTCTCATTGAAGGGACCGGTTTTACTCTCGATACCGGCCATGCAAATCTTAACCGGTGTCTTCCCGGATTCCTCGATAGGGGGTTCAGCCACATGCACATTCACGATAATAGCGGGAAAAAAGACACTCATGATGCTCTTGGCGAAGGCACGATTGATTTTGTCCCGGTCATGGCAGCCCTGAAACGGACGCGGGCAACATCCGTTGTCGAAGTAAAGTCTCTTGAGGGTGTAATCTCAAGCCTGAAGCTTCTTGAAACGATGTAATCGGCTGCAGAGCCGTATTTTCAGCCCCTCACGCGAAAAACCGGGTCTCCCGGCAATCACCGGAACATTTTTTTGGGCACCGCGAGCCTCAAACCGGGCACCTTTCCTCTGTTCCCCGGTTTTCCTGTATTGTGATGCCGGTTATTGACAGGATCTCCCGTGCGAGGAAAAGCCCCAGCCCGGTATTCTTCCCAAAGTTCTTTTCAAAAATCATTTCCTTCTTGTCATCAGGTATACCGTCACCATCATCCTCGCACACGATGATCCGGTCTGCCATTCCGGTCTTCGGCGGAAAACCGGATCGTGGTAATTTTCCCGCCATGACGAACTGCATTGTCGATTAGGTTATAGAAGACCCGGGCGATCAGCGGATCGGCAAACACTTCGGTGCCTGCCCGAATATCATTTACCACCTTCAATTGTCCGGTCGGACGATCCTTTATCACCGATTCAATGACCGTACGGCAGTCCTGCCATACAGGCGACTGCACGCCGATCTTCTCGTATTCTTTGGCAAACTGGATCATCCTCGTGATCTGATCTGCCGCGACGCCGGATTTATTGAAATAATCATCGAGGGATGGATCGTGCTGTCTCTCTCTCAACACCTCAAGATATCCCCTGATAACTGATACCTGGTTGTTGATATCGTGCCGGGTGATACTGGAAAGGAGTTTGAGTTTCTTGTGGGATTCCTTCAGTGCAGCCTCATCCCGCTTACGTTCTGAAATATCGCGGATAACCGCAAGAGTTATCCGTTTGTTTTTCAGGACAAATGGGTGAACATTGACCTCGACGGGGAATATCGTCCCGTCTTTCCTGATATGCTCAGTTTCAAACCTTACAACCCCGCGCGTTTTCATCTCGTGAAAGATTTGATCGACAGGCATACTTTGAGATCCGGTGGGTAAAATCGAGCGGACTCTTAGTAAAGAGTTCCTCGCGGGTATACCCAAGCATCTTTGCGGCTACACAATTTACCTCGATTAATTTCCCCGGGATACCGTTTTCATCAATTTCATTGATCTGGATGGAATCGGTGATATTGTCAAAAATTTCCCGGAATTTTTCTTCACTTTCACGGAGGGCTTCTTCCATTTTTTTCTTTTCAGAAATATCTTCGACCATCGCAAGGAAGGAGACGAACTCCCCCGTTTCTGAACGGATAACAGAAACCGTGACGGATCCCCAGATCCCCTCCCCGTTTTTCCGGATATAGCGTTTTATCGCGGTATAGTGGGATATTTCTCCACGGCCAAGTTTTTTCACATTTTCGATGTCAGTAGCCCGGTAATCCTCATGGGTCACATCAGTGAACTTTTTCCCGATTAACTCGGAAATCCCGTAACCCAGCATTAAGGCAAACGATTCGTTGACGTGTGTGAACCGGAAGTCGTGATCGCTCAGGACAATCCCGATGGGGCTTGTGTCAAAGACATTCCGGAACCGTTCCTCCGCATCTTTTATTGCGGTGATATCGAGGAGGGATGCAACGCTTCTGCCGGTTCCGGGAATCATCGCGATCACGATGTAAATATGATGGACCACACCCACCCGGTCAATAAACCGGAACGTGTAGTTCGTCGGGACTTCCGGAGATGCTCTCCGGCGGCTGTCATGGTACGATTTCATCGCCCCGCGGTCATCCGCATCGACAAACCGTGTCCAGCTCATTTTCCCCTCGATCTCCTCGCGGCTGAACCCTGACAGTTGTTCGAAGCCGTGATTTACGAGAGAAAGTGTGGTATCCGGCTCAATAATGACCGATGCGGTACCCGTTGTCTCGAAGATCGTCCGGTACTTTGCTTCGCTCTCCATGAGGGCACGTTCAGTCTTTTTCCGGTCCGTGACATCCCGGAAGATCCCCTCTATCCCGGCAGGCTGTGTCTGGTCTGGCAGGTAAAAATAATGGCTGTTTGTCGAAACCGTCACGGTCGTACCGTCGCGCCGGTGCAGGTCTACTTCATAATTCGTCAGTTTTCCCCGGGTCTTAGTTCATCGAGGATTTTTATGCGGTCAGCAGGATTTGCATAGAAGGTTTCCGCGATATTTTTGCCGATAATTTCGTCGACCGATTCATAACCGAGGAGAGTCGCTCCGGAGGGGCTCATCATAGTCAGGTTCCCCTGAGGGTCCGCCTGGTAAAATACGTCCTGGATATTTTCAAGAATTGCACGAAGCCGCTCTTCGCTTCCCCGTATCGCCAGCTCATTACCTGCCAGGATTCTAACCTGCCTGCGGAGTTCCTCCTCGGTGGCTGCAATCTGCTCATAGGAAGCCTGGAGTTCGTCATTTGTCTGCTTGAGGGAGACTTCTGCTCCTCTCCGCTGCATTATCCGCCACATCCCGCTCATCAGGAGGGTCAGCTGGCGGACATCGGCGTCATCGTAGTCTGCAGGCTTGTTACCCACACCTGCCACGATGACAATACGGGGACCATCAAATACCGGGACGTTCATGTGACGGGTGAGGTGGACGTGGCCCCGTGGCACACCTTTTTTAAGGGTATTTTCCGCCGTGTAATCGTTGGTAATAACCGGGTGTTTCTGCCGCACAGCCTCGCCCCAGAGTCCGGTAGTATCAATGGGATAACAGAGAGGTTTAGTGGCAATTTTACATTCCTGCATCGCAGATTTCGACCACGCGTGCATCGTTAAGGTCTTCTTATCTTCATTGTAGAACGCGACATACCCGATAGTGCTCCGGGTGAGCCTGACCGCCTCATCCATGGCAAAGGTCGCAAGATCGTCGATGGTCGCGTCCCCCATCTCATTAAGACGGACAAGGGCTTCGAGTCGCTGCTCGTCAAGCTGTAGAGCCTCCTGTGCCTGCTTGCGCTCGGTTATGTCGAGCAGAGATGCAATACTCTGCCGCGTGCCCGGGATCATCCCGACATGGATGAGGATGTCGCGAATTTTCCCGTCAGAGGTGCGGAACCGGAACTCATATACACCGGGAGCATCGTCAGGGTTAATCCTCCGGCGGCGGTGATACTCTTTCATCACAACCATCTCTTCAGGAACCCCGATATCCGGAAATTTGATCTTTCCTTCGATCTCTGCCCGGGGTCTTCCGTACAGCACTGCAAATGCCTCATTCGCAAGAGAGATGGTAGTGTCTTCTTCGACAACTATGTTCGCGGATTCGGTATATTTGAATACTGCCCGGTAATATTCCTCCGATTCCCGTAGCGCTTTTTCCGTGTGTTTCTGGCTGGTTACATCGTGAAGAATGCCAAAGACAACATTTTTTACCGGATCATATTCTGCTACCGAATGAATGTCAAGTATCCTGCCATCGTCTTGCCGGCGGATTTTAAATTCAACGTCGTACGGCTTGCCCTCTCCGACCAGTTCCCGTAGGGCTTTATCAAGGAGGTGGCGATATTCCGGCAAGGGAATCTTCTGGATACTATCGACCGTTGACGGACTGTCGTCCATGCCATAGATCCTCCGGGCTCCCGCAGAAGCTAACACGACCTTTGTTTCCCGGTGAATTTCCCAGTGGCCTATACCTGCAATTTCCTCCGCCCGGTTCAGCCTCTTTTCATTTTGCTGCAGGGCTTCTTCGGCTTTCTTCCTGGCCGTATTATCAAAGATAACGCCGTCAAAAACGAGCCGGCCGTTTTCTAACACCGGGCTCGACACGACACTCAGCCAGATTATTTTCCCGGAGGGTTTGACGAACCTCCCTTCGCATTCCCACCGGGACTTTGTCCTGATTGTGGTATCGATGGATGTCAGGAACCCCTCACGGTCTTCCGGATGGATCATCGTTTTTACGCGATCAAAAAATGTTGATGGATCATTTTCCAGACCGAGGATCTCACGGCTGTGTTCACTGATATAATCAAACCCGGTAGTCCCATCAGGGTTCACGTAAAACCGGTACACTACACCCGGGATATTGGCAGCCATTTTGTTGAGCTGCTGTTCGCGTTTTTTGAGACCTTCTTCGGCTTGTCGCCGGCGTATTGCCTGTCGCACTTTATGGGAAAGTTCGGCGAACTGTGCTTTTGGTTCCCCGCCTTTCTGGAGATAGAAGTCCGCCCCGAGTTCGAACGCCTTGATGGCGATCTCCTCCCTTCCCTTCCCCGTAAAAAGGATAAAAGGGACCTCCGGGAATTTTTTACGCACGTCGGTTAAAAAACCGATTCCATCCCTCACCGGCATCTGGTAATCCGACACGATAGCGTCGAAGGATACTTTTTCAAGAAGCGAAAGTGCTTCGAGGGCTGATCCAGCCGTTGTGACTGAAAAATCCCCGGTACGTTCGAGAAACAGTTTTGATAGATCGAGAAGTTCCGGTTCGTCATCGACGTACAAAACGGAGATCATCAAGCTGGTTTGGAGGAGGAGAGACGAAATAGGTTTCGCTTGCAGAGTGGCACAGGGGTTTCTTCCAAAATCTTAAAGGTTATACGAACCCCGTGTTCACATGCAATCAAACTGTAAGAGTCGAAGTTTATCACCCGGAATTTCCATTCTCCAGCGAGTGAATAGCGGTATTCTCAATAATTTCCGGTACCCCATAAAACAAAAAAGGATGGATGAATCTCTCAAAAAAAATTCAGTGAAGAAGTGCCGCTGAAGTTCAGCAGGTTCCAAGTGATGGCCTCAGCGGAGTGTTTTATGACGAACAGGTTTTCCCGGCACGATGCACGAGGAGTCTGTAAATCATGTATACGTCAAGGAGTTGGCGTATATAAAAAAATTGATACCTGACATGATAATCTTTCTGACATATCCATGTTTTTTCCACTACAATACGTAGGCGAATGAGAAAAAATGGGGAAATAAACGGATTTTCTAAAAAGAAAAGTGCGGTTTCTGAATGCAGGAGCCACATTCTTCACTCCAGCGATCCCGCTATCGGAGAACAGGAGAAGACCAAATTCTGAATTATTTTCATAAAAAAGTATGATTCGCGGTTTTTGAATTGATTTCAAGGGATCTTCAGATCCCGTTTTTTACCTGGTACGAGAAAAAAATGTGGATCAGGGAAGTTGATCCGGATTATGTATAGGGTGGACGTGTGAGTCAGCGTGCATCTGGTTTCTGTTTCCCTCCTGGCCGGGACAGACCCGGCTTCGTTTTGGAAGTGCGCGTGTGCTGTCTGTGGTTTTTCCTCTCTACTTCTCGGTCTCACCCGTGCGGATCCTGATTGCCCGCTCAATCGGTATGACGAAAATTTTCCCGTCGCCAATCTTCCCGGTGCGGGCTGACTCGGTGATGGTTGTGATTACCGTCTCGACATCGGCGTCCTTGACAACGATCTCGATCTGCATTTTTGGGAGGATATCGACCGTCATTAACCCCCCGCGGTATCTCGAGTGAAATCCCCTTTTGTTCACCTCTTCCCCGGACTTCGGAAATAGTCATGCTGATGAAACCTTTGTCTTCGAGCGCTTTTTTGATGAATTCAAACCGTTCTGGTTTTATGATTGCTTTTATCATTTTCATAATTGATTCCTCCGTTTTGGATCGGCCTTAGCAACGCTCCCCGTGCTGGGAGATGTCGAGGCCGACATATTCCTCTTCTTCGGTCACCCGCAGGCCCATCGTTTTGTCGACGACGACTGCGAGGATATAGGTTACCACGAATGCATAGACGACTGCAGCCCCGGCACCTACAACCTGGGCGATAAACTGGCTGACATTGCCTTCAATAAGCCCTGACTTTCCGTTGACTGCCGCTACTGCAAAGATACCCGTGGCAAGTGCACCCCAGAGTCCTCCCATGCCGTGGACCGCCCATGCGTCCAGACTTTCATCGACACCTTTGCTCTGCCTCCAGAGCATTATTCCGTAACAGAGTGCACCGCCAACTGCACCGATGACAATCGCAGCCATTGGCGTCACGAACCCGGTGCCCGGGGTGATTGCGACAAGGCCGGCTACCGCACCGGAGACAAACCCGAGTGAACTTGGCTTGCCGCCGTGAGCCCACGAGACAAGCATCCAGGCAATTGCACCGGCTGCTGCTGCTGTGTTGGTTGTGACGAACGCGAGTGCAGCCAGGCCGTTTGCATCAACCGCACTGCCCGAGTTGAACCCGAACCAGCCGAACCACAGGAGGGCTGCACCGAGTATCGACCATGGGATATTGGCCGTTTCCATGGCGTACTTGCCAAAGCCAACCCGTTTCCCGATCACGAGCGCGAGTGCAAGTGCTGCAAATCCGGAACCGATGTGGACGACTGTACCTCCGGCAAAGTCTATCGCACCGAATTGTGCGGTCCAGCCACCGCCCCACACCCAGTGGGCGAGAGGATCATAGACGATAGTTGTCCAGATTGCCGCGAAGACGAGATACGAACTGAACTTGATACGCTCTGCAAACCCCGATGTGACGATGGCCATGGTCACCGTCGCGAACACGAGCTGGAATACCATGTACAGCAGCCCGGGTATTGCCGCACTGTACGGCCCCGGGTCCATCCCGACACCGTTCAGCCCGAGGTTCGAGAGGTTCCCGATGAAACCGCCGACATCCGGCCGAAACGCTAGGGAATACCCTACCAGTACCCACTGGATGCTGACCAGTGCGAAAGCGACGAATGACAGCGTGATCATGTCAATGAAATTCTTTTTGCGAACAAGACCGCCGTAGAAAAGACCCACGCCCGGCGTCATTATCATCACGAGCGCCGTAGAAGCGAGGATCCATGCTGTTGCTCCAGTATCAATAGCCATGAAATTCACCTGCAATTATAAGATTTTTAAATGTTGCTCTGCTCCGGACATTGTTCTCATGCCGCAGCGGCAACAGGTAGCTCAAGAGGCATGCCTCAACATTACGCCATGTGATGCTGCCGGATAGCAAATCCGGGTTCACTATGGCCTGTGTATCCATGCTCTGCTTTCCAACCTGTTCGTAAATTCCACTCATTTATAGGAAAGAAGTGTTGTTCCTATACTTATAAATATATCTATTTTTTGAGTTACATGAAGTGAAAAAAAAGAAATAATTTTTCTTGTTCCGTCGGTTAAACGGATTTTTTCCATCCCAACAACCGTAAAAGGCGCGTATGTGGATCTCAGGACAATTTAATCAGAGTATTTCCGGGAAGACAAGCCAATTGTCGCTCCATACAAATGTGTTGCATCGTCGAATCTCCGTTAACCACCGTTAAAATAAGAAACTGGCTTTGGTTCGTGATACGGGCAAATATCACCCGTTCCGGGAATTTTTTCGGACATACGCCGTATTGGTCAGGTCGGGGTCATAGTGCAGAAAACGTTTAACATTCCCCGGCAAAAGACTAGTATTAACTAAAACAGGTGAAATGTGACGTGGTGAAAATCTGGAATACGAGCGCAGTGATTATTTTGGTCGCACTATCCTGCATCGTGATGCCGGCCGCTGCATCTGTATACTATTCTTCGAGCGTCTCGCAGATTATCACCAAAGGCGATTCATTTACGATAAGCGGAACCGGGACAAAAGATGGGCCTGTCGCCATCTGGATATTCGGAAGAAATTTTTTTGATGTGAAGACCGCAATCCCTGAGCGGAACGGTAACTTCACCCTCACCATAAAGCCCGATGAGACCCGGAAATTTTCCAGTGGAAAATATGCGGTCGGTACTCCAGGATCCAGGTCCGGACAAACAAATGCAGATCGAGTCCGGTAAATCAGGCAAAGGGAATATTACCATTTTGAACCGGGGAAAGAAGATAGCAGATATTGGACCTCAGCAGGATCTTCACGCGAATGTCGAGCCCGTTGTCGAGATCCTTAACACAGGCGCGGCTTTGCAGGGTGTCGATGATACCTTTGTCTCCGACTATTTTTTCGTTGAGGAACCCTCGATCTCATTTGACGGGATAACCGGGAACAATATGTTACCGGTCCAGATTACGGGAAACCGGATTTTATTCACCGGTTTTACCAATGTCGGCACGGAAAATTCCCTTCATGCGGATATCCGGGACAGTTCAACCAACACACTCATCACGACAAAAATGATACCGGTTATCGCAGGCACTGAGACAAACCACTGGACGTATGAGCTCCTGTCTCCCGGTCTACCCACGGGGCGTTATACGATGACCGTCGGGTGGACGAAATCGAATATCACGGGAACGGGTTCAGCTGAGTTCTCGGTGGAAAATGCCGGAACAGTAACATCGACGCCCGGTTTATTGAATACACCCAGTCAAAAACAGGGAGAAGACCTGCCAATTCCCCTGATAATCATGAGTGCGATGGTGATCGTCGTCATAATCATCCTTTACTCAACCCAGAAAAAATGAAGGGAAACCGTTGTAATATTCTTTTTTTGCGTCCTTGCTCTTTTGACTTTTTATAAAAATATATATTCGGACAGACAACGACTTCAGCGAACGAAAGGAAAATGATTAAAAATACATTCCTGTTCATACCGAAAATCGGGAAGAAGACTGAAGAAAATCTGTGGAGAAGTAAAATCCTCTCCTGGGATGACCTTAGGGGATCGCTCAGCAGTTTGTATCCCGACGGTACCCGCATGGATGTAATCGGACAGTACCTTTCCCAGGCACAGGACGCACTCGACAGGAAAGATTCCCTGTTCTTTGCACGGCACCTGCCCTCTCATGCCCAGTGGAGATTGTACCGGGAATACATAAAAAAAACAGTTTTCCTCGATATTGAGACGACAGGACTCTCCCCGTACTATGATACGATAACCGTTATCGGTGCATATGACGGCACTACAGCAAAAATTTTTGTAAAAGGTTCCAATCTTGAAGAAATTGGCGAGTACCTGAAACAGTTTGAGATCATCGTCACCTTCAATGGAAAACTCTTTGATATCCCGTTTATTCAGAAAACGTTTCCGGATATCACCGTACCGCCGGTCCATATCGATATGCATTTTCTGCTCAAAAGCATCGGGTTCTCCGGGCCGCTCAAGAAGATCGAGAAGACCCTTGGTATCTCTCGGGATTCAAAGATCCGGGAAATAGATGGCAGCCAGGCGGTAGTCCTCTGGAACCGGTTCGTAAGAGGAGACGACGAATCACTGAAGATCTTGTTCTGTACAACATCACGGATACGATAAATTTGAAAGAGCTTATGGACTTCTGTTACCTCAAAAAAATGGAAGTTGAAATTCTCTCCGGGCTGAAGAATTCCCGGATCCGCCCGTTTTTTTCCGCCATGTCTGAACCAGACCCTTCTGACGAACTTTATCCAGGTAAGGATATTGGGGCTTATGTGGTAATCCCTGACGTTACGGTACAACGAACCGACCAGGGTGTCAGGATTCTCGTTGGCAACCAGGAGACTGTAGCCGTCAAACGGACCGCGATTAACGCGGATACTGTTGCTCTTCCGTTTATTCTTACCCGGATCTCCGCAGCAGGGAAAAAACCTGTAAGTGTCGGTATAGATCTCTCGGGCTCGGAGAACCACGGGTCCGGGATCTGTGTCCTGCAGGGAAAAGATGCCTTCATGAGCATTCTCAAGACAGATGAAGAGATTATCCGGGTTGCCATGTTGGCAGGGCCCGAAGTGATAGCCATTGACTCGTCTCTGGGCTTGCCGAAAGGACGCTGCTGCACCGAGGATAGCTGCCCCTGCAGGTGCTTTGGCATTACACGGGAATGCGAACGGGAGCTAAGACGGCGCGGAATTCATGTCTATCCCTGTCTTATCCCGAGTATGCAGAACCTCACTCAACGGGGTATAAAAATTGCAAAAATTTTCAGGAATTCCGGGTTTACCGTGATAGAGAGTTACCCGGGAGCGACGCAGGATATCCTGGGATTTCCCCGGAAAAGAGTTCACCTCGGTGAGTTGTCAACAGACTTAATGAGCCTCGGGATTATCCCGCATTCTGACAACGAAACAGTAAACCACGACCAGATTGATGCCCTGACAAATGCGGTGAACGGGTATTTTTATCTTGCTGGAATGTATGAGGCAATTGGGAATGAAGAGGAAGGCTTCCTGATCCTCCCAAAACCGGAACAACCGGGTGAGGAAGAGGGAACGTCATTTCGTTGATGCGTTTTGTGATTGACCAGAAAATACATCCGGTCACTCCTGATTGCCCATACCGGAGGAATACCCACAACCCTCCCCGGTGTTCGAAGGGATGTCGGGAGCCCCTTGATCCTTAGCCATCAGCACCATCTCTCTCAAATTGTCGACAAAAAATAACCGTGTTCGTACACTGGATTTCTTTGATTTTGCAGTAGGTCGCGACCATATTCGGGGGAAAAGACAGGGATTTCATCCGGTTTTTGTTATTTTTGTTATCGGAAATGATTGTTTTTCTGATTAAGGCCTGTGGAATTATCATGATTAATTATTTATATTCCCTGTGCATTATTTCAGATAATGTACCAAAACCCGGGTTTTATGACGATGAAATCAGGGGATGTACACGTTGCCCCTGGTAAGCGGCAGCTGTTTTTCCGTTGAATGAAAATCTGTCCGGCCACGGGCGGAGTGCATCGTCTTGAGAAAATTTTGTTTCGTTGGATGGTAAACCTATGATTAAAGAACGACCGGTCGAAGTTTGGTATGATTCCCGGTTAAAAACCGCGAACATATACCGTATTATCGAAGGATCTATGGGTGACAGGTCCGAAAAAGAAAGAAGGGATGCAATAATTGCACTTGGTGAGAGCAGTGACCCAAGAGCGGTTCGACCGCTCATAGATTGTTGCGGCGATGGGAATCCAGAGCTGCGGCGCCTGGCTGTTGCGGCTCTCGGGAAACTGAAAAGTGGCCGTGCTTCCAGCGTCCTTATGGAACGCATACGGGATAAAAACGAGGTAGAACTAATCCGGAAACAGGCAGTTGTTGCTCTTGCGGGGATCAGGAGTATTGGTGCGATTGGAGAGCTCAGGGAATTCCTTGCCAATGAAAATGAGGATCCGGCAATAAGGTCTGTCGTTGCGACCGAGCTTCAAAGGCAGTTGATGTCATGATTGGAGGAAGATACTATTCCGATCTGGCCCGTGTAATACCATAGGCTGAATTTTTTTCTCTCACATGGTTTTGCATATTGGGTATGGCTGAAAGAAAGCCTCATGTGCTAGTGAGAGTATACTTCCGAGTCAGGATGCGGTTTTGCGATGCTCAAAAGCCACGAACTTCTCCTGAAATTCCGGCATGATGCACGGTTCGAGTTCGAGAAAGTCCGGGTGTGTTATGTTGACCGGGGTGCTCCGAACGACACGTCGTGTGCGGGAGGAAAAACCATCCCCGAACTGGAGGCGTATTATTTCGAAGTTGAATCAGCATCCGGGATAAAATATATTCCTTACCACCGGATACGGCAAATCCTGTACGCAGGAATTATGATTTGGGAACGCCCTGAGCCAAAAGCCTGAGAGCCCGGGACACCGGTGATGAAAAACAGCATGCAAACCGCAAATTGCGTGTGGCTCTTTCATCCCGTAAAAGTAAATAATCCTCATATGCCTCTTTCTACGAATCAAAACTGGAGAAAATGAGCAACACTTTTTTGCCGGCGATGCAGGTACGCATACTTATTTCCACCTCTACAAAAAAAGATAAACTAGCGAGGTTTGCCGTCATTGGATGCTGCAGGCGAAAACGTGCAGGAAACAGGGGATTACGCAGGATATTTTACGACCATACGTGAGATTGCCCTTCGGTTAAGAACCGCCCGGACACACGGCGGGCTCGGTAAGATTCTTGCCGGTGAAATTGGCCGGTACTCTATCTTTGATCTCCAGGTGATCGGCGGCAGACTTAACGGTGAGATAGAAAAACTCCCTTCCCCGTACCGCGAGAATATCCGGTTCTATTTCCGCGACCAGATTTTCGGCGGACACCACCGCCTCGTCCTCATGGAAAGGAATGGGGCATTCGATTTAATGGAAGCTCCCTTGAGGGACCAGGAATTGTTCGAAAAATTCTGCGATACAATTCCCGAAGCATGTCGGTCGTGGAATGATGGGAGCGAGCGCAACCTGTATTTCCGGAACCCGAAGAACCGCCTCTTCTACTATCTTATTGCTGCATTTACCATGTTTGTCCTTGATGAACCCGGCCACCCCGTAGGAATGCCATTTCCCGGAGGATTTAAAGTTGAACAGCGGGGAGAAGAGTATTATTGCCTGATCCGTGACAAGGAAAAAGAGGTCTTCTATTCGATCTGCAATTTCTGTCCTGCTCGCCAGAGCGAGGACGGGGCCTGAAACGGCAGTGCATGACGATTGACTCCGGGCCAGGGAATTTTAAGAAGACAAAAATCCTGTCGAAAATTTACCAGAAAAATAACAATGATTATAGATTTTCCGATTGAATGAAAATGCAGCCTGAACCTGTTCAAATTGAATCCCGGTCAATACGGTGTTCTTCAAAACAGCCATCGTAATAGACCATCACAGTAATCTCTTTTCCCCGAATGAATCCGCGCATGTTATCGTCGTACACTTTCTGTACGTGCCGGAGCCCGTGAGCAGCAAAATAGTCACGGATACACTCGAGGAAATGGATCTCCTGGGTTAGGAATGCATTCTCGTACTCCTTGGTCTCACGTGCCCTTGCGAGACACTCTTCTTCCGGAAGTTCGGTATGGTATTCCCCATGGTTATCCAGTCCGGAGAACTGGCGCCAGTCAACCTTACCCTGTTCATCTGGTTCGCGGTGGAGCATGTACGGGTACACCCGGCAGATTGCAAACCTGCGGTCGTATATTTTGCACCTCCCGTTTTCGAGAAACCAGCACGAACCTTCTTCATCCTGTTTCGTCCTGAGCGCATACCCGGACACGTAGAATACGCCGTTTTGATCACAGAACTCAGGAGCAGGAGCTGGTTCGAGTGCTTCGGGATCGATCGCTTTTACGGCAGCCACGTCCCGGTCGAGGAGGAAAACATGTCCGTTGAAAGATCGCGTGCAGCACTTGGCGCACGAAGAGCAGGAAAAACCGATCTCTTTGATGATATCGGAAAGACGTGAGACGTCGTACTCAAAGAGCCCGTTACGTTCCTGGGTCAGGGCAGCAATTCGGAAAGGAATGGGTATCAGGGAAACAGCGACCACCACGGTGAATGATATCAAATTGGGCGGGACACGTTATTGATTTTGTGAAGCTGGCCATTTCTTCACACCACATTCCTGAACGGCACGTAATTTTTTCATCCTTTCGCGAGCGCACTTAAGTTTACTCACTCCCTAAATCGTCTTAACACGGCAAGAAGCTAAAAAAAGAATTAGTTGATTAATACTGCCGGAACGGCACGTAGGCATCGAATATTTTTATCCTGTCTCCCTGCGGTGTCAGGACCCAGACTTCCGCCCGGTCCTTGTTTTCGCGTGTTCCGGGCAGTGAGACCGTCTTTCCTACATACAGCGGCTGTGTCATCCGTGCATCTTCAACAACACCATCAGACCGGGTAACCCTGACATCGATGCCGACGATAAGGTTCTGTCCCTTGCCGCCACGGTAGGTTGCAATAATCTGCGGGTCGATTGTCTGGCTGTTGCTCTCAACCTGCACATCAACGGCCCAGGCTGACGGGAGTGTCTGGGTTGGGCCAGGTGTGAGGGACAGTGTCGTCGGGACCGGGGTCGGAGCCGTCGTAGCGATCGTTGTCATCTCAACGGTGGTAGGAACCGGAGTTGCAGGTGGTGCAGCCGGCTGGGAGCATCCGGCGACCAGCGCGAGCACGAGACAAAAAATGAGTACAGACGTAAGAGTCAGTATTTTTTTCATACCGAAGATTTCGACGGGTGGGTATTTGAGGATTTCTCCTTTTACCCTGCCTGCAAATTTATGAGGGATTTAAAAAAAAGTTCCGGGATCTGATTTACGCCCGCTTACCGGATGCTGGTTCGATTCCCGTTGGCTGGTTGCGGATCGTCCGTTCCTTCATGATTGAA
Organism: uncultured Methanomicrobiales archaeon; assembly: GCA_963758935.1. Taxonomy (GTDB): domain Archaea; phylum Halobacteriota; class Methanomicrobia; order Methanomicrobiales; family Methanospirillaceae; genus Methanoregula. The sequence goes on along the minus strand of CAVWXD010000008.1, from coordinate 130,507 downwards.
TAGACTTCAGCAGCGTGCTCTTTGGGAATCTCAACAAAGGAGTACGAGTCAAGGATCCGGATTGCCCCGATGGCTTTTCCGGGAATTCCGGTTTCCCCTGCGATCGCCCCAACGATGTCTTTCGGCTGTACCTTGTGGATCCTGCCGACACCGAGGAAGAACCGGACCATACCGACTTCTGCACCGGTGTCGCCGAAATCTGCAACTGCGGCTCTCTTCTCGGGCTCTTCTTCGCCTCCGTGCTCCATAAGCATTTTCAGGAGAGCAGCAGCAATCTCGACGGTAGAGAGTTCACCCTCGGTTTCTTTCTCGATAATACGGGTGTAATTTTCCATCCCGCCTGCTGCGATGGTTTCGCGGACTTTTTCAAACATCGAGCGGGTACGGGTCTCTGCAACGTCGCTTTCCGAGGGAACGGGCATCCGGGGGATCTGGATCTTCGCGTATTTCTGGATCTCGTGGAGTTTCGTGAAATCGCGGGGTGAGACAAAGGTTATTGCCCTGCCGCTTTTCCCGGCTCTTCCTGTCCTGCCGATACGGTGGATATAATATTCCACATCCTGGGGCACGTCGTAATTGATGACCATGTCCACGTCGTCGACATCGATGCCCCGTGCAGCGACATCGGTTGCTATCAGGATATCAATCGACCCTTTCCTGAAACTCCCCATGACGCGGTCGCGTGCCGACTGCTTCATGTCCCCATGAAGCTCTTCTGCGCGGTAACCGCGTGCACGGACTTTTCCGGAAAGTTCCTCGGCCCTGCGCTTCGTGTTGCAGAAGATAATGGCAAGCTGGGGGTCGGTAAGATCGATAAGCCGGCACAGGATGTCGAGCTTGTCGCGGTCCCGGACTTCGATGTAGGATTGTTCGATCTGCGGGACGGTCAGTTCAGCATACTGGACCCTGACAAACTCCGGTTTGTTCTGGAACCGCTTCGAGATGTCGATGATCGGCTGTGGCATCGTCGCCGAGAAGAGGAGGGTCTGCCGGGTCTGCGGGACTTTTTTCAGGATAAGTTCAATATCGTCCCGGAAGCCCATGTCGAGCATCTGGTCGCCTTCATCGAGGACGACGATTGTTACATCGTTGAGCTGGAGTGTCCTGCGCTGGAGATGGTCCATTATCCGTCCGGGTGTGCCTATGACTATGTGAACCCCCTGGTGGAGTGCCCGTAACTGGCGTTCGATTGGCTGGCCCCCGTACACGGGCAACACGACGATGCGCGGCAGGTGTGCGAGGAGCTGGGAGAACTCTTCTGCAATCTGGATTGCAAGTTCGCGCGTCGGACAGAGAACGAGCGCCTGGGGCACGCGTCTCGATGCATCAATTTTCTCTATGATGGGAATGCCGAAAGCGGCTGTCTTACCGGTACCTGTCTGTGCCTGGGCAGTCACATCATGCCCGGCCTGGATGAGTGGGATGGCGAGTGCCTGGATGGGCGTGGGTTCTTCGAACCCCATATCTTCAATGGCTTTTCCGACTTCATGCGATAAATGAAAATCGGAGAACTGGATTCGTGTATTCATGTCGCACCTTTATTTAGCGTGAAGGTTCTTAAGATGGCTCCCTGTGGCATAATTTTCCTTATTATGGTTCGGACTTATTATTTTTGCGCGGGAGGGAGATTCCGGTAGATTCTTAAAAAAAAATACCAGGGGTAAAAAAATTCACCGGTAAACGAGTTTCACGTTATACGTCGATCGTTAACCCGTCCGTTGCTGCCACAAGACCGGGGCAGTCGATCTCGAAAAGTTTCTGAACTTCTTCCCGTTCAGCCAATGTTTTATAATTCTCTGCCCCGAAATGCGTGAGAGCCAGCCGCTTTGCTTGTGCCCGCCTCGCAATTCCGATCGCATCCTCAGGATTCAGATGTGGCCATGTTGGGTTTTCCTCGCCGGGTTTCAGGGAACATTCTGTTATAAGAAGATCGGCATCACGAGCAAGGATGACAGCGTTGTCGCACACGCCGGTATCAGTGCAGTACGTGATCACCCGGCCGTCAATTTCTACCCGGTAACCGAAGCATGGAGCAGGATGTATCAGGGGACGACATTCGACCCGGAAGGGAAGCTCATGCATTCCTTCGTCAAGTTCATGAATTTTGACCGGGAAGGGCATCTGGTCGAACGGGACCGTGAAAGGATCTGCGACAAACGTATTCAGGAGGGCAAGACTTCCTGACTGAACACAGATATTCAGTTCCTTACGGAACCGGAATTTGACAAGCGTGTGAAGACCTGCGATGTGATCGATATGAAAATGACTGATAAACAGGAAAACCGGTTTTTTCTGTGAAATGTACCGGTCAGCTTTTGCTAATCCGTTTCCTGCATCAAAGATGATGTCATAGTCTTTGGACTGGACAAGGGCTGAGCATGTGTTGCCGGTAACGGAATCGTACCATCCATTTGTCCCGAGAAATGTTACCTTCATTGACAGAGTACTGGATCTCCAACAGCAAAAAGGTTCAGATGAATTGATCGTCTTTTTATGTCGGTGGGTCGATATGCAGAATTAAATAAAGGGGTCACAATCGCCTCGGGATGAACAAAAATGCCACGCCCATTTCTTTCTATTGCCCTGTTCGTAGCACTCGTCCTGTTTTTTATTATGCCCGCCAGCGCGGTCGTCCAGGAAGTCACCGTCAAAGGAACCGTTGCAACCGTTAACGATCTGAAAAATACACTTACCATAAACGACCCCGTCCAGTACGGGTGCACGTATTCTTCCCCGTGACACCCCTGTGTACCTGGGCCCCGGTCAAGGTATCAGAACTCACGGGCACGATGCCGGATGCGGCGGCGGCAACAATTTTCAAAGCCGGCGATCCCATAGTGGGAACGAGCACAGGAGGAGCCGGAGATACGTGGATCACGCTTGCAAAACTGTACGGGTCACGCCCGAACGAGGAGTTTATCACCGATATCGTCGGAGAACCCGAAACGATACCCCAACACCTGATCGGAGACTATGCGCTGGACCTCGAGCCAACTCCCGACTGTACAGCCTGTTCCGGGGATACCTGCACCGCCCAGTCGTCACACGTTACTCTGTTGAGCGGCGGAAAGGTAGTTTCTGAGAAAATCCTGTTACCCTCGGAATCGCTTACCTTCAATGGCCGGAATGACGGTTCAGTGGTTTCAGTCACCTTTGTCAGGGGAGAAGCACTTTCTGCTTCCTGTCAGAAAACCCCATCAGGTTCGATCGGAGGAATCCAGCCGGTCTCTGATTATATCGTTAAAGTTGTCCCGCCGGTATCCTTTAACCAGAACAATATCAGGACAGCAACAACGACCCGGCCTGACGAAGCCCTGCCAACAGGAACTCCAATTACCATATCGACTGCGACTTCTGCTTCACCCGTAACAACGATCCCATCCCTGCCCGCACCGACAACGTCAGGCTCACTCCCGTTGATGGCTGCTGGGGCACTCAGCCTGGCGGGGATAGTGTTCGCCGTCCGGAAGCCATAAATATTTTTTTAAATTTCCACACTTCCCACGGGCTCCTGGAAAAAAAGGTTCTCCGGCAACCGTAACTCCTAATATCTTTTACGGAGTATGGTGGAGAGATGACTTCGATGCGGAGAGATGACCGGCAATGGTGAAGGTCGGAGTTCATGTCTCGATTGCGGGTTCACTCGATCTCGCGGTTGATCGGGCACGTGAAGCGGGATGTGACGTCTTTCAGATGTTTTCCCGCAACCCCCGGGGATGGAGTTTCTCCCCTCTCGCCCCGGAAATCTCTGGGAAATTCCGGGAGAAAATTGCGACAACCGGGATTATTCCGGTCGACCATATGCCCTATCTCCCCAATCTTGCGTCGCCGAATGAGGAGAATTACCAGAAGTCGGTTACAACACTTACCGCAGAGCTCGACCGCTGCGAACAGCTGGGTATCCGGTATCTCGTCACCCATCTTGGCCACCATCTCGGTGATGGGATTGCTGGTGGGAGGATGCGTGTCATCAAAGGTATAAACAAGGCTTTGGGCGGTTCGGAGAACCATGTTATGCTCATTCTTGAGAATACCGCCGGCGAGAAAAACAGCGTCGGTAGTAGTTTTGAACATATCCGCGGGATAATTGACGGGATTGAGAGCCCCACCCGTGTGGGCGTCTGTTTTGATACCTGCCACGCATTTGCCGCGGGATATGAATTGCGAACCGACGAAGGAATTTCTGAGACTCTCCGTCAGTTTGACGAGACGGTCGGAACAAAAAACCTCAAACTTGTTCACCTGAACGACGCGAAGGGGGACCTCGGCAGTAGTCTTGACCGGCACGAACACATCGGCATGGGATTTATCGGAGAAGAAGGGTTCAGGAAGATCCTGCACAATCCGGTATTTTCAAAAATTCCCCTCGTCTGTGAAACTCCCATCGATGAACGCCGGGATGACAAGGGAAATATTGCAAAAGTCCGTGAGCTCGACCGGTGAGTTAAGGTCGCCTCTCCTTCACGCGGCGTGTTTCTGTAACCTCCTGTTCGTAATACTCGTGCGTAAAACTCCTCTCAGTAACAGAACCGATTTTTTCCTCCAGATCCCGGGTCATGTCTACGCAATTCTGTCCTCCCACGCCCTTGACACCAATCTGTACCTGTCCGTCGTTGCTGATTGTAATTTCCAGTTCCTGCATCTCCATTAATGTACACTTCCCGTGAATCGGTTATTCCAGTTTGTGCATTCGCGCAGAATCCTTTACGAGGATCCCCGTCATTAGATCCCTCGCCGTTACACAGAGATATCGTTGAGGATCGATAGTGAAGGTGAGTTCGAACCGCGGTTCCCCTTTCCTGCCGGGAGGGGTTGCGACAAGGAGTATCCCGTCCTTTTCATTAACCCAGACCGGTTTCCTTTTCGGTCTGCAGTCCGAAGCCGGTCCTGCAAATCTCATCCCTCCCGCGAGATCCCCGATCAGTTCTATTCCCGTTTCCTTCCCATTTTCTGTCTGCCTGGGAATCAAACAGAGAGGGATCCCGAGATAAATTTGCCCGTCGTGTACGCTGCACTGATGATGATTTTCGCAACCTGTCCGGGGCTGGGATACCGGGTGCCATTCCTGACAAGAAACCGGTACCGGTGATCACCGGTTACAGGATCCCTGTAGTCCAGCGCGTAATCGTTCATAATACGGTCCTGTTCGAATAAGCGGGCTTCGAGAGTTGCTCCCCGCGCTGCGGCCCCGAGAGCACAGTCGTACCTGACTTGTTGTCCGGGGAACATGCGGCATACCGTTTGCTGGACCGTGGGTATGGTCGACAGCTCTCCCGTCATCATGACTGCGGTTATCTCCTTCCGAATATACCCGTCCGCACTTGCTGCCGAGAGAGCTCTCGAAATAGTGTTTTTTAGGATCCCATACAGGTCATGCTTGTGATAGATTTGTTCAAGGGTGATCCAATTCACCGCGTAAGAATTTGCAGTCCCGCCGGGGTTCGCGATACGGACTGTAGTCTCATTATCAAATGACAACCGACGACGTGCTTCCCGGCACTCCTGCATAAGATCGAGCATCTCTCCCGGCTTGCTTTCAGAATAGTAGCACCCCGATTCTGAAAGAATGTGGGAAGCAATCCATGCATCCGGGCCGATGCCGCCGAATTCTGTTGTCGCCCTTCCGATAACACGCGAGCTGCAGCCGGAACCTTCGACAATATCCGGTTCCGGAAGAACCGCTGCAACATCGAGAGTGTCCGGGTTGAAATCTATGAGGATATATATCTCACCAACCCGGAATGGCAGACCGTACCCCCGTGCCGTCGCACACGCGATATCCACAGACGAAACATTCCAACCCCCCGGGGATTCTGCAAGATCGGCAATCCACTGGCTGTACCCCGGAGGTGAATCGAGTGGTCGGGTGATCATAATTTTCGAGCCTGATGCATCTGATTCGCCGAGCACTTTCTGAATGACCGTCAGGACAAAATCCGAGCATGCCTGCCGGTAGCTATCTCTCTCGCATCTCCGGTACGAATCCTGACCGGACTCTCTTCGAGCAGATAATATCTCAACCGTTTTACCGTTGCCGAAACGGGGAGGTCTGTGGATAAATAGTTGTCAGATTCTTTCCCAATAACAAAGGATCCATCTGAACGATACCTGATTTCTGACGCGATGAGTGGTATTGGGATCTCCCTCCCATATTCATGGAAATTGTCGGAAATTCCCGGGAATGAAACGAAGAACGGTTCACCGGATGATTTTTGATCAACCGCGACAACCGTTGCATTGAGGCCAAAATCGATGCCGATATTTTTCTTTTCTTCTGTGGCCGTCATCGTGTCGTCTCCGTTTAACCTACGATCTGGATATCGAACAAACCGGTTTCTTCCTGTTCGGTGCAGAGTTCGATTGCATTCCGGAATCTCGCTGTCAGCATCACCCGGAGAAAACCCCACTGCAACCGGATATTCCCCGGAGGGGAGGAACGTTCTAGGTCAGCAACAAGAGCGATATCGCGGACATTTTTCCCGGTGAGTGTTGTCGCGAGCGGGAGTTCCCATACATGAATACGACCGTCGGCTCCTCCGGTTACCAGATTCCTTCCATCGCTGGTTATTGCCATCGAAGAAATAGTTCCCGTGTGAGCATGGAGAGTTTGAATGACCCTATTATCAGGACATGATATGATGAGAATGGTCCCGGTATCATACCCTGCAGCAAGAATGCGACTATCAGGGCTGAAGGCAAGTGCTGCAGCCGCTCCAATTATCCCCGGAACCGAAAAATTCTGGTCCCCGTGAGGCAGGGAATATATCCGGATGATCGCATCGGATCCAGCGGCAGCGAAATGGTTCCCATCAGGAGATATGGTAATCGCACCTAGCTCGGATCTGCTATCCTCTATGATCCGCAGGACTTTGTGATGGTCGAGCGACCAAATCCTCAAGGTTGTGTCATTACTTCCGGTTATGACAAATCTTTCATCGGGGCTGACAGCGCAGCAGGTTATAATGCTCGTATGGCCGGATAGTGTATCGAGAAGTTTTAGTTCTGGAACATTCCACAGCCTCAGCCTGCCATCCCACCCCCCAGTAACGATGATCGTTTTCCCGAGAAACGCAAGACACCGGGGAGGGGGAATGCTCCCCTCACAGGAACTGAGATCGCTCTCTTGGTGATTCCAGAGACGGAGAGAACCATCGGCCCCTGCACAGGCAAGATTTGTGCCAGACGGATCTGAAGCGATCCTCTTTAGTTCTGTGTAGCAGGAAAAAGACCGGATGCATTCACCGGTATCGCGCCGGTACAAGCGGATCGTCCCGCCAGAATAACCGGCCGCAATTACGGATCCGTCAGCCATCAGGGCGACTCCAATTACTTCTCCGGTCCCCCGTTTCAGAGTCCGTTGCAGGTCCTTGGTCTTTACATCCCAAAGCATTACCGCGAAGTCCCTTCCGGTCCTCAGAAGGAGTGAACCGTCGGGAGAAAATATTAGAGACGTTATGCCCTTCTTGTGTCGCCTTTTCTCCCATACGGTCACTGAAGTCCCGTCGATTCGGATCATGCGTATCGATCCGGTATTGGTACCTTCCGCGAGGAATACGGCGTTGGGTGAAAGTATGAAACAGGTAACCCTTCTGTTAAAAACAGGTAATACGCTCACAGGCTTTTGGGAACCGTTCTGCCAGACAGTTATTGACGTGTCGGTCCCTGATGCTGCAAAGAAAGATCCTCCTGATGTTATCGACGTGAGGGTAACATTTCCAGAAAATCCTGAAAATGTTCTCATTATCTCTCCATGCCTGTTTACGACAAGCGGCTGATTCCCGGTAGAAAGCACGAGAACACCTTCCCCTCCTGCACATACAGCAAGGTTTCTGACCGGGTCGTCTCTCGGAGGAAGCAGTATGGATATGGTGCGGTCAGCCAGGGTTACACACCGGACTGAGCCATCGAGGCATCCAATGATCAGGGCAGGCTCCGCTGGTAGAACAGCGATCGCGCTGACCGGGGAGTCGAAACCGGGGAAAATTACCACGGGCTTCCCATCAGAAGTCTGGAGTACGATTATCCGCCCCGTGCAATCAACGGTGACAAGGAAAGATCCATCGGGTGCAAGAGAGTAAATGCCTGCCCACTTTTCTCCACAGTGATAATCCCACCGAATCTCACCTGATTCGGTGGATCTGCAGGTGATCCTTCCGGAACTTACCCCAGAAATCAGAAATGAATTGTCCTGGGAAAAAATGAGCAGCACCACGGTAACCTTTTCCGTTTTGTGACTTGAGACAAGGGTTCCCGATCGAACCCGCCACATCTCGACAAGACCGTCACTGTATCCCGCGGCAAGAAACGCTCCATCATGAGAGAATGTTGACCGGGTAACGAGTTCATCTCCCGATCCGATGGTAAGGGATGGGTCTCTTGACGGGAGAGGATGCGTCCATCCCCCTGGGACAGCGCTGGTAACCAGTCCCCAAATATGCCGGTCATCTCCGGAGGGTTTCCATCCCGAATCCCTCATCGCATGAATTGCGTTTATGGCATGAGGGATGGGAGCGGAAAAGATCAGAGTGGAGAGTTCCTCCCACCGTGCTTCTCCGATAAGACAGGAAAAAATCATCGCCCATTCTTCATCAGTCCACCACGGTTCTTTAGAATAGAGCAGTTCCTGGAGGAAAATATCTGAAAGAATCTTTTTTTGGGCATTTCTCTTTGCAGCAACGCAGATAGTCTGCCCAGACCGGTAGTCTGCTTCCCCATATCCCCGGGAAATAAGCGGGTGAGGAAAAGGATCGATGTTAACAAGATCATTTTCCACTCCAGTTATGAAGAGGAACAACGCCTTCATCACACTGCGTTCAGGATCTGAACAATACACACCTGCCAATTGGTTAAGGAGCACGTGATTACGGACCAGGGCTTCTTTGAGAAACGATCCGATCGATTCAGGTGTATCCAGGGAACTTAGGGCTGATAGTGCAATATCCCGGGCTTTTTCACTTTCAGTGGCACAGATCATCTCACAGAGTTCTGCTACAGCCTCGCAGTCGCCACCGATTGCACGGTCTCCGGTTTTTCCTACCGAGCGTCTGTGGATCCACTGGCCAACCAGGGGAATGGATCGTGATCTCATGGGACGAGTATATCGGCGTGATCAATTGTTTCAAGAGCAAGAAACTTTTTTCCCGGGGCTATTGACCGTGCCTGAGCTGATGCTGATTGTGCCCGGCCTTCCGAGAGCCAGGTACGCAATGCAGCAATTGTTTCCCGTTGCGAAACGGAAAGCGGAACCTGATTTTTAATGCACAGGAGGATATCTTCGGTAGTGACCCTTCGCATGTTTTCGTTGAAGGCTATATACATGGCATCAATAACGGTCTGCTCTATCTCCGCACCAACATATCCTTCGCTCACGCGACTCAAACGGGCGATATCGTAATCCGCGGGCATGCATTTCCGCTTTTTTAAGTGGACCGAAAAAATTTCCCGGCGCTCCTCCTCGTTCGGCAGGTCGAGGAAAAAGATCTCATCGAATCTCCCTTTTCGCAACAGTTCCGGGGGGAGGGCGGCGATATTGTTCGCGGTTGCTACGACAAAGCAGGGCGCTGTCTTGTCCTGCATCCACGTGAGAAGATGAGCAAATACCCGTTGGCTCGTCCCTGCATCTCCGCTTCCGAACGCGAAGGCTTTCTCGATCTCATCAACCCAGAGGATACAGGGAGCGATCGTTTCAGCGAGCGCAAGAGCCCGTCGTGTCCGCTCTTCGGATTCACCAACGAGACTTCCAAAAAGTGCCCCGACATCGAGACGGAGTAGTGGCAGATGCCAGACATCGGCTATCATCTTGGCGGTAAGGCTTTTGCCCGTGCCGGGAATGCCGATAAGCGCGATCCCTTTTGGTGCAGGGAGGCCGTAATCGCGTGCCTCCTGTGTGAACGCCCGCTCCTAGCCGGAGCCATTCTTTGAGGATAACAAGGCCCCCGACATTTTCGGGGGTTTCTGTAAGGCTGTAGAACTCCAGTGCGTCGGACTGGCTCAGGATATCTTTTTTGTCGGCGATTATGGCATCAATATCCCCTTCGTTGATTGTCCCGTGCATAACGATAGACTTTGAGAAAGCCCGCCTTGCCTGGTTAAGTGTCATACCCAGCGCCGCCTGGATAATCTTCTCCTTCCCCTGTTTTGTCATGGAGTCGGGACGCCGGTTGTTGCCAGAAGTGAATCGAGATCGGTGGTGCAGCTCTTTCAGTATCCGGTGGGGGAAAATGGATAACGACCGCATCGTCGCGGATCTCGTCAGGGACTCTGGGAACCGGTGTGATAATTACCATTGATCGACGGTTGTACCTGAACTTCTGGGAACAATTGCGGATCTTTCGCTTTACCTGCGGATTATTCCAGTATTCATGAAAGTCCTTGAGGATAATTACGGCATTCTCGTCGCTTTTACCGATATCGTCGAGCGCCAGGAGAGGGTCTCTCGACTGCGTCAGGAAATTTTTGTTGCCGGTGATAACCGAGAAGCCATCCACACTGTCCCATACGAGACACTGTCTCGACGGCTCCCATGAATCGCAGACATTTCTGATCTGGGTAATCACCCGCTCCTCCTCGGGGGTTACAACAACAATAAGAGTAACCCGCGCCCGGAGTGATACATTAAGTTTCCTTGAAAAATCCTGTTCTGTTACCATATCAGGCCCATCTCCGCACGACAATCCTAACCGTTCCATCGATATCTTCCGTCTGAGAAACCACTTCAAATCCTTCCTTTAGTGTCTCTGAAAGGACAATTTTCCTGGCATATTCTTTCTGGATGGTTTGGGCCTGGCGCTTCAATTCAGTCTCAATTTTCTTTTGGCCGAATCCCCTGACTCCCCACCAGTCAGCGATCATATCATAGGTATCATCACCGTTCCGCACGAATCCGATCCCATAGCCTCCGGCCGTTTTCACCGCGATATCCACGTTATGCAATCCTTCATGTCCTTTGATGGTTGTATCCGAAACTGGAGAGTACCGAGTTCCCGGAGGCACTGGATGAGAACTTCCCGGTGACGGAACTGTGTTTTCATACGACTGAAGTGGGACATTTTTCCTCCAACGCTCACTGACAACCCAGCGAACGAAATTTTTCGGTGTGCGTGTGCGGGAATCCTGTTACCACAATCCCACCATCTGCCGCAATGGAAAATTCGATCTGCTCTTCATTCGCAGAATTCAAAGGCACATCGGATACTACTCTTCCATCTCGGAACTGTATCGATCGTTTCAATGAATGGGTGGCCCAACCCTGGTCATTGGAGAGATCATCCTGGATATATGGTCCTGCAAAAAGAAAGTCGGTAATGGAAAGCAGATCCACCCATGACACCCTTTTTTTTGTCATGAGGAATTCCAGGGTAAACCCGGTGAATGTAGCAACAGAAAGACCCTCTTGTTTGAGTATTGTCCCGAGCGTGGCGAGCGGCGCGGCGTGGGCGAATGGTTCTCCTCCGGAAAAAGTCACCCCATCAATATCCTTCAAACCAAGAATTTTCTCTGCAAGCTGGTTTACATCAACTGAACAGGCTTTTAAGAACGGTAAAAAATCCGGATTGAAACACCCTTCGCACTTGATCGGGCATCCCTGGACCCAGACCACCGCCCGGGTGCCGGGACCATTTATGGTTGACCTTGCAAGAAAACCAGCGACTTTTAGTTCGCTCCTCCGTCGGCTTCCGGGGTCCCTGATATCGTGCGCCATCATTTTCACGCCATGAAATCGTCTAAAAAAACAATCCTGCCAGTTTATTATTTATCGAAGAGTTTTCTTAACCAGTTCCCTGAGATTTAATTTCCGGGGATGGCCATTGAAGAATACTTATGAGATACAATCTGACTATACAAATTCGTTTTTTCCCTTTTTATAGTGATTGTTCCCAAAAAATGTATTACATAAGCATTTCGTCTGATCCAATTCGGCTCATAAATTTTGGCGCAGTGAAATAACGAAATCTCCCGCTTCCCTCGCCCTTATAATCACGGACTTCCAATAGATCAGGCAGTGAAGGCGATATTCGACGGGACCCAGGTAAAACTGGGAAAAGAAGGGAAAATCCTGTACGAGCAGAGCGGGTACGGGAGGCTGGAAGCGGGCGGGATTCGGCTGTCCCCCAGGAAGCGCTCTACCTCATGCACCGTCAGAAAATTGATGTAGACGGTTATACCTTTGATACCCTGTTTACGAAATTTGCCGACCAGCCGAATTTCCTCAGAAGTTTCCTTGTCTATCGTGATCTCCGCGAGCGTGGATATGTTGTCCAGGCCGGGCCCCATGATTTCCGTGTATTCAGGAGAGGGGAAAAACCGGGGACCGGAGAATCGCTCTACCTTGTCCGTGTCCTTTCGGAACGTGACCCCGTAGGATTCGTGAAATTGATCGAAGAGGTGGTAGCTTCGCGTAATATGCGAAAAGATTACGTACTTGCAGTCGTCGACGATGAGGAAGAGCTGACCTTTTACGAGATCAAACTGCAGAAGTCTTGACGATACGTGCGGAAATTCACCATCGCTCTCGCCGAAAAACGCACTGCTTGTCGGAAAATCGGCAATGGTCCTGGCAAAGCCGCATTCAGATCTCGAAACAGCCGGATTCGGGAAACGCCTCGATGATGAACGGCTCCTGCTCGCCCCGGTTGAAGTTATTTATCTCATGGACCGGGGTGTTCTCGCGCTGCAAAAAAACGGGGAAACAGTCAGTCTTCCGGAATATATTGCGCTTGCCGTTGAAACTGACCGGGAACTTGTCGAGAAGGACAAAGTCTATACCGAACTACGGAGCCATGATTTCACTCCCCGAACCGGTGTATAAATTCGGGCACCATTTCCGCGTCTACTGCGGAAAAAATGTCCACTCGGACATGCTCGTCCATGCCGTCGAGAAAGAAGCCGTTCTCCCGATGAGCGTCATTTCGCGTTCGGTAAGGATGGCACACAGTGTCAAAAAGAAGATGTTGTTCGGTTGTGTACATACTACCGGTATTCAGTTCGTCGAATTTGCACGAATCAAATTGTGAGCAGATATCATGCAGGAACCGCAGATCAACCCATGGTCGAGTAACCCCTCTGTCGACATTGAGAAGACGTTTTCGGATTTCGGAATCGATTTAATAGCCGGTGTTATTGATGAATTGCCCGTGGTCCCCTATTTCATGCGGCGTGGGATCGTTGTCGGGCACCGCGATTACCTGCCAATAGCACGTGCAATACGAAACCGTACGCCATTCCATATCCTCACGGGGTTTATGCCGAGTGGGCATCCTCATCTCGGTCACCTGATGGTGATGAAGGAAGTTGTGTGGCACGTGCAGCAGGGTGGTAACGGGTACGTGACCATCGCCGACCGTGAAGCTCACGCTGTAAGGGGCATGTCATGGGAGAAGTGCCGGGAGTACGGGAAGGAATACCTTGCATGTCTCTATGCTCTTGGTTTTGAAGGCCAGACGTATTTCCAGAGTAAAAACGACCGGCTCAAGGACCTCGCATTCGAAGCGGCGACCAAGGTCAACTTCTCAGAACTGACGGCAATCTATGGGTTTACTCCGGAAACAGATCTCGCCCATGCTGAGAGCGTGATTACCCAGGTCGCAGACATTCTCTATCCCCAGATCGACCGGGAACCTGCTCCGACGCTGGTGCCCGTCGGCGTTGATCAGGATCCGCATATCAGGCTTACCCGGGGTGTTGCCCATAAACTCAGGATGTTTACCGTCGAGGAGAGGGAAGGGTACGTCAGCGTCAGGTCAAAGAACGCGCCGGAGAAAGCTTCAGCGATGTGAAGGCAGCATTTCCGCACGCAAAAAAATACGAAGGCCACGTGGACATAAAAAATGTTCATTGTGCAGACGTGAGCGCAAAAGTACGTGAGATTGAGCGTGCAAACGGCGGGTTTGGCTTCTACTCCCCATCATCAACCTATCACATTTTCATGCCCGGGCTAACGGGTGGGAAGATGTCGAGCAGTATTCCGGAGAGTATCATCTCCTTCTATGAACCCGAAGCGGTTGTCAGGAAGAAAGTGATGAGCGGAATCACCGGCGGGAGGATGACCCTTGAAGAACAGAAACGCCTGGGGGGTGAACCCGACAAATGCTCGGTCTTCCTCCTGAACCTCTTCCACATGGTAACCGATGATGCAGAACTCGCAGAGATCCGTCGGAAGTGCTGTGATGGGGAAGTTACCTGCGGGCAGTGCAAGAAGGAAACGGCGGAGAGGGTTGTCATATTCTTAAAAGAATTCCGGGAGAAGATGGACGTGGCTGCAGAATCGATCGAGGTATAAGATGGCTGAATTGACGCAGAACGAGAAACGGCTGCTTGCTGTGCTTGCAAAGGAGCGAACATCAGATGCAAAGCACCTTGCAGTATTGCTTGATGCTACTCCGGAAGCGGTCATACAGTGGGCGCACCTGGCCATGGACAACGGTGCAGCACATGTCGAGCGAATTGTGGAGAAATGTTTTGTCTATACCGATGAAGGGGAAAAGTACCGCAAAGAGGGTCTGCCTGAAACTCGAGCTCCTGGCGAAGATAGGGTCAGGGACCACACTTGCCGACCTCCAGAAGCTTGACGCATTCAGGATCGGGTTTGGCCAGCTTCGAAAAAAAGGGCTTGCGATTGTCAGTGATGGCACTGTTACTCAATCCGCCGGGGCTTCGACAAAAGAAGACGAAGCTGCACTGGGTAACCCCGCAAGCGGGAGCCCCCGGGTCAAGGATCTCCTAAAACGAGGCCTTTTACAGGAGACGGAATCTGTACAGTACTCCATTGCCATAACGCCGGCTGGGGATAATCTGGTGAAGAATGGACTGGACCTCCGCGAGGAGATCGGGACTCTTAGCCGCGACCAGATCCTGTCGGGAAGCTGGAAGACGAAAAACTTCCGCAGGTACGACATATCAAAACTGCCGAAAAAAGCCTGGCCCGGAAAAATCCATCCCTACCAGCGGATAATCCAGGAGATGCGTGAGATTCTCCTCGATATGGGTTTTACCGAGCTCTACGGGGGGATTGTCCAGCAGTCCTACTGGAACTTTGATGCCCTCTTCCAGCCCCAGGACCACCCTGCCCGGGAAATGCAGGACACGTTCTATCTCAGGGAGACCCTTCCCCTGCCACCGAATTACCAGCGCGTAAAGGCGATGCATGAAACCGGGGGCGATACATCGTCGACCGGTTGGGGCGGGGTCTGGAAGGAGGAGAAGGCAGAACAGTGCGTTCTGAGAACTCATACGACGAGCGTCTCGATCCAGTACCTAGCAAATAACCCAAACCCGCCCGTCAAGGCGTTCTGCATCGGACGGGTTTACCGGCGTGAGACGATAGACACGACCCACCTCGCCGAGTTCGAGCAGCTCGAAGGAATCGTCATGGATGAAGGTGTCCATTTCGGTCACCTGCTCGGGATCCTTCGCGAGTTCTATCACCGGATGGGTTTTGAGGGTGTCCGGTTCAAGCCTTCGTACTATCCGTACACTGAACCAAGTCTCGATGCCGAAGTTTTCGTTGAAGGTATCGGTTGGATCGAGATGGGTGGTGCGGGGATATTCCGTGAGGAGGTTACCGCACCGCTTGGCATCCAGTACCCGGTACCTCGCATGGGGCCTTGGGGTAAGCCGGATAGCAATGCTCCGGCTCGGCCTCAAAGACCTCCGGCAACTTCACCATAGCGATATAGCCTTCCTCCGCGAGACCCCGGCATTACGGCGAAAATCAGGAGGTGTATGATGGCGGTCATCACTCTGCCCTACAAATACCTTGAGCGCCTGACAAGAGCCGACCGGAAAACCATCCTCGAAAAGGTTCCCCTGATCGGGTCCGATGTAGAACGCACTGAAGAGGATCACGCCGACGTGGAATTCTTCCCCGATCGTCCCGATCTCTTCTCTCCTGAAGGTGTCGCTCGGGCAATGCGTGGCTATCTCGGGATCGAGACCGGGTTACCTGTGTATCCCGTGACACCTTCCGGGATTGCATTTACGATTGACCCTGCACTTTCAACCATCCGACCGGTGCTCGGTGCTGCAGTTATCCGTGGGGTCACCTTCGACGATGAATCGATCCAGAGTATAATGTCCCTCCAGGAATCCCTGCACTGGGCGGTCGGCAGGGGCAGGAGCAAGGTCGCGATCGGGATTCACGATCTGGATACTGTCCGTGCCCCATTCCATTACGTTGCCTCCCCACGGAACCGTAAGTTCATCCCCCTCGACTATAGCGAGGAAATGACCATGGACGAGATCCTTGTACGACACCCGAAAGGCAGGGATTATGCAAAGATTGTCAGGGATTTCCCGCTCTTCCCGCTCATTGTAGACAATGATGACCATGTTCTTTCTTTCCCGCCGATCATCAACGGGGAACGGACACGGGTAACGATGGAGACAAAGAACATCCTTCTCGATACGACCGGAACTGACCGGAGAGCGGTTTCTGTTGCGGTCAATATTATATGCACGGCGATGGCCGAAGCCGGGGCGAAGATCGAGAGCGTCACGATCAACGGGACTGAGACACCAACGCTTGCCCCCGCCGAAAGGATTGTGAGCGTGAAGGAATGTAACCGGCTTCTTGGCATCGATCTTACTGCTGAAGAAATGTCGGCACTTCTTGAGAAAATGAGGTTCGGCGCAAAACCGGCAGGCCCGGACAAAGTCAGGGTTCTCGTGCCCTGCTACCGAGCCGATATCATGCATGACTGGGATACTTTTGAGGACGTGGCGATCGCGTACGGTTACGACCGGATCAGCGACCTCCCGCCGGCGACATTTACCGTCGGCAAACCCCATCCCGTCCAGGTCTTTGCCACGCTCACGCGGGACATTTTCTGCGGGCTTGGTTTCCTCGAGGTCATGCCGTTCACGCTCACCAGTGAAGAAACCCTGTACGGAAAGATGCTCCGGCCTGAAGCCGGCGGAGTCCTCCACGTCCTTCACCCCATCACCGTTGACAACACGGTTGTCAGGACGGACCTTGTCCCGTTACTTTTAGAGTTCCTCTCCATGAACCGGCACCGCGAGCTTCCCCAGCGACTCTTCACGGTAGGCGATGTAGTGGATTCGTGCGTCACCTACCAGAAGGCTGCCGGGGTCAGCACGCACTCAGGAGCCGACTTTTCAGAGGCATATGCGTATGCCGATGCGGTGCTCAACGAGTTATCGATTGATTACACCGTCGTCGAATCGGGAGACCGGGCATTTATTGGCGGCCGTCGGGGAGACATCATCGCATCCGGAAAAAAGATTGGAGTTTTCGGGGAGATCCACCCGGAAGTCATTTCCGCCTTTGGGCTTGAAAACTCCGTCACCGCGCTTGAAATCGACCTCAGAGCCGTACCGGGATATCCCGTCCCCTGAGGTATTTTTTTACATCATTGACCGTGAATTCACCATAGTGGAAGACGCTCGCGGCAAGACAGGCATCCGCTTTTCCCCGGGTGAATCCGTCGTAGAAATGTTCGAGGGTACCGACACCCCCGCTCGCGATAACGGGGATCTCTGCGGAATCGGATATTGCAGCAGTGATGGCGAGATCGAACCCTTTTTTGGTACCGTCAGTCTCCATACTTGTAAGGAGGATTTCACCGGCACCTCGTTTCTCGGCTTCCTTTGCCCAGCATACCGCGTCAATACCCGTCGGTTTGCTGCCCCCGTAGATAACGACCTCATACCAGCAGGATCTTCCATCTTCAAGATGGACTGTAATTGCTTCCGGGTTTAGATTGAAATTCCGTCGCACGTCCATTGCCACAACGATGCACTGGGTCCCAAACGACTCCGCTCCTTTTGATATAAGAGTCGGGTCCTGAACGGCACTCGTGTTCATGCTTACCTTATCGGCCCCGGCCCTCAGGATCTGCTGGATGTCCTCAAGCGAACGGATTCCACCACCGACAGTTAACGGGAGGAAGAGCTGGTCCGCTGCCCGCTGGATGAGTTCGATGAGGGTGCCACGTTTCTCCTTTGACGCAGTTATATCGAGAAATACTACCTCATCAGCGCCCTGTTCATTGTACCGTGCGGCGAGCTCGACCGGGTCTCCTGCATCCCTGAGGGAGAGAAAATGCGTTCCCTTCACCACTCTTCCTTCCTTGAGGTCAAGGCAGGGGATAATCCGCCGTGTCAGTACCATTGGATAGGAATTTTGGTGTGCAATCCCTATCTACATTTTCCTTAAGTCTGTTTTCAGGTGAGCTGGCAGGTTTTTCGCGGAGTTTTTATGTAACTTGCCGTGCGTACTGATAGGGTAGATACTATCTAAACAGGCCGCAAGGCACGATTATCAAATGGGGATTTTTCATGAGCACAGGAATGTTAAAGATCGAATGGGCAGCGCAATATATGCCGGTGCTTGCCGCCATAAAAAAACAGTTTGCAAAGGAGAAACCGTTTGCCGGAATGACCATCGGGATGGCGCTTCACGTTGAAGCAAAGACCGCAAATCTTGTCTCCACGCTTGCTGCGGGTGGGGCCGTTGTGCACATCACCGGCTGCAACCCCCTCTCGACACAGGACGATGTGGTCGAGGCTCTCAACACGATGAAAAATGTGCATTGTTATGCAAAACGCGGGTGCACCGTTGAAGAGTACTACGCTGCAATCGACGCAGTTCTCGACGCAAAACCAGTAATTACTATTGATGATGGTATGGATTTGATCCATTATCTCCACACAAAACGACGCGATCAGCTCAAGAAGATCATTGGCGGTTGCGAGGAGACAACAACCGGTATCCACCGTCTTCGTTCGATGGCAGCGGAAGGGAAACTTGAGTTTCCGGTTGTTGCAGTGAACGACACCCCGATGAAACGGTTCTTTGATAATGTCCATGGGACGGGAGAGAGTTCCCTGACCTCTATCATGATCACAACAAATGTCCTGATTGCAGGAAAATACGTCGTTATCGGTGGATATGGGTTCTGCGGTCGCGGCCTCGCCAAGAAAGCCCACGGCCTCGGGGCAAAAGTCATCGTCACTGAGATCGACCCACGCAGGGCTCTGGAAGCCCACATGGACGGGTACCAGGTCATGACCATGGACGACGCGGTAAAAATCGGGGATATCTTCATCACCGTGACCGGTAACGTTCGCGTCATCAATAAAAAGCACTTCAAAAACTTAAAAGACGGCGCAATCCTCTCCAATTCCGGCCATTTCAATGTTGAGATCGATGTCGAAGCCCTCGCTGGCCTGGCTGACAACGTCGTCCACCGGGATGGGATCGACACCTATTTCCTCAAGAACAAGGCTGTTCATGTTCTCGCTGAAGGCCGGCTTGTCAACCTCGCAACTCCCAAAGGGATGGGTCACCCGATCGAAGTCATGGACTTAAGCTTCGCTCTCCAGGCGCTCTGTGCCCAGTATATCGCACAAAACGGGAAGAAACTGAAAGGTGGTGTGTACGAAGTCCCCCAGGAAATAGACGAGAAAGTCGCTCATATGAAACTCACGTCTCTCGGATTAACCATTGATGAGATGACTAAAGAACAGAAAAAGTATCTCGCGAGCTGGGATATCGGGACGTAGATCTCTTCTTTATCGCTCGTTTTTTCAGATCTTTTCTTAAACTTTTTTCAAGCTAGATATCCAACCTGTAGATCAGGAATTAGATTTTCCACCATTCTTCAAAAATCCGGATTATTGTTTTTCTCTAACCTTGGCGTGCGGCGAAAAGGTATTCCTGTGCGTACCCGCAATACTCCCCAAAGTACTCACGGCCGAAGAGGCGGATCGCATCATACTCTTTCTTCGTGAGCGCTTTGCCGGAGTCAGCAGGCACAGGATAGTGCTCCTGCATTATCCGGCGGATCCAGACATCGACCGGGAAAGCCTCGTACTTCCCAAATGCAAAGAGTATGACACAGTCTGCAGCCTTGGGGCCGATTCCTGTGCGTTTCATAAGTTCCTTTCGGGCTTCTTCATAAGGAAGGGCGCTTACGGTCTTTTCCCACATCTCCCTGTCTTGGATGTCACAGGCGGTCCTGAAGACGAATGGCTGCCGGTATCCCAGTTTACAGCAGGAGAGTTCGGCTTCATCCTCGCAGGCTATGTCACCTGGTTCGGGAAACGAGTAGAATATCCTCCCATCGAACCGGATTTTTCTGCCGTACCTTTCTGCAATCGCCGCAATACGGCGACGAATCGTCGGGATATTCGAGTTGGTCGCGATTGTATAGGAGATGAGGCATTCCCATTTGGGTTGCCGTATCAGGCGCAATCCCCTGCACTTCATGATCGCCGCGTGGATGAACGTGTCCCGGTCAAAGGACGCGACTACTGATTCAAGACCTATATCGAGAGAAAAGTAATTTTCGATAAATTCCCGGTCCACACCTTCAAATGAGAGTTTTTTCTTATCCTGTCGGATCTTTATCGGATTCCCTTCGACGACGCCATACCACCAGCCGTTATCAGCACAGTCCCAACGGAACACCTGCCCGCACGCGAGAGAATGATCGAGAGAGAATGGTTGATTTGCTTGAAGGGTTATCGATTGCATAGTTTTTATCCGGAAAGAATCTGGTTTTATCCAGATATATTGTTCTCCTGAAACAAGGGGTAATTTCTTTGAAACCTTTTCTTGATTCCGCGTTTGATCAATTGAAAAAAAACTATACTTTCGCGCCGGAACGAATAGCATTTTAATATATAAATCAATAGTTCTCTTATGGAACTGAAGGATACTCTTAAAACATTTATGGAAGAAGGAGCCGACTGGGAAAGAAAACACACATCCGTCAAGGGTGTATCCATCATAAGGTTACCGGCGACCAAGAACCGGGCAGCTTCACTCGCGATTGATATCAATCCTATCGGAGAAAATGGTCTTCCGATGAAGAAAAAAGGCATTATGATTATGAACGCAGCAGAGCTCGCAGCATTCCGCGAAACGTTCACGAACGAGAAGATTAACAGCCTCATGACAGCCCTTGAAGACGTCCTTCCCGACAGAAAATCAGCGGGAAAGCCTTCGAAGCCCGAAGTCGTCCAGATCTAGACCCAACGATCAGCATTTGTTTACACACGAGGGATATTATTAAAAAATGGATTACCGCATCGGTCCTCTGCCTGGTTTTAGCAGTGATAATCGGGGGATGTCTGGGAACCAGATCGGCGCCAGTTACGCTGGTGACACCTCCGGCAATACTTGTGGATTATCACAGGACTGGTGGTATTGCTGGGTTTAACGATCGACTGGTAATTTTCGATAATGGAGCAGCAGTCATTTCGACAGGGATTGCCAGCCGAGAGATCAAGCTTAACCAGACCGATCTCGACAGGATTACTACAATATTTACGAAAGCAGAGTTTTCCTCACTGGAAGGAAATTATACTGCCCGTCGAGGGAGTGCAGATCTGTTCCACTATGCCATAACGTACCGCGGCACGGTGGTGAATACTGAGGATACCGTGATTCCCCCCGCACTTCAGCCGGTGATAGATGAACTGAACCGGATTCTGAAAATTGGTGCGGGGCCTGAACAGACTGGCAAATCCCTTTGCAAATATTCCAACATGAAGCGGGGTATGAGACATTTTCCTTAATCCCCTCACATCCCAACAAAGAATTTTTTTATTCCCTGAATACCGGAACCAATGGGAGAAGGGATACTTTGAATATCATTCAAATGATAAGTCCCGGTTTCGCCAAAAAACGCCGGAAAAAAGAAAAATAAAAAAGAACAGTTATTTCTTTTCGTACATACACGACTGCACGTCGTGACCAAGTTTTCCGATCGCGTCAGCTCGGCACCTCTGACAGTGGCGCATTTGTTTTACATATTTCCCGCACTCGTCCTGCATCTTTCGTTTCATCTCCTGAGTGGGTGGGGTAATGTCGGCGAACTTGTACTGGGCGATTAATGGAATGACGTTGAATGTGTACACACCCATTTCCCCGACTTTCTTTGCGATTGCCGGGATGTGGTCTTCATTAATGCCGGGGATGTAGACCGTGTTAATCTTGACAATCATATTCCGGTCTATCGCCATCTGGATACCTCTCATCTGTTGAGAAAGGAGTAATTTTGCGCCTTCGAGACCGGTGTAGCGCTTTCCGTTATAGTCAATGAACTGGTAGATTTTTGCCCCGATCTCGGGATCGATGGCGTTAAGGGTGACGGTAATATTCCCT
This sequence comes from uncultured Methanomicrobiales archaeon, assembly GCA_963758935.1. GTDB lineage: Archaea > Halobacteriota > Methanomicrobia > Methanomicrobiales > Methanospirillaceae > Methanoregula. Next base: position 108,378 of record CAVWXD010000008.1, on the reverse strand, counting down.
ACATCATATTTCTGGAGAAGATCTATCTTGTCGGGAAGAAGGAGGCCATTTGTGCTGATGCACTTGATAACATTAGGGTATTCTTCATGGAGTCTTTTCAGGGTCTCAAATGTCTCTTCATTTGCAAGAGGTTCACCCGGCCCAGCAATCCCGACAACCTTGATGTAGTTGTATTTTTCAACAACTTTTTTTACCATTTCCATAGATTCTTCGGTGTTGAGCACTCGTGTCGTTACACCGGGACGACTTTCATTCACGCAATCGAAGTCCCGGATGCAGTAATTGCACTGGATGTTGCACTTCGGTGCCACGGGAATATGACACCTTCCAAAACTATGGCAGGCCTTCTCGGAAAAACATGGGTGTTCCTGGATCTTCCGCATCTGTGCGGCGTCCCACTGAACCTTCCTTCCTGCGACCTCTGCAACCCTCACTTCGTCTGCCATATTCAACACCACTACTTGAACTTCAAACCTATAAATAAAGTGCAATGGAAGTAGTAGCTGATAAACTGATAGCAAGGGTATAATGTGGGACGAGTAATATGATCCGGAGACCATGAAAAAATCTGAAAAAGTCAAAGGAAAAGTTGCGGTTGAAGCCAAAAAGAAAACGCTCCGGACCTACGGGGTTGTGGTTGCTATCGGTATAATCATTGTTGCAGTGATTGCATTTCTCATTCTTGCAAACCCGGCCGTAGCAAAAGCCGGTGATACAGTTGACGTATATTACACGGGATTGCTTGACAATGGGACGATTTTTGATCAGAACCTGAACAGGACTCCACTTGAGTTCAAGCTCGGGACCGGCAATGTAATCCCGGGTTTTGATGAAGCAGTAACCGGTATGGCACTGAACAGCGAAAAGACCGTTCATATACCCGTTGACAAGGCATATGGTCTGTACAATCCGGCACTTGTGGTTACCGTAAACCGTTCGTCATTTCCTTCCGATCAGGAACCGGTCGTTGGATCTCACTGGAGTGTGAGCACACCGAGCGGTGCAACGGGAACAATACGGATTCTCAATGTGACCCCAAAAACCATCACGGTCGACGAGAACAATGATCTCGTGGGAGAGAACCTGACGTTCATGCTTAAACTGGTAAAGATCGTAAAGCCATAAACCACTTTTTTCCTATAATCGACTTCCAAACCTGCGGTTCACGGAAGATTTTCATCAAAATGGCAAAACTTATCGCACTCAATTTTTGAATTCAGGTTAAAAAATTTCAGATAAAATCTTATTGCCTTTGAATAGTCCAAATGACCGATCAAAAAAACGTAAACCTATGGGCCCGGCCGGATTCGAACCGGCGACCTCCGCCGTGTAAGGGCGACGTCATAACCAACTAGACCACGAGCCCAATTCTTACTAATGTCGCCCTGAACACTATTAAGAGTGTTGCTTATCCAAAAAGAAGTTCCGACCCCTGTGAGACTGCCCGCAATGGAAAAAAGGGTGTATTATTCTTTTTTAAGTTTTATATCAATCCCATATTTTTCTGCATTTTTGTCGGCAATTGCCTGGATAGCTGCTATCTCGGCATCCTGCCGCTTCGGCTTAAACAGGTGGCGGAACCGTTTCTGGGTCTTCAGGTACTCCTCGACTGGTTTTCGGACGACCTTTTTTACCTTCGTGACATTCCCGTCGATCATCTCATAATTGATCCAGAGCCCGGTCTCGATGGCGAGTTTTGCGATAGCAATTGTTTGTTCGCCCTCGAATCCCCACCCGGTGCAACAGGGCGCATGCAGCTGGATGTAGCACGGCCCCTTCGTGTTTATTGCCTTCTCTACCTTTTGCATGAGATCCGCGGGGTAGGCGATCGATGCTGTTGCCACGTATGGTGCACCGTGAGCCGCTAGGATCTGGGGCATATCCTTCTTTGGGCGCTTGTTGCCAAACGAGCAGGAGCCTGCCGGGCTCGTGGTCGTGCTGGCATCATATGGTGTCGCGCCTGAACGCTGGATACCAGTGTTCATGTATGCCTCGTTATCGTAACAGACATAGGTGAAGTCATGACCGCGCTCGAAGGCACCGCTGATACTGATCATACCGATATCAAACGTAGCTCCGTCCCCGGCCATGATGACGACTTTCTCTGTTCTGCCCTGTTTTTTCAGCGAAGCTTCGATGCCGGATGCAACCGCTGCGGCATTTTCGAACAGTGAGTGGATCCACGGCACTTTCCAGGCTGTTTCGGGATACGGGGTTGAGAAGACTTCCATACAGCCCGTTGAAGATACAACGATCGTATTGGTGCCGGCTGCTTTCGTTACCAGGCGCGCTGCCAGTGCCGCTCCGCACCCGCCGCAGGCCCGGTGCCCGCACTCGAACAGCTCACATTTCTTGTCAGCCATCAGAGCACCTCCGTGCGCAGACCGTAGAACTGATCGCCCTGTCCCTTTTCGACAAGAGCGACAATTGCCTTGATATCTTTTTTCCTCACGTCCCTCCCACCGAGCCCAAGCACATAATCCTTGACGATAATCTTCGAACCATAGAGGGCATCCTTGATTTCAAGCCCAACCGCTCCCTTCGCACCAAGGGAGATGTTCTTGTCAAGCACTGCTACGCGGGTAACGTGGGAAAGCATCTTTGCAATCTCTTCAGAGGGGAATGGCCGGAAGATCCTGATTTTCAGCAATCCGACTTTCTTGCCGTCTGCTCGCATCTCATCGATAGCATCCCGTACTGTTCCGCACAGGGAACCCATAGTGACGATTGCCGTCTCTGCATCTTCGAGCCGGTAGCCTTCGATAAGGGCGCTGTAATCCCTGCCGAAGAGGGTGCCGAACTCTTTACCTGTATTGCCAATGACCTGTTTTGCAGATTTCAGCGCCTTGTCCATCTCGTACCTGAATTCAAGGTAGTACTCGGGTGTTGCATACATACCGAAACTGATGGGTCCGCAGCATCGAGGCGCTCGTAGGGCGTGAAGTTCGGGAGGAACCGGTCCACATCTTCCTGGGTGAGCATATCTACAGGTTCGTAGGTATGGGAGAGAATGAACCCGTCAAAGCAGACAAACGCCGGAAGCTGTATCGAATGATCTTCTGCAACCTTATAGGCTATATAGTGGAGATCGGTTGCTTCCTGGTTATCCTCAGCGTAGAACTGGAGCCAGCCGGCATCCCTGAGTGAAATAGAGTCCTGCTGGTCGTTCCATATCGAGAGCGGGGCCCCGAGGGCACGGTTGGCGATCGACATGATAATGGGCAGACGCATGCCGGCAGCGTTGAAACATACTTCGAACATGAGGGCGAGACCCTGCGATGTTGTCGCTGAATACGTGCGGGATCCTGCCGCGCTCGCACCTATGCATGCTGAGAGTGCGGAGAGTTCGTTTTCAACAGTTATGTATTCTGCATCCAGTTTGCAGTTGGCTACCATGTCCGCGAGGGCTTCCACGATATGGGTCTGCGGGGTAATAGGATATGCGGAGATCACCTGCGGGCGTGAAAGTCTCACCGCTTCTGCGACCGCATGCGAACCCTCGATCATCTCCATCATTTACTTCTCCTCCTGTTTCATCGCAATAGCTTCCTTTGGACATTCCTCTGCACAGAGGCCACAGCCCTTGCAATATGAATAGTCAGGGACAAAAATGCCCTCGCTTGTTTCATTGACGCACCCCTCCGGGCAAATCGTCTGGCACATCCCACACTTTGAACATTTCTCGTTGTCAAAAACCGGTTTGAAGACCCGCCAGGATCCTGTCTTATTATCGCGCGACTTCCCCGGTCGTGCCCTGCATCCGACAGCAAGTGTCATTATGCTGCCCCCTTGACCGTATCGTACGCAATCCGTGCTGCACTGATATTCTTAACCGCAAGTTCTTTTGGGAAACGATGGTTGATGGCGTTCTCGAGGGCAGAGAACTGGATCTCTCCGGTTGCGGCAGCAAATGCGCCCATGAGTGATGTGTTGGTGATTGGCAGTCCGATCGCTTTCAGGGCGATGGATGTAGCATCAATCGTGATCAGCTTCACACCGTCAGGTACCGCATATGTCCCCGCTTTTTCTGTATTGACGATAACGATGCCACCGGTTTTTACTCCGAGGAAGACGTTAACGTCCTTGATCAGGGTGCTGTCCTGGACGATGATGTAGTCCGGCTCATAGATTTGGCTTCGCAGCCGGATTTTTTTATCATTGAAACGGACAAAAGCCTGCACGGGAGCCCCACGCCGCTCGACGCCAAACGCCGGAAAAGCCTGGGCAAAAACCCCGCCTTCAAACGCTGCGACCGCTATCAGTTCGGCGGCGGTGACCGACCCCTGGCCACCCCTGCCGTGGATGCGTAACTCTCTCACTGGAAAAATCTCCTAATAATCTTACATGATAAATCAATATAAATCTAGAGATCTACATCGAGACCGAGAATTTCAGTAGCCCCGGAAAAAACATCCCCGGCTATCCTTGCAAGACCGCGGGATGCACACCATTCATCATAAACTGCAATATCCCGCGAAAGAAGGGTCTGGACTTCCGGGGCGATGACCGGTGCCAGGCTTCCTGCAAGAGCAACTGACGCGCGGGAGTTCAATACGAGCATTGCCGCGCACTCCATTGCCGCAAACATTGCTACAGCTAAGTGGCGTTCATTTTCCGGGAGAGAAAACTGAACCCCGGCGTGCTGGAACGCATCATTTGCGGATAATTCGCCTGAATCTATCTTACGGATAGCATCGACATCGAGTGCTCCGTGAAGCATTCCCGGAGCAAAGATGCAGGCATCGAATGCCCCAACAAGTCTCCCGGAGGATATGAGCAGCGTAACAGTATTCGAGCTGACATCGGAAACAATGACGTCAGGTCCGAGAGCGTGGCAGACTTCGAAAGCGATGCCGATCTTCTCCGGGCTTGACTGGTGCGAGTATGCCTTGAAACGAGGGTCGGTCGGGGAACCACGGTGGAGGCCCGGAATGACGACTGCGGGAATCCCGCTTTCTGCGATCTCGTCAAAAACCTTTGTACCCCCCCCGATATGCTTTCCTGCTCCTTCACGGCTGACAACTCCCCGGTTTTTTACCTTCCTGATATCCGTGATTTTCGAAAAGTTGTCGCCCATGGAATAGCAGAGCGCGATACCCTCGATCTCTCTGACAGGGCAGAGCCTTGCGAGATCGGATACAACAAATTCTTTGGCTTCTTCCCGCGAGATCCTGAATTCCTTTGATTCGCCGGCGAACCGCATGGCGGTTGTACCGTGATCAATCCCGATAAACATAGCAGTAATCCTATAGCATGGATGACATAATATGTTCTGATGTTTGATGTGGTGACAGGCGGAGCCGGGTTCATCGGTTCGCATCTGGTTGATACCCTCGTTGCACAGGGCAACGAAGTCCTGGTAATCGATTCGCTCTGTGCGGGGAGCAGGGAGACAATTGCGCGGCATCTTGACTCCTGCAAAGTCAGGTTTGTTCAGGAAGATTTGCTGGGCGATGGATGGCAGGATTCCATTGAAGGAGCGGACCGGCTCTTTCATCTCGCCGCCGACCCCGACGTGCGCCAGAGCGCCGTAAACCCGGACCCGACAATGCAGAATAATATCCTTGCAACATACCGGGTCCTCGAAGCAATGCGGAAATACCACGTTCCGGAACTCGTGTTTACTTCTACGTCCACTGTCTACGGTGACGCGACGGTGATCCCAACGCCGGAAAGTTACACGCCGCTGGAGCCTATATCAGTCTATGGTGGGAGCAAGCTCGCGTGCGAGGCTTTAATCTCAGCCTACTGCCACTCGTTTGAAATGAAAGGGTATGTGTTCCGGTTTGCCAATATTATTGGCGCCCGGAGCGGCCATGGAGTCCTCACCGATTTTATCCGCAAATTAAAAGATAATCCCGGCGAGCTTGAGATACTTGGTGACGGGAAACAGACCAAGTCCTATCTCGAAGTGCACGAATGTGTCGCGGCGATGCTCTTCACCGTCGGACATGCCCGGGGGACGGTCAACACGTTCAATATCGGTTCAGAAGACTGGATCGACGTGAAGAGTATTGCTGAGATTGTTGCCGAAGAGATGCACCTCCCGAACGTGAAGTTCAGGTTCACCGGAGGAGAACGCGGGTGGGTCGGTGACGTGCCAAAGATGCAGCTCGCCGTCGACAAGATCAAATCGCTTCGCTGGAAACCCCAGATTGGTTCAAAGGAAAGTGTCAGGATTGCAGTGAAAGCGATGCTCGCAGAACAGTCGTAAAAACATAATACATCAGTATACAGGAACAATGAAAGGGGAGAATAAGATGAAATATATCGTTATCCTCGGTGATGGCATGGCGGACGAGCCGTTATCGCAACTCGGGGGAAAAACCCCGCTCGAATATGCAAAAACCCCGAACATGGACTGGATGGCCCAGAACGGGGCCTGCGGGATGCTTTCTACAATCCCTGATAATTTTGAGGCGGGCAGCGATATTGCCAATATGTCTGTCCTTGGCTATGCTCCTGAGAAATATTATACCGGTCGGGGACCCCTTGAAGCGCTGAGCATGGGAGTCGATCTATCCCCGGGCGATGTTGCCTACCGGTGCAATCTCGTGACCATAGTGAATGGTATCATGGCGGATTTCTCGGCTGGACATATATCAAGTACCGAGGGAGCGGCTCTCTTTTCGTCGCTCGCAGATGAGATTCCGGAAGTCATGGTAAAAGCCGGCGTCAGCTACCGCAACCTGCTCGTTGTCCCGGATGGCAGGGGTGTGGAATCGACACCTCCGCACGATATCGTCGGGAAGAAAATTGAGGAGTTTCTCCCCCGGGGAGGTGATGCCGGCATCCTTAAGAGATGCATGGAGAAGAGTCGCGAGGTATTCGCCGATCACCCGGTAAACCGTGCGAGGATAAAAGCCGGAAAAACACCAGCGACCGGGATCTGGCCGTGGAGCGGCGGGCATAAACCAGCATTCCCTTCATTTGCCCGGAAATACGGGAAGAGGGGGGGCATGATATCAGCAGTTGACCTTCTCAACGGCATTGCCCGCTGCGCAGGAATGGAGGTTATTACGGTACCCGGTGCGACCGGATATCTTGACACCGATTATGCTGCCAAGGCCCGGTATGCACTTGATGCTATCAACCACCTTGACTTCCTATACCTACACATAGAAGCGCCAGATGAAGCGGGGCATCTTGGGAGTATTGAAGAGAAGGTAAAGGCGATCGAGCGGGTAGATGAGGTTGTTGGCACGATCCTGGAAAATTTTGATGGCGTCGTCGCGGTTCTTCCCGATCATCCTACCCCGATCAGGATCAGAACACACTCGCGGGATCCAGTCCCCTTCGTGGTTGTGGGCAAGGGAAAGGATAAGACTTCTGCATTCTCGGAGCGGGAAGCAGCGAAGGGCGGACTGGGAACGAAAAACGCGGTCGGGTTCCTTGATTTTCTTTTTTCCTAGAGAAGAGCGGCGTCAGTACCCTGCTTCATCATCGATCAGTGGGGGTAACTTTCATCATCCGCCGCACACAGCTCTTCTCTCCTTTGTCTGGCCAAATATTATATTTTTCTGACGTGATCGGAATTTTTTAAAATTGACCTGTGTGCCGGAAAACATTAATGTAAAAAACATCCTGTTTCACCACGGCTGATCCTATTGAGATGCAATTAATACCGATGCCGGAAAGAGGATTAGAGAGATGAAAAAAGAGCTGCTGATGTGGGATGAGACGATCTTCCGGGACCCGGATGTCCTCGAGATCGATTACCTTCCCGAGCAGTTTGAGTTCAGGGACGCCCAGATGCGCGAGCTGGCGTTCCAGATCAAGCCCGGGCTCCGCGGGGGAAGACCCCTCAACACCGTCTGCAAAGGTCTGCCGGGTACCGGGAAAACGACCAGCATCCGGAAACTTTTCACTGAGATTGAAGAGACGACCAAAAAACTCGTGCCGGTGTACATAAACTGCCAGATAGACAATACCAAATTTGCCATCATCTCCCAAATCTACCGGAAACTCGCCGGCCACCTTCCGCCATCATCCGGAACATCGTTCAAACAGGTTTTCGATGCCATTGCCCGCATCCTTGTCCGGGACGAGATTGTCCTGCTCGTCGCACTCGATGATGCGAACTACCTGTTGTACGAGAACGAGATCAACAAGGTGCTTTACACCCTTCTCCGGTCACATGAATCCTATGAAGGGACGCGTATCGGTGTGATTGTTATTGTGTCTGACCTCGACGTCGACATCGCCCGGGCAATCGACGCACGGGTTGCGTCAGTCTTTTGTCCGACTGAATTTATTTTCCTCCGTATGGGGACACTGAAGTCCGCGAGATTATGAAAGCCAGAGCGATGCAGGGGCTGTTCCAGGGAGTTCTCTCCGAGGAGCTCCTCGATCTTGTCGTTGAACAAACATTGAAAAGCGGAGACCTCCGTGTAGGAATCGACCTCCTCAAGCGTGCAGCCCTGAGTGCGGAGCGTGCCGCGAGGCGTTCAATCGAAAGAGATGACGTGTGCAAAGCGTACGAGATATCGAAATACCTGCACCTTTCCTACACCGTAAAGACGCTCAACGAGGAAGAGCGTGCGATCCTCCTTGCGCTTGCCGGGAGGAGTTCTCAGGAAAAAGAGATGAACGCAGGTGATGTTTTCAAATCACTCAAGGAATCTCTCTCGATTGGCTACACCCGGTTCTACGAGATTATCAAGAAGATGGATGCGATGCGCCTTGTCAACCTCCAGTACCGGGATGGAAAGGGAAGGACGAGAGTCATTACCCTCCGGTACGATCCTGCAAAAATTATACAAAGCCTTAGCTAACCCCTCGATTCTGTTTTCAAAAATCTTATCTGTTCCAAAACCCTTTTTTTATAATACAGGTGTTTTTGCAATGCTGAGCGTTAATGAACTTGCACTGGAAATTTTCGATAATCTGGCCGACCTTGCAGAGGAATTCAATGCCGCTTACCACGAGCTCGATAATGGCGCCCGCATCGTTGACTGCGGCGTGAGCACCCGTGGTGGGTACGCGGCCGGAAGGGCTTTTACCGAGATCTGCATGGGCGGTCTTGGCGAAGTCAACTTCAGGATGGGTACATCAGGGAATTCCCGATGCCTTTCATCGATGTCAATACCGATTTCCCGGCGATTTCCTGCCTCGGCGCCCAGAAGGCCGGCTGGACCGTCAAGGTCGGCAACTACTTCGCAATGGGAAGCGGCCCCGCCCGTGCGCTCTCCCTGAAGCCCAAACACACGTTCGAGGTCATCGAGTATGAAGATGACTACGACTGTGCCGTTATGTGTCTCGAGAGCGATCACCTGCCAAATGCAGAGGTAATGGAAAAGATTGCTGAGGAATGCCATGTCGATGTCGCGAATGTATGTGCCGTCGTTGCGCCAACCTCTTCAATGGTCGGCTCCATCCAGGTTGCGGGACGCTGTGTCGAGACCGCCATCTATAAACTCAACGAGCTCGGTTTTGACACGCGGAAGGTTATCGCCGCGATGGGAACTGCACCAATTCCGCCGGTCCGCGGGCCAAAGCTCGCAATGGGTGTCACGAACGACGCTACCATCTACCACGGCCGGATCAACCTCACCATGAAAGCTCCTGAGATCAAGGACTACCTCGACAAGATCCCGAGCAACAAATCCAAGGGATACGGTAAGCCGTTCAACGACATTTTCAAGGAAGCAAATTACGACTTCTACCAGATTGATACGTCCCTCTTCTCCCCTGCAGAGGTCATCATCAACGAGCCTCTCGACCGGAGATGTTTACCATGTCGGTGCTGTCAACCCGGATGTAACACTCAAGTCGTTTGGCCTGATGAAGTAAATTTTTTATCATTTTTTTATCGTTTTGTTTCCTCAGTTGCCTTTGCAGCTGTGAGATGATTTTTAAAATTCACATTCACCCTGCCTACCATTGAGCGTATTATAATGGAGCAACATACATCAGATCCGGAGACTACCCTGAAATGATTGTGATCGGGATTGATCCCGGACTTGCACGACTGGGTTACGGTATAATTGAAGTCGTGAAGGGGGAAAACCGACCGGTCTGCTATGGGTGTATCCAAACCTCAGGCAAAGAACTAAGTCCCTCCAGAAGATTACTGAAAATCTATACCGAAGTTGAAGCGCTGCTTGAAAAATACCAGCCTGCACACCTCTCGCTTGAAAAATTATTTTTTCAGAAAAACATCTCATCTGCCATGGCAGTCAGCGAGGTTCGGGGGATTGTTCTTCTCGCTGCCGAACAGCGGAACATCCCGGTTACGGAATATACACCGAACCAGGTGAAGCAGGCCATTACGGGTTCCGGGAAGGCTGACAAACGGCAGGTTCAGGAGATGATCACGCGGTTGTTGCGGCTTGAAGAGATCCCCAGACCCGATGACGCTGCCGATGCTCTTTCGATTGCCTTATGCCACATCCATATCATGAGATAGTAAGTATGATCGCACATCTTCGTGGTGAACCGGTCCTTGTGGGCGACAGGTGGGTGGTGATCGATGTAAGTGGCATCGGGTACCAGGTGCAGGTTACCCAGCCAGCGCTCCAGATCCTTGCCCACACGAAAGGGCCGGTAAAACTTTTCACGCACATGGCTGTCCGCGAGGATGCGATTACACTCTTTGGTTTCCTTCACCAGAGCGAGCTGGAAATGTTCCGGATACTCATTGGAGTGTCTGGGATCGGGCCCCAGATTGCTCTCAATCTCCTTTCACAGATCGGAATTTCGGATTTTGCGATAGCAATTCTGGATGAAGACGAAAAAGCCCTGACCCGTATCTCCGGGATCGGCCCGAAGAGCGCGAAGCGCCTCATCCTCGAACTCCGGGACAAGATGAAGAAGGTCAGTGAGACGATGGTCACCGGTGACGTAGGAAGGGGAAGTCCCGTGATCCACGATGCAGTAAGTGCTCTTGTCTCACTCGGCTTTGCAGAGAAAGAGTCGCGTGATGCGGTTACCAAGGCAGCCGCAGGGCTGAAATCACCCTCTGTGCAGGATCTTATCAAGGCGGCCCTTGTAAAACTAAAGGAACGGTGAAGAATTGAGCGAGAGGATGATCTCCCCGGACTGATTGTGGAGGACGGAGACGATCCCACGATTCGGCCGGCCAGTCTGGATGAATTTGTCGGGCAGGTTCAGGTAAAAGAGACCCTGAAGATCGCTATCGAAGCTGCGCAGAAGCGTTGTGAACCAATTGACCATATCCTGTTCTCCGGGCCACCCGGCCTTGGCAAGACCACTCTTGCCCATATCATTGCGCACGAGATGGGAGCTGATATCCGTGCAACGACCGGTCCGGTCCTTGAAAAACCGGGAGATATCGCCGCACTTCTCACTCCGCTGAAACGAGGTGATATCCTGTTTATTGACGAGATTCACCGTATAAATCCGGTTGTCGAAGAAGTTCTTTACCCGGCGATGGAGGATTTTTTCATCGATGTTATGATCGGCGAAGGCCCGAGTGCACGTTCAATAAAGGCTGAATCTTGAACGGTTCACGCTTATCGGGGCGACGACAAAGCAGGGACTTCTCGGAGCACCGTTCCGGTACCGGTTCGGCATAATTTCCCGGCTGATCTTTATTCTCCCGGAGAACTGGTCGGATTGTAACGAGAAGTGCATCAATCCTGAAGATCCCTATTACTCCGGATGGCGCTGAAGAGATAGCAAAACGGAGCAGGGGTACACCTCGGATCGTAAACCGCCTGCTGCGGAGAGTGAGGGACTTTGCCATCGTCAGAGGTGATGGTACAATTACACGAGAAATTACCTCGAATGCGCTTGCCATGATGCAGATCGATGAGCTCGGCCTCGATGAACTGGATCGCCGGATCCTAGCGGTTGTAGCAAAAGACTTTGATGGAGGTCCGGTAGGGGTAAAGACAATAGTGATCTCGGTTGGCGAGGAAGTACGGACGATCGAAGATGTATACGAGCCGTACCTTATTCAGATTGGGTTTATCAAGCGCACCCCGCAGGGACGTGAAGTTACCCCCGCCGCGAAGAAACATCTCAACAATCCCCAGAAAACACTGATTTGACCTAAGAGAGATTCTGATAAAGAAAGGTTGCCGTTGTTTTTTTCCCCGTGTGAATTGGTTTACAAATTCCCCGCTGATCTATTCATCATCAAATACTTCTGACTTAATTTTCTCAATTTCTTCCCAGTAAAGTCGTTGTTTTTATAATTTTTTCGTGTTAAATAGTAGAATCAAGGATTTTAAATGAAGAATGACATATTAGAGATTCATCTCGAAACCATCCGGACATGGAATAAAAAAATAATCCTGTTCGTGTACGCTGAGGAGGTAAAACTTTATGGAATTCAAAGGAAGTCAGACTGAAAAAAATCTCCTGGGAGCATTCGCCGGTGAGTCACAGGCACGCACTCGGAACAGCTTCTTTTCAAGTGCTGCGAAAAAGGAAGGCTATGAACAGATATCGGCAATCTTCCAGGAGACTTCGGACAATGAAAAAGAGCATGCAAAATTGTTCTTTGGATACCTGAAAGGCGGATTGGTTGAAATCACTGCGTCATATCCCGCCGGAATCATCGGGACGACGGCACAGAACCTGTTATCAGCGGCTGAAGGGGAAAAGTTGGAGTGGGGAACACTCTATCCCGGTTTTGGAGACATTGCGGAGAAAGAAGGGTTTACTGATGTTGCTCGAACGTTCCGGCAAGTTGCCAAAGTCGAGGCATATCACGAACGGCGGTACCGGAAATTGCTTGCGGCTGTTAGCCAGAACGGGGTCTTTAAGAAAGATTCCACAACCTTATGGAAGTGCCGGAACTGCGGGTATGTCCACGAAAATAGTGAGGCTCCAGTAAAATGTCCGGTATGCGACCACCCCAGAGCATATTTTGAGGCTCTTTTGCGAGAACTATTGAGGGACACATCCTATTTTTGCTTTGTCCGCTAAAGCACCCAATTTTTTTATCGGTTAGTTTGACCTCGAAACAAAACCGATCTTGTAAAATGGGTATTTACACTACAGTTCACATTGAATTATCGCGGATCGATACTCTCATATCACCTCGTACAAAATATGCTTCTCATCTATGATCGACGAAACTTCTGATATTCCGGTATTTATGCAGCAGATGGCAGAATCAATCCGGAAGACCTCATCAGCCCTTGATACCGCTGAGTCTTCGTTGTTCTTTCACAGGATACTGACTGCAAAACGCGTGTATGTGGCCGTAGCAGGCCGTCTGGCCTCATTGCCCGGGCATTTGCGATGCGACTGATGCACCTTGGTATAGAAGCGTACGTGGTCGGAGAGACGATCACTCCGGCGATGCAGATTGGCGATACCCTGGTGATGTTCTCGGGATCGGGTGAGACGCATTCTATGGTGTCGGTATGTGAGACTGCAAAAAGTCTCGGAGGGGAAATCTGTCTTATCACTGCATCACAGGATTCAAGTATGAGTAGGATTGCGGATTGTATTGTAAATCTTGGCGATCTTACGGGATATTATCACGGCAACAAAACATCCTTCGAAGTCCGTCAGGTGACCGGGAAGTACCGGTCAGTTTCGTCTGCTTTCGCACCTCTCGGAACACTTTTTGAGACCCTTGCGCTTGTTTTCTCGGATGCAGTCATATCCGCGTTGATGGAAGCAAAAAAAGAGGGGTCCGGCGAACTCCAGCGACGACTTGCTACAACCGAATAATGACGTAACCGCTGGTAAATTACCCTTCTGGAATGACAACCTTGATATAATCCCGGGATCAGGTTACCCGCATGAATTCCCGGTTCGTCCCTGGTTGTCACTCTGGTCATAGCCGTTGTAATGATCGCCCTTGTCTTGGTTTTCATTAACCCGGACTACGATCCGGTTCTCTCTCCAACGAAACAAAACAGCTGGCCGCAGTGGAGATAAGGTCCTACCAGGACAAAGATCTCTCTTCGATAGTAGATTTTCACGAAAATTCAATCCTCGGACCGCAACATATCAATGAATCCGATTACCGGCTCACTGTCACAGGTCTTACAAAGACGACGCAGGTCTCAACGTACCGTGATGTCATCGATAATCACCAGCATTATTCCAAAGTGATAACTCTGCACTGCGTCGAAGGGTGGGATGTAACACTTCTCTGGGAAGGTGTGCTTGTCCGGGATCTCATTAACGAAGCTGGTGTTGATCCCCGTGCCAACACAGTGATCTTCACTGCGCATGATGGTTATACAACGTCGTTTCCCCTTTCGTACCTGATGAATAATAATATCATGATGGCTTACAAAATGAACAATGTCACCCTGCCTGCAGAACGGGGGTATCCTTTCGAACTTGTAGCCGAGGATAAATGGGGATACAAATGGATAAAATGGGTCGAAAAGATCGAACTCACCGATAATCCGAGTTACAAGGGTTATTGGGAGCAGCGGGGGTATTCAAACTCTGGTGACCTGAATGGCAGTTACTTCAGTTTGTAAATTTTTTTTTCGGTAATCTAAATTCATAGACTGTATGACCTACAATCCACTCAGGTTCAATTTTTTCTGAAAGGAAAAATAACCCAATTCTCCGACTGCATTGATCTAAAACCGATGCATTTTTCAACGCTTTATGAGAGCGAGCGATGCGGAGTTCATGCAGAACCGCATGTGCGTTGGTGGAGGACCGTCATCGAAAACATGGCCGAGATGGGCATCGCACCGGGCACATAAGACTTCGACACGAATCATACCATAACTACGGTCTTCATGTTTTTTCACGTTTTCCTTTGCTATCGGTGCAGAGAAACTTGGCCACCCTGTACCTGATTCGAACTTGTCCTTTGAGTCGAAGAGATCAATGCCGCAGCACGCACACCGATAGATACCATCGGTATGGGTGTTGTAATATGCTCCGGTGAACGCAGATTCTGTCCCTTTCTGGCGTGCAATTTCAAACGTCTTTAGTGGGAGGATTGCTTTCCACTCGGTTTCAGTTTTTTCGACCGGCTCAACAAGTTCCACCTTTCCGGCTGCGACTGAATAAATGGGAATTTTTCCGGTTACCATCAGATTACCCCTTTTAGGCTTCTTTAAAGAAAAGCCAGCACGGACATTAAGAGAGCCGGGAGAGATAAATATTACCTTCTGAAGCAGATTTTTCGTGGTTTGAAAAACAATTAAACCATTTATGAGACTTTACAGATGATTTCTTCACAAACGATCATATTTCTGATAGGCAGTCTTCGATGACAGATCAAATATGAGAATATAAAAAAAAAGAGCCGATTTTAAAAATCAGCGGGCGGTTATAAAGGTACAAAGAATACGTATTTACGACACTTAGATAATTACAATGAAATGAACTATTGCTCTCACAGTGTATGTGGACATAGTAAACCTCCTGTTTTGTGGGTCATGTAATGAGTGATTTTTTTCTCGGTCAAATCAATAAAGCAGATTCAGATCGGTATAATACTGGAATAATTATCGCGATTATTGCAGGTTTTATCGTTGCAGTTTTTTTTGGCTACCTTCTTTTGAATAACTCTGTATTCCGGAATAGCTATCCACTTCCTCAGAATACCACAGCCGTTTACGATCCCAAAACGGGCCCGGTTGCTACAGTCGAGCAAATCATCGCTCGATCTCCAAACCCCACTGCTGAAAAAGGATCGGGGATTTCTGACCAGCGAATGCCAGTAAGCGAAACATGGACGAGTAAGACCATTCCCCCTTTGCAAACCAGAGGCAATGATACAGTTTTTCGTTCCTTTACATGGATGTACAATAACGTGTCCTGGACCCTGCTGGGTGATTTTTCCCGGGCCGCCTACAATTATTATCGGGCTAGACCTCACAACCGAGAAAATAATTATGCAGAATATGTTCTATCGGATTATGATCGGCAGATGCTGAATGGAGTTATCCGAAAGTTCAGGGATGTTGGAGCCGGGAACGGCTACTCAGAATATGACAACGTTATGAACATCGCGGCATTCGTCCAGTCGATGCACTACACTTCTGATTCGGTAACAACGGGTTACGATGAGTATCCACGGTATCCTCTTGAGACACTCGTAGATGATGGGGGAGATTGTGAGGATACCGCAATCCTGACTGCAGCCCTGATCAAGGAGCTGGGTTATAGGGTTGTTCTCATTCAGCTCCCCGGACACATGGCTGTTGGCGTTGAGGGCTCAGATTCCATTCAGGGAACGTACTATGAATACAATAAATCCCGGTACTATTACCTCGAAACGACCGGGGCTGGTTGGGATCTGGGTGAACTACCAAAAGAATACCTGAATTCGACGGCAACCCTATTGCCCCTTGTCCAGAGACCGCGGATGGACATGTCGTGCGGGTCCCCCGGGGAACGTTCAGATGGTTGGCTTGTTTATCTTACGGAACGATGTTCGATCCAGAATATCGGCGTGGGCACTGCGAAAAATCCGAAACTTTACGTAGCTGCCCTCGCCATTAACCGGGGAAACAGCCTTGTCTGGCAACCCGACACAACAGTGATCCTGGAAGATTACCCTGAGGGGGCTATAGGATCAGGTGAAGCCCTGGTCCGGATTCCCCGAAATGAAACGGTAAGGATACGGTATTACCTTTCGGGAGATAACTTTGAACCCGTGGAACTCCTGTCCCCCCAGTTCACGACCTGAAAATAAATTATTCTTTCTTGCGCATCGTCATGAGGTACGGTAGGAGCAGGACGATCGCGATCACAATCCAGAAATTACCAAACAGGTAGAGAAGCTGCTCCCGCCCCTGATCATAAAACCGCAGGTCGATTGACGTCACTTTGTCCCACTGGATGATTGTTGTATTATCGGAAAACCGGGTAACATTGGCACCGAAGCTCAAGACCTGCCAGAAGGGGGTTGCGCACATCAAATTCCTGAGGGAGGGTGACGTTGACATGGTACGGCCTGTCAAAGACTGCCTGAACATGGCTGTCGCGAAGTTGCCTGACGTACGAGATGGTATAATTCCCCTGAAGAAAAGTGATCTTCGATGATCCGCTCCAGTTAAACGAACAGTTAGAACATGAGGATCCCGCAGAGCTTCACATCGGCTACGTTAATCGGGATATTTTCTCCCATAACGCCGATATCATTAAACTCGTACTGCGATGCATCTTCGAACTGGACAGAAGCCTGATATGCCGTACCGTTGGGGTACACCCGGTATTCGGCGGATAATGCCTCTACCGGAAGAACTGCCAGGAAGATTATAAGTGCAGCGCAGAGAGCAATGAGGGCAAATCTGCATCGATTTCTGTCGGGGGCTCGCATTGTTTGATCACTGTATCCGGGTCTTTCAGCAGGTGTCCGGTAACTACGCAGACTATCCTCTCGCTTTTGTCGATGGCACCGCTTGCAACCAGTTTTCTGATCCCGGCGACTGATGCCGCCGATGCCGGTTCAACACCAATTCCCTCTTTCCGTGCGAGATCGCGTTGCATCTGAAGGATTTCCTCATCGGTAACTGTCTCGGCAAGTCCGCCGGTCTTTCTGATGGCCGTAAGGGCTTTTTCTCCGTTAACGGGTGCACCAATCCGAATGGCTGTCGCTACAGTTTCTGGATGCAGTTCGGGGACATATTCGGGGAGATTTTCCCGAATTGCCCGAACAATCGGACTTGCACCTTCAGCCTGGATCCCCGTCATCATCGGGAGCCGGTCGATGAAATCAAGATCCTGCAATTCGAGGAGGCCTTTATAGATAGCAGATATGTTTCCTGCATTACCGACCGGTAAAACGATCCGGTCGGGAACTTCCCCTAGCCTGATCGATTGCTTCAAATCCGATGGTCTTCTGTCCTTCCAGCCGGTAAGGATTGATGGAGTTCAGAAGATAGAGCCCATGGCTGATGCAGAGGTCATGGACCATCTCGAGAGCACGGTCGAAATTGCCCCGGACAGAAATGACTTTTGCACCATGCATCAACGCCTGTGCGACCTTACCCACTGCAACTTTACCGGCAGGTAAGAGGACAACTGCTGGAATTCCCGCTTTCGCTGCGTACACGGCAAGGCTGGCAGACGTGTTGCCGGTGCTCGCACAAGCCACGCTCTTTTTTCCAAGCTGAAGCGCCATTGAGACCCCGACCGTCATCCCCCGGTCCTTGAAAGACCCTGACGGGTTCATTCCCTCGTGCTTAGCATACAGGTTTGGGAGGCCCATCTCCTTGCCCAGTCGCTTCAGGTGATAAAGAGGCGTACCTCCTTCCTGTAGGGTTACTGGTTCAATCTTCACGGGGAGGAGTTCCTTATAGCGCCAGACTGAGATCGGCCTCTTGTCCCATACGGCCTTGGAAACGGAGATCTCATCGATCGGATACCTGACGGCGAGCAGGTGGCCGCACTTTTTGCAATTATAGATGATCTCGTCAGCGGGATACGTTGCTCCACAGTTGACGCAACCGAGATGGTACATGCAATAGTGTTAGTCTGCCGGATACATATAGCGTGCGTTATTTACGATAATTCCGCGACCGAGTGAAGAGTATGAATAATAAACTGAGGTACCCACTGGTATTCTTTTTAACCTTCATTACCACAAAGACCTCGCAACTTATCGTACATTTCATCTTTCCGATCCCGGATAGTCGGAAAAGATTGCCGGACTTTTGTTACAACCATGGGATCAAGATCGGAGAAAATGAGTTGTTCGGCTTCACCTGCGTGTCGGACGATGTCGCCACAGGGGTCCGCAGTTATCGATGCACCGGAATAGGAGTCTACCGGAGTTGTACCCGTTGTATTGATACCAACAATATACATCTGGTTTTCCGCTGCACGAGCCCTGATGAAGAGTTCCCAATGTCTAATCCGGTTTTTTGGCCACGCCGCGGGAACGAACACGACTTGCACTCCTCGTTTTGCGTAAATATTGAACATTTCAGGAAACCGGAGATCATAACAAATGGCGATGCCACAGGAGAGCGGTCCGAGTGGAAATATTCCAAGGTTGTTGCCGGCTTCAAAGAAAATGTCCTCCCGTGCGTTGGAAAAAAGATGCATCTTTGAGTACCTTAGCAAGGACTTTCCCGTCATTCCCGATAGCAACTACCGTATTTTTTGGGTTGTGATGTGATGCTTCACGAAACGATCCAAGAATAGCAATTGAGTTTTTACGTGCCAGTGACTTTAGAGTTGAAATGATAAGTCCCGTCAGTTCCTGTGTGTTTTCTCCAGATCCAGGATCCCAACCCGTTGCGAACTGCTCAGGGAAACAGATGATGTCCGCACGGCACTGAGCAGCATGGTCAATAAAACACTCCACTTTCCTGAGAGACTTTTCGGGGTCTTCCCAGGTACCCGCGATCTGTGCACTACAGACCCGTACTATTTTTGTTTCAGGATTGAAATCCCATTCACGTGGCATGGCTCTTTTGACCAAAAAGGATCAAGGCCGCACTCATAACGATGAGTGCTGCGGTTGTAAGTAGGAGAAATGGTGCAATGATTAATTTTATCCCGAAGAGTAGCACGGCAATTATCGGTACCAGCAACGGTGATGCTGCTGCCGATCAATACCATCCCGACCGACGTCATATCCCAATTGTCCATTCTATGCTCCTGCAATCAGGGGAAATGCGAGCCTGATGCCGTTGATAACGAACTGGACTGCGATAGCGATGAGCAACATCCCCATGAGACGGTTTATCGCCCGGTACTCTCGTTGTCCAACCTTCTTCATGATATATTCTGAATTCCGCATCATATAATACGTGATCACGATTGAGATCAAAATCGAGGAGATAACAACGCCAATCGCGGTGAGGGTCATGGTTGTTGCTTCGTTCATGAGAACAATGGTGGTTGTAATTGCACCCGGCCCAGCAATCATTGGTAAGGCAATTGGCATAATAGCAATGTCGTCGGTTTCGCGTGACTCATATTTTTCTGTGGCAGTGAGTTTGGTTCTCGATGTCTTTGCATATACCATCTCCATACCTATCCCGAAGAGAAGAATACCCCCCGCGATACGGAAAGCCTCGAGGGTGATGCCGAAAAGCTGGAGGATCCACGTCCCGGCGAGTGCAACAATAAGCAGGATAATCAGTGCATAGCGACAGGCATCTTTTGCAATCACGTCCTTTGCGGGGCGGTCCATCCCGGTTGTCAGCGAAACGTAAATCAACGTTGCCCCGAGCGGGTTGACAATAATCAGGATAGATGATAGTGAGAGGAGAGTGAAGCTGACCAGATCGCCTGCCATTAAGCATAGTGCGCTCTCAAATGGTAAAAGAGATTATGGTGCCCCGGAAACCGGGGCATGAAACAGATCAGTATTCGTATAACACGGATTCATCAATTCGTGTATACGTAAAGAGTTCGACTAGTTTGAAGTGGATCGCAATTTCTCGTTCGGCACTTTCCAGCGAATCGGATGCATGAATTACGTTACGCCCGATATCAATGCCGAAATCCCCGCGAATCGTACCTGGTGTCAGCTTCCTGTGGATTTGTCGCGCCAATCAGCTTCCGGACGATCCCGACGACATTTCTGCCTTCCCATACCATGAGGAAGCAAGGGCCCCCCATGATGTACTGTTTCAGGCCGGGGAAAAAGGGTTTTGCGAGATGTTCTTTATATTGCTCACCTACCCGTGCGTCAGAAAGTTTCTCAAATCTCGCAGCGACAAGTTTCAATCCTTTCGCTTCAAGTCTCGAGACTATCTCACCCACAAGACCGCGCTGGACCCCGTCGGGTTTGACCATAACAAAGGTGCGGTCCATGGTGGATCACTCTTTGCCGGTCGCTTTCTTTGCTGCGTTCGTCCACTCGACACGGCGAGGGACACGACCAAGTTTCTGATTGTTCTGGCACTTTGTGCTGCAGAAGAAAAAGATTGTACCGTCTTTTTTCACGAACATCTTGCCTGTGCCCGGCTCGAGTTGGTTTCCGCAGAATGTGCAGTTGTGCGTTTCAACCATTATTACCGCCTCGACATCTTCTTGGCTTCCCGTTCAGTCTCGAGAAGCATGATGATATCTCCCTCACGGATCGGGCCCACCGTATTGCGGGTGATGATCCGTCCTTTATTGTTGCCATCGAGGATGCGGCATTTTACCTGCATTGCTTCACCGTGCATACCGGTGGAGCCGACAACCTCAATCACTTCGGCTGGCGTTGCATCGTCTGCCATGGTGATATCCTCACGCCTTCAGCGCGGTCAGCTGCTTTGCAAGTTCGTCGATCGTTTCTTTTGCCTTACCGGGCTTGACGATCGCTGCCGCCGCAGAGCCGACATCGAGGCCGCTGGCAGCACCAACATCGTTCTGTTTGTTGATGAAGATGTAAGGTATCTTCTTTTCGTCGCAGAGCGGAGCGAGATGCATGACGATCTCTTCTGGTTCTACATCTGCACCAATAAGCACAAGCGCCGCGATGCCGCGTTCAATGGCTTTTGTTGCTTCGTTGGATCCTTTCTTGATCTTCCCGGTATCTCTTGCAACTTCAAGGGCTTCGAGCGCCTTGTTCTGAAGCTCCTCTGGAGCCTGGGTTTTTACGTAACCTTTTGCCATAAACTCACCTCATTCAGGAGTAGCGTGCTCCTTCATTACTCATCAGTCAGCGAATGATGTAGCCATATCAATTCGACAGGAGTGGAAATAAAGGTTTGTGATTGACGGGTTTTTCCCGGAAAACCAGAGCATATCCAATTGGACTTATTGCGGGACAAATTAGTATGCGAGACGGTAAATATCCGTTCCTTTAGCAGAGTATATTTTCTCAAGTCCGTATCCGGTAACCTGGACATTATATCGCTCGCGCTCCGGATCGCCTACATAAAGAAGGGTCGCGTGGTATTTTCTCATAAGGCTAATCGTCTGATCCGGGTTTTCGTACATTGTCCGGATGTCGGAAAGGCGACTACTGAACCAGCCGGAATCGTCACTTCGCCACATGAACTCATGGAACGGCATCCCCACAATACCCGGAATTCCGGTAAACGACGAAACCCGGGAGTAATACGAATAGTCGCCACCTTCAGCCTCAACGATCGTCTCGTTTCCGGAAATGCCGCGCAGGAATGCGACCGCGGCAGCATCACCGGGATGTGTAGTATCAAGGTACGCTAGCCCATCGAGAGTTCCCGTGCCGTAATCTGCATTATACCCGATAGCAAACGGAACAATAAAGAGAATGCCGATTGCGAGGAGAGCGAACAAAGCCGCCTTCTTTTTTTTGACCCGCGGTACACGAGTCGAGAGCCATCGCCCGACTACGACGAGCGATGCTGTGGATAGCATGATCCATGCCGGGAGATAGGTTTTGAAAACAGTGTTCATCCGGAAATAGGTATCGCCCATATTGTCTTTCAGGTAAATAAGTTCACAAGCGATGAGGATTGCAAGCCCGAAAAATGCAAGCAGGTTAGCAAAGTCCGCGTCTTTCTCTGTGAAAATCCTTGCTGCAAGGTAAACCGTTGGGATCACTGCTATTGCTGCAGCGACGTACCCAAACGCTATAAACGGCAACGCGATGAGGAGGAGCCACGGTTTCTTGCTGATATCTTTTGAGAGGGACGCGAGGATGAGGGCTATGAACAACCCGCTCACGAGCAGGAATTCGATCGGGTCCGACGGAGTTTTTACGAAACTGACCCCTCCGGTATGTGTCTGGAGCTGGATGTAAAACGGAAGGTACGAGAGGACAGCCACGACAGGCAGGGCAAGGAGCATGACAAGGGCAGAATTCTGGCTCTCGCTTCCCCATGACCTGCGGAGAATGAGCAACAAGACGATCACCGTAATCGGCGCGTAAATGAGGACGTCCCATGTGTTGATAAGGGGCATTGAACCGAGACTGATTGCGCCGAGGACAGCGAGTATAGTCCTTCCTTTTAGATCGAGCGACTCCCAGTGTTTATATGCATAAAGTAGCAGGAAAATGAGGAAACACTGGTTAAAGATCGAGATCACGTGGGCATGAACATCCCCCCAGATAAATGAGAAGAGCGGGTATTCGTTGATCGTATTCGAGATTGTTCGCGTACTATCCCAAACAACAGAACCCAATCCCTTTCCCTGAATAATCTGCCAGAAAAATGAAGGATTGGGGATAAGGAATGTCAGAAGGGGGAGCCAGCGGAACCGGTCGAGTAACAATGTACCGATGGCATAGATGTTCACCGCCGCGAGCGCAAAAATGGTCGGCAGGGACAGGTTGAAAGCTGATGTTCGAAGGCACCCCGCTCACTATCGAGAGACAACCGAGCATCCAGTACCCGAGATAATAGTAGACATTCAGGGTTCCTCCGGCAAACCAAGGATCGACTGGCGGGACGACCGGATTACGAATAACCGATGCAAGAAATGCGTGGTCCATAAACTTTTCTGCATAGGATATAGTCGGGTTTATGAACCGTACATCAAGCATCAGGAAGAAACAGAGGAGAAAGAGGAGTTCCCATCGCCATTGTTCCTTTAAAACCTCTATTGAATATTCTTTTTTCCAAAGATTGAACAAGAAGAGCCCGATGAAGGGGACCAGTCCCAGCTGAATGGGGAGCCGGACGAGTCCGCAGTACCACGTCAGAACGGTAAAAATCAACACGGAACCTGAAAACGCTGCGGGGAAAGCATAGCTTCTGAAGGTTTTTTTCAGCGCAGGCCAGATCGCCAGCTGGAGGAGAGTGAGGATGGCAAGCCAGCTGATCACTGAGAGGAGCTGTTGTTCAGCGCTCAGGTTCTTTTCCTCCTCCAAGTTTTGTATCCAGTGCTGATTTTATGCTGGGGATTACCCAGTCTCCGAAGAAATACACAGAAATAATTCCCCCGGCCAAGGTGACGAGGTTCTTGATCAGGTGATCAATAACCGCAATGAGCGTTGCAATTGCTGGCGATACTCCTGCAATACCGAATATTATCGCGAGAGAAATCTCATAGGTCCCAATCCCTCCCGGAGTTATAGGTACCGCTTTAACGAGGTTTCCGACTACGACTGCAAGAACTACTACGGCGAAAGGAATCTGCTGCTCAAACATCATCACCACGGAAACACAGACAAGTACGTCGAGAAGCCAGATAATTATCGAAGAGGCTCCCAGCACAAAAATTGACCGTGCTGAAAGGGATGCACGTTTGATCTCGTGCAGCATCGTAAGCATAATCTGGATATATTTGTTTTCGGCTGAACATTTTCCAAGGCAGAACAAAAAAATAAAGAAAGCAATTCCGATGATAAGGGGGACTAAGATTACCGTATAATACACCGGGGGTACGTTGATGACGAAGAATAATGCTATCGCCCCGAGAATTGCAACAGTTATGATATCAAAAACCCGTTCGACGACAACAGAAGAAATTCCTTCGGAGTAGGAAGTATTGTATTCATGTTTGAGAATGAATACCCTGACAAAATCCCCCAGTCTCGCCGGGACTACGAGGTTTGCGGTCTGACTTACAAAAATACATGCCGTGGAAACCACAAGGCTGACCTCATAGGAAAGACTTCGCAGGATCGTCTGGTACCGCCATCCACGCAGGACCCATGCTCCGACGCATATTATTAAACCTACGACGAGATAACCGGGGACGATGTGCTGCAACGCGACTAACAGATCATCCCATACCCGGTAGAGCATGTAGGCGATAATGCCGATCGCAAGAACAGTCGGTATCAGGATTGCGCTAATTTTTCGATACATGGATCTGCCACCAGAGCCGGATGATTGCTGTGCCCATCTCGAGCACGTCTTTCATCCTGACGGTCGTTCCTTTTCCAGCACGCCACCGGACCGGAAATTCCCTGACGCTATATCCCTGTCTCTGGGCTCGGACGAGAAGTTCCGTATCCCAGAACCAATGATTTGATCGTATTTGAGGGAGAACCGGAAGAATCCGTTCCCGCTTGAATGCCTTGAATCCGCACTGGTGATCGAAAAGCCTGCTGCCGAGCACGACCCGGACAAGAAAATTATATCCCCTGCTGGCAATTTCTCGTCCTTCTGTTCTTACGATGTCACTTTCCGGAAGGAGCCTCGATCCAGTTGAAATATCTGACCCGTTGCGGATAGTATCGATTAATTCCGGGAGATACTGCATGTCTGTTGCGAGGTCAACATCGTAATAGCACACAATATTTCCTTTCGATTCGCGAATAGCCCGATTAAGTGCCTTACCCCGGCCTAATCGCTCATCGCTGTGAAGAAGATGAACCCGGGGATCACGTCCTTCATATTGTCTGACAAAATCCGCACTTCCATCTGAACTGCCATCCTCGGCGACTATGAGTTCAAAATCATTGGCAACCCGGGAAAGGACTTCAAGAGATTTGGGAATTGCTATCTCAAGCGATGCTCGATCATTGAAAACCGGAATTATTGCGGAGATCTCAGGTCCGCTCATGTGATGCCCCGTGAATTAACGGATATAGCCACTTCATTCCCGGCGCGGATAGATCCCTCCATGCTGCGTTCAGGATAATTAGGCGTTGAGAACATACCCGACATAAACAGCCCGTGCTGTTCATAAGCAGGGATCAGTGAACGGTAACCTGTCGTATAAATGGGTCCTGCCCACGGATCTACAGCCATCCTGTGCCATGATATCTCATCCCGTGTAACTGAAAACCTTGAACAGAAATCATCCAGCATTTTTGCATCCAGATTTATCGGGCAGGTTCCCGAGAAATAGGATGCAAGATAGACGATATTTTCACCATACCTCTCGCGGGGGATGAAATTGGTGTGTGTTACTACCGCTCCATAGGGAGCCGAATCCTTCATATTTAACCAGTAAATCCCCTGTGTTACATCCCGTTTCATCCCGAGCGTCATGCAGGCAGCACCCTGATATGGGACTTCCTGTATCTCCGGACCTCCAAGTCGCATGAGTTCCTGAGGTGGGATTGTTGAGATAATTGAGTCGTACCGAGTTCCATCAATCTCCCAACCATCAACTCTATGACGGATTTTCTCAACCTTTTTTTGTTTGTAAATATGAGCAGCCTTCGATTCAATCGAGTGTTCCAAAGCGTCAATCAGGGTATGAAATCCTCCATTGAGGTATCCCAGGCGCTCACCGGCAACGCCCCGGTTGGAACGAATTGCAATCCGGCTTATCAGCCACGCCGCCGAGACTTCGCTGCGGTGCTCTCCGAACTTGCTTTTCAGGAGCGGCTCGAAAAATGACGAGTAGATATTCTTTCCAAGATTATTGGTAATATAGAGATTGGCGGGAACATCATCAAGTACCTTAAGGTCGATTTTTTTGGCCTGGAGTGTAAGCAGAGCAAGGCGTGCTTTGTCAATGAGAGAGAGTTCCGGATATTTCAGGATTTGAAGTGGGGTGTTAAGGGGATAGATTACATTCTTTGCAAAATACCCTGTTGTGCCTGTTTTCCATTCGAGTTTATCAGAAAGTTTCATCATATCTATAAGATCGAAAAGATTCCGATCATCAGAGAAACAATGGTGATAGTATCGCTCGATCCAGTAATCATCAATTTTATAGGAAGACAAACATCCCCCGAGGAATGGCATTTTTTCGAAAAGATCGATCTCATGCTCCGGAGCTAATGCATGAGCAGCCACAAGCCCTGTTAACCCCCCGCCTATTACCCCGATTTTCATACTCTTTGATCTATAGTATTTTTCAGAGCGAAATGAAAAAGGCTCCGGATACGTCACCAGAATATTGATCTTACCTCGTAAATTTTATAAGAAAGTTTTTGTACTGTCGAATTAAAGGTCTATATCAGCAAAAGGACTTAAAACAAATTAAAAGAAAATAATTATCAAAGCCCATTGGATGGTGTTCACCGGATGCGGGTATTTTTCATAGGATTTGGTCAAGCGGGCGGCAAAATTGTCGATATGTTTATCGAACAGGACAGGAAGTCTTGGAACTAACAGTTTCCGGGGAATTGCCGTCAATACTGCACGAACAGATCTGATGGGGTTAAAGAATATCGAAATGCGTGACCGCATTCTGATAGGTCAGACGATGGTTAAAGGTCACGGTGTCGGGACCGATAACGTGACTGGGGCACGGGTAACTGCTGACGAAATTGACAGCATAATCAGTGCAATAGATGTCAGGGGGACGCATGATGTCGATGCCTTTGTTATTGTTGCAGGCCTTGGCGGAGGTACAGGTTCCGGTGGATCACCGGTCCTTGCCAGGCATCTCAAGCGAATTTACCGCGAACCCGTCTACGCACTAGGGATTATCCCCGCACCTGAAGAAGGGAGGCTTTATTCTTATAATGCAGCCCGAAGTCTGACAACCCTTGTCAATGAAGCAGACAACACATTCATTTTTGATAACAGTGCCTGGAAAAATGAAGGTGAGAGTGTAAAAAGCGCATTCCAGCGTCTGAACAATGAAGTAGTGCGGCGGTTTGGCGTACTGTTCCGAGCGGGAGAAGTGAGCAAAATGGGTGTCGGTGAGATGGTCGTTGACTCCAGTGAAATAATCAATACCCTCCGGGGTGGTGGGATCACTTCAGTTGGGTATGCAATCAGCGAAGTCACGAGCACTCGGACTAAGCAGCAGAGGGGCATTATCGGTGGGTTAAAGCACAAGTTTGGGGGCAAGAGAGAAGCAAACGAAGAAGTCCTTATGGGTGAGGATAAGTCTGCTAAGATCGTATCCCTTGTTCGCAGAGCGATGCTGGGGAGGCTTACACTCCCCTGTGATTATTCGACAGCAGAGCGGGCACTTGTTCTTCTGGCAGGGCCTCCGGATGAGATGGACCGTAAAGGTGTTGAGAAAGCCAAAAGCTGGGTTGAAGAAAATATCGCAGGCGTGGAAGTGCGTGGTGGAGATTACCCTGTGAACAGTGAATATGTTGCAGCAGTCGTGATGCTTGCTACCGTAGGCAATGCACCGCGAATTAAAGAGCTTCTTGACATCGCGAAAGAAACAAAAGAAGATGTTATTAAGTCAAAAGAGAAAAAATCGAGTATGTTTGAGGAAGGCATTGAGCCTTTATTCGAGTGAGGTTGATGATGAAGGGTGTAACAAAGTGGATAATTTTTGTAATTTTATTGGCTGTCTGCGTCCAGGGTGTGTCAGCAGCAGGATTCGGGGTTAACTCAGTATCGGTAGACCCACAGGGTGCAATGGTCCCGGGAACTCCGGTGACCGCTTCGTTTAAGGTTGATATATCAGGACAATTTCCCTCCGATGAAGACCTTCAGTTCTTCACGGATATGACTAACCCGAAATGGACCTACACCATCATTGTCAATGGGATCGAAAATGTTCGTCCCGCAACAGGAGGTCGTACGCTTGATATCAGCGGTTTTGAACTTAATTATAAATCGACCGATGAAGTATCCGTCAGAGCTACCCTTGAAGGAGCAGCTCCAACCGTTTCATCCACAACCAACCAGACGATATTCCGGATTACAGAAATAGATTCTCGTGGCAATGCGGTTACCAGTTCTCAATTCAGCAAAACAGCGATCGTTGTCAACACCGGCCAAGTGACGCAAGCTGTATCTGATAAGGAAAATGCTCTTCAGACTTTCCGCACTCACATCGATGAAAAAGCCGCGATTGGAATCGACACGTCTGAAGCTGAAGGTAAATATAACGAAGCCCAGCAGGATATTAACGCTGCAAAAGCCTTGCCGACAAGTCAGTATCTTGCAGCATTAAATGATCTCAATGCCGTGCAAACTGCGATTGATGCCGGAGAAATCGCACTTGACAAGGCTTGGGCTGAAAGTGAGGTCGCAGCGGCACAGGTACCAATCAATAATGTCGATAGTGTTATCGCTTGGTTCAATGGGAACCAGTCTACAGCTGGAGATCCGCAACTCCCGGCAATTATCACCAAACGGGAGGTCGCTGTAAGTTATATTTCCACTGCCAACGACGATATTGTAAATGGGAACTATGAGCAGGCCCGCGCAAAAGCCCAGGATGCATTTTCGAAGGGAAATGAATCCTACACTGATGCGCTTGTGCGTCAGGATAAGTTAATGCATGGTTTTGACATTCTCGGTATGGTTGGCGGGATTGCAGGATCAATTGGTGTTATTGTTATCGGCGTCATTGCTGTCGTTCTTGTTATCGTCGGTATCGTCATCTATCGGAAACGTTCCCGTTGGGACGAGCTTGGATAATCAATTCATATGATTTAATCTATCTTTTTTTGTCTAATTCATAAGACGTTTTTCAAAGCGCGTTCTGGTTGGAAATCGAATTTTCCTGCTTTAAAGAAACCACTTAAAGGTTCAGATAAGGTTAAAAGGAAGGGGTTTGCACATTCAACCCTCCTTTTTGATAAGTTTTTATTTGTTTTATGTATAGTTCGAAAATCATCCGGACTACCTCGTCAATCGCCAAAATGCGAAACTGTTGGGATAGCCGTTAACAGGATAAGAATAATTTTTATAACGAAAATTTCACGTTTTTCGAAGAAAATTATTTTGATCTAAATGAAAGCACATTGCAAACATGTATTTTGTTCAAGTCTAAATTCAAATTCCCACGGATTATGTCTCAATCTTGTGTGGGGTGAATACATCAATATTGATACTGCCCATTTTCCCATCCCGGTGTACATAATAATCTGGTAACCGGTTTTCATTATCGTAGAATGAGAACCAATAACTTAGTTTGTACGTTTTTTTGTCATAGTCTGGAAGAGATGGGTAACTTTCTGTGTCATGAAGAATGATCACCCCAGGATGATCTTTGGTGAGTGTTTGTTCGTCAACCAAATCCCCATAAAACGTTATCTTGCTCCATCGATCTCCGCGATAATACCAGGGGAGAGGCCAGTAATCCTTTGACGCAACAACGACATTATCCGATATATCGATGAGCTTCATTACTTCACGCATGTCTTCAGAGTTCTGAACCTGGATTATTGGTTCATTGATATCTGCCGGAATAAAAGACTACATGCCATGTCATTACAATGAGGAAAAAGCACCCGAGAATTGCAAATACTGTCTTTTGCCAGTTCAACTTATAAACAGCAACAAAACACATTGGAAGAAGCTGGTGAATAAG
Organism: uncultured Methanomicrobiales archaeon; assembly: GCA_963758935.1. Classification (GTDB taxonomy): domain Archaea; phylum Halobacteriota; class Methanomicrobia; order Methanomicrobiales; family Methanospirillaceae; genus Methanoregula. The sequence goes on along the minus strand of CAVWXD010000008.1, from coordinate 78,456 downwards.
AAGCCATGGGACTTTTTCTCCAACATACGCATAGAATGCGGTTGTCAATATCATCCAGTAAATACAGAACTGGAAAAAAAGATCCGATTTGGCCGAACCTGAATCCTGCCGCTTCTGTAACTGGATCAGACTCGTTTTTACAATGTATTCTATGGAAAGTTCGAAGCGACGGGATCGCAACCAGTTTCTTGAGCGTAGATAGAATCCGGAAAAATTTAAATCTTTTATGATGAATTGAAACACTCCTACTGCTGCGAGCAGGAAAATCGGCAACTCATAGAGCAGGAAGAGTGGGATGTAAAAATAATATGGCCCTCCGAGTCGTTGTTCGTTGTGCATTGCAACCCAGTGATCTACTGCATTGTACCACCCGGTAGTATTTGCCTGAAAATTTACGCCGTTTAAACCAATATGGAAATTTTGGCCCAAAAGAGTCTCTATGTGGAAACCAAATGAGGAGTACACGATACTCAGGATACCGACGGTAATAACCCCTAACAAAAGGTGATCTCTTTTCCACTGTAGTGGCAGGATAAATCGTTTCCTCCAGAGTGCAATCACAAAAAAGGAGATAAAAATCAATAAAATAACCGGCATCTCCTCCTTACACGCTAACCCCCCGGCAACAGAAATGGCAGCGATTACTGCATAGCGCGTCTGGCCGCGTTCAAAATACCAGTGGAGCGCAACAAGCAAAAGGAGTGTAAAAAATAGCATGAATATATCGTGACGAAGGAATCGGGAGAAAAATACCATGTCAGGAGATATTGCGATAAACAAAGCAACGATGAGGGTCTGGTTTTTATTAATATACCCCAGCCGATAGATGCAGAATACCAGTGGGATCAGGAGAAACCCGAAGAGGGCGGGGAGCAACCGTGCTACGAGATCTGAGTCACCCAAGATGGAAAACATTCCTGCGGTTACGTAATAGAGAAACGGACCGTGATAACTCGGATCATATATCCACGAGCCTTTTGTCAGAAGTTCGTATGAAAACCACGAATGAATCGCCTCATCATGGTGGAATAGTTTAAGATCGAGTTGAAGAAATCTTAAGATAAAAGCGATAATCAGAATTGCAATAAAAATACGTTCAAAAGTAAATATTTGTTTGATTTTATTGGATATGCCAGCGGCCTGCTGCACGCTGCACCTTCAACTTTCTAATACTATTTCAATACCGATATCTTTTGGCACCTGGATGCGCATCAACTGGCGGAGCGCACGTTCATCGGCATCGATATCGATGAGCCGTTTGTGAACACGCATCTGCCAGCGGTCCCACGTTGCCGTTCCTTCACCGTCTGGACTTTTGCGTATTGGCACTACCAGCCTTTTGGTCGGAAGCGGTATCGGACCGGCCAGATTCACACCTGTGCGTTCTGCGATCTCCCGTATTCTGTCACAGACCATCTCTACTTTCTTAAAATCGGTGCCTGTCAGGCGAATTCTGGCTTTTTGCATGGTGTCCCACCTAAAAAATATTATAGCATTTGCTTCGGCGTGATGGCGATGCACATCCCCGCAGCAATTGTCTGACCCATATCACGAACCGCAAAACGGCCGAGTTGGGGGAGTTCCTTGACATTCTCGATGACCATCGGTTTTGTCGGCTTGATGACAACGATGGCTGCATCTCCGGACTTGAGGAACGTCGGGTTCTCTTCTTTGGTCTGTCCGGTGCGGGGGTCAAGTTTCTTCTTGAGCTCCATAAAGGTGCACGCGGTCTGCGTGGTGTGGCAATGGAAGACCGGAGTATATCCAACCGTGAGAGCGCTCGGGTGCTGGAGCACGACGATCTGTGCGGTGAACTCATCCGCAACAGTCGGCGGGGCTTCTGCTGGGCCCATAACATCCCCTCGGCGAATGTCGCCCTTTCCGATACCGCGGACGTTGAAACCAACGTTGTCGCCCGGCAGTGCCTGGGGGATCTCTTCGTGGTGCATCTCGATAGATTTGATTTCACCCTGCTTGTTGGCAGGCATGAAGGAGACTTTCATTCCCTTCTTCACGATACCTGTCTCAACACGGCCAACGGGGACCGTTCCGATACCGCTGATGCTGTAGACATCCTGAATTGGAAGGCGCATTGGCTTGTCGGTCGGCTTATCGGGTTCCTTGAAGCTGTCGAGAGCTGTAATCAGGGGCAGGCCCTTGTACCAGGCCATCTCGGGGCTGTTGACCTTGATGTTCTGGCCGCCGAGGGAGCTGATGGGTATAAAAAGTGTCTCATCGGGCTTGTAGCCGACCATCTTGATAAGGTCTGAGAGATCCTTCTTGACCTCGAGGAACCGCTTTTCATCAAACTTGACAGCATCCATCTTGTTGATCGCGATGATAATCTGCGTGATGCCGAGTGTTCGGGCAAGGAAGACATGTTCCTTGGTTTGTTCCATAACGCCATCGGGTGCTGCGACCACGAGGATTGCAGCGTCAGCCTGCGATGCACCGGTGATCATGTTCTTGACGAAGTCTCTGTGTCCCGGGCAGTCTACGACTGTGAAGTAGAACTTTGCTGTGTCGAACCTCTTGTGGGCGATATCGATAGTGATACCTCTCTCACGCTCTTCTTTGAGGTTGTCCATAACCCAGGCAAATTCGAAAGTAGCCTTACCCTTTGATTCAGCCTCCTTTCGGTAGCCTTCGATAATGTGTGCAGGTACTGCACCAGTCTCGAACATCATCCTGCCCACGGTAGTTGACTTCCCATGGTCGATGTGTCCGATAACAGCCAGATTCATGTGGGGCTTTTCAGATGCCATTAATTTTCCTCCAAATACAAAAGACTGTCCGCTTACTACAGTCAGTTTATGCGAGTATTACATATATGAGAGTCATCTATTTAAATTATTTCGATTGGGTGGTCCGTTTTTCCGGTGACAAGTGTGTACCGATATCATCATATCCAATTGCCCGAATATCTTCCCCTCATGAAGACACTGCCTTTCCAGCGCGACGAAAAAAAGAGCAGGGTAACCGTACGGTGTGCGGGTGGGGATGTTTCCGTATACAGCCAGTGTGCGTACTGCCTGAACTGCAAGGGAGTACGGACCGGAAACCGACTCGCTCCCTCGCCTCAGAGTCAGGCTCTTTTTGAGGTCCGGAGGGGAGCTGCAGATGACGTCTTGATGAACGCAGCCATGATGTTCAATACACTTGTGAGAGACGGGTCCGGGATAGAATGTGCAGATGATGGAAATATTGGGTTTACCCGTCTTTATTGACTAATTCCAAATTTTTTAATAATATCGTCTGATATTTCTTTTTTGAATGTATCGAACTGAAGCTCATCCATCTGCTCTGAAAGTAATCTTCCGCTCCATGCGCGACGGTACACCCAGTTAACAATTTTTTCAACCGCATAGATTACCTCGTCATCAGACTTGAGTGAGAGGAATTCTTTTCCGATTTTTGGATGCCTTCCTCTTCTCCCTCCAACAAACAGCTGAAAATGACTGTCTTCGGCTTTGAGAAGATCGAAAGGACATGACTTAACACAAATACCGCACTGCACGCATTTGTCGGTATATAACTCTGAGATTCCCTGTCGTATCCTTATGGCTTTTTCTTTACAATATTCTACGCAGGTTCCGCAACCCGTGCATAGCCCGGGCGTTCGGATAGGGCGAACCCGGCCCATTATGCCAATCTCGTTTAGCATTGGGCTTGTACATCCGTTGGGACAACCGGATAAGGAAATGCGCATTTTCACCGGCATCTCTTTTCCAAACATTTTCTGATCAATCTTAGTTGCAAGACTTATCGTATCGATATTTGCAAATTTACACCGCTCTGTCCCCGGACAGGAAATTATATTGACGACTTCATCTTTTTCTGAGCCAACTGGAGTACCATTCTTTTTCAGCTCCTTTTCGAGTTTTTTCAGAACAACGGGATCGACATGAGGGATTTCAAGCGTCTGGCGAGTAGTACAGTGAACAATTCCCATACCATATTTTTTTGCAAGGTTCGCTACACCCCTGATCTGATCGACAGTCAGAATACCCGCTGGAGCCCGGATCCGGACGGTACAAAAATCGGCATCACGTTCCGTGATAACGCCGCCTTTCATGTGTATCCCAAAATTAGTCTGCATCAGACATTACTTGGTGGAATTTGGTTAATAATGGTGGTGTCCCTAAGTTTTTTCAGGCCATTGCCATTGCGAGGATAACACATGCCCGGGTTATCTCGTTTGAAGCACCGACGACATCCCCGTTTACCCCTCCAAACAATTTCTGTGATACAGTAAGCAGAATCGTGGGGCAGATGATCATAACGACAGCAGCAACAGCAAGTTTCCATGGAGAAATGGGCAAGAGAACAAGGGGGATACAGAGGAGGAAAGAAATAAACGGGAAGTAGGGGTGAGAGAACTGGTGAAGATAACTGTGTATTCCTTCCCTGAACGGTGTACCATATGCGGTCAGGAACGCCATGGAAAATTTTGCGCAAACCTCTCCGACTATCAGGTACATAGGCGATCGAAGATGATCCTGACAATCCTGCAAATAGAAGGAGGGTTACTACAATTCCGGCGCCGATTCCACCAGCTCCCACATAGCGGTCAGTAAGAGCACGAACTCGTTTCTCCCTGTCGCCATGCGCCATAAGTCCGTCCCCGAAATCGATAAGCCCGTCAAAATGATGTGCTCCGGTAATCAAGAGGATGAGAGCGATACTGACAGCGGCAGCAATCGTTTTGTCTGCGATAAAAAAAACCGGGAGTGCTACTAACCCTCCGATTACATATCCAGCCAATGGATAGAGGTATGAGTTTCGGCCAAATTCCCCAAGATCCTGAGATTTACCGATTGGAAGAATCGTTGTGAACTGGAGCAGAGAGCAAATTCTTTTCATACACATTCGCTATAGAGTTGCGATGTACAACCCGCGATAAGTCCGGCAATTGCATCGTCAAGAAATGGCCCAAGTTTTCCCAGAATGCCTGGTTTTTTCTGGTCATACCGGGTAAACTCAAACCGGGCGTAGGTGCCTCCTATACACTCCGCAATTGCCATCCCAATGATTTCATCACTTAACAGGAAGACGGGATCGTCAGCAATTTCAGAATTCTTCCGTTTGTTGTACAGCTCGTCTTCGAGAAGGATTGCACCTAGGAGAAGAGATGATACATTGGGATCCCCAAAATATTTTTGTATTTTTCGTTTCAGAACAGCCGGCGCTTCATTCTCCGGCATTCCGTGGGGCACGTAAAGAACCATCGCGGCAGTGACGATTTCATCGATGGTGATTCCATTGTCCTGCAACCGCTGCTCGATTTCAAACATGTAAGTAGGTGTTGTTGTGGTTGCATTATTATATCCTGTGGATTCCGCTGGCAACCGATATGTTAAAACCATTTTAAAATCGAGATGGTGTGTAGATTATTATGGTTTTTCTCTCGGAAATCCCCCCCGTTAATGGTAAGAGACCGATCTTCTGTAGTATTCTGGGAAATACCATGCTTTCAACGGTACCTGGGATATCCGGAGCAGGTCCAACACCGGAAAAAACCCTGCTCACGCCCATACTTGATGCCGAACTAATCTCGCATGGAAGCATCACAAGTTACCCGTTAAAACCCAATACGCCAACCGGCTGCCCGACACCCGCATCGATAACCAGGGCGATGATGGAGCTTATCAGGATACAGCCCCTGTTTATCAATGCCGGGCTCAGGTATCCTCCAACTGTTCCATGCCTCGATGTGTATGGAGAGGTTGGGGAAGATCCTCGTTTTGGTCTAGCAGTGAAAAGCGCAGAAGCTCTCTATCAAAAGGGAGTATGGATAGGCACATTTCTTTCTCAAAGAAGTGATCTTCTCGTCCTGGGGGAGTGCATTCCGGGTGGAACTACGACTGCACTCTGTGTTTTGCGGTCACTGGGTTATGCAGCCACAGTCAGTAGCAGTTTTATCGAAAATCCAGTGAATAAAAAAGAGGAGATAAGCACGACGGTTCTTTCCCGGATACGAAATGAACAGGTATCGAAGCCTCTCGATATTGTCCGGTATACCGGAGATCCGATGATGGCAGTTGCAGCCGGTATCGCGCAATCATATTCCGGAAATCTTATTTTAGCCGGTGGTACCCAGATGCTTGCTGTCGCTGCGATCATCAAATCGATCGGTTCACCACCTCCTTTCGTAGTGACAACAATATATGTCCGGAATGATAAATCGGCAAACGTCGATAGCATTGCCCATCAGATTGGTGTAAAAATATTTTATGTGGATCCTGGATTTGAGCATCTTGGCCATTCCGGATTGGCACGGTACTGTATAGGGGAAGTAAAAGAAGGTATGGGCGCAGGAGGTGCAATGTGTCTTGCCCACCTTATGGGACATTCCCCTGAAGTTATCCGGAATAAAATTCTGACGACGGTGAATGCCTATAACTGAATAATCTTATAGCAAATCGATACAAATCTGATCATAATGCAACCGATATTTGTCGTCAATAACTTTGGCCAGTTTAATCATCTCATACACCGTGCGTTGCGGGACCTCGATATTGAGGTTACCCTAATTCCGAATACTACCCCCAAAGAAACGGTCGCAGAGGGTTGCAGGGGAATTATCCTCGGTGGCGGACCATCGATTGAGCGTGCAGGAAACTGCAGCGAATATCTGGATTTGTGTCTTCCGGTTCTTGGAATCTGTCTTGGTCTCCATATTATTGCCGCAAAATTTGGTGGGGAAGTTCACCCGGGTCATCGTGGGGGGTATGGTCCGGTTGACGTTGAAATTTGCGAACCGGATACTATTTTGGCAGGATATCCTTCGAAAATACCGGTATGGGCTTCACATGCAGATGAAGTCTCCCGGATACCTGATAATTTTATACGCCTTGCAAAATCAGATATTTGTAACAATGAAGCAATCGCACACCCTGATAGGAATATTTACGGTCTTCAATGGCATCCGGAAGTAAGTCATACCTTTGAAGGGAAACGTGTATTTGAAAATTTTAACCGGCTTACCTTTGAAAACTCAAGTTGAATTCCAATAGGAAATAATGACCTAAAAAAATTTTGAAATTTCTATACGATATCGGCTAATTTGCTTTTGCCAGTCCCATAAATTATTACAAATCTTCGCTATTTTATTATTTTTTTTGGACTCTTGAAAATTTTATATAGGAAAAGCAAGTATTGAGTGTCTATGATATCGAAAATTTCTAAGCCTACGATCTTTCTCATGATTTCTCTTCTCCTAATTCTGGTTCCTTTGAACGTGGCGGCGGATCCCACCAGAATTTCACAGGGTAATACAATTTTTATCGGCGAACAAGGGCTTGATATCAGTTCTGCAATAGGTGCTGACACAAAGATTGGATGGTGGGCATCCGCTGCATCCATTTCGGGAAGCGCCCCGTCACAAACAATGGCAATTTCAAGCCCAGCCAATTTTTATGTGACATCTTCGGCATTCTCCGAATACACCGGCAACTGGTACCGGATAAATAATGCTGGCCAGGAAGATGGGCTTGCCTTTAACGTTCAGGATCCCCAGCTTGCAGTTCGGGTGATCGATGACACTCTTAATCTCGATCGTACCAATGATTGGTTCCCTACTGGTGATTTTGCCCGATTTGCGATCGATTCAAACCTTGACGTCGTTACCTCTCAACGCGGATTAGGTGCGCCCGTTACAATTCGAGTTTTCGCGCCAGATGGTGGGGAGTATTCTTCCTTGATCGGTCCTGGAGGAAGCGGTTCCCAATCCTGTGACCAATTTACTCATTACATCAAATCCGTATTTTACACTCTTCACCTGGGATACCGGAAATTCAGCGTATTCTCAAGGAACTTACACGATCTGGGCGGAGTGCACGCTCAATGGAATGAAAGACAACTATCCCATTTCAGGGAAAAGCATCAGTAATAAAATTACGATCCTGAATCAGGATGTAAATCCACTTATTCGATCAACTGTTGCATCGACGACCCCTACAACATTAATAACTACGCCCACATCAACCCCCACAAAGGTTCCGGCGACAGCATCCCCCACACAAATTTCAACTCCCGGAACAACCATAACGATTACCGAGCCAACGACGTTGACTACAATACCTATTACAATTGAAACCATATCCACTGCTAATGTCCCCACCACTACGCGTGCACCCGGATTTGAATTTATGCTCGCCCTGGTGGCTACAATAATCGGTGCTGGATATTGTTTAAAGAAAGAATAATATTTTCTATTCTCTTTTGAAATTCCGGTTATCTCGAACGATGCCAGCTCCGTCTTTGTAGAAAACTCACCGTTAAAATCTATACCAAGGAGATAATTTTGTCATATCAAAACCGTTGAAAACAAAATTTGCATAAAAACGTAAATTTCTAAAAAAATTGTGAGCCAAAATTTGGGTAATTATTAAGCGTCAGACCCGTTACATGTTTAATTATGAAAAGAGTCTGTCCTGCAGGTTGCGCTTGATCTCGTTGAACTGAAACGAGCATTGCAGATCGCCCAGGAATCTCTTGATGGTGGGGCTGACTGGATCGAAGTGGGCACTCCCTTAATAAAGAGCGAAGGGATGAATGCCGTCCGGACTTTTCGGGAACGCTTTCCGGGCAGGATAATTGTTGCTGATATGAAAATTGCCGATACGGGAACGCTCGAAGTTGAAATGGCCGCAAAATCCGGAGCAGATATCGTCTGTGTTCTTGCAGATGCAGACGACTCTGTGATCCTGGAATCAGTGAAGGCTGCCCGACTCTATGGAATTCGACTGATTGCCGATCTCATAAATGTCAAAGATCCCGTAACACGGGCTTCCGAGCTCGAATCCATGGATATAGATATCATATGCGCTCACGTCGGTATAGATCAGCAAATGATCGGCAAGGATTCTATTGCCCTGCTCAATTCTCTCTCCGGCAAGGTCAATATTCCTCTTGCTGTCACCAGGGGGCATTGACTCATCGAGTGCCGGTGACGCTATTCGCTATGGTGCAGAAATTGTCATTGTAGGGGGAAATATAACTCGATCTCCCGGCGTAACAGAATCAACCAGGGAAATCCGCCTGTCTATGGATCACCCTTCACTTCAACAAAATGAGAGAAGATCCAGGGACGAAGAGATCCTTTCGATACTTCTGCAGGTGTCAACGCCTAACGTCACTGACGCTATGCATCGCAAGGGTGCGATGGAAGGCCTCATTTCAGTATGCGGGAATGTGAAAATTGCGGGGAAGGCAGTTACAGTACAGACGTTCGCAGGTGATTGGGCGAAGCCTGTAGAAGCAATCGATATTGCCAAACGTGGTGAAGTGATTGTGATAGACAATGACGGTGCAATCACTGTAGCCCCTTGGGGAGAGCTTGCCAGCCTGAGTAGCATGAAAAAAGGGATCTCCGGTGTTGTTATCGATGGGGCTGTCAGGGATGTCGACGATATCCGGGCTATGAAGTTTCCTGTTTTTGCACGAGCTATAGTTCCGAATGCTGGCGAGCCCAAAGGTTTTGGAGAGATAAATGCGGAAATCCAGTGCTGCGGACAATACGTCCGTCACGGTGACTGGATCGTTGGCGATGAAAGTGGCGTTGTTGTTATTCCTTCAGAGAGAGCATACGAAGTTGCGAGGCGAGCACTGGAAGTGAGGAAAAACGAGGGGCGAATCCGGGAAGAAATCCGGCGCGGGAGTACTTTGTCTGAAGTATCAGAATTAATAAAATGGGAAAAAAAATAAAGGTATTAATGAAAAACTGAACGCTCCAGAAGGGTGACACCAACGCTTTGAATCTTTTTTATAGCTTCATTCACCTGATCAACGCGGAGAATCAGAACTGCTCCTTCTTTCCCGGAGTATGCGTAGGAATATTCGATGTTAATTCCGGAATCCCCAAGGATTTTTGCAACTTCATATAACCCACCTGGCTGATCTTTCATGTGGACCGCAATTACTTCTGTAAATGCAACATTGAAACCCAGTGACTGTAACTTATCGAACGCTTTTTCAGGGTGATCAACGAGAGCCCTGACGACTCCAAAACCATTTGCTTCAGCAATACTAAATGCGAGGATATTGATCTTTTCTTCCCCAAGCGCATGGGCGATAGCTGCAAGTCTGCCCGGGCGATTCTCTGAGAATATCGAGATCTGCCTTATCACATACTTTTCTGTGTCCATTTACATCGACCTTTTATCCACAACTCTTTTTGATTTTCCTTCAAATCTTGGCAACGAACCCGGCTCAACGAGTTCTACGTCTACATTCACGTTCAATGAGTTTCGAAGACGGTGCTCCACTTTCTGCTGTATCCGCATAAGATCATTAATTTTATCGCTAAACGATTCTTTGTTTAATTCTACGCGCACGAGAAGATTGTCTAATGCACCTTTTCGATCGATAATAATCTGGAAGTGTTGTCCCACTTCTGGTATTGCCATCAGGGCAAACTCGATCTGCGATGGGAAAACGTTGATCCCCCTGACGATCAACATATCGTCGACCCTGCCCTTTATGCGCTGAATTCTTGGATGAGTTCGGCCGCATGGACACGGATCATCTGTCATTGCAGTAATATCCCCAATCCGATACCGGATCATGGGCATAGCCTCTTTCTGGAGAATGGTAACGGTGAGCTCTCCCCTTTCTCCTGCTTCCAGAGGTTCGCCACTATCAGGATCAACTATCTCTACAAGCGCAAGATCAGACCATATATGAACCCCATTCTGTTCCGTGCATTCCGTGAACATGGGTCCTGACAATTCACTGGTGCCATAAATGTCATATGCCTTTATTCCGAGCCAGTCCTCCATTCTGGTTCGCATCCCTTCAGTCCATGGTTCTGCACCCAGAATCCCGGTCCGCAGGTTGGTGTCTTTTTTTATGTCAACACCCATTTTCTCTGCAACCTCCCCAATATGAAGGAGATAAGATGGCGTGCACGCAATTGCTGTTGTGCCAAGATCCTGCATCAACTCGATCTGGCGTTCAGTGTTTCCGACGCTTGTTGGTAACACTGTTGCACCAATTCGTTCTGCTCCATAGTGCAACCCGAGACCCCCGGTAAAAAGTCCGTATCCGTAGCTTACTTGGATGACGTCACCTTTTCCGAGGCCAATCGATGTCAGGGCACGGGCGAGAGAAATAGTCCAGTTGTTGAGATCATTCTGTGTATAACCAACCACTGTCGGTTTTCCGGTTGTTCCCGAGGAAACATGATATCTGACAAGCTCTTCCCGTGTAGCGGTAAAAATCTTATCAGGATAATTATCCCTCAGGTCCCGTTTGAACATGAACGGGAGTTTTTTTACATCGGAGAGCTGTCGGATATCATCCGGATGTACCTTCTGCTCTTTCATTCGCTCGTGATAAAATGCAGAAAAACTGTAGAGCCTGTTTACCAGGTTTTTCAGCAACTTGTATTGCATTTTCTGGAGATCTTCTTTCGGCATTTCCTCAATTTGAGGATCCCAGTATCTCATCTTACTCCTTTCTCCTGTCAATAATTCTTTTGGCCTTCCCTTCGAATCGTGGCAATGACCCGGGTTCCACTAACCTTACCGTGGTTCTCAATTCAAGAGCGTCGCGCAATTCTTTCACTACTTTTGTCTGAATTTTTGCCAAATCGGCAAGTTCGCCACTAAAATAATTCCGGTCTATCTCGACTTCTACGGTCATTTCATCGAGATGGTTAATTCTGTCAATATAGACCATGAACTGGTTACCCACCTCCGGAATTCTCAAGAGTACATGCTCGATCTGTGAGGGGAAGACATTAATACCGCGGATTACCAGCATGTCATCACTTCTACCGGTAATTCGGTTAATCTTTTTACCTCTCATACATAAGCAACCGTCTTCCATCAACATAGTTACGTCCCCTGTACGATATCTCAGCAACGGCATCGCTTCTTTCACGAGTGGAGTTACAACGAGTTCGCCTCGTTCTCCGTCACCCAGGGTCTCTCCGGAAATTGGGTCGATAATTTCGACGAAGTAACTGTCGTGCCATATATGAAGTCCATCCCTTTCAGGACATTCGAAAGCAACACCCGGACCAAAAAGCTCGCTCAACCCATAGGAATCATAGGCAGTCAATCCGAGGCGTTTTTCAAGAGAATTGCGAACGCTCTCCGACCATGGTTCAGCTCCAAAAATGCCTGTCTTAAGGCTGTCAAGAGATGCACCCATCTCTTCAGCAACTTCGGAAAGATGCATCGCATAGCTGGGTGTGCAATGAATCGTTGTTACCCCGAAGTCCTGGATCATTTCGATCTGTCGTTTTGTGTTTCCCGTAGCGCTTGGAATAACCATCATGCCGATTTTTTCAGCCCCGTAATGAAATCCAAGCCCTCCTGTAAACATCCCATAATTAACCATATTCTGGAAGACGTCGTTTTTCGTCACTCCTATCATTGTCATGTTGCGAGCGATTAGATCTGACCAGGTTTCAAGATCTTTACGCGTGTAACCAACGACAGTAGGTTTTCCCGTTGTCCCCGATGTTGTGTGAACCCGCACGATTTTATTCTTCGGGACCGCAAAGAAGCCAAATGGATAACCATCTCTTAGATCCTGCTTTCTCGTAAAGGGAATTTTATGGATATCATCAAGTGATTTTACAGATGAGGATTTTATTCCCGCACCAGCAAGACGTTTTTGGTAGAATTCAACATTTTGAACCAGACTCATCGTTTTTTTCAATCTTTTCAATTGAAGCGATTTAAGATCATCCGGTTTCAATGTTTCAATTTTTTTATCCCAGAACATGCTCACCCCTGCCATGCCGTTGTACCTGGAAAATATTTCGCCTGCTATAGTTTATATCCACCGAATTCTCTTGCTGAAATGAAAATATCAAGTAAATACCGGATCATCGTTCAAAAAACCCACCCCGATTCTCTTAACGATGAGTTAATCAGGGAAAGTGTGGAAGTAATTAGAGAGATGAATACACAATCTCGGGATCGATAAAAATGGATTATCCCTGGTTATGTGTAAGTGGGTTTGGTTCTCACATAAAGTCAACCCGTGATAAACTTATTATCCAAAAAAAAAATGTTGTAGAAGAATACCCTCTTGAATCCGTGAAAAATCTCCTGATTATTGGGGGGCATACGATAAATTCTGCCACAGTTTCAAACCTTGTAAAGAATGGTGCATTCATTTCTTTTTTTGAGCCGAATGGTAAACCTGTAGGTATAATCAGGCCGTTTGGGAATTGTGATGACGACGGAAATCAAAAACTTCAGCACGAAATCTCCCGACATCGTTATGCAACTGAAATTGCTGAGGGATCTTCGAGGTCCCGCATAATTTTTGTAACCGGCTTACAAGTGCCTGAGAATGAGAATCTTTTTTATGATGGAGAATTGCAGTTCCTCCATAAATCTTTGGAAGAGATGACATATCTGGTCAAATTGGAAGAAGTCCGAAGGCTGAACCGGCTCATATCCGATATGTATTACGAGATTCTTTCAAGGGGAATCTCGTCTGAATTTGACTTCCGGCGGAGAACAATTCCACCCCATTCTGATCCAGTCAATGCCATGTTATCATTTGGTTATTCGATGCTATTTGGCAACTGCTGCGTTTCAGTGATAGGGGCAAGACTCGATCCGGATCTGGGATTTTTAAATGAAGGCAAAGGCTCTCTCGTCATGGATTTGATCGAACCGTTGAAATCGAGAATGATTGATGCCGTGGTCTTTAATTATGCGAGGGAATTTTTAACACCCTCTGATTACGAACGGGAAACCAATAAGTGTATTCTGTCGGATGAAATTATGTTAAAATTAACCCGGTTATTCCAGACTTCAATAATTAATAACAAAATTGATGAACAGATCAGAAATTTGAAAAATTCACTCATGAATAATCAGGATTTCAGAGTCCAGTACTAACCCTGCCCTCACCCTTGATAACTGAAAAATCGCCAAAATTCTTGAAAGGGATTTCTATAGTCTGCAAATCTCTCACTACTGCCCGGGGACAACTGTAAATCATTGAAATAAATTTTTCAAGGACCATCGGTTCTCCAGATGCATAAATGTGAACTTTTCCGTTTGGCAGGTTGATGACAGTCCCCGTGATGTTTAAATCCGTCAGCTATTCTTCGCACACACGCACGGAATCCAACTTTCTGGACCCTTCCGGTAATTACGATTTCGAAGGTCTGCACCATTACATCTCTTGAATAATTTTAATTGCAAGACCAAGTTCTTCGAACACGTTATCACGCAAAGGCGACTGGCGAATGTTGGTAGCGGCATCGATTGCGAGATCGAGAATTTCCTGAGCTTCCTCCTCACATCCGGCATCAGAAATTTTCATCGCAATATCGCACATAACATATGCCCTTCGGGAGAGTGGACGAATTATTCGAGCTTCTTTTATTGCACTTTGCATCAATCGTCTCGACAATTTTTCTTCTCCTTCTTTTCTGAATAACATTGAACAGTCGCAGAAAAAAATGGCTTCTCTTCCCCGGTCGGCAACCGAACGAATTAACCGCTCAAGCGTGACAATCTGATTTGAATGGACTTTCCCAGTCAGTATTTTCTCACAAAGATTTCTAATTTTTAGGAACGGGGGTTGTACTTCGTAAGTCTCCTGGTAACTAGACTTCTGTTAAGCGGAAATGTCTGATCTCATCGTTTTCAATCGATTTTGCCACTTCGATTGCTGATGATAAATATTCCTTCTTATTCTCTTTCTTAAACAACGAATAGAAAATTTCAGCAATAGTATCAAAAATGGTGTCGGAAATATATTGAATATTTATATTTTTTGTTATAGCCTCCGCCTTCTTTAATATCGTCATGGGAGTGTCGGAGCTGTTTCCCGTCATTGATAATGGAAATATTTCCAAAAGAACTGTCACTTTATAATAGGGAGAAGAGATGTTTTCAATTGCCAAAACCATCTGATGCAATAATTCGCTACGTCGATTATCGTTTCCTTCGTTCATTTTATGAATAGCCATAAGCGAATGAATATACTCTACAGGATCGACAATTTTCATAAGCTATCTGAGAGGCGATTTCTTTAAGATCCTCATCTCGATTAACTTCGTAGAGATTTGCTGCCGCTAAAACAATTTGTTTCCGTACGATCGCATCTTTTTCGACTTCGATATTATCGAGGTATTTTATTCCATTCTGGAGGCAAACATTTGCGATTTTTGTATCAATACGACAGAAAAGAATCGTTAAATCCGAAAGAATTATTACTTTCTCATATTCTGCAGGTAATTCCGGAAGGGATTCATAAACACTATTGAGAATTGCATGCGCTCTTTCGTAATTGTTCGATTGAATTGACATATTTGCGAGTGTACAAAATCCTGATAATTTTATGAATGGGTTGTATATTTTTCCCACAAGATCAGAAATTAATTCACTAATTTTTTGTTTGTCATTCGCATGGTTATTTTTTTGGAGAAGATATGAAATAATCTCGTAGGGATCTGTGGAATTTGGATGAGGGATATCACTATTGAGATTTGAAATTATCCGGTGCATCATTGCATCTCTTTCAAATGAATTTTGAATTTCGATTGAATACATTGCTAAAACAATTACATAATCTGAATTTTTATTTGTCCGAGAATACGTCAGTATAATATCGATCATTCCGGCAATTTTGAGAGATAATTGCTGGAAATTGGCAATTTGTTTTATTATTTCAAGACCCCTTTCAAAAGAATGAAAACCCGATTCAAATTTTTCCCGATTTTCATTTGTGGATTCTTCAAATATGACGCATCCAACTTTTACAAAACACTCTGCAATCCGTTCAAATTGTTGCGTTCTCAGTGTTGTGTCTTCGATATCAGCAGCAATGTGTGAAGCCTGATCTACGGCTTCTGGTGAATGCCTTCCAATCGCGTATTTTAAGACCCCATCAATTATATTTACCAGTGCGTATGATGCCAAATCTTTTTCAAGCAGTGTGCTGGTCCAATCCCGCATCCTCAGCAAGAGATCAAGATCGCCGTCCTGTGCTGCAAGAATTGACGCTTCATCAATTATGCTGCTTAAGGTAACTGATCGGGTATTCTGGCCCTCAATTTCGCATGTTAGGCCTACAGCCCTTTGGAGGAAGTCCCGATTTCTTGATCGGTCCTCCGATTCGGGCTATTTTAATGACAATTGTTGAAATTGCCTGTTCTTTCAGAGTTGGATCGGTTATAAATTCCACGAATTTTATGAGGACTGCCGGATCATTTTCATCGAGGAATCCCCGGTTGATGAGATTAGTAATAAATTCAAGAAAAATCTGATCTTTCTTCGGATGTAAAGAGATAAGATCCTTTATTGAATTAATATGTGAATTTATCTCTCTCATCGGCTGATCTTTACTTATTTCTACAACTGTTCGATAGGTGACATTATTTACCGCTTCCCTGTCGAGTTGTTTTAAAGTGGAGTCTTTTATTTGCAGGATTCTATCTTTGACAACAGCCAATTTCATTAAATCGCTAAGACCCTCAAAATATTGGGATTGGAATTCGGTTTTATCTATTATTTTGTTAAATATTTCTAGTGCAGAGTCAAAATCCCCGGAAGAAAGCATGATTAATGAGAATTGAAGGTATGTCTTTGATAAATGAACGAGATTTTTATTTCTATCAATAATTGGAATCAGGTCTTTGAGGACTTGCATATCATTTGACGCACGGGCAACCGAAATACCGACTTTAACCATTTCTTTGAGAGGGTAATCTTCATTATCTTCATTTTGTTGTTGCAATTGCAATCCAGTAGAGAGATACCAGATATCTCCAGACCTCTCGGCTTTTCTGAAAAGATCAGTCACAATTGTATGAAGAACGTAGGAATTCTCTTCGCAAAGACTGTTGAGAATTCCCCTTATCAGTTCTTTGTCTTTTATTCTCTCCAGCAATTGTTCATTTAAGGAGCTGATTATTTCAAGTGAGTCATCAGTTGAGATTTCCGGGAAATTTCGCATGAAAATCTGAATATCCAGCATCTCTTTTCCAAAGACGGATTTCGCTCCTTTTTCTATTATTTTTGAAATACAATTCTTCCTGCGAATTTTTTGATGAATTTTTATTGCGATGCTTATGCTTTCCAAGAGAAAGAATATTATCTTTCTTAAGGATGGCTATGGTTGCGATTGCTTTTGCGAGCTCCGCATGCAAAACTGCGCGCTTCGAAATATCACTAATCTCTTCGATGTTTTTTAATGAGCGATACAACAGGTTTTCATCCAGTTTTGTGATAGCCCATACAATAAGCAAAGGAATGATTTCAATCATTATGTCCGATCGGTATTTTCGGAAAACGACCCGGTCGAGAATATTCACACCTTGATCAATAAGAAGTGAATTCCCTTCAGAAACCCCGGCCTCGATGAGATCGTAGGCAATCAAAACAAATACGCGGGACTGATAACTTTTTTTCCCCAATTTCCCAGAGAGATCGAGAAGATAATCCAACCATACTACATCTTTTGTCTGAATAAACTGGTTAACAATTCTTGAAAATCACTCATCAATCTCACTTCCTGGAATTTCGACGAGACCAGAGAGGATTGATGGTCTGTTATTTAGGATAGCCGACTCAACGATCAGGTTATTTAATTCACTTATTAAGGCTTTACGCGATCTCCGTCTAATCGGATCATAGGATTCAACAAAAATTTGATCGAGAAATTTCTTATCCTCTAAAGAGAGTGAATTTTGAATGGATTCTAAAACGTCTGTTGATTTGACCATTAATATATCACTTTATGGAAATGATGGTAATAACTCAATTTAAGTGAAATCACTTATAAACTTTTTGATATCATTTAACCTCAAATTTATAATTTTTTCATTTATTAAGATTAATCTACCGTTTTCCTGCTTCTATATGATAATATCTCCAATATAGTCGATATCTGAATCAAAATATTAAATACTATTTTATAACCTAACTTTTAGCCTAATGGCAATTTCACGGAAAAAAATTGATTTTGAAGGAAAAATTATAACTGAGATGCCGGGACGTTGTGAATATGGGCCATGACTTCATCACGAAGAGCTTCACAACGCTCCATATTTATTCCATCTACAATTATGCGGATAAGTGGCTCAGTCCCGGATGGCCTTATCAATGCCCAGCAATCTTCGCGGAAAATCTTAAAACCATCTGTTTTATCTGAAATATCATTGGAGAATGCGGATTTTAGCGAATCAACGACTTCTTCAGATTTTTGTGAGGAGATTTTTTCTTTAATCATGTATCGGGCAGGTAAGTCCCTTACAAGTGATGACAAAGGCAGATTCTCTGAGGAAAGAATAGACACCATCATTGCAGCAGTCATCCCCCCATCGCGACAAAACTGATGTTCGGGAAAAATAAGTCCACCATTTCCTTCTCCACCAAAAATTACCTTAGATCCTTTTTCTATAAGTGAACGCATTGTTCGAGCGACATAAATGCTTCCGATTGGCGTATAGACAACCGAACAATCCTCCATTCTCGCAACAGTCTCCACTACTTGCGAGGTACTCACCGGAGTTACAATTATTCCTTTTTCTTTTTTACAAATGTGCCTTGCAACAAGTGCAAATTCAGCGTTTTCTTCGATATAGCAACCATTTTCATCCACGAACACGGTTCGATCCGCATCCCCGTCGTGTGCCAGTCCCATTGCCGCACCGCTTATTTTAACCAGATTTGATAATGAACAAAGTCCTTCAGGAGTCGGCTCAGGCATTCTTCCAGGAAATGATCCATCAATTACATCATTAATGGTCAAAACGCGGCAACCCATCTTAGTAAGAATTTTCGAAGTTGTCAAACAGGCGGGCCCGGATCCTGGATCCACCACTACAGTCATCCCCGCTCCTGGATTTTTTGGGAAGTGATTTGCGATTGATGAAATATACTTTTCAATAAGATCCGGAGCAGATTTTCTTGGCCAACTACGTTCCATGAGGCAACGCGTGTGGGTTTTGTAAATATTATTTCTTCCAGTTTGATCGTTTCTTCATCACCCATTTCCGTGCCATCTGCTTCGATGATTTTTACGCCATTATATTCCGGGGGGTTGTGGGAGGCAGTGATCATCGCACCTCCATTAAATTGATCCTTTATTATGAACTGGAGGGCCGGGTCGGAAGAATACCGCAGTCTACGACGTTACATCCTGTTGACAGAAGACCCGCTTTCACCGCAGTTATAAGTGAATCTCCTGATGTCCTTGAGTCCCTGCCGACAGCGATACACCCGGGTCTCAAGGTACCAAGTGCTTTGCCTATCGTTTGAACGAGATCCGGGGTCATATCTCTTCCGATGACTCCTCTGACACCGTTAGTCCCAAATAGACGTTTCTGCAATTTTACAGGTTCCATTTTATAGTGTACTCCGTTAATACTTCATTTATTATAATCTTCGAAGAGGTGAAGTGAATCAATAACATCATTTACAGTAGGATTTTCCAAAATGCATTTTTCAACTTTAAGATCCCCAATCACAATTTTAGGAAACATTCTCTGTTTAAATCCCTCGAGAATAACATAGTCCATTTTCTGGTCGGAAAGAAGACAAAGAATCTCATCAAGAGCAGTTTTCCGTAATGTAATAACTGATTTCTGGGAATCCACCCCCACCGAGATTTGCGCCCCGGATTCGAAAAAATCCGTTGTATCTTTTCCATCTTCAAGACCAAATTCGTGATCGCCCAAGTGTTTTATTACTGCAACTTTTCCCCGTGTCCCAAGCACGGGGATGAGATTTTTGATAAAGCTCGTTTTACCGGAGTTGGCGAGCCCTACAACTTGAATTATTTTCATTTGCATATTCTCCAGTCGCAATTAGTTGGTAATTGACATTTTTTAGTGACAAGACTAATTGGAAATATTTCAACTTATGTTGCGCAATTAATTTTACTTCTTCAATGTCCTTATATCCCGTTAGATTTCAGATTTTCCGATCATTATACAATTTTATTTCAATCCCTGCTCTTCTTTTTATTAAGTTGATCATTTTCGGAAGAAAGACCAAGTCCAGGAAGTTCTCTCGCAGGAATGTTTTCTATCTTCTTGGTTTTAATTTCCGAATTGCTTTTCTGGATAACTTTTCGAACAGCAAGACTTTCCGGTGAATGTTTTGAGTTGGTATCTTCACTTCTTGTCTTCAGGATTGTTTTTGCTGCCTCACCGACACTTCTCATCACGTTGGTTATGCGATCTTCGATATCAATTTCTTCATCAATATCTAGGGTCGTTCCTTCCACTTCAAGAAGAAAACGGGCGACTTCGCTTGCTTCAAAAAGGAGATCATCCAGTTCATCGGTCGTAAAAAATCCACACATTGCACCATAGAAAAATGTTGCACTTGCTTTTCTGACCTTCTTCTTGAAGGAATTGCGCGCCTGGTTAACGGCCTGCGGAGTATATGTGTCTTCCATAAATGGGACAAGTTCCGGAAGATTTTTTCCGATAAATGTCATTTCAGCTCCACCCGAAGTTCTAAAATCGGTGCAAAGGCGTGCAAGAGCCCATTCTCTTGCCGTAATATACGTGCGTTTCCGAAGGAATTGGTTGACTTTTCTGTATGTGGCCCCGTCGACTTTTTTAAATTTTCTGTATTTATTTATTTCCTGTTTGATGTTTTCATCTTCCATGATTTCACCCAGTAAGTCAGCTCATAATTATTACGAAAAAGGTGCTCATTTTAATGTTATTTTGGCGGCATTGTATATAGCAATATATGGTTTATTTTATTGGTCGGATTTCAAGATAGTTATGGAATTTTCTTGACAAAAAAATGTATTCTGACGTCGACCATAAAGTAATTTTGTGATTGCTGGACCAATGAAAAGATCTATACATGAATCGTTTTTTTTTTATGTTGGTTCGGATTCCCTCATTATATCTCGGATATAAAGTTTCATATTTGTTTTTTCGGGATTCGAATTTTCCTCAATTCTGGGATTTTTTATTTGATTTGCTTCATTTTTGTCGGGAAAATTCAGACCTTCATTAATGTCTGTTCCGCTCGATTTGACATTTCTGTTCTTTTCAATAAATGCAGCTGAAGCTGCTTTTGGGATGCGCCAGGAACGGTAGGATATTTTTACACCCTCTAGTTTACCTGTTCTTAACCATAGATGGACCGTTTTTGGGTGAATCCCAAGTATTTCAGCTACTTCCTGCGGGGTCAACATTTGAGAATTTTCCACGGTACTCATGATAACCAATACTTCCCATTGGATATTATTCTTAATGGAAAGACGCGACAAAAATTCTTGGAGCAGAATCGAAGATAAAAATCTAGGGATCCTAAATTTTCTGCTCTGTAGAAAACCTCAATGACGAGAAATTGTAAGAACCTGTGAATGTTACAGACAATCATTTTCCCGGCGATTTCCTTCATCTGGATAACGAATTTTCTTGCTTTTAGATCGCCACTGAACTTTCTTTTCAGGACTGAAAATTTGTTTTCAACCAGTTGTCGTCTTCGGTATCTGACATCATCGAACTGTTGAGCCATTTCCTGACGGTAAGTTCCTCCGACAACCTCGTTATTCCAGGAACGGATCGGAATGATTGAATCGGCATGCAGGTCTTCTCGGATCTGACGATGAATCGCTTCAGAGTCGTATCCCCGATCCATAACATAACAATCTGACCTTCGTATCTTGTGACATTGTCGGAGTAATCTGTGTGCGTGCCGGGTATCGTGGACCCGGCTTTTCGAAGCGATGAACCCGGTGATCACCTGTTGATCGGTATCAACCGAGATCGAAGTTTTCAGGAAATGTTTTCGAATCTTACCGGTTCTGGCTGAGTAATAGTGACTCGAATATCCGCTGGTAAACCCGGATGAATCGATTGCCGTGATTGGGATTGGATCGTCGTTGGAATAAAACAGATTCAGAGTTTTCCTGAACGCGTAGCGAAGGTACAGGGTTTTTATCCGGCAGAAGAATTTCTGAAGTGTCGTGAAATGGGGCACGACTGAAAGATCCAGTTCCTCTTGGATTGATTCCATGTCTCCAATATCTTCAATGAAATCCCGATAGTGCTGGTTCCGGTAGTCTTTGAAGAGAATCAGGACGAGAAGTTGATACTGGGTGTAGATCTTTTTCGAATATTTACAGGAATACGGGGTAATTCGTATTGCTTTCACAATCGAAATGCGCAGCTCGGATAAACCTGATATTCCGGCTCGCCAATCTTTTAATTGTCTCCTTACTTTTTGACGACACATCAAAGTTAGGAGACAATGTACCTTAGATCTTTCGGTCATCGGTACCGTCTGTTTTGGATAGGATTTCTACAGAGCAAAATGTTCAATTTTATTAGGTTGCATATAGCAACGGGAAAACCTTATTGAACGGACTAGTCTGATCTTGCATATCAAAATCTGATGGAAACTTTTTTGTGGATTTCGAAAAAAATCCGCTTTGAAGTGCGTGCAAAACGTCAGGATAAAGGAATATCACTTGAGTTAATTTAACGCATATCGGACAATTCTTACACAACGTATACAATCTGACTCCAAATCGGTTTGGAAAAACCATGTACGAATTTGCCGTTAATTTTTATTGAATTCCTTGATGATATTCTCTTTCAATTTCTTAAACAGATTAAATTCACAAAATAACTTCTAAACAATAAAACAAATTAATGGCACACAAACCAATTTTTTTCAAACTAAAGGTTCTTCGTCGGAAATATCAGAAAGGCTCGCCACACCTGTTTTTTTAAGACTTTTTCGTATTTTCATGATATTGTGAATTAAAACGAAAACAATCGTTTTAACACAAATAAATATAGTATTTTTATTATATCAATACTCCTTGATTTTTACGATTTTTAAAATCGTAGTCTCGTCGAAAAAAGAGAAAACGGACTTGTCGCAGAATAGGTATTCTGCGCAAACCTTTATTTAATTGAGATAAAATAGAATAGAGCATGGAAAGCGGTTATTTTTCTGAGTGGCTCAAAAGTTATCGGAATTACCTCCGCATGCGAAATTATTCAATCCGCACGCTCGACAGTTACGAGCAGGTTATAAAACATTTTGGCTATTACGTATGGCTGCGCCGGAATACGGAAGTGACGAAGCTTGTCATTTACTGGAAGGATTTTGATGCTGCCCGGCTCGATACGACTGTTGAAGTTACGCCAATAGTTATAACCGATTATCTCTCATTTGTTTCTTCAACGAGAACCTATAAACCAAAAACGTTCACAGAATAATATCAACCCTCAGCTCTTTTTACCGCTTTCTTTACACACAAGGTGCTGTAAGCATTAACCCTCTTATCGGTGTCGAAAGACCCCGAATTAAACAGCAGGAGATAAAATACCTGAAGCATAACCAGGTTCAGCGCCTCATCGATTCAATTGAGGATCCTCGGGACAAACTTATTGTGAGAACAATTTATGCCACAGGCGTCCAGGTATCTGAGTTGTGCAATATCGATATAGGGGAGATAGATTTCGACGAACATACCATTCGGATCCGGGGAAAAGGTGACAAGATCCGAATTGTTTTCGTCGACGATGACACCCTTTCAGACATTCTCAAATTTATTGGGAACAGGATTAGTGGTCCGCTTTTCATCGGCCAACAAGGAAAAAATATTTCTTGTCGGGCAATTCAGCACATTTTTAAGCATTATGCGCCGAATGGGATTACTCCTCATAAAATTCGACACAGTTATGCCAGCGAATTATACAAACGATCAAAGAATTTGCGGGTCGTACAGGAAAATCTCGGCCATTCATCTATAAAAACAACTGAGATTTATTTGCACACTGATATTGACGAACGTCGCCAGGTATACCAGCAGTTTTTCCCACTCTCCAATAAAAATGAAATAAACTAATCTCTGCTTAAAGGATTTTTTTGATTTTTTATGCTTTTTCGAATTTAACGCAAAACGGTTAGCAATTAATTATTACCGATTTCTGTCTCGCAAAAAAAGAAGAATTTCATTTTTGTGTGGATTAATAAAAATGTGGTCTTATATAATCTAAATTTCTATATTTTAAATAATCTCAATTTAGTCGAAAGTACGTAAATTAGAATTGGATAATTATTTCTTATAGTGTTTTTTAATTTTGTACAGGCTCAGCCAATTTGTTATGCCAAAAATCATCCGAAAATGTATTTTCTTTTTATTCCTTAATTTTTCCTCTAAATCAAAAATCAGCCTCAATCTCTCGATATTTATGATGAAACAAAAATTGTCATAAACTACATGATGCTATACATTAATATTCCAATTGGATTTTAATATTTCCCATGATTTTAGTTTTCATTTTTTGATTTTTTTTTTGATTTCAAGAAAGCTCAATAATGTCCGATTGGGAAAATTCATGAGTTGTTATTCATAGTGGTTATTTGCCTAAAAATGTCAAATCTGGTCGGAGATATACGGAACCCCTCCAGTTTTTTTCTGTGGGTATTGATAAAAAAGGAGATTGATGTTCGTTATTAATCTACATAAATCATGAATATTTTTGGATTTTAGAATATTAGTATTCAAATTCAACTGATAAAAACATTTGAAACCATCGAGAGGGATCCGCTCCTGGGCAAAATAGTCAAGATTCCGGGGGGAAACCATTGTTTTGAGATTTTTTAGTGAAATGTTTTTTTCTGTGTTATCAATTTTTACATTCCTCGATGGCATTTAATTAATTCGTCAGTTCAAAAAAAATTACTGGAATTTTTTTCTCATCTTTTACCGGGCGAGCTCTTTTGGAAATTATCATTCAAAAATATTGGAAAATTGGATTGACATAACTAATTTTGAAATTTTTTTATTCTCCTCAAAAAGATAGTTAAATTTTATTCTTAATTTGATTTTTTTTATTTACTTTATACAAAAACAAATTAAATTCTTTTTGATTTCTAATTTCAGATGAAAAATTTCTTAATATCCAATATTTTCAAAATAATTACAATTGCAGGAGTATTAGTTCTACAATTTTTATAATTATAATCTAAATTTCACCAAAAGAATCCATTCTTCTGACTCATGAAGTTCTTAATCCAAAATTTTAAATTTTGAATGTTACGAATACAAACCAATCACTCTATTTGTATCCAAATCTTTCAATTTGTTGATGTTTGGATTGCCTGACTCCTCGTCATCTTTAAAAAATAAAAAATTTCCTTATCCTCATTTAACAATTTTGCTGCCCAATTAGCATCGGTGGAGATATGCCCGGATATTTTATTTTTTATCTGTTTGAGGTGAAAAATATAAAAAATCGAGTTATCAAAATTCCTTGAAAATATCCAATTGTTTATTTTTTTCGACATCTGATTGCCCGGAGGATCCTTAAGTAAAATCCATTTTGATGTGAATTCTAAAATTAAATTTTTTCAAGATTATTCCTATCTGGATCTCTATTAACGAGCGATTAAAGAATCCAATAATGTGGATATCTAATTGTTGAAGATAGGATAACAAAATCTAAATTTCACTTTTAACATATTCATAATGGGGATTTTTTATGCCTAAAATTCATAAAAGAAAATATGAGAAAATCGATGATGCAGAAATTGATCTCGTCACTCAGTGTACTGACAGTCACGAATTTTACGAACGGTACCGTGAGATGTTTCCCAATAAAAAGAAGGGCATCGACAGTATTAGCAAAATATGGAAACGCCGCAGCGAATTTGTCAAGAAACGACAACCGGTGCCTGATGTAGATGACGGATCTGAAAACGCACGCAATTTCGAGGCTCTTTTATTAGCACAAAATAAAATCCTCGCAGAAATGTCAGTGATCATGAAAGACCAACTCAAGGTCAGTAGGGAAATCCTGTCCCGGCAACCAAGGTTATCAGAGAAGATTGAAGATAACCTGATAAAACCAGAAGATATTCAAAAAGAGATCCAGAAAAAATCATCTCCTGAAAAACCACGAACCGATATTGTGATTGGATCATAAAAATGTAATTTCATTTCACATAATTCAAATGACTGAAAGATTAGATTTCAAATCACCCTCCATTTCAAGAGAAGATCAAAATGTTTTTTGGACAAAAGTTATCCTTATAGGTCAAAAACGCATATCAATAATGTTCTTTTCAAAGAAGAACTGGATAAGAACCCCCGTGGTGTAGCGGTCAATCATGCCAGCCTTTGGAGCTGGCGACACCAGTTCGAATCTGGTCGGGGGTATCATAATCGTAATTAGATTTTCGATTCTTCCTGCTACAAAGCAAAATTTCGTTAAATTGTGGAATTTTAACACGGATATATTTTCTAACTTTGAAAATGTTTGAAAAACCTGCCAATTTCTCCTATATTTTATATAGGATGATAGAATATTTCGTTTTGATGTTGTCCAGACAATCCCTCAGGCTTCGGATTTATCTGAGTATTCTCATAGGTGTCTTTATTATCGGAATGATCGGTCTAATCTATTTCGAAAAATTCCCGCCTCTCGATGCGTTCTATTTTTTTGTCACAACTATTTCGACGGTTGGGCTTGGCGATCTTCATCCAATTACACCCGAAGGAAAGATTCTTGTAATTTTCATTATTCTCATAGGTGTCGGTTGCTTTGTTGGTGTCGTTGCAAATGCAATAGAACTCCTGATTGATGAGCGTGAACGCAGGCAGAGATTCGAAAAACTCAATATGATTATCGGGGCCTTTTTTTCCGAAATGGGAACAAATCTTCTAAAAAAATTCAGTCTCACGATCCTGGGGTTGAGGAGATCCGTGCTGGTCTGATTGTCACAAACCATTGGTCAGAGGCAGATTTCGCACATGCAACGGCTGTTTTGAAAAACCATTCATGCAAAATTAAGAGCGGAGACTTGGACCTTGAGATATTACGCGATTTTCTTATTCAGAATAGACGTTTCCTTCTTGCACTCTTGGAAAATCCCCAGATTATAGAGCACGATAGTTTTGCTCCGCTTATTCAGGCAATATTTCACCTGACTGATGAGCTGATGGCCAGAGATCGCCTTACGGGTCTACCTTCAAACGATTACGATCATCTGTCTGTTGATATCAATCGAGCATATGCAGTTCTTATCGTCGAATGGATAGCATATATGAATTATTTAAAAAAGACATACCCTTACCTCTTCTCACTTGCCATGAGAACCAATCCATTCGATTCGAATGCATCTCCTGTTGTTCGATAACTCATTTACAAATTTTTCAGACCATAACTACGTACGCGACAAGCGAGAGTAAAAACGCCAAGAGGAGCATCGCCAGTGACAGGGGTGCAACAAAGACGAGCATTGCATTCACTGTACTGGCTAGTTGAGAGATCCGGTTGGAACCAAAAACAACGACATGCTCGCAATGTGCTGTGCTCGAGGCGACCCTTGAGGGCGCAAGATTGACGATGGCAGCATGAAGTGCTTGCGTGATATACGGGAGAAATTCATCTGTTGTGATGTGCATACCGACGGGGTTTTTACCGGTAATGGTATTTACGACATGGGAGTCGGTAGTCATTACCTCCGCATAGTCTACGAAAGTAAGGATTTTGTCAAGGAGTTTTTCGCGCACACCTGCTGCCATATTATTTCCATCGATAAGAACATAGGCGGTCCGCTGGTTATCTACTTCAGTCACTATTACCTGGACACCCAGATCTCCAAAACCCTGTTCCCGGCTGTAGGGAACCATGAGATGAGACACACCGATTCTGAATGGATATAGAGGGGCAATTCGACATGTATTCATTGCTTCGAGGGAAGAATCTTGATATTCTGTTGCGGTGAGCGTGGCGAGAAGTACCGGTGACGAAAGGTCCGTCATACAATTATGCGCATCCACGACAGCTACATTGGGAAACCAGCGATGTCCCTCTGCCATTATAGTCGCGCCGATGGAGAAATCCAGATCTTCTGTCCGATGGGGAGAGCGGGTAGTGACCAAAAGCACGGAATCACCAAAGCGCTGATAAAGAACCTGCGCAGAGCCAACGGTGACACGTCCCGATTTTCCGGCCAGCGCCGAGTATCCGAGCCCCTGCCGCGACTTCTTCACCGCATCTATCACTTTGTTTATCTCGCTCTCGGAAACAAGATTAAAATCATGGGTCGCACATCCATGTGCAACCAGAGTCTCATCCTCAAAGTTGTCATGAATTACTTTGGGAAGATTTCCCCCCCCAATCTCGCCCATGGGACCCGGATGGAGATTTGGGATGGTAAAAATAATCGGTTCGCCCTTCTCCCGCTGAAAGAAGAAACTTACCTGCGGGACAAATATCTCCTCTCCAATCTCTCGGAAGAACTCCTCCATACCTTTTGATCCATCTGTCATGTGGGCGATGAACGCGTTGATAAAAGCAAGCCCCCGGATCTTAAACGCACGCTGAAGCGGGCGCTCGATCATCCAGATCAGGATGGCAAAGCCGAGGCCGAAAACCAGGTGGAGGACGAAAACAAAGAGGCCGAAAGCCGGTGAGAACAGGAGCATGCCGGCAATCATGCCAACCCCACTCTGGGTAAGAGCCGGGATGATCATGTGGGGTACCCGGTAATCAGCGATAGCGACGAGCACGAAAAGCCTGAGCCCAAAAATAAAACCGAGAGAAATCGCGTAAAACAGGGGGATGAATTTTGGGGATATCACCGCAGCCGCAAGGGTTATGATTACGCCAAAAACTGTACAGGACAAAGCGAGCAAACCCGAACGGTTCCAGGTCATTGTCTTGCCGCCGTACTCAACTATCGGTTTGGTTAATACTAGCGCCGCAATCGCCGGAATAGTAAATGCGATGGTACCCGAGAACAGGAATTCTTCCGGTAGTGCAAAATAACTTGTTACGGCTGATGGCAAAGAAAATGCAATGGCATTGGTAAACGGAAGACTTAGCCATGCACGGGCATTGGCACCATCAATTAAGAGTCCGAGGAGAATAATAAGGAACAATGAACGTTTCCACGAGGGCGCAGTAAAAATGTACCGGGTCAGTTGTCCCAATTTGACATCGCTTCCCTGCGCCATTAAGAAAATCCTCCGATTACGAGCTCATGGCGATCCAAAGAAGACCTGATCTCAGTACCTGCTGTAGGTAATTGGACGAGAATAGAATGGGGCGTTCAGGGTTAGGCTCTCGTACTCCCCCCCTTCTCCTGCGAGGTTGATCCGGCGAGTTGCAGCAACACGCTTGAGCCTGGCGATAAGATCCCTGTTGATGTGAGCGCCGAGGAAGGTTTCATCAAGACCTTCTGCTGCGGTCACTATTATCATTGCGTCCATTCGGTCTGCCACTTCGCCAAGAAGTAGTTCAGTATCCATATGCCATAATGGTGTGAAGAGGGATAATCCGAGCCGGTCAGTGATGGCTTTAACCCGGTCTGCCTGGTAGACCGATGCAACTGCACCCGCGATAACGCCTTCTGCATCTAACGAAGCGAGCCCCGATTCGAGATCCGCAAGCTCCTCCTCTTTGCGGCCGTGTGTTTCGATCTCGATATACTCCATTCCACCGACTCTGGCGATAACCGGGACCACATCGAGATTGGCGGAATGAAACATATAGGAGTCCCGGTTTTTGGGGCGGGCCGTTACAAGGTACCGGACATCCATCCCCTTATCGATAGCCTTCTGGATTGACAGGACAGAATCTTTTCCCCCGGAAGTGAGTGCTGCCCAGCTCATCCTTATTCACCGGTTTTTGATGGAATCTCAAGCGCGCCAAAATTTTTCACATACCGGGATTCCATCGACTTCCAGTCAGGGAGGTTCGTCTGGCATCCAACCCGTTCGACGACGAATGAAGCGGCTACGGTTCCAATCTTACAACAGGTGAGTTTTTGATATCCCTTAACAAACGCCGAGAGAAATCCAGCCCGGTACGCATCTCCGGCCCCCGTTGGATCCTCCAGTTTCACAGGAACTACGGGTACAAAGTAATTATTCCCTTCTGTGTAGAGAGTACTCCCATCACCACTCATAGTAAAAATTGCAGTGTCGACCTGCCCGATGAGTTTCTCTTTGGAAATATTGAGCGTGGAGCACATCTGGTGTACTTCATGCTGGTTGGCGAAGAGGATATCAGTATTGGCAATTATCGATTCCAGCTGTTCTTTGGAATAGTAAAAAACGTCCTGACCAGGATCAAAGGAGACAAACTCACTTTTTTCCGCAACCTTGCAATTGAAGGTAGGGTCTGCAGTAGCCATGTGAACGATCGGAAGTGCTGGAGCCGTGGCGCTTGCGAAGGCTTTTGACGCCCCCCATTCAAAGAATGTCATCTGGTCCCCGGCATCGTCGGTAAACATAAACGCGGTCGGTGTGTGTGCCCCGGGCTCCAGGAAAAACTGTTGGTGAACCCCGATGTCCTTCATCCAGCGATCGTAATCACTGCCTGCAAAGTCACCTCCGACACAAGAGAGTAGGGTGGACTGCTCACCGAGTTTTGCGATGCCAGCTGCAATGTTTGCTGCACCCCCGCCGAAGTAAATCTGGCGATCGGTGATATGTGTTGAACAGTTCTTCAGCTGGCAGGTGAGGAACCTTTGAAATGTGATCTACCGCAGTGTGGCCTATGACATGAATCATAGTTCCTGCACTTCCAGGACCTTTAAGGGGATATCCCGTAACGCTTTCCCTATTACAGATTTAGCAATGCGTTCAGCGTGCTCTTTTGTCTCCGCACGGAAAACCTTCATCTCAAGAACAAGGCCAACGAGGGCGGTATCAGCGACAACGATTGCACTGGAGAGCGTTTCTTCGCAGTAGGGGCAGGTGAGAAAACCAGCTTCCACCTCCACATATTTAGCTCCGGGGTTCAACCGTTTTCCGGCTTCACTAATTGCAATTCCAATTGCATCATCGAGCGATTTTACGTCGCGAAGTACCCATGCGGATTCAATTATTACATTATAGTCGGGCATAATTTTCACCTACCAGATATCCTGGTGCACATGCTCCCCAATAACCATCCGATCTGACAGCACACCGGATTGATGTCCCTTCCCGACTGCAAGGAGAGCAATCGGGCGGACGTGCTGGGGTAGTTGTAGAATATCACGTACCTCTTCCTCTTCGAATGCACCTGTCCAGCATGAATGGAGATTTCTGGCGTGGGCCGCGAGCATCATGTATGTACAGGCAATCGTTGCATCCTGAACAGCATACAGGATTCCCCGTTCTCCATAACGTGACATTGACCGGACATAATTAGTACAAACCGCAAAAACCACTGAAGCTTTTTCAATATGCGATTGTCTGAATGCTGCGTCGGCAAGAGCAAGACGGACTTCTTCATCGGCAACGACAATAACGTCCCATGCTTCGAGATTACCGGCGCTTGGAGCGGGACCTGCACAGTCGAGTATGTATTCGACTTCTTCTTGTGTCAGGGAATCTTTCTCGTACTCGCGGACTGATGTCCGGTTGGTAAGAAATCCAAGGAAATCAGAGGAGTCCATGTTCCGACAGCACCTGCCATGCTTCCTGTGCCGATGTGGTAGATGCACTTATTGCTGACGCAATCTTCTCCGCTGCCTGGTCCGGTTGATTGCTTTCAAGTAGGGAGATTGCTTCATTAAGAAAATTCGTCGCTTTCTGGAACTCAGTCTGACCAGTACTTCTCAGGGCAAACTGAAGATCACTACGAATATTCTCTATTGTCATCAGGAGCATTCTTCGACCACCGTTCTTCTCTTGGGCAGAGAAACCGGTGAGCGCAAGGCACAACTGAGATGCCATGATTAGTTCTGCCTTCGCCCGCTCGCCGAACTGGTAACTTTTTACAGCAGTTGGAAGATCCATACTCACCATAGACGTTGTTGATAAAATATAGTTATCATTCAAAATGCCTTGAGAAGGAGATCTTTTAAAAAACAAGAGGGGCCGGGTGAGCCTCTCAACCCATCGCGGGCGTTGATTTTTGAGCCGGAATATTATCGGGCAGACTTTGCCTTAGCGCCGAGTGCAGATACTTTTGGCCTGCGCATGTGTCGGCGAATCATCGGGTTAGCAGTCGATTCATTAATCCCTGATCCCCCGGAACGGTCGCCGCCACGCCTGCCGCCTCTGCCGCCTTTCCGTGCGCCCCCGCCTCTTCCACGGTTCTCTTCTGCCATCCTGTCGATCTGCTTGACACTTGCACCAGCCTTTGAACCGCTGGTTTGGTCCGGGAGTCTTGTGTTCCCCTTCCTTTTTGGGGACGAGCCTGATCTGACCCTTTACCCCTTTTACCTGTGCCCAGATGGTTGTGCCTGTCTTACCCATAATTAAACTCCTTATCTAATTCTGTTGCCCCACTCATAAATGTTCGCGCGTGTTCACTCCGGGACTTGTCAAAATAATTTCAGGACTTTTTTTCGGAAAGAGCCGTATCAATCTCTTTCTTGAGTATCCCGCTCACAATTTTGCCGTCAACGGATCCACGAACTTCTGCCATCACAAGTCCCATAAGGGGTCCGAGTGCAGCTTTTTCTTTCGTCCTGATAAAGTCGAGCCGCGCGGCAATTATCTTTTTCACGATTGATTCGAGTTCATCCCGCGTCACGACCGGAGCGAGTTTTGCCAGCGCTTCATCGACCGATGATCCGGAAGCGATGCTGCGAAGGATATCAGGAATTGCTTCTTTTGCAGCCCGGCCATCTTCAACAGCGTGCCAGATACCGAGATAATCAGAATCGGGCACCGTTCTGATCTCGACGCCCTCTCTCCTTAGTTCTGTTGTTGTTGAGAGGATAGTGAATGCAGCGAGTTTTGGTTTTATTCCCCCGGCGACGGCACTCTCGAATAAGGGGAGTTTCTCTGAAGTGATGAGTTGAGTTGCATATGCCAGATCGATTCCATATTCTTTTGCGTAACGACCGGCTTTTTCTGAAATAAGTTCCGGTATTTCGATGGCCCCCCACCGGGTTTCATCGATGCTATCGGGAAGGACATCCGTTTCAGGGTACATCCTTGCAGCTCCGGGGAGAGGGCGCATGTAAGCAGAACTGCCGGTTTCGAGCATCTTCCGGGTCTCTTCCGGTACGGGTGAGTCAGAGAAGGCAATTCGTGCCCTTGTAATAACCTGATTAAGGGCACAAACCGCCTGCTTTTCACTGGCCCCGGCTACGATAACCACGCAGTCCGATTCGGAAGCACCCATGGTATTACGAAGGAGAAGGACTTCCTCCGGAGTCACGCCATAGGCAGGCAGTTCGTCGGTATGGAATATTCCGCCGACACCGCATTTCTTGGCATAGTCAGACATTTCGCTGCCGAGGCGTCGGTCAGGCTGGATTGCCTTTCCCATAATGCCGGCAAAGCCATCCAACTTGATCGCGTGGATATGTTTTGCTTTCTTCAGGACAGTTGATTTTGTCCCAGCAAACAGCCCGGTCACGTTTTTCATGCCGGGCATGATCAACATGCACATTTCTCCCGATGAGTTCGTCTCGTATCCCGATGAGGTTCTGTTGCCGCTGGACCTCGCGCCTCACGACCTCGGCAATGAGGTCCAGTTCCTGGACTCCCTTAATTTCGACCCGAGCCCCTCCGGCAATAGAGATGTTCACATCCTGGCGAATTGTACCAATACCCCGTTTCACTTTTCCCGTAGAACGAAGGACCATGCCGATATATTCTGCAACCTGCTGGACTTCTTCCGGGGTGTGCATGCAGGGCGATGTAGTAATCTCGATAAGGGGAATCCCAAGACGGTCCAGCGAGAATGTATCATCCTTCACGCGTTGCGCAGCTTCTTCCTCAAGACAGATAGTTTCGATTTCACCGCCATTCGGCAGCAATCCGTTCATCGCGACAAGGGCGGTGCGCTGGAACCCGCTGGTGTTCGAGCCATCGATTACCAGCTTGCGCATTGTGTGAACCTGTGGAATTGGGGTCATACCAAACATTTTGGCTATTGTCAGGCAGACAGAAAGCGCTTCGTCGTTAAGGGGTGCAGGTGGTTCTTCGTCGTTCTCGACAAGGCAGGTCGTATCATACGTATAATAGCAGAATTTACGATCCCGTTTCATCTCCTCTTTTGCTGCCCGATCTATCTCGCCCATCTCGCTTTCTGTTGCCCTGAGATACCGGAAGAACTCCCCCGAATGCTCCGCAACATCGCGAAGAACTGTTGGGCAGTGGCAGAAGAGTTTCTCTTTCGTGTTGAGCTGCTGGTGGATCTCGATGCCCGCCGTGAGCCGGGAATCTTTACAATCCATGAGCGCTCCTCCTCATGCATTCGCCCTTGAGATTGGTCTTGAGAAGACGCTTTACTCTCTCCGGGTTTCTCTCATTTCCAAGAACCCACATCATCTTCACGAGTGCCACTTCCGGAAGAATATCTGCACCCTCGATAACTCCTGCATCCAACAGATCACGCCCGGTATCATAGACCCTGTCGCATACCCTTCCATTGAGGCACTGGGACGTCATCATAACAACGGTTCCACTATCAATAAACCTGCGTAGCCCCGCAATAAGCGAGGTACTCACGTGCCCAAGCCCTGTACCGGCAAGGATTAGACCGTTACATTCCTGGTACGTCTCAAGAAATTCTGCTGGCATGCCGGGGTAAAAATAGAGTAAGGCACACTTTTCGTCAATCTTATTCTGTAAAGACAGCCGGCAAATATCTCTCCTGACCGCATAGTCCTGAAGTTTTACCTCAAGTGATGGATACGTTACGGAACCGATGGGTGGGATACCGACACTCTGGAATGCATCACGACGGGAAGTATGCATTTTGCGCACTCGCGTTCCCCGGTGAATGGCGCATGTATCGTCACTCGTTCCCGTGTGCATTACGATAGATACTTCGCCGAGATCACTGGTTGCAGCCTTAGCGGCACACGCTGCGTTCATCGCATTGTCACTTGAAGGCCGGTCAGCGGAACGCTGTGATCCGACAAAAACAATCGGGACTGGTGTATCGATCATAAAACTGAGCGCTGCAGCACTATAGGCCATCGTGTCTGTCCCATGAGTGACGATAACTCCGGAAACGCCTCTCCTGATTTCTTCGTACACTGCTCCGGCAAGTTCCTTCCAGATTGCCGGGGTCATGTTCTCAGACAGGATTGTATAGAGGGACTTTGTGGTATAATTTCCAATAGTTGCGAGTTCGGGAATCGATTGCAGGATTGCTGCAGCATCTGACTGGCTTGTTACGGAGCCGGTCCGGTAATCGATCCGGCTGGCAATGGTGCCACCTGTTGAAACAATGGAAAGCTCCGGCAGGTCCTTGTTCTGGATTATTTCTATCTTTTTTGCTGGCTCTGCTTCAAGTCTCCCGACGAAGTTACATGATTCAGGAGGAATACCGATATTATATCCGGAATCCAGCTTAATCACGGCCATGCCATTGCGAACCGTGATGAAAGTGCCTTTTCTGCTCTTCCCTCCGTACTTGCACTCCACCAAATCCCCGGATGCCAGCTGGTTGGTTATGCTACCAGCCTCCTCGCTTCCATTATCATTTCATCTTTCGCTTTTGACAGTTTTGCAAGTCTTGAATCGATTGTTCCGGAATCTGTATCGAGTTGTTTCTTACGTTCCTCTATCGCGATTTTTATCGCGAGAGGAGCTGGCCCTCCGGTAGCTTTACGGAGAGCAATGGAGTATTTCACATCAAGGACATCGTCAATATTCTGTTGTGTAAGCCCTTTTGCCTTTAGTGAAATGTTCCCGCCCAACTCCGTTGCTGCTTCTTCAAGCGTTGCAAGCGACAGGCTCCCTTTCTGGACTGCCCTTCCCACAATATTGTGAGCCGTCCTGAATGGCAGCCCGTATGTCCTTACAAGGGTATCGGCGAGTTCAGTAGCGGTCGAAAACCCTTTCCCGGCCTCTTCCTTCATGCGTTCCGTATCAAAAGTAGCGCTCGAGAGCATATCGACCAG
Source organism: uncultured Methanomicrobiales archaeon (assembly GCA_963758935.1). Lineage (GTDB taxonomy): Archaea > Halobacteriota > Methanomicrobia > Methanomicrobiales > Methanospirillaceae > Methanoregula. The sequence continues at coordinate 42,661 of CAVWXD010000008.1, read as the reverse complement.
TAACCGTAAACTCTCTTTCGCATCTCTCATCCCCCGCCAGACATTCGGCGTGAGTTCCTGGAGGTCGCGGTTATAACTCATGGGGAGACCCTTCACGGTCATCAGTGCTCCGGTGAATGCACCGAAAACGGTACCCGGTTTTTGCCCTCATTATCTCTGCCACATCCGGATTTTTTTTCTGCGGCATGATCGATGATGTAGAGCAGAACGCATCGTCGAGGTTCACAAATTTTACGAATGACGAGCTCCAGATAATGAGTTCCTCACAGAGGCGGCTTGTGTTTGCCATCAGAATGGAAAGATCAGCAAGGGTCTCCAGGGCAAAGTCGCGGGTTGCGACAGCATCCATCGTGTTAACGACGACCCCGTCAAATCCCAGCATTGTCGCGGTGAACTCACGGTTTATCGGGTAACCGGTGGATGCGAATGCTGCTGCCCCAAGGGGAGACTGGTTAACTCTTGCATAGGCATCCTTCAGACGGTCGAAATCCCTTGAGAAAGCCTGCTCGTATGCGAGGAGATGATGAGCAAGGACGGTTGGCTGGGCATGCTGCATATGGGTAAAACCGGGCATTGCGGTCTCGATATGCTGCTCCGCAAGGGCGACGAGGACTTCTCTTACTTTTAGGAGTGCAGCCAGCTGTTTGAGAAGGTCTTCGCGTAATTTGATTCGGATACACGTTGCAACTTCGTCGTTGCGCGATCTTCCCATGTGCATCCGTCCACCAATTTCGACGCCAATTGCGTCAATAAGAAGGGTCTCTATCCCGGCGTGGACATCCTCAAACCGGTCATCAAATGCTTCATCAGGAACCCCTTCATCGAAAAGCTCAAGCAATGCAGGAAGCAGTTGTTTCGTGACGTCCCGTTCGATGATCTTCTGTTTATCCAGCATGAGGACGTGGGCGATGTCAACAAGAACATCTGCATCCGCGATGCACCGGTCTGCACGCATTGACGAGAGGAACTTCATCATCTCTCCCGTCCTTTCTCCCGAGAGTCTTCCCAGCCTTACTACGTCGGTCCGCATCGGTTCTCCTCTGATTCCACTCATTATTTTATTGGTTATACAAAGATTAAAGCCACGCCTTTCTCGCAGCAAGTTCTATTGCGCGCTGCACGGATCCTCTGGGAATAATCGTCGCCACGGGAACCTGCACGAGCTGTTCTATGACGCTCGAAACGATGGGTGCACATACGATCGCAATCGCACCTTCACGTTCCGCCCGTACCGCCGCAACGATTGCATCTTCCATTGTGTGAACGGGGTATTCCCGCACTCTCCTTCTCTGACCGTCGATATCGGTGACCCTGTCTGTCACGCTCTCAAGGACCGATCTCGCTACGATGAGTCCAATAAAATCCTCATCGCCCGTGTGGTAAAACTGGCGGATTGCCCGGATTATCTCCCTGAACGTGGATAGGTTCGGGGATCGTTTCCCGTGCATGATTTTATACAAAGAACTTTGGGCGATCCCGCTCTTTTCAGACAGTTCTCTGACACTGATCCGCAGATCGTGACGGAGAAGGTCGTTAAGCGTGGATACAAACTCCTCATCGGAAAGGAGTGCGGCGCGCGTAAGACGATTTATGGGATCAGCCTGTACCATAACAGATACAATTGGGTTAAATCGGGAAATATTTTCCCCCTCTGTCATAAAATAGTTCTTGGACATTTATATCATAAAAATATCCCAATTGTATAATTATTACTATAAATTTGTGACAAAAATAGATAAAATGGGGCCAGATGGTATACTTTTTTATTATTGGCGGAATAATAGTATCATCATGAAATCGATGAAAATGATGGCTACTGCACTTATTGCAGTTTTCCTGTTACTGATCATTGCGGGTTGCACCCAGGCTCCCGCAAATTCCGGGACTCTAACCCCGACGCAGACCCTATCATCGGGAACTTCGGTGGGAATCCTGTACAGCAAAGGTGTCGGGCCAATGCCTATGCTCCTTGCAACAAAACAGGTCGACGGATACATTGCCTGGCAGCCCTTCGTATCAATCGCAAGTGAGGCCAATATCGGGAAAGTTGTGGATTATTCCGGACAGACTTCCTCCTGATGACAGCAATGTCAATCATCCCTGTTGTATCCTTTTTGCAAGTGACAGTCTCATAGCCCAGAACGGGGATATCGTCACTGCAGTGAGTGCACTTACCCAGGTGTCCAGTAAATACATTATTGACCACCCCTCCGAAGCTTCGCAACTCGAGGCAGCATTCCTTGTCGGGAACAGCAACTTCACGTATGGTAATGTTACGGTTCCTTCAGTCGATGTGCTCGACGATGCATTCCCGACCGTAAAATATACGAATGACCCCACTCCAGAATGGGTCAACAGTACGAAGAGATTCGTCAATACCCAGATCCAGCTCGGCTATGTAACCAACAAACTGAAAAACTCAACATCGGAGCAGCTCGATGCCCAGTTATTCGCATTCTCACCGTATCTGGATGCAAAACAGATGCTGGCGAAAGGATCCATAAAAACTCCAAAGAAACTAACTAAACAAATTACGATTGGTTACCTGAACGGAGACATGCATTCAGCAGCCCTCCATATCGCTCTCAAGAAATGGCAGTATTTCAATGATACGTATGGTGTCGCCCTTAAACCTCGCGACCAGACCATGGCAAGACCTGATATGGCGGATCTCATTGTGAACGGTGTGCCAGTCGCAGAAGTCAAGCTTGTCGGTGGAGATGCCGGCCCGCAGGTCATGCAGATGGCAGCAACAGATATCGTCCAAATGGGTTACGTTGGTGTACCTCCGGCAATTGCGGCGATTGATAAGGGAACTCCCGTCAAGATCATCAACCCGGTCAACACGGAAGGATCGGGCCTTGTTGTCGATGTGAACGCGCCTGTTACGGACTGGAAGAGTTTCGTTACCTGGGCACAACAGCGCTCAGCAGAAGGTAAACCCCTGAAGATCGCTGCCCCGGGAAAGGGATCCATTCAGGATGTCATGCTCCAGTATGCCCTTAAGGACAGCGGGATTTCCTTTAAGGAAATCTCTTGAGCGTCAATCAGTCAAACATTTTTTAATCTCAACATCTTTTTCACCCTTTGCTGGTACGTATAGTACAGGAATAATCGTTCAATGAGCCGCAGCATTTTCAAGTCCGGATCAGTTCCATGGCGTTCTGCGATAAAGATCATTCTTCCGCTTGGAATCATTATCGGCTGGGAAGTCCTCGCTATCGTTCTGGATAACCAGTTCATCCTTCCACGCCTTGAATCGGTATTCGCGGTGCTTATCAATCCTTTCAGCGGCGAGCTGACGTTTCGGTCCGGAAGTCTCGTCGATAACGCAATAATCAGTCTCGAGCGGGTAATAGCTGGTTTTCTCGTTGCCGCGGCCCTCGCGATCCCTCTCGGGATCGGGATGGGCCGTTCGGAAATCATCCATGATCTTTTTGATTCTCTTATGCAACTTCTTCGTCCAATCCCACCACTCGCTTGGGTCCCTCTCGCCCTGGCCTGGTTCAAGATTGGCATTTTCTCCATGGTATTTATCATAGGGATGGGTGCTTTCTTTCCCATTCTCCTGAATACTCTCGACGGAGTAAAAGGAGTTAAGAAAACCTGGGTCGAGGCAGCAGAGATCCTCGGTGCTAAAGAGCGCCAGATCCTGTCGCGGGTCATACTCCCCGGAGCGGCACCGACAATCTGGACCGGACTGCGGGTTGGATTCGGCATAGCATGGATGTGTGTTGTCGCCGCTGAGATGATGCCCGGAACGAATTCCGGTCTCGGGTACCTCATTATCTCATCATACAACTTCGGGCAGGTGCCGGTCATAATCGCAGGAATGATCGTTATTGGCCTGATCGGCATCGGATTTGACTACCTTTTCAGGATCGTGGACAAACGCTCGTTTGGGTGGAGAGGGCTTGAACGATGACCCTGAAGATAGATCACATCTCAAAATGTTTTTTAAAAGGCGGCCAGGAGCAGGTAGAATCTCTCTCTGACATCAGTTTTGAGGTAAAGGACTCTGAGTTTATTTGTATCCTTGGACCGAGCGGTTGTGGCAAAACTACACTTCTTCGTATCATTGCCGGTCTGGATTCTCCGAGTTCCGGCCATGTCCTGATGAATGAAACGATAATAGATCGTCCGAGTCCGAAACTGGGAATGATCTTCCAGGATTATTCATTGTTCCCATGGCTCACGGTCAGTGAGAATATAGCATTTGGCCTCGAAATGCAGGGCATCGGGAAAGACCGGATCCAGACTGTGGTAGACAACTACCTCTCGCTTGCCGGGCTTGCCGGGTTTGGTAACAGTTACCCGTACGAATTATCGGGAGGGATGCGACAACGTGTTGCAGTAGTAAGAGCACTTGCCATGGAACCCGTTGTTCTCCTTATGGACGAACCATTCGGAGCACTCGATGCCCAGACCCGGAATAAGCTTCAGCATGATTTAATCGATATATGGGACAAGACACGGAAGACAATTCTTTTTGTCACGCATAGCGTTGATGAAGCGGTCTTTCTCGCTGACCGGATTGTTGTGCTCTCTCCCCGCCCGGGTCACATCTGCGAAATCATTCCAATACAACAATCGCGGCCACGGGACAGGACGAGCGTGGAATTTGCGAAAATACGGCGACATGTTCTGGAACTGATCAATCAGAAAAGTTCAGTCCAGTAAGGTTTAATACGCCGCATCTCCATTTTATTAAAGCAGTTTGTAGAGCGTACCGGTATAGCTGTCTGTTCATTTGTGGACAGTTATGCCCGCTTTTACCAATATTACACAGGAGTAGAACGCGATGGTTAGAAAACCGGCAAAGATGTACAGGAACGTCAACAAGAAGGCCTATACCCGGCGCGAGTATATGGGCGGTGTTCCCGGTAGCAAGATCGTGCAGTTTGAGATGGGAAACCTCTCCCAGGAATTCCCGACGGAAGTAGACCTTGTTGTGGAAGAGCGGTGCCAGATCCGGCACAGCGCACTTGAGGCAGCCCGTATTACCTGTAACCGCCGGCTGATGAGAGATGTCGGGCGGAGTAATTTCCACTTCAAAGTACGGGTTTTCCCCCACCATGTGCTTCGTGAAAACAAGCAGGCGACCGGTGCAGGGGCAGACCGTGTCTCGGAAGGAATGCGTCTGGCCTTTGGAAAGGCGGTTGGCACAGCAGCAAGGGTTGAAGCAAACCAGAAGATTATGACGGTCTATTCAACACCGCAATATCTGGAAAAAATCAAGGATGCACTTCACCATGCCGGATATAAATTACCGACACCTTCCCATCTGAAGACCAGTGTCCTCAAGGTAAGCGGAAGAATCGTAGCAGCCCCCAAACTCGTCGGTGAGAAGGTCGTCGAGGCACCCAAGGTTGAAGAAGTTGCAGAAGCTGAGCCCGCAAAAGGAGCAGAAGCAGCAAAGGGTGGAGCCAAAGGCGCAGCGAAAGGCGCCGCACCCAAGGGAGCAGCCCCCAAAGCCGGGGAAGCTGCAAAAGGTGCAGCAGCACCCAAAGTCGCTGAACCCGCAAAGGGCGCAAAAGGCGGAAAAGGCGGAAAACACTAATCAGCGTTCAATTTTTTATCTTTCTTTTTTCCAGCCGGGCATCCCCACGGCCATATGTATAATATTCTCCCTCATTCAAGTGTACGTAAATGCGAACACCTGCTGATCAGAAAAATTATGAGGCTCTTGCGGATGCCACGTTTCGTGCATACCAGGAATCCGTCATACACCTTCCTCCGGATGTCCTGCAGGTGATCAGGCAGGCGGCAGCATCTGAAACGGATCCTGTCGCTTGCGGTGAGTATGCGAATATCTTAAAAAATATCGAGATTGCTGACCAGCTCCGCGTCCCTCTCTGCCAGGATACTGGCGTCCCGGTCGTTTACCTCAGCCTCCCTCCCGATATTTCTCTGACCCCTGAAATCTATGATGCGGTTGCGGAAGGTGTTCGTCGTGCAACAAAGGAAATCCCCCTCCGGCCAAATGTTGTAGATCCCCTTTCCAGGAAAAACACCGGCGATAACACCGGATTCGGGATGCCGGCGATCCATGTGACACCGGGCGAGCATTTTTCCGTTACGGTCCTTCCCAAGGGAGCCGGCGCAGAAAATGTTTCCCGGATCGGGATGCTTCTCCCGACGCAGGTGGATCAGATTGAAAAGTTCGTGGTCGAAACTGTCCTTATTGCAGGGAGCAGGCCATGCCCGCCCCTTTTTGTCGGGGTCGGAATCGGGGGAACCTTTGATGGGGCACCAGCTTTCGCTAAGGAAGCGCTTCTCCTTCCCGTTGACCGGATGGACTCATTCGAACACGAGTTGTGCTCTGCGATCAACAAACTCAGGATAGGGCCCATGGGACTGGGGGGAGACATTACCGCGCTCGCTGTTAAAGTGAAGACGGGGTCCTGCCATACCGCATCGCTGCCGGTCGCGGTCAATATCCAGTGCTGGGCGAACCGGCACGCGACCGTGGAGGTAGATCGGTGAAAACAAGACGTGTGCACGCTGCATACGCCGCTGGGAGATGAAGTTCTCGACCTTCATGCGGGTGATACTGTAGAACTTTCCGGAATTGTGTACACCGCACGGGACGAGGCACACATGCGAATGATGGAAAAGGGAATCCCCTTTGATGCAAAGGGTGCAGTAATCTATCACTGCGGACCGGTGATCCAGGGCAATCGTGTTATTGCGGCGGGGCCGACCACTTCAGCACGGATGAACGAAATTTCCGGCTTTCTTATTACCCGTGGAGTAAAAGCCCTCATCGGAAAGGGGGGCATGAATGCCACCGTGCGGGAACAACTCAGGGGAAAGGGAATATATTTTGCCTTCACCGGGGGGTGTGCGGCTCTCGCTTCATCGCGGATGAAACTGAAAGGAGTATTTTTCGAAGATCTCGGCATGGCTGAAGCTATCTGGGCGATCGAACTCGATCATCTCCCTCTCGTGGTGGGTATCGACGCACACGGTAATGATATTTTTGCATCAGCAAAAAACTACGCGGAAAAGGCGTTTGCGCAGTATTCCGGAAGCGCAAAAAGCCATCCCGGTCACTGCGCGAAAGAATAGGTTTTTTTCACGCGGGAAGTACAACTATACGAACAGGACCTCCACATGAAACTCGCCATAGACGAGACCCGGTGCAAAGGATGCAACCTCTGTACGAAAGTGTGCCCTTACAAGATTTTTAAGGAAGGCAAAAAAGCCAACCGCCGGGGTATTGTGGTCCCCGAACTCAACCGGCCGGAACGCTGTACCAACTGCAGGCTGCGCAATCTCTATGGCCGAACACTCTGCGGTGTCTGCCAACTCACCTGTCCTGATCAGGCAATCAACTGGACTGACGAACAACCCTATGAACCACACAAGGTGGCGATTGAATATTGACCCGAATTGAATTTTGGCAGGGAAACACGGCGTGTGCTGAAGGTGCACTTGCAGCGGGGTGCAATTTTTTTGGGGGATACCCGATAACACCCTCGACAGAAGTTGCCGAGCACATGGCGGTGAAGCTGCCGAAGAAAAATGATGTTTTCATCCAGATGGAGGATGAGATTGCAAGCATCGCTTCCGTGATTGGCGCATCTTGGACCGGAGCACGGGCTATGACCGCGACGAGCGGCCCCGGATTCTCCCTGATGATGGAGAACATCGGGTACGCCGCTATGACCGAAACGCCATGTGTAATTGTGAACGTGCAACGCGGGGGACCGTCGACAGGCCAGCCCACGATGGGGGCACAGGGCGATATGATGCAGTGCCGGTTTGGTTCACATGGTGATTACAGCATCATTGCACTTTGCCCGGCAAGTGTTCAGGAAATGTACGAACTCACCGCCAGGGCATTCAATCTTGCGGACCAGTACCGGGTGCCAGTCTTCCTTATGGCAGATGAGATCGTAGGCCACATGCGGGAGAAGATCATTGTTCCTGATGCGGTAGAAAGAGTATCGCGAAAGGAACTGGTGCGGGGAACATTACCGTTCAAACCCGATGCGGATCTGATCCCGGGTTTTCCGCAATTCGGGAAAGGATACGGCGTCCACGTGACCGGACTGACCCATGATGAGCGTGGGTACCCCTGTGCGACAAACCCAAAACTGCACGCGAATCTTGTCCAGAGACTCGTGGACAAGATCGAATCTGCCTGCGACCGGATCGCGGATTATGATATCATTAACCCTGATGCAAAACAGGTCTTCATAGCATACGGTGCGCCTGTTCGCACGGTCCAACAGGTAATGCACGATAACCCAAGCGAAGACATCGGCTTCCTCCGACTCCGCACAGTCTGGCCATTTCCCGTAAAAGCTCTCGCGCTGTTTAAGGACGTTCAAAGATTCATTGTTCCTGAGCTGAATCTCGGGCAGATGGTCCGGGAGATTGAACGACATGTAAATGTGGCAGTTGTAAGCGTTCAGAAACTGGGCGGAGAACTTCATACTCCTGCCGAACTTGTTGCTGTCCTGGAGGCGGGCCGATGAGTTTTGAGGATTGGTACCGGCAGGATCGGCTCCCGCACATCTACTGTGCCGGCTGCGGGAATGGCACGATTATCAACTGCACGCTCGCAGTCTGTCGACCAGATGGGATGGAAGAAGGAGGAGACAGTCTTTGTCTCCGGCATTGGCTGTTCCTCGCGTGCGCCCGGATACATTGTCACTGACTCGTTGCATACCACTCATGGACGGGCGATTGCCTTCGCCACGGGTGTGAAAATGGCAAACCCCGATCTGAATGTCGTGGTCTTCACCGGCGATGGAGATCTTGCCGCCATAGGTGGCAACCATTTCATTCACGGCTGCCGGCGGAATATCGATCTCACCGTCGTCTGTATGAACAACCAGATCTATGGTATGACCGGCGGACAGGGAAGCCCGACATCACCAAAAGGATGTATGACTTCCACAACACCGTACGGGTGTGTTGAGATTCCGTTCGATCTTTGTGAACTTGCCATTGCGGCGGGGGCAAATTATGTCTCCCGCTGGACCTCCTACCATGTCAAAGAACTTGAAAAAGCGGTAAAAGCAGGACTGGAGACGCCGGGCTTCTCATTTATCGAGGCTATGGTGCAATGCCCTACCGCATTCGGCCGCAGGAACAAGTTCCGCCAGGTAGCGGACCACGTGGAATATCTGCGGGCTCATTCCCTTCTCAAGGCAAAGTATGACCGGTTGATCGAAGAGGGCAAACCCATTCCTGAAGATATGTTCATTGTCGGTGAACTTGCACGCAGAAACCGGCCAGTAGCGGGAGCAAAACCATGAGGCATGAAGTGCGTTTTTCCGGGTTCGGCGGGCAGGGTATTATCCTCTCTGCAGTCATTCTTGGGCGGGCTGCCGTTATGTACGATAATAAGTATGCCGTGCAGACGCAGGTGTACGGGCCTGAAGCACGGGGCGGTGCATCGATGAGCGCCGTGATCATCGACGACGACCCGATTCTCTATCCCAAGGTTGCAAAACCGGGTATTTTTGTGATCATGTCTCAGGAAGGGTTCGAGAAGTACGGGGCAGATGCACCGAAGGATGCGGTTATGCTGGTCGACTCGACGCTTGTCCACTCCCGCCCGGCGTGCCCATATTACGAGATACCTGCGACTTTTGAAGCGAAGCAAACATTCGGGCGCGATATCGTTGCGAACATTATCATGATGGGGGCGCTCGTCGCGTCAACCCACGTCGTCAGTGAGGCGGCACTCGAAAAAGCGATCCTCGATTCAGTGCCGAAGGGAACTGAAGAACTCAACCAGAAGGCAATGAAACGGGGTATCGAGCTCGGTACTGGGAGAAAAGCATGAAGCTACGCGAATATGAAGCGAAAAAGGTTATCCGGGAGTATGGGATTCCAACCCCTGCAGGGTTCCTGATCAGGACCGCAGATGAACTTCCGGCACACCTTGGTGAACTGGGAGAAAAGATCGTCCTGAAGGCACAGGTCGATGTTGGCGGACGGGGAAAGGCCGGAGGCATCCTCATGGCTGAACCTTCTACGGCAGTTGCGATCGCCCGGGAGTTGTTCGGGAAAAAAATCAAGGGACTTCCAGTCTGGGAAATCCTTGCCGAACAACGCCTTGATATCCAGCACGAATATTATCTCTCCATAACTATCGACCGTTCGAGCAGGCAACCCCTTATCCTCTTTACCGAAGCGGGGGGCGTGGAGATAGAAATAACTGCAAAAGAGCATCCCGAACTGATCAAAAAAGCAGTCATGATGCCCCTGATGGGAGAAATACCCCCGTTCATGCTCCGGGACCTTATTGGCAAGGCACCCAAAGAGATTGGTGCAATCATCAACAAGCTCTACCGGGTCTTCCGTGAAAAAGACGCAATCCTCGTCGAGATCAACCCCTTGGTAACAACGCCGCAGGGTGTTTTTGCAGCTGATGCAAAGATCATCGTTGACGATAATGCCCTTGGGCGCCAGGGAATAACCATAAACCGTGACCTTACCGAGCGCGAGCGGGAAGCCGAGAAACACGGTTTTTCCTATGTTGAACTTGATGGTTCAATCGGTGTAATCGGGAATGGCGCTGGTCTCACTATGGCAACCCTTGACCTGATCGAATTCTACGGTGGCAAGGCGGCAAACTTTCTCGATGTTGGCGGAGGTGCCGAAAGCGAGCGGGTCATGCACGCAGTCCAGCTCGTTGGCAGTGTCTCCTCAGTTAAAGTCATTGTCGTAAACCTTCTGGGCGGGATCACGAAATGCGATGAAGTGGCACAGGGGATTATCTCTGCGGGTGTCCCCCAGCGGGTGATCGTCCGGCTCGCTGGCACGAATGAAGACGTTGGTAGAAAAATGCTCTCGGAAAAAGGATACGAGATGCTCGATACCATGGATCTCGTTGTCAGGAAAGCAGTCGAGGTGGCATCATGATCTACGGCGATAAGAATACCGGCATAATTGTCCAGGGAGCTACCGGCAAGCAGGGTGCCTTCCATATCAGTCTCATGAACGAATACGCCCGGAAGGTCGGGGGAAGAGGGGTCGTAGCCGGTGTTACTCCGGGCAAAGGAGGACAGGATGTCCATGGAGTCCCTGTCTTTAACACCGTCAAAGAAGCGCTTCGTGAATATGATGCTTCGGCAGCGGTTGTGTTCGTCCCTGCAGGTGCCGCGGGAGACTCCATCATGGAAGAGGCAAACGCCGGCCTCGAACTCATCGTTGCAATTACGGAACATATACCGGTTCATGACACGATGAAGGCTATTGCCTATGCCCGGATGATGGGCTGCTCGGTCATTGGCCCGAACTGTCCGGGACTTATGTCGCCCGGGGAGGTTAAGATGGGGATCATGCCCGCAGGTCTCTTCTCCCGCGGAAATGTGGGAGTCATCTCACGGAGTGGAACCCTTACCTATGAAGTGGTAGACGAACTTACCCGTGCCGGCATCGGACAGAGTACGGTCGTCGGGATTGGCGGTGACCCGGTAATTGGCCAGACATTTGTCGATGTCCTTGAACAATTTGGTGAGGATCCCCAGACAAAAGTGGTTGTGCTTATTGGTGAAGTGGGCGGGAACCTTGAAGAAGAAGGTGCTAAGTCCACCGATCTGCCAATCGTTTCCTATATTGCCGGTGTATCTGCACCCCCGGACAAACGCATGGGACATGCCGGTGCAATTGTCGAGGGTGGCGAAGGCGACGCCCGCTCTAAGATCGCCCGGCTCAAAAAGCACGGAGTACCAGTTGCTTCACGCGTTTCCGAAATCCCTGAGATGGTCAGGGAGCTATTCCGTTGTCACTGCTAATCATATTTTTTTTAAACAGTAACTTGATGGTACCATCCACATATTTGCCCCATGTTAAAACCCGGCATCTATGGGTTTCCTGAATAATGATATTGGGCGATCACCGAAAAATATAATATCACGATTTGCTACAGTGGTCATCATGGCATTAAAAAAGAAGATTCTGGATGTGGTGGGAGGCCCCCACCCGGCCGCCGTCGCAACAATTGCCGGGGGACTGCCGGCAGTCCGGTTCATGGTTCTGAACGGATTCGATGACATGACATTTGTTGGCGGAACAGCAAAAAATTCCAACAAAGTAGGCCAGTTGAAGAAGAACCCCCATGCTTCAATCTCAGTCTGGTCGGGAAAGGAATTCTCAGATCCTTACGTGGAGATAAAAGCAAAGGGGGAGGTCCACGAAGACGTGAAAACGAAGAAGAAATACTGGAACCCCATGTTCGAACAGTATTTCAAATCAGTTGACAACCCTGATTTTGTGGTCCTGGTGTTCACGGCCGAGGAGATCACGTATCACGGTAAGAATATGATGGAAATGGAAGTCTGGAAACGGTAAGCAATTTCCGAGCCATCAATTTTTTCCGCATTCTTGTTTTTTCGTAAATTTTCTTTGCTCTCCGTAAAAAATAGTGATGATTTGATATTCTTATTTTAGTACTCTTTACAATCCTTTATCGGTTCGTCCTCCCAACCGATAGCAACAGTTACCCTATGTCCGCCACGCAGTTTTTCCCTATTCCTCCCGAAATGTTTGCGCTCGCCTGTGAAACGGTCACCCGGAAGGTTTCCCGCCTGCCCTTCCTGCGTAGTGGCGTTACCGTAAATGGTGAACTTGTCGGCGTAACAATGGAATGCCTCAATGCAGAATTTAACAAGACTCTTGCACTCAGGACGCCCCTGAATACGCTGGCCGGGTCAGATTTAGAATCCGGACTCGACTTGTGCCTCGAAGAACGGTTAAAAATACCCGGAAAAACCGTTGTTCCCGTCATTACCGAGGTGCTCTATAGTGCAGGAATTGCTGAACCTGCGGAAATCTTGGACCGTAGTTTCCACCAGCCCCGGAAAGGGGTCCGGCTCGTATCTGCCTGGACCTGGCATATGGCACCTCTTCCGGTGCAAACGATGCGATTACCGGGATCCGGGGACGATAGCGGGTCTTCGCCATTCACCTGGTTGAGCTTATGCCCCGTGTGCAGGACTGGTATTTTGAATAAAGTCATTGGAAAACAGCTTTTCGGCATTCCACGCACGGATTTCATTATCGAGTGCAATCACTGCGGTGCAAAATATATCCCGGTCGGAACCCAGTTCCGCCTCGTATCAATCGCAACAATCCGTGATCCACTCTGGAAAAAACATCTCGATAAAACATATCCCGCTGATACCTGGGCAACAATAGCGAAGGGCACCGGAACAGCAGGAAAACCGGCTCAAAAAAGCACAAAACGTCCGGCAGATTCGGGCAAATTTGAAGCATTGGTTGGTCTGCCGCCACTAAAGAAAACGAACGATGGGACTTTTATTGCTCCTTTTAACGAAAAAACATTGTATTTCAGGCCATTGAAGCTGCAGTTTTCCGGGAGCATCAAAGAGAACCACTTCGATAAGGTGCAAAAAACCCTGAAAGAAGTCCTTGAGAACCCGGTCTTCGGTCATCTTCGCGATACCGTTAACGCAAAATATCCTCAATACCTGCCCCTGAAAACCGGGCTCTTCCTGGGCCAGCTGAAAGAACGGCAGGATCATTTCTATCGGGAGTTCCTCAATATGTACGGTGACGAGAAATTCAGTTCGTTCAGGCTCGAAGAATCAGTTGAGTCACACAAAAATGGTGTGATGATCATTGTGTACAAAAGTGGCTTGTACCATGTTTTCAACTGCGAGGACTCATACAGCAATCTTGTTAACAACCGGCTTGGCCGTGTCCTTGCAGATGACTGTCTTCTCAGCGGTGACAAAGTCCGTTGCATGATAAACGCTCTTCTTACAGCAAGTAAGCAGGATTCATCTCTCGCAGTCTATACAACCGACCGGCAGGAAGAACGCGGGAAGATTACCGAAATACTCGAAGGATACCTGACGGCAGCCTCCGTGTGACATGTATCCCCGTATTTCTATCGGATCCGATCAGAGTATTTTTCTTATCCTATGAGAACATTATAATTATCTACTCTTGGTTTCGTCAGAAGGGAGCTTAACAGATGAAATGCCCTCATTGCGGGATGAACATACGGGATAATACGGCAGTCTGCGGCTACTGCGGTGAAAAGGTGGAGCACCAACCGGGAAAAGCAGCAGCTGGTGGAGGGGATCAGAAATTCGCAGGGGTGGCAGGTTCCCAGGCCGGGTTAAAACCGGTAAGGCCGGATCAGATGAACCCGAAACAGAGGAAGAAGAAGGGGGTGGGCTCTCTGCAATTCTCCAGCCTGACGAACAGGTGCTTATCGGCTCACTCAATATATCCGTGAAGAAATTCTTTTTTCATGCATATCTTACCAATAAACGCATTTTCCTGATTGATACCCAGGAAAAAAGCTTAAGGTAACCGCAAAGGACATTGCGCGGGATACAATTGTCGGCAGTATTGTCGAGTTCTCAGAAAATTCAGACCCTGTCCTTGTCCTTTCCATAAAATCTGCTGATGACGAGATAAAAACAATGAAGCTGGTCTTTACCCAGAACGGCATGGACCGCTCCGGTGAAATTGACGAATGGATTGCACTCATCCACGAAGAAAAAAGCCCCAAAAAATCACAGAAATCTGCAGAAGAGGAGCCCCGGGAAGAAAAAGACCTGGAATTCGTACTTCCGGAAAAACCTGTTGCAGCGAGGCAGGAGCTCCGCCCTGCAAAAAAACCCTCAAAGGATCACGAGAAACAACCCCCGGTAAAACGACTCCTTTCCCTGTATAAGGTGCCGGAGGAAGAGCGGGAGGAAGAAAGACCCCCGGAACCGGTAAAAAGAACCCCGTTACGCCAGGTCGCAGAACCGATACAAAAACCGGAAGAGTCCGCTGGGCAGGAACACGGTCTTCCTGCCCGTGAGCCTGAAGGACAGAAAGTTAAGAAACCCGAAGTCCAGTCTGCAATGAAAGTGGCGATGAAAGGGGCCATGCATACCGTTCGTCAGCCTGTTATCGTACCGGTGAGACGGCCCAGCGAACCTATCCGGAGGTCGATAGTAGAGCGTGAACCCGACGGGGAGAGAATTCCGGAACACCGTCCTGTCGTAGTAGAAAAAACTCATGAACCTTCACGGGTGATTGCCCCGGAGAGAGGACTCAGGAACGTGTCCATGAACGGGTTCCTGAGAAACCAGAACCTGAAGAGACGGGTGAAAAACCCCAGTTCTGTCACCACTGTGGCAAAAAATTACCACACGCGGCCAACTTCTGTCCGGGATGTGGTACAAAACTCAGCTCCCAGAGGGCCCAGCAATCGTCACTGGCGAGTCGGACAATCCCGCAGGAGAAAAAAGTGATCCCCAAAAGCGAAGACGAAGAGGATGAGGATCTTGAAGGAGAAAGGCCCGTTCCTGCAAAGCCGCCAATTAAAAAAGCACCCAAAGGCAGCGAGATGACGATACTCCATAAATTTTTAAGAAGATAAGTTTCAACTTTTTTAATCTCGCTTTAAGCGCTGGCTTTTTTGAAAACAAAACGAAATAGATCTGTAATTTTTCCGATCGCTTTGAAAATTTCCTCTGCAAAAAACTTATCCCTCAAATTCATTACTCCCAGTAATAAAAAAAGTTCAAACTATTGAATTTTAGAAATAGTTATATGACCTCCAGTCGTTTTTACTAGTACAAGTTTCACGGGGAAATCAATGAAAAGAAATATCCAGATTGAAGCACTAGACCAGATTCCTCTGGAAAAGCAGCGGATTGAACTTATTGAGCGCAAGTGCCTCGGCCACCCGGACAGTCTTGCCGATGGTATCGCGGAATCGATCAGCCAGGCATTGTGCAAAGCTTACCTTGAAGAATTTGGGGTCGTCCTGCACCACAACACCGACCAGGGCGAAGTAGTCGCCGGTGAATCGGTACCCAAATTTGGCGGGGGACGAATGATTCGCCCGATCTACGTGCTCCTTGACGGGCGTGCAACAAAGCAGTTCGACGGGGTCATCATTCCCACCGACGCGATTGCTGTCGAAGCAGCGCACACGTACCTCCACAAAATTCTCCCGGCACTCAACCTTAACCGCGACGTTATCGTCGACTGCCGGCTCGGAGTCGGGTCGACCGACCTCCGTGATGTCTTCAGGCCCTGCCAGGGAACCGCTCCCCGGTCCAATGACACGTCTTTTGGTGTCGGTCACGCACCGTTTTCGGAAACCGAGACGATCGTAAAAAGCGTTGCAGATTATATTGACGAAACGCTGCGGCCGAAATATCCCATCTTCGGGCAGGATATCAAGATCATGGGTCTGCGTGACGGGAACAATATCACGCTCACCGTCGCCTGTGCAATGGTTGACCGCCACTGCTCCGGTATCACGGAATATATTCACTACCGGGATCTTCTCCAGGAGAAGATCGCAGAAGTTTCGAGAAAGTTCACCAGCCGTCACGTTGACGTCCACGTCAACACTGCCGACGACATTGACAGCGGAAGTGTGTTCCTTACCGTAACCGGCACTTCGGCTGAGATGGGCGACGATGGATCGGTAGGCCGGGGCAACCGGTGCAACGGTCTCATCACTCCCAACCGACCGATGAGCATGGAAGCCACGAGCGGGAAAAACCCGATCAACCACATCGGCAAGATCTACAACCTCCTCTCAACCCAGATCGCCCGGGAATGCGTCACGAAGGTTGACGGCATTGAAGAGATGTACGTCCGGCTCCTCTCGCAGATCGGAAAACCCATAGACTTCCCCCTGGTCGCCAGTGTTCAGGTGCTGCCAAAATCCGGTACTGCACTTAAGGATATCAATGGAGATATCGAATCAATTGTCAACGAACAGTTGGCCAACGTGACCTGCATAACCGAGAAGGTAATCAGCGGTGAGCTCAAGACCTTCTGATAAAAAAATGACAAAAGGCAAAAAAGCCGGAGAACAATCCGGTATCCCCCTTTTTCCGGATGTAGTACGTCTCGCTATTCCTAACAAGGGAAGGATTGCGGAACCCATCCTTGACCTTGTCGAGAAGAGTGGGCTCCACCTTTCGGAGAGCGGCGAACGGCGCCTTATATCGAAGACATTAGATCCCCACGTCGAGATTCTTTTCGCCCGCCCGGTCGATATTCCCGAATATGTCGCGACAGGTGCTGCCGATCTCGGTATAACCGGCCACGATATGGTTATTGAACGGGAAGCCGACGTCGAAGAGCTCCTTGATCTCCAGTCTGGCAAGGCAAAACTCGTTCTTGCTGTACGGGAAGACTCGGATATTACCTCAGTCCGCCAGCTAAAAGGATTGAAAGTCGCTACTGAGTTCCCGGTTATTACCCGGTCTTATTTCGGTAAGCACAAAGTACCAGTTAATGTTGTCCTCGTCAGTGGTGCCTGTGAAGCGACACCTTACCTTGGGATAGCTGATGCTATCGTCGACTTGTCAAGTTCGGGAACTACCCTGAAGACAAACCGGCTCAGGGTGATAGATGAAGTACTTGTGACTTCGACCCACCTCATCGCGAACAAAAACTCGCTCCGGACAAAGAAGGAAAAGATTGGGGAGATCCGGCTCTGCCCTTGAGAGTGTTATCCGTGCCCGCGGGCAATGCTACCTGATGATGAACGTAAAACGCGCTTCACTTGAAAAAGTGAGGGGTGTCCTGCCAGGCCTTTCCGGACCGACGGTGATGGATGTTGCATCAACTGAAGATCTTGTCGCTGTTCACGCAGTGGTGAGCGAAGAACGGGTCTACTCCCTCATCAACGCTTTGAAACGGGCTGGTGCAAAGGATATTCTTGTGATGGCTATCCAGCGGATGATCCGCTAGAGTGGAATATGCAGATATTTCCCGCTGTTGACATCCTTGGTGGGCGTTGCGTCCAATTGGTGCAGGGAAAACGGGAGAGTGCAACTTCTTATGGCGACCCATTGAACTGTGCAACCCGGTGGCTTAATGAAGGGGCAAGTGCCCTTCACGTTGTAAATCTTGATGGGGCATTCGGAAGTTCAGCGAAGAACGCCGATCTCATCGCCGATCTCGTCAAAAAAACCGGTGTCGAGATCGAACTCGGTGGAGGGATTAGGTCCGTTGAAGATGCTGCCCGGTGGTTGGGAACCGGTGTGACCCGGGTTATCATCTCAACGCTTGCCACCCAGAAACCTGAATGTATCCAGCAGCTTGCTGACGAATTCGGCAGCGAACGGATCATGGCCGGGGTCGATGCCAAAGGCGGGCAGATCGCAGTGAACGGATGGCAGGAAACAGCCGGTGACTATCTTGAATGGGCTTCGCGGTTCGAACGCCTTGGCGCTGGTTCCCTTCTGTACACTAACGTCGATGTTGAAGGTTTGCAGCAGGGTGTACGTTTCGAGCCGGTGAAGAGGCTGATACGTTCTGTCAACATTCCGGTTGTTGTTGCGGGTGGCGTATCGACCCGGTCTGACGTTGCCGGCCTGCGGGATATTGGAGCACGCGGTGCTGTTCTCGGATCAGCACTATACAGCGGCAGGATCAAGCTCAGGGATGCGCTGGAGGAATCTCAATGAGAATCGTGGAAATTGCCCGTGAAACAAAAGAAACGAAGATCCAGATCAGGTTCAACCCGGACGGAACCGGGAATGTAAAGATCGACAGCGGAATACCGTTCTTTGACCATATGCTTACCGCAATGGGAAGACACGGAGGATTTGACCTCGACTGTTCTGCAAAAGGCGATCTCGCCGTCGACTGTCACCACACGATCGAGGACGCCGGTATCGTTCTTGGCGATGCAATAAAGAAGGCGATTGCGGATGGCAGCGGAATCCGCCGGTTTTCGCATGCGATCATCCCCATGGATGAGTCCCTTGCCCAGGTTGCCCTTGATTGTGGAGGCCGGGGATACCTGGTCTGGCACGGGAGCTTCGGCAACAAGGTCGTCGGCACGATCCCTTCCGATATATTCGAACATTTCTTTTACAGCCTCTGCACCCGGGCCGGTATAACCGCACATATTACGTTCTCCGGTAAAAACGATCACCACCAGATTGAAGCGGTGTTCAAGGCGTTCGGGATCGCACTTGGGGATGCACTCACCATCAGCGGCGACAAGAAAACGGTACGAAGTACGAAGGGCAGTTTCTGACGCTTATATTTTTATTAAGAACTTACGGGCTTGACTATACCGGTCGGTAATAAATCAAATGAAACGATAGATCAGACCAGAAAGAAAACAGGGTTATCAGCTGAATAATCCGAGAAAAAAAGAGTTGATTATGACTTTGCTGCCAGGTCAACGTCTTCTTTCTTGATCGTCTTGCGGCCCGCGTGCTCGGCAAGCTTGTTGGCTTCCTTGGTGAGCGATGCGATATATTTCTCAGCCTTGACAACCAGTGCCTCTGCTGCATCGCTTCCCACGCGTTCGGCTCCGTTCTTCTTTGCAATCCTTACAACTGCGGCGATTGGTAAATCTGCCATTTTTCTTACCTCAAGAAGAAAGTATCTTGGTATATATAAATACTTTATGGGAAAATTCCTCATTTTACCCTTCAATATGATATTGGGCTGCATGCTGCCAAGCAAGCGCAAATCGGGCTTCAGAATGTCGCAGAATATTTTTTATTCCCTTAAAATCGTTTTATTTGGAAAACAGGGGAATTTTAATGATTTTAAATTATTCCAACAAAGATGCTGCGAGCAATAGCGCATTCGTATAATTTGGTGAGGCGCGCGAGGAATCCACGAAAATTCTATCGATATTTACAATAGGCGCGCCATGTCCATGCCCTCCACCAATCAGGGTCAGCGTGCGGAAGATCAAATTGCCGGAAATCCCGTCCGGTGCAATGATCAGACCACAGGTCCTGACCGCATCTTCGATCAGGATTTCGCAATGCACCGCGTCGCCCAGACGTGCCACTAGCTCAGCCTCGAGCTATACTCGCATCCACCTCTGCATGCCTGCCAATATCTCCAAGCCTGCCCCCGGAAAGTACGCCAACCTTTTCGGAGAGACCGAATTTTTTTGCAATAACCCGACCTTTCTTGATCAGGTCCAGTTTTTCTGCAACTGTCCAGCCCTCGTCGACTCCTACGGGGGCGAGCAGGAATTTTATTCCCGTCGCGGTTTCAAGGAGGGCGATTCGCTCGAGATGATCAACACCTGTTGCAGTCTTCAGTGCCTTCAGGGTAGTGTTTGACGGAAGGGTACCCCGAACCGCAGCATCGATCCTCCCCGCCATAAGATCGTCGACAAGTGACTGTTCTGGATGTTCGCTTTCGGCAATTTGAACCCGGCTCCCTGATCGTTTCCAATCTGTTATGCCGGGCTTACCGTAACAGATTATGTCAACGCCCGTTTCCACGCACTGTGCACTGCGGATTACTTTTTCGGAATCAGACCCGATTCCTATGCCAATACGTTTTACCGCACTTTGCATGGGATGTCCTCTTCTGCGAGGTCCATTATCCCGTTCGAAGTAAAATCGAACACTTTCGTGTCCTCGCCGTCAAACCGTATATGCAGTTCCCGTGAAGCATCGACACACCCGACGTCGCATGCGGTCATGCCGACCCCTGCGAATAACCGGATAAGTTCCGGGACATTCTTTTCCCGGGCAGTCAGGATAAATCCCATGCCGGGATACATACGGACCCATTGCTCGAAGGTGAGGTTATTTTCTGCGAGGTCCGGCATCGGTATTGTGCCGAGATCAATGACTGCACCTTTACCACTTACTTCGAGGAGCATCCCCAGCGTCCCGATAATGCCGGGGTTGCTGATATCCTTCCCGGCAGTGACGAGGTGTCGTCTGCCTATCTCTTCAAGGAGAGCGATCTGTGCCCTGACCTCAGCGGCGGACTTCATTGTCACTGAGTCCCAGTTGAGGGCACACGAGGGATGAACTCTTCCGGTCAGGTCGATTGCTGCCACTACCCGGTCTCCTTCTCTGGCCGTGTGGCTGTAGATAACTGAATCAATTGGGGCAGTACCAAGAATTGAGACATCGATGACGCTGTATGGCGCATCAGGATGGAGGTGACCGCCAACGATTGGCACCCCGAACTGGGCAGATGCGTCGTGCATTCCCTTGACGACCTGCTCCTGGATCGTTGTTTTCGAGATCGAAAAAATATCGACCATCGCTATCGGGCGTCCCCCCATCGCCGCGATGTCGTGAATATTGACGAGTACCGAGCAGTAGCCTGCCCAGTATGGATCTGCTTCCATAAGCCTGCTCCAGATACCATCGGCCGCGAGAAGGAGGGCTTCTTTGCCGTGTTCAATAACCGCTGCATCCTCGCCAAACGCGGCAACGACGTGAGGGGCATCGATTTTCAGGGCATTCACCATTTCTCCTATGGCGTGTTTCCGTCTGTACTCCCTCGTATTCCCTGACTATTTTTGCGATTGTCTCTGTGGAGCAGCTGTTTGCCACGGCATCACCTTAAGACTGCCCGCTGGAGCAATCTTCGTGTATGGTAATGGCGTTTCATCAGAGATAATTTATTTGATATACAGTCGACTCTGTTGGTAGTATGGACTGGGCAGAGAAATACCGTCCCGCATCGCTCGGGGATATCGTCGGCAATACCACTGCGGTACGGCAGATTGCTGACTGGGCGAAAAACTGGACCCGTAAATCAAAGCCTCTTCTTCTCTATGGTAAACCCGGGATCGGAAAGACCTCCAGTGCGTATGCCCTTGCCCACGACATGGGTTGGGAGGTCATCGAGTTAAACGCAAGCGATCAGAGGACTGCCGGTGTCATCGAGAGAGTCGCCGGGGTCGGGAGCACGACAGCAAGTCTCACCGGCTCATCCCGTAAACTGATCGTCATAGACGAAGCCGACAACCTCCAGGGGACTTCCGACCGGGGCGGTGCGAAGGCGATAGTTGACTGCATTAAACAGGCGCAGCAGCCGGTAATCCTGATCGCGAACGACCTTTACGGCCTCTCACCTGAAATTCGAACACGGACTGAGCCTGTCCAGTTCAAGGCAATTCCCGCCCGGTCCATTGCCCCCCGTCTTAAATATCTCTGCTCTGCGGAGAAAGTTACCTGTACCGACGCTGCAATCCATGCGATCGCTGAGAGTGCGGAGGGAGACGTGCGCTCCGCCGTCAACATGCTGTATGCGTCAGCGATCGGAAGGGATCGTATCGACGATGCACAGGTCCACACTTCCCAGAAAGATGAACGCATCTCTATCTTTTCCCTGGTACCGGCAATTTTTTCCAAAATTTCTGACGAGGAACTGATGCGCATCTCCCGCGAGGTTGAGGACACCCCGGAGAGTATCGAACAATGGGTTGAAGGGAACATCTCATTGCTTGGCGATCCGGAATCGATCAGCCACGCTTACCGCAATCTTGCCCGTGCTGATGAATACCTTGGTTATACGTACCGCCGGCAATACCACACGCTCTGGAGGTACGCAACCGCAATTATGCTGCTCGGTGTTGCGGATGCTGCCGGCGGGAGTGGCGTCCATGCCCGTATCATGCCGCCCGAACGGTGGCAGAAGATGGTGTCGGCACGAAAACAAAAAGCGATCCGGATCGCTCTTCTCAACAAAATTGCCGGTGTAATGAACATTCCCCAGAGCACCCTACGGGAAAAATATCTCGGCACCCTCTCAATGATAATCGGGAACAACCCCCTCGATTATGCCCGGGAACTTGCCCTTGATGCCGACCAGCTTAACTATTTCCTCAATGACAAAGCAAAGACTTTGGAAATTGTAAAGATCCTGCAACAGGAGGAGAAGGCAAAAGAAAAAGAGCGGGACCTCGAAAAGAAGAAAATAAAAAAAGAGAAGCCCGTTAAGGAAGAAGTAAAACCTCAACCCGTTCAGCCGCCAGCGCAGGAACCCCAGCCGCCAGCGCAGGAACCCCAGCCGCCGGCGAAGCAACCTGAGCCGGAGCCGGTGGCCGAACCCTTGGCGAAAAAAAGCCAGCCGCCGGCCCAGTCAAGCTTCGATATGTTCTGATTTTTTGTGATACCGGTGAAGAAGTACACCGCAGTCGATTATCTCCCCGCCGTTCCCATACGATTCGAATCCAAGGTGGTACACGATAAGGTCGCAGTCGATCGCCTTCGCCAGATCTATCAGGGGCGGGATCATTTCGATCGCCGGCCGTATCGCGTAAATAACATCGGCTCCTTCATAGAGGGAAAGCCTGGGAGAAAAGATATCGTCAACGCTGAACGGGAGATCGCCTGGCAGGGAGAGTTCTTTTATGTCAGTGCAGCGGAGAAGGATTCCTTTTCCCGCAAGAATCATGGATGCTTCAGTATTACGCCCGACCCCGACTTCGACTGCCCGGGTATAACGGCCAGCGATATAGTCCCCGGTACACGTCTCAATATGTTTATAGGCGGCCATTCTAACAGAATATAGCGATGCATCTCAATATTTTTTGGGATTCCGAGTCCCCGGCTGGTCTCCAGGTACCGGTAACCCGCAATATATCTTCTCTCCTTGGGGTACCGGCAACCGTAACAGAAAATCACGTGAGGGTGATGGGATATGTGGTCAGCCGCCGGGCAGGTCGATGCACAGGCTCTTCTCGACAGTATTCACGCCCACAAGTACCCGGCACGCCCTGACCGAGCCCGTGCTTCTTGTCGTTCACCAGGATCTCTTTGGGAATGGTCACAGTTTCGTATTCGGGCTTGCCCGGGAGTCTGTTGGTGCGGCGGTTGTATCGACCGCCCGGCTGGGGAACGAATATTACGGCAGAATGGGAAGTGATGACGACCTGATCGATCGGATCACCAAGGAAGGTGCGCATGAAGTCGGCCACCTCCTTGGTCTTCCCCACTGTGATAACACTGAATGCATAATGTTCAGACCGAACACGCTCGATGAACTTGACCGCAAGAAGAAGATGCTCTGCCCGGTGTGCAGCGAACAGCTGAAAACACGTCTTCAAGCGGTGTAAAGTAAAAAAACCTGACAGAACAGGAGAATATTTTTCCCGGAATACGGAGACTGAACTGTGTTCAAGCGAGTTCTGGTAGCAACCGATTTTTCTGCCCATGCAGACAGGACCCTCGAATGTATCGGCGAAATCCCGGGTATGGAAGAGATCATTCTCGTCCATGTTATCGATCAGGAAGAGGCTGGGAGCGCATCAATTCTACACCGCAATCAAACTTCCGCGGTGTCAGACCGGTTGGAAGAGAAAAAGCGATACCTGGAACAGGCTACGAAAATTCCGGTCCGGGCTGTTATCCAGACCGGCACGGATGGTGACAAGGCCGTACCGATCCTCCGGCTTGCCCAACGTCTGGACGTCTCATTGATCGTAATGGGCGCCCGGGGACCGGCTTGATTTTAGGGCGGATACTCGGCAGTGTATCCGAGGCAGTGATCCGGAGAGGGAAGATTGACGTCCTCGTCATGCATTTCCGGGGAATGGAGAATGCTGATTCTGACGAAACGGAAAAATTCTGCCGGAACGTTTTTTCCCATGTTCTCTGTCCGGTTGATTTTTCAAAACCCTCCCGGAACACGATCGAATACGTGAACAGAATGCATCCGGTGCGAACGGTTACGCTGCTTCACGTGGTAGAGAATAAAGGGACACCGGCGATCCGTGATGTCCGCGTGAAAGAAGCAGGGGATAAACTTCGCGGGATGGCAACGGATCTGTGTAGGCCGGGGATTAAGGTCAACCTGCTTATCCGAACCGGTGACCCGGTAGAAGAAATTTGTAAAACTGCTGAAGAGAATGATGTCTCGGTTGTTATGCTGGCACGGTTTGGCGCTTCCGATTATATCCGGAATATACCTCTCGGAGCGGTTGCATCGGGCGTGGTTGCAAAGGCATCGCGACCTTTATTTGTCCTGAGCCCTCTTATCAGCCTGAGTGTATTGGCAAGGGAGCTGGCCCGGGAGGAGTTTTCCCATGCTGAAGATCTATGGCTCGGCTACCACCAGCAGAAGGTGGACCCTGCCACGGACCGTATCTTTGGGGTATTTGTTGAAGGGACTCTTGCAGGTGTCGGCCGTTGCAGGCGACATCCCGATGGATTTGAAGTCGATGGTATTTTCATCCCCGAAGATTTCCGTAAATCGGGGTATGCCCGTAAGCTGGTGCAGGTTATCATTGAAAAATGCGGTTCCACCCCGCTTTTTATGCACTCAACCCTGGATCTCGTGAATTTTTATTCAACATTTGGTTTTCACACCATCAGCGAATCGGAACTGCCCCCGACGATCAGGGACCGGTTCAGCTTTGCCGAAGGTGACATGAAAGGAATGCATGTCCAGCCAATGATGCGGTATCCCGATAATAATTTCATAAGATAAGGATTCCATTCGTTCATGATCACCCGTGAGGGCTCCGGTTCAGGATAACCGGGGACCGTTCTTGCTCACGATCACTACAACGCCTGTTGTAACGAAGCGATTTCTTCTGATAACCGTTACTTCATCGAAAGTGCGGAAATTGAGCGGTAACTGTAATGGCATAAACACCTCTTCAGGTTCATCCCAAACGAAAGATGGATTATCCGGTATGCACGATACCAACGTATTACCCGCGTTCGTGCAGGGGACTAGTATGACACGGTGCTCAGTCATCACGGATCCAATCTTCCGGTTGCATGATAATGCCGGGCATCCCGAAAGCCAGGCCCGGCTGGAAAACGCCCTCTCCGGTGTCCCCGGAAAGATTCCTATTTTCACATCCGGACCGGCTCCACTCGAAGATGTTCGGCGTATCCATAATCCTTACTATCTGAAATGGCTCGAACAACGTTGCGCCGGAACCCGGTCGCTCGGGTATATCGATGCTGATACCTACGTTACCCCCAGCTCCTGTAAGGTCGCCCTGGCAAGTGCAGGAGCAGCGATCAAGGCGGTCGAGCGATCTCAAAGCGGCGAACATTGTTTTGCCATGATCAGACCCCCCGGCCATCATGCGGAGCATGACCGGGCGATGGGTTTTTGCCTTCTCAATAATGCTGCAATTGCAGCGGCACACATCCTCCCGAGCGTCGACCGGGTAGCAATTATTGACTGGGATGTCCATCATGGCAATGGTACAGAGCATGCGTTTTATAGTTCAGACCGTGTCCTGTACTGCTCCACGCATCAGGATCTTCTGTTTCCATATTCAGGCGGCGTCGATGAAACGGGTGCAGGAAACGGGAAAGGATTCACTATCAACGCACCTCTCCAGGTCGGTTCCGGGATCGCTGATTATTACCAGGTATTTTCAGATATTATTGTTCCCGCTATTACGCGGTTCAAACCTGAAGCGATGATCATTTCAGCAGGTCAGGATATCCTCGCGGATGATCCTCTCGGGGGCATGAGAATTATTCCTGAAGACTTTGAGGTGTTGACATGCCTTATAACCAATGCCGCGGACGTCCCGGTTGCCCTGGTACTGGAAGGAGGGTACGGGGAGTCCCATGGGCTTGCAATATCCCACATTTTTGCCGGACTTCGCAACGGGGAACTCCGGAAGTATCAGGTATATGGTTCACCGCAGGAAAGCACGAAACGACTGGTTTCAGTCCTCAAAAAAGTCCACCGTCTTGCTTAACGCCGGGTGGTACAGAGGCTCGATACTAATATCCATCTCGCTTATACGGCGGTAAACATTTTTCTTACGGATGATCGGGCGGAGTTCATAGAGGAGTACGGTTATCGGTTCCCACATGGCAGCCCAGCCAAAAACGAGGAGAGCATCGGACAGAAGCTGGGCTAGGAACAGGTTGGCGAGGTTTGATAAAATGATGAGCTGGCGAGCGATCAGGTTGATGGAGAGGAAGGAAAGGCCAATAACAAGGCTCCCCCGCCCGTGGCGGAACTGTGAACGGAACTTCCGGTCGGCAACCAGCATCTTGTACCTGAAATGGTTGTGGATTCCCGGTGCAATCTTCTTGGCCTGGTCAGTTCCAACGAGCTCCGGGGGGAGATAGATGATCATTTTGAACGATGTTTTTGCAGGAAAATCCTCGACAGCATCGACGATGTAATCTTCTGCAGCAGCATCAAGTTCTTTCTCATGGAATGGGGCAGGATCGAACGAATTAAAGAGTCTGCATGATCGACGAGAGTTTGATCTCAAGCATAACCATCCCGTCGACTTTCCTGTACAGAGATTCGATGTCGTCCATTTCCCTATGACCGTTGACTCTATATTCCTGCCAAGGAAATAAAACTCACTAAAAAAATATTGAGCTTGGATACATTTTTTCGCGGGTTAGCAACTTTCCGGAAAAACTGAATGCGGTGTCCCCAATTCTTAGGGCAGGCTCATCCTTCGTTTCACTTCGTTGATTGCTTTTTCGATGATTTCCCTGACATTCTCATTCTCGATGCGATATAATTCTTGGAGGGGTCGGATGGCTCTCGGATCGCCGATCTGTCCGAGGGCCCATGCGGCTTTCATCCTCACCCGGGCATCGTCATCCCAGAGTGT
Organism: uncultured Methanomicrobiales archaeon; assembly: GCA_963758935.1. Classification (GTDB taxonomy): domain Archaea; phylum Halobacteriota; class Methanomicrobia; order Methanomicrobiales; family Methanospirillaceae; genus Methanoregula. The sequence continues at coordinate 15,348 of CAVWXD010000008.1, read as the reverse complement.
GTCAATGAGGGGCCCGACTGCAGCGGGGTCCTCAAGGCGCCCGAGCGATTCCGCAGCAGTCCACCTTATGCTTTCGTTGTCGTCCTCAAGACGACGCAGGTAATAGTTGAGACGTTTCTGGTACTCCTCATCCGATTCAGGTGATTGCTCATCATCCCGTTTCCTGTCGGGTCGATCTCCGGTAACAGCAGATTCAGGATCTTCAGACCCGGTCAGGGAGGAATCCGGATCCTTTTCTGCTGAACCATCGTTCTCATCCATTTTTAAGCACTTTTCCCGGTATTATCCGCTTTCGTGTGTCATGGTGTGCCAGCAATAAGAATTTTACGAAAAAAAGAGACCGGAGGACTTCTTCATCAATAGTCAATGAATACTCTCCCGTGTCCGACTCATGTCTGGTAATCAGGTAACAATGACCGAGGAGGTTCGTCCACTGCCATACTGCGGGTCAGAGTATTCGTACCGTCCCTGTTTCATGAATGTATAACTGAACGACTGGCCGATGTCGATTCGATCCGAGTGAAACAGTTCCTCCTCACCCGGCCCGGGTAAATGAACAACCCGGTGGGACATCTTGTCTTTGTTTGTCCAGACGACTGTGGTCCCCGCTGTTATGGTAACTATGTTAGGGTTGAACAGTTTTTCCTGGATGGTCACGGGTACTGTCGGTCCTGACGATGCCTGGGAAGCCTGCGTTGCAAGGGGGACTACCGCCTCCGTTGACACCGGCTGGGCAGATGAGGAGGATGGCTGTGTACATCCGATGGTGAATGCACCGAAGAACAGGATAATAAACAGGATTGCATAATTGCGCATACAAGAAAAGAGGGACGGGAAGGAATTATTCTTTCTCTTTGACATAGACGATACCGGCAGGCTCTTTGTAGTCGGTCTTGATGACGATGGTATTTGATATCCGGTTGAAGACCCGTAATTTAGAGTTTGGCATGGCAAACCACCCTATGAGGCAGTCAAGGGGGAGAAGGAACGCTTTCCCAAGGCTTTCAATTGCTGCGGTCCCGTAATTGATCTTTGATCCGTCCCGGTTGACGACTTTTAAGTTCATGATCATCTTCCCAATAGACTGGCCCCTGAAGCCTTCCATAATTGTCCAGTAGAGGAAAAAAAACAAAGTCTGGAACCCAAATTCGATCGGTTCCCACTGCCAGGGATCCCAATAAGGAGGAATTGTGACGGAAACACCGCTTAATATTCCCCTGACAATATTCAGGAACAGGATAATGAGGATGAAATCAACGAGCCATGCCCAGAACCGGGAGCTCCATGTGGCGAGATAGATTGTGCGGCGATTATCATGCTCGAGGCGTCCCAGTCCGGCAACCGGTTCAACCAGCGGACTGGTCTTCTGCACGGTAATTACCTCCGGTTGTGCATCAGGGATTTCTTCAGTCATTTCAGGATCACCATTGACCGCGGGAATGAATGAACTTTACTCTCCCGGTCATTATTGGATATTTTTAAGTCGTTGGTTTCGGCTGAAACGGCAAATGAATCCGGTTTGGTTACAGCATCCCTTTTCGGTCGGTGAAAAAAAGCGTTTCCTCAGATGGTCGTTCTCTTAATCAAAGGTCCAGCTCTCTGGAGAAATATCATAACGGTATTTGTCGTTTTACCGGCAACGTTACCATAATCCCGGCAACTCCGAACAGTATTTTTTCGGCCGAAAGTGCAACTGAACGACGAAGTACAGAAAAATTCAGTCTACGAATCTTTGATTTTTTCACCGGTTTTTTTCAAGAACTTTAAAGTCCAATTTTCCGCGACTGGGTTGAATTTATTGGCAGACCGGGTACGCCCTTTCAAAATCTTCATCTGATCTTTTCTCCTACATCAGATGGAAGTATCATGTGCACGGAACCCTTTGAACAAAAAAATATCTGCCTCGACCAGATCCTTGCTGAACGCCGGTCCTACCGGATGTTCAAACCGGATATCGCCGGGAAAACAGGATATCGAGCGAATCATCCATGCCGGGCTCCTTGCCCCGTATGCAGCAGCGGCAGTCGGTGGGTCGCGGGATTATTTCCGGCGGTTCTTTGTCATGGAGAAAGGCTCAAAATCCGTTGAAGCGGTAATCCCTCTTGTCATGGACGAGGTTGTCCGGATGACAACGGAACTCGAAAATGCCATGAAAAATGATCCCCGCCTCCGGGAAAAAGCGGTAAGCTTTGTCAGCCGCCTCTCAGCCATCCGGAAGATGGGCAGGGTGCCCGGGATCGGCACGGCACCGTACTATATCGTTGTCGCGGAACGCAGGGGTTTCCCCCCAGTGGAATTGCAATCCCTCGCTCACTGCATGGAGAACATGTGGCTCAAGGCGACAGCACTCGGCCTCGGTTTCCAGATCGTATCGGTCACATCGCAGATGTCGGGTAGCCCCGCGTTCAATGAGGTCCTCGGCATTCCTGTAGGTGACTGGGAACTCATGGGATGTGCAATCGGGTATCCCCAGGAAGAACTCCCCCCGTCGATCCGTCCTCCCGTCGAGAACGTTACGACCTGGCTGGGCTGATTTTCAATCCTGTTTTTTGCTTTGGTGAGCTTTTGGGTGGCATCGTCCTCATCAGTCTCCATTTTTCGCCCACGTGACTCACTCTTGAAAAGTTCGGGCACCCGCAAAATCGAGCGCCGGGGAAACACTGATAAGTAAGCCCGGTATGTAATCCTTATCGGTCTTAACCCGGTCCTTTTACGAAGGAAAAATGAGCGACAGCACTCTCAATAATCCAGTCGGCGGACAAGTCTCCGTAAATACCCCGCCCCGGTTATCCAATACCCGGTATGTCTGCACCCGGCTCCGCGTCCGGAGAACCCATCTCCTCCGGCGTGATGACTATATGCGGATGCTCAATATGAGTATCCCGCAGATTGCCCGGTTCATAGGTGAGCATGGGTATGCAAAAGAGATTCACAGGCTCGGGGGTACCGGTGAGGGTATTGATCGCATAGAGACTGCTCTCGTACAGAACCTCGCTGTATCCTGCCAGGAAGTCCGATCCCTCACGGACGGTCCACTGAAAATACTGACCGACTGGTATCTTCATCGCTGGGATATTGTGAACGTCATGATAATCCTCAGGGGTAAGAAACGAGGTCTTCCCGCAGAGAATATGAGGGAAATTTTGATCCCTGCTGGCGATCTCGGCGCAGCAGCTCTTGCGTATCTGCTCGAAGCGGGATCTTTTGAGGAAGTTATCGGGCGCCTTTCCGGCTGGCGGTTGTACCCGGTCCTGGACCATGAATGCCGGCAACCCTCGAAAAGTTGTCTTTTTTCAAATCTCGAAAACCGGCTGTACCAACAGTACTATTCCGACCTTATTCGTAACTGCGGGACGGAGTACCCGGGGCCGATCTCCTGCTCAACTCCGTACGGCTGGAGATCGACCTTACCAATTTCAGGAATATTCTCAGGCTCCGGTCCGGAGCCGTGCCAAAAGATATACGGGAACAGATGCTGGACGGCGGGACGATTCCCATAGAAGAACTCCAGGAATTGTCGGTAATCTCCGGGAGTGTTGAGTTTATCGAAGCATTCAGAAAATCCCGGCTTTTTCCGCTTATTGTTGATTCATACCGTATATTGTACCCGGACACCGTTGATCCTGCTGGAGAAGCCGAGAAATTCATCCGTGAACGATGGATGGAACGCAAACGACCGCTCCACGAGATGGAGATGGCCGTTTCAAGGGTACGGCTCACCCGGATGGAACAACTCTCGAAACGGCACCCGTTTTCGGTCCTCCCCGTTATCGTTTACCTTGAACGCAAGAAATACGAAGTGTACAATATCCGGGCAATTGTCCGGGGTATCGAAGATAAAATTCCGGTTGAGCAGATCCAGCGATACCTCGTGATATGATCTTTTCTGATATCCAGCCAACAGGTTCCGGGCTTCAACTGGTGAAAAGGAAGATCCAGATCGCGGAGAAGGGACACCGGCTGCTCAAGCTAAAGAGGGATGTGCTGGTATTAGATCTGATAAAGATAGCAAAAGATGCACATCATCTGAAAGGACTTGTGGAAGAGCGCTATCGGAAAGCACGCGATACAATAGCCATCGCCCAGATGATGGAAGGGTCGCTTGGTCTTACCATTGTTGCAATTTCTGTCGAAGAAACCCCGGAAATCCTGGCGGGGACAAGGAATCTTATGGGAATGCGACTTCCCGTCTTCACCTCTAAAGGAGTAAAAAAAGAACTTGCCATGCGGGGATATGGTCTTATTGGTACGACGTCAGTCATTGACGAGGCAGCTGAAGCATATGAGGAACCTGACCGATCTAACTATCCGTTATGCCGGGCAGGTCGCATCAATCCAGGAACTCACCACGGAAATCTCACGCCTGAAACGTCGGGTCAACGCCCTTGAATTCAGGGTCATTCCTGAGCTCTATCGCATACACGATGAGATTGTCCTGCGGAAGGATGAACTGGAACGCGAAGGCCTCTCCCGGATATTCTGGGTAAAGAACCGGAAGGGTTCTCTCCGGTAATTATGACAAGCGTTCCCGGAAAATTTCCTGAAACGTCTTGTTTTAACGATGGACTAAGACTCTGGCACAGAAATGAGCGATACATTTTTTATCTCAAAGGTTCCTATTGGGGCTGGTGATTCCCCGGCAATTTAACGTGCATTGAGCGGATCCAGCGAGATTCTCTTGCGTAAAGGGAATAACTCGGCGTTTGAGACGCCACTCATTAATCCGGATTCGTGAAATTGCGGAAATCCAGATCCGACTCTTAAAAAGTCCATCTGTTTCCCTTGTTGTCATGTCACCAGGATTGACCATGGAAGCAATTGTATACCAGACTCCCGAGATCTTCACCCCGGATATCGTTCACATCGATATCCTCCAGACCGTTGCCGGAAGGCAGGGCAGCCCCATGCGCACTATTGTCCAGCACCTCCTCCCGGATCACGGCGAGAGAGTTATCAGGTCGGGGATTCACACCCTGTTGTCCAAGGGGTATCTCGATGGCGGCAAACCGACCGGCGAAATTGCCCTTCGTCTCACCTCGCGGGGCCGCATTATCCTCCAGCAGGTTGCAGCCCGGTAAATATTTCCTGTCCACCTCTTACAAATTTATAATCCCTGTTTTCTAAATTTCCCGGCTTGTTCCGACGTTTTTGGCATGCTGAAATCCTCAATGTATATCACCCATGGGCCGGTAATCCGGCAGAAAATTACGAAAGTATCTCCAGACTTGCCTCTTCTTTTAACATTCTCAGTCCGCAGATCGGAATTGAAGGAAAACTTAATCCCTGATTTGGTTCTTAGATGAATCCCATGGCCGACTGCACAATTATAAGCGAACGAGAGCGGGTCATCGAAGCAGTAACCCTGCTCATTGTCAGGACCGACCAGCGTGACTGGCCGTCAGTCCGGGCTTGGTTTACGAACTCAGTCTTTTATGATATGTCATCCAATGGCGGAGGGGAGCTGGCAATGACCACGGCAGAACAGATTGTACAGGGGTGGGCGTAAGGTCTTGCCAGCCTCACGGCAATCCATCACCAGATCGGGAATTTTCTGGTTACGATAAAGTAATAAAAATTCGTCGAGGGGAACCTGTCTTTTGAAAATTCGTAACCCACTTCACTTCTCTTCCTGGGCCGGTTTAATTTTTTAAACCCCGTTTCCTTAATATCCAACCCGGACAATCAGAGTAGATAACAATGAAGGCACCCGAACTCAAGCACACCGCTCTTTTCATCGCTGTCCTTGCCGGGTTCCTCACGCCGTTTGACCTGTCAGCGGTCGTCGTAGCATTGCCTTCTATCGGTGCTGAGTTTTCCATGGATGCCATTGCGCTCTCGTGGATCTCGACCGCATACCTTCTCGCTGCGGGAGTTTTTCTTGTCCCGTTCGGCAGGATCGCCGATATCTACGGCAGGAAAAAAGTCTTTGTCGCCGGTCTTTCCCTGTTCCTGTTCTCCTCGTTCCTCATGGTCTTTTCCGTCTCTTCCCTGATGGTAATCCTCCTGCGGATCATGCAGGGGTCCGGGGGAGCCCTGATATTCGGGACGTCGGTTGCGATCCTTACTGAAGTAACCCCGGTAACCGAGCGGGGGAAGGCACTCGGTATTTACACGACAGCAGTTTACCTGGGTCTCTCCCTCGGCCCGTTTGTCGGCGGGTTCCTGACCACCCACTTTGGCTGGCGGAGCATCTTCCTCGTTAATCTCCCTCTTGGGCTCTTTGCTATCTGCATGATACTTCTCTTCCTGAAAGGGGAGTTTGCCGATTCGAAGGGAGAACGGTTTGATCTGGGCGGTGCAATCCAGTACGGCCTCACGCTTGTCTGCGTGATGTACGGCTTCTCCCTCCTCCCGGATCGGGAAGGCTTCATCCTTCTCGTCGCGGGTTCGGTTATGCTCAGCGTATTCATCCTTCGTGAGCTGCGGATCACCTATCCGCTCCTCAATATGAAACTCTTCAGGACCAACCGTGTTTTCACGTTCTCCAGTCTTGCAGCGCTGATCAACTATGCAGCGACCTTCTCGATCACGTTCTTCCTGAGCCTGTACCTCCAGTATATCCGGGGATTCCCCGCCAGTTATGCGGGAACCATTCTCGTGATCCAGCCGGTGATGATGGCGCTCTTTTCCCCGTGGGCCGGGCGCCTCTCGGACCGCATCGAACCGGCGAAGATCGCCTCGACCGGCATGGGGATCCTTGCCGTCGGGTTGTTCCTGCTGACCCTGCTGGAACCCGATACCCCGATAATCCTGCTCATAGCAGTCCTCGCCCTGCTCGGATTCGGGTTTGCCCTCTTCTCGTCTCCCAACACGAACGCGATCATGAGTTCGGTAGAGAAAAAATATCTCGGCATTGCATCCGGCACCCTCGGCACCATGCGCCTCGTCGGCCAGATGCTCTCCATGGGAATCGCAACGATGATCATCGCCCTCTACGTTGGCAGGGTGCAGATAATGCCGGAACAATACGGCCAGCTGCTCATGGCGACGAAGATCGGGTTTGCGGTGTTCGCAATCCTGAGCATTATTGGTATCTTCTTCTCGCTCTCGCGGGGGAACCTCAGGAAAGAGAGTCCTCCTTAACCGGTAGGCCCGGAAAAGTAAAGGGATAAAAAATAAGGATAAAAATAAGGGAAAAAATATTGTAGCGGGATTAATCCTGCCGGCCGGGGTACGATTGTCCCGGTTCCTGACCTGCACATGGCATGGAGAAGTGCAGCTGTTCTATGAGCCACCGGCTGCCGGTAGTCCGCAGTCCGGCGGTCATCCTGCCGGCCATCACCAGTGCTTTATTGTCTGCAACGATATGGTAGTCGCAGAATGTCGTCACCCATGCTACCGGCATATCTCCGTAGATTTTCATGTCGCGGAACGTTATCTCCACCGATTCAACCTGCGACAGGTCGCGCTCGACCTGAGCCTGCAAGCTGGTCCCTGTTCCCGATAATCTCATCAACACCGCTCCCGAAGCCGGTGATATCCGGAGAAAACAGGGCACGGAGCGCCGGTGCGTCTTTATTCCTGTAGGCATCCGCATATCTGCCAAATATGTCTGCAACTGCCTTTTTCTGGCTGTCTGAAAGGGACATACCTCCCCTTTGGAACGGTAAAACAGATAAAAAGGTAAGATCCTCTCTAAAAAATTGTGAGCCCTCGGAATCTCTAATGGTGAGAGGGAATTTCAAAAACTTTCCCTGGATTTTTCAGCCGGTTGGTTACCGGACCGGCATCAGGCCGGGATGGGATCCGGTGATCGACCTGCCCCCGTGGGGCGTGACAAGGAAGGTATTTTCGATGCCCACCATTCCTACACCCTTGATACCCTTCTTGGGTTCGAGTGCGATGACCATCCCTTCTTCGAGCGGTTCGTCGAACCCTTTTGCAATCACCGGGTTCTCGGCGATCTCAAGACCGATCCCGTGACCGATAAACTGCACCTCCCGGTTCCCGTATCCCATGAAATTTTTGAGAAATTCCGGATCGAGACTGGCGATAACAGATTCATAGATCTGCGACGGGATTGCACCGGGCCTGAGAAGGTCTGCCGCTATGTCCTGAATTTTTACGCACTGGTGGTGGAATGCGATCGCATCGTCAGGAATAGAACCGCCGTACATGTACGTCATGGTCTTATCCGTGTGATAGCCGTGGTACCCACACCCGATGTCGACAAAAACGAGGTCTCCCCTTGCCAGTTTCCGGTCCCTGCTGCCGAAGAGGGGGACCGCCGGGGACATTCCTGCATTCCCCCCGGGACTGTCGAGGTACGTCGGGTACACGGAACTCTCCCCGAATCCGATCAACCCGAGGACGATCTCTGCCTCCGACATCCCGAACCTTACGATGCCGTGATGACCCTCCCTCACCATGAGCGAGTACAGCTCGCTGCTGAATTCAGCCTCGCTTATTCCCTCCCGGAGGAGTTCCGGTGCACACTCTTCAAGCACATACCGGTGAACTTCTCCTGCCTTCTTCATGAGGCCCAGTTCGAAATCACTCTTGACCGACCGTATTTTCAGCACATGGGCGTCGACCGGAAGGAACTTCCGGAACGGGAAATGTTTTAATAACCGCTGGTAGAGCGCAAGGGAGACCTGTTCGGCCTCGATGTGCACGGAACCCGGTATTTGCGAAAAGCTTGCCGCCGCGTCACGGTAACTTCGCATCTTCCGGAATCTCCGGAAACCGGGACTCGTCGACTGCCCTCTCGTAACTTCTCCTGACCCAGAGAACTGCTTCTCCATCACGGGGGATGAGGAGCATGCTGTCCTGGATGGTGCCGGTAAAATAATAGAGGTTGATCTTGCCGAAAATTGCGGAGAGTTCCCAGTTCCGGGTCGGTGACATCCATCAGGGAACGAAACCGTTTCATTCGTCCTTCAAGTTCACTCCCGGGAACAAACTGCATACTCTACCATTGAATCATGATGATATTTACTCCTTGGCGAAACACGTTCCCACGATGAAGACCTCAGAGTAAAAACCGGCAATTATAAAACAGGAATCAGGTTGTAGTGGGAAACGGACAGAAATCCCGTTAAATTTATTACGGTTTTTCCATCTCGTTTTTGAAAAAATCTGACCATACCTGCCGGACCTCGGTCAGGATCATACTGTCACGGAGGTGCTGCCAGAGCGCTATGACGACGAGGAGGTATGCAAGCGTCCGGATGATGATCAAGGGGACGGTCAGCGGGATCTGGAGACCGGCAAGTGTCGCCGCATGCGATATGCCGAACAGACCGAAGGCTGCAGCGACGAGGAGTGGCAGGTGTTCCCTGCTCTTCCGGTAACAGAATGCACCAAGACAGACGATGACAATGCACAACACGAGGTTGACGAAATTAATAGGATCCCACTCAAACGCCATGGTAACCAGACTCTTTTAATAGAATATATCCTGTTCTTTTCTTTATATTTCCGAAACGTGGTGGTCCGGTGAATGAGTATCGGGTAAACCGGTTTTTGCGCCGGACCGGAAGAAATCTCACCGTTATTCCGGCTGGACGGTAATACTTTCACCGGGTTTGAGGATCTTTACGTTCAGATCGGTGGTCAGTTCGATCGCTTTTTTGAAGGACCGGGATCTGCCGCAATCTTTTCCCAAGTATTGTAGTGGATAGGGATAACGGTCTTTGCCCCGACAAAGTTTGCCGCCATCATCAGCTTCTGCGGTTCCCATCGTGTACCTGCCGCCGATGGGCAGGAGAGCGACATCAGGACGGTACAACTCGCCGATCAGTTTCATGTCCGAGAAGAGCCCGGTGTCCCCGGCGTGATAGACCTTCACGCCATCCATCTCTACGACAAAACCTGCAGCTGCACTTCCACCAATGAATACACCGCCCTCTTCGATCCCGCCGGAGTGCATCGCGGGTGTCATCGTGAAGCTCACACCATCGACCTCCATAGTCCCGCCAATATTCATTCCTTCGGCAGGGACCCCCCGCGATTTCAGGTACCGGGCGATCTCGGTCGTTGCGACCGTCTTTTTCCCGAGGGCGACCGCTTCTCCCAGGTGATCGTCGTGGCCGTGCGTGACGGCAACGAGATCAGGGTTCGTCCCCAGAACACTGCCGCCTTCGATGAACGGATCGATGAGTACTCGCCGGGATCCGGCGAGCAGGACGCATGAATGTCCAAGCCAGGTAAGCTGCATATATGCAGATCGGGCTGTTCTCGGATGAAGATTACTATATCTAACGAGTTCGAGAAAGAAAAACAGGCGTAAAAATATAAAAAAAGGAGTGACAGAAGCGGGTTATGCCCTTATGTCACATCAATCATTTCTGCTTCGGTGATATCGATCGAGTCGCCGAGCCCGTCAGCGGTTGCGCTCCGGGTCATCTGCTCGGTCAGGTCACGGTCTTCCATGACATCGCGGATCCGGTTGATGTACGGATCGATGGTCGGGTCTTCCTGTTCCTCGATTACGTGCCGGTACTCCCGGAGCGTTGAGGGACTGACACCGAGTTCATCGGAGACTTCCTTCATTGTCTTGCCGGACTCGATGAGCTGTTCCATCGCGACCCGGTCAAAGGGCATCTTGAAGTCAAGGTCTCTGAAGAGCTTGAGGCGTACCCGTGCCCGGGCGACGGTCTTGCTCAGTTTCTCATCTCCGAGTTCGCGGGCAATTTCCGTATCGTTCTTTCCTGCATAGAAAGAAGTGACGAGTTTTGCCAGCTGGATGGGCTTTAATGAAGTCTTAAAGATTCCCTGCTCGGTAATCTCACGCATTACGAGTGCGACTTCACGTTCGATGGCGTCGCTGTCTCTCAAAGTACCGTGGATATTCTTCATCGGCTCGACGATCTTCGTCTTGCCGGACATGGTACTGAAGAGCTTCAAGAGGTGTGCTTTTCGTTTGACTTCTGTCATGGTTACTCCGTCATCGGAATAGTGAATACAATACCCCCCCATCTATTTAATGCTATCTTTAGAGCACCTCTGACCAAAAGACCTATAAATAACAGGAATTTTGCCTGTGCTCTGCATCTGTTGATGGAGGGTTAACCGAATGACTCATCCGGTAGGGAACCGCCATTTTTAGCTATTGCGGCTTCCCACTTGTCTGCGATCCTGGAATTGCCAGCTCCGCGGGATCGCGCAGCCACACAATTCCCGCTCTACCAACTCCGGCATTATAGATAGTCTTTTTGACGCATCGTTAACAATCATATGAGTTAGTGTGTGTCAACCATGAGCGATGTCTTTGAAAGCGTGATGGACCTTGCGAAGCGCCGGGGTTTTATCTGGCCGACTTCCGAGTGTTACGGCGCAGTTGCAGGTTTCATCGATTACGGCCCGCTTGGGGCGATGATGAAGCGGCGGGTCGAGAATATCTGGCGCGAATTTTACGTCATCCAGGAAGGTTATTACGAGATCGAATGCCCGACGATTGCGCAGGAAGCAGTTTTTATCGCCTCCGGCCACGTCGCCGGATTTGCCGACAAGATGTGCCAGTGCCCGCACTGCAAGGAATTCCTCCGGGCAGACCATGTCGCCGAAGGCGGCGGCGTGAAGAACCCGTCCATCATGAAAAACGAGGACCTCTCACTCGAACTCGCAAGCTGCAAGTGTCTCGCCTGTGAGGAAGTGCTCGGCAAGGTTGAGGTTTTCCAGTTCAATCTCATGTTCAAGACGATGATCGGCCCCGGCACTCAGCGGACCGGTTACCTCCGGCCCGAGACGGCACAGGGGATGTTTGTCGACTTCACCCGCCTGCTCCGGTTCTACCGGGACGAGCTCCCGTTCGGTGCGGTACAGATCGGCAAGTCCTATAGGAACGAGATCTCGCCCCGGCAGGGAATGATACGGCTTCGCGAGTTCACCCAGGCAGAGGCCGAGATCTTCGTCCACCCCTCCTGCAAGAACTGCCACCCGATGTTCCGCCGGTACGCCAACTATACGATGCCGCTTCTCACCTTCACCCAGCAGCTGAGCGAACAGCCTGCTGTCTCGATGTCGATGCTGGAAGCGGTCGACAAGGGCGTTATCGCGAACGAATACGTCGCCTACTACGTTGCCCTCACCCATGAGCTCCTCGTCAGGGTTGGTATAAAACCGGACCGGCTCAGGTTCCGGCAGCACCTGCCCGATGAGCGGGCGCATTACGCGACCGACTGCTGGGACGCGGAAGTTTTCTCCGACCGGTTCGGCTGGGTCGAGACGGTCGGTATCGCGGACCGGACCGACTACGACCTGAATGCTCACGGCACTGCGAGCGGCAGCCCGATGACGGTCTACATCCAGTACGAGGAGCCGAAGAAGGTCCCACGCCGGCGCATCATCCCGAATATGAGCGTGCTCGGCAAGCAGTACCGCACAAAGGCAAAGGCGATCTTCGAGGCGCTCGCGAACGCTGAACCAACCGCCGCTGGGGCAGATGTGGAGGTTGATGGTGAGAAGATCCACATCCCGGCCGACCTCTTCGAGGTCCGGGACGAGATCGTGGATATCCGGGGCGAGGACATTGTCCCGCACGTCATCGAGCCCTCGTATGGTATCGACCGGATGTGTTATGCTGTTCTTGAACAGGCATATGATGAGGATACTGCGGATGGCGAGAAACGGGTTGTCATGCGTTTCTCCCCGGCTGTCGCGCCGATTCAGGTCGCGGTCTTCCCTCTGATGACGCGTGATGGGCTTGAAGAGATTGCCGGGGATATTACGCGGACGATCCAGAAAGCCGGCATCCTTGCGGAATACGACGACTCCGGTGCCATCGGGCGGCGGTACCGCAGGCAGGACGAGATCGGGACGCCGTTTGCGATTACAGTGGATTACGAGACGAAAGAGACACAGACGGTTACTATCCGGGACCGGGATTCCATGAAGCAAGTGCGGGTGCCGGTTGCTCAGGTACCGGAGATTATTACCGGGCTTGTGAACGGGAGCCGGAAGTTTAGCGAGATTGGGTGAGTGGGACCTGGTAAAGCTTATTTATTTTCAGTTTCCCGTTTTTTCATTTCTTCATACTCTCGCTGGAGTTCATTTCGATATTCAATTTCAGTTTGTCTAACAACGTGAATTTTTCCCGAACTCCCCCCGATAGAATGCAATTCACTCCCAATTTTTTCTAGAGACTCCGCGATTTTTTTTAACGGATTGGCCGTTAATGGCATTTCTCCATAAAGTGATAAATCTATTTCATATTTTTGTTTGTATTTCAGGAGAAAATGTTTATAACATACTTCTATTGCGAAAGGCATTTTGATTTTCCTTTCATAGTCCGCCGGCATCCAAGTCAGATAAATCATTATTTTATGGTTTGGTGTAAAAATTGGAAGACCGTTTTTAAATAAACCAATTTCAGATAAAAATTTCCCTTCGATATTTTCGAAATCTGGAGTTATCTTAAATTTTACATCTTTTGCTGAAGAATGACCTAGATTTTCTATTACGAGATTTCTTGTAAGATTGTCATATTTATCCGGTTCAAATCTGATAGAGATGAACGGTTTGGTTGCTCTTAAAAGTAAGAATGCCGATATCGAAGTTGCAAGTGCGGTAATTAATGAAGGTAATAAAAATATAAAATCGGCTAATGCCATAGCAAGAAATTGTATTTTGATCTAATAAAAAATGTCATTAAGAAATTAATCAATTTTTTATTTGTGGTTTCTGACCTCTTCATTCTTTACTTGGTACTATGTTGTTGCTTATACTCGCATACCCCCGTTGCGATGAACCGCCGCCCCTGACGGGGCGCCCCCGCGGCGGATCAACCGACTGAATAAAAATCGCCAGAAAACAACGTTGCCCGGCCGTGCCTCGGAGAGGCCCTGAGGCGGGGAGCCCTCGCTAATATTTCGTCCGGCCCCGATATTATCCGCTCAGTGGAGGCGGGTTTTTGTATCATTATGACATATGGGGTGAATTATAGTCCGGTATTTTAAGAAAAAAATGGGTACCCTGCTGGATTGTAGTGGTAGTGTAAACTCACATCGTGACTTTTTTAAAAATGATCATTTAAAAAAAATATTCTCTAAAATGAGTAATATTTTCTGATTTTTTGATTAATTTCTTTTCTTGTTTTGAAATTTGGACAGACTGTTTTAACGCCAATAAGCCATTCTTCGAAATCTGAAAGAAATGGCATTTTGATTAATGAATTGGGGGATATCCCATGAGGATCTCGTAAACGATTAATAATATCGTCTGAAAGAACTTCATATTTGTCATTAAGTAAATTCTTTAAACCATATTCAATAATATCTATAACATCGCTCCCCCATGGATATAATGAGCGGTTTTCAGTAATATTTCCAAATCCTGATTGAACAAAAATAGGTTGATATTTTCGAAACATTGCTCCACCAAGATTGAGTGGGGGATTTGGAGTTATCATATTTATGTAGTAATCATATAGGAAAATAAAAACACTTGGATGGGCTTTTTCAACGGAATATGTCAATCTTTGAAACGTATTCCAATCAATCTCAAATCTGATCCAACTTTTTAATAACTCGGCAAGAATTAATGCTTTAAATTCATCATCAAACCGATCCAATAAAATAAGAATCTTCTCATTTACTTTTTTACGAAATTTTCCATCAGTTAAGATATTAGAGACAAACTTTTGTATTTCTTCAGTGTTCATTCCCGAGTTGTATTGGTTGATAAAAAGAATGATTTTTTTTATAAAAAAACGATCTCTAACTTTTAAAACTCCCTTGGATATTTTATTAATAGCTCGAAGAATTGGGATCACCTCTATTATGTCTGATTTGCTAAGTTCATCAAAATCCAACTCTAATAGGTTTTCACCAACTTCGTATGATTTTTGAAAAATGGATTGATCCATTGGTTCTATTATTGGTTCAATTACTTCCGATCTTTTTCCGCCATTTGGCATCCTCCTTATGAATAAAAAATGAATTTTAAATAAGGTATAATGAGTCTTCTGATTAAGATCTGTATCATCTGTGTCGGTTATTTTATAATTGTCGTTTTCTTTTCCCAATCCCTACATTAATTTTTCTTTAGGGAAAATGGGGCACGATATCTCTTAGAATTAGGTAACCTCGGCATACCTTGTGAAATGATGGGGGCTGAAGCCCCCATACCCCCTTGCGATGAACCCCGCCGCCCCCGACGGGGCGCCCCCGCGGCGGATCAATTACTAAAGATTCCCGGAAAACAACGTTGCCCTGCCGTGCCTCGGAGAAGCCATGAGGCGGGGAACCCTCACGAATATTTGGCCCGGCCCCGGTTCGACCCACTCACAAGGGGGGTACCCCCTCGCCCGGATATAGGTAGGGGTGGGGGGTACCCCCTTCCACCAGGGTGACCCCTAGCAGAATCCCGAGCCGGAATTTTTTCACCGTCGTCGTAATAACCGCAACT
>CAVWXD010000007.1:0-70508 GCA_963758935.1 uncultured Methanomicrobiales archaeon | reverse complement strand
GTGCGACGCTCGCGATGCCGTCCAGAAGCTGCGAGGCTATCCTGGACCTCGTGCGGCGGCGAAGCGTTGACGGCTTCATCTTCACACCCCCGTGCGATGTGGCGACAAATGTGCTGGTCCACCTGCAAGCGGCAGGCGTGCCATTTGTGCGCATCACGCCCCAGGAACGCACCAGTTCTCTTGCCTATGTGACGGCTGACGACCGCCAGGGGGCATTCGAGATGACGCACTATCTGCTTGAGATCGGCCATCGCCGGATCGGGTTCATCATGGGCGACCCCTATCCAGATCGCCAGTCATCAACGACTGGAAGGCTACAAACAGGCTCTGGCAGCGCACCAGCTTTTCGTTGAGGAAGCGCGCTTCTGCAGGTAGGCGACTTCAGCTATGAGTCCGGTGTGCGCTGTGCACATGCCCTGCTTCAGCCTCCGCAGCCCGCCGACAGCAATCTTTGCCGCAACGACGACATGGCCTGCCTGGCGCGTCTCGTGGCGCACAAGCTCGGCATGGCGGTGCCGATCACCCTTCGTCGCCGGCTTTGACAATATCGACCTGGCCTGGCAGATCTATCCCACCCTGACCACTGTCGCCCAACCTATCCACGACATCGCCGTCAGCGCCACCGAAATCCTCGTCGCTATGATGCGAGGCGATGTCATCCAAACAGAACACCGCACGCTGAACACCAGGCTCATCATCCGCGCGTCAACGGGCGTCTTCCCTGGCTGACGAGAGCGACGCTGAGGACTGACCGCTGACCACTGCTAACACAATAGGTCATGGGTACTGCGTCATTTTGCAGTACCCGTGGCCTATTTTCGCCAGCGCACTCAACGACGTATCAGGTCGCGGAACATGGCGATATCGCTGCGGTCGAAAGCGTGTAGCCCAAAGGCCAGAATGCCGTAGACGACTACGCCGACGAACACGGCCATAACCAGGGGAAGCTGGGGTAGAAAGTAGAGGGCGGCGCCCATCATGGCGGCGGCCATTGCCGGACGGGCGACGCAGCCAACGCCGAACGCCAGTCCAAAGTCACGGCTGAAGTACAAGGTAACCACCGCCCCGGTCGCAAACATCAGGCTCAGACCCAATCCTGTGCCCACGGCTCCCAGTAGATGGGTAAACCCGGGCACCAGCACAAGGCCTACGGCCATCATGATCACGGTCGCCCACATCGACGCACGCTGCCTATTGCCCGCCACCAGTGTACGGCTGAGCAAGTTCATGATGAAGTAAACAATTGTCCCCCAACTGAGTATCGCCAGCACGTTGGCGGAAGCCGCGTAGTCGGGCCGGCGATAAAGCAGCCCAATGACCTGTGGCGCCAGAACTGTGGCGCCGGCGGCGATGGGCAGTAACGCCACCATGCCGTACTGCAAGGCCTTTCCCGTCACCAGGCTGAAGTGCTGTCGCGACCTCCACGTACAAACGCGAAAGGATGGGGTACATGGCTTCCGTGAATGACATCACCAGGGTCAGAAGCACCTGAACCAGGCGAAATGCTGCGTCATAGATGCCGGTCACAGATTCACCCGCCACGATCGAGAGACTGAGAATGTCCAACTGCTGCAGGATGGCGTCAAGAGCCGCCAGAATGAAGAGATCACCAGAATGGCGCAGCAGGTTCCAGGAAAAGGCCAGGTGAATGGCGGGGCGGCGAACCAGACGCATGCGCACGACGCTCACCAGCACGACCACGGCAGAGAGCGACAGTCCCGCCAGGCGGACGCCCGCCAGGGCCATTACGTTAGGTGTAACTGTCAGCACCACGACCGCAGTGATGATCTGGGCCACTGAACTGAGCACTTCGGCATAGACCAGGTACTGCATGCGCTCGAATGCACGTAACAGCGCCGCAGACAACGAGTAAAGCAGAAACATCGGCAGCGTCAGAATGGCGACGCGAAGCATAGCCTTGGTGTCGGCGGGATAGGGCATCAGGCCAATGATCACGTACATCGCCACTGCAAACAGCGCTGTGGTGGCGCCTTGGGCCACCATCCCACCCCAGAAGTAGCGGTTGCTCTCGCTATGGTCGGCGCGCCACCTCGCGGGTGATCAGTCGGGGCAGCCCGAACGATGACATCACCTGAAAGATGTTCAGGAACGCCAAGAGAATGCTGAACTTGCCCTGCCACGTGGCCCCGAACCGGTTGGCAATGAACAAGATGAGCGCAAAACCCAGGACAATGCGAATGCCCTGGGCCAGGCTCAGAAAGATCGTGTTCCCGCGGCAGAACGAGAGGTCGACATCAGTGCGGTGGCGGGTAATGGGTGACGGGTAGATGCGACCGCCCGTGGCCGCCCATCTTCGAGTGGGGGGTGGTCGGTGGTCGATCAGCAAAGGTCCGTGATCCGTCGTCAGCGGTCGCCGATCGGCGGTCGTCGATCGGCAGGGCGCATGGTGCGCTGTAGGCTGGTCTGCAGACACACGAGCCAGAGGTCGCGCAGCTCGGCAAATACCGGCAGACGCCAGCGCAGCCAGAGCAATTCGTAGATCCGAAAGCGTAGGAGAAAGCCAAACGCGCCTATCAGATGCATCAACGCCACTGCAGGCGTCCCATAGCGTGAGCGCAGGTCCTGGTCGAGCGAGTCGATGTTGAGGGCGTGGAAGGCGGCGCCGCGCTGGCGCGTGCTGCCGCCAATATGATGAATGACGCTGACAGCCGGATCGCAGACCACCGCATAACCGACTTTGCGAATGCGGCGGCACCATTCAACGTCCTCAGAATACATGAAATAGCGCTCATCCAGTGGGCCGGCGGCGACCGCCGCCTCGCGCGCGCGCCAGCAGACAGGCGCCTGATACCCAATCGACCCGCAAGGGCTGACCACGCTCATAGGCCGCCTGAGGCAGCCACAACCCTCGGAAGCGCTGCGGAAACAGGCGATATAGAAAGGTAGCGTAGTTGAAAATGGTGTGAGGCGAGGGGTCATAGCCTGCTGCACCCCCTTGGGTCTTGCCGCGTTGGCCGATGAGGTGAGGGCCCGCCACGCCGACATCCGTGTGTTAGATCGAGATAGGCCACCAGCCGCTTCAGGCTGTTTGCCGGCAGCTCGGTATCGGGATTGAGCAACAACACATAGCGACCCTGGGACCGGGCAATACCCTGGTTGTTCGGCCGCGGCGAAACCATGATTGCCGTCGTTTGCCAGCACCTGTACCCAGGGAAAGTCTTGGCGCAAAAGGCCCAGCGAACCATCCGTGGACAGCGTTGTCTACAACCCATGCCTCCATGGCCAGCCCGCCTGGTGCCGCCGCCAGCGAGTGCAGCGCCGCCGGCAAATAGGCGACGCCAGTTCCAGTTTACGATGACTACCGGACATCGGTCGGGTCGCCGGCTGCTCGCCGCCGATGGCGCTGCCGGCAGAGGTCACGGCTTGCTCCGCGTCGGTCTCCATGCTGAGTCCCCCGTATCAGGCCACATAGCCCAGACCCTGAAGGCGTTCACGTATTTCGGCTTCATCCTCGACGGTCAGGGTGAAGTCAGACTCACCACTGATCTCCTCTCCGTCTTCCTCGTAGCGGATCGGGCGCTGCGCATAGGCCGGGGTTAGGACTTCGATCAGCACTCGACCATCGACGCGCGCGTGGAATAGGCACGTCAAGTAAATGGAGGATGGTTGGAGCGAGGTCGATCAGCTGCGCCTTCACCAGACGGCCACCAGGCAGGATGGCATTTCCATAGAGGATGCACATGCCTTCCATGATGTGCGTGCCGGTCTGGTCGAGCGCATAGGCGGCGCCGTGACGACCGAACTTCTGCTTTGGTTCCGAAAAGGGGTCCGTCTGGCTTGCCCTCGTAGTCCTTCGTGGCCAGGTATTTGTCATCGGTCCAGCGGATAAGCAGGTCAGGCGCCGCTTCTATCTGAGAGCCGGTATAGACCTCGTCACGGCGCAGAACCTCAACCACCATGCGCTCGCCGGTATCGGGGTCACGCAATGCAGCAGAGCCTCTGTGATGTCGTCGATCACCGCATCGACTTCAGCCGGGTCGACAACGCCCATCGGGTCGCGGCCCTTGATGTTCAGGTTGATGTTTCCCAGATTCCCGGCCGAGTAGGCAAGCGTTTGTGCCCAATCCACCTCAGCCTTGTCGATGAAGGTTTCGACGGCGGCGTGAGCGCCGGTGAATCGCTTGAGGATAACCCTTGACGCTGACGGGTAGAAAGCGCTGTGCCAGGTAGAGCGTCTGGCGGACTGCCAGTCGCGTCACGTGCCGGGCGCGGTCGCCCAGGCTCAATTCCTTGCCCTGGCGGAAGTGCAGCCACCCTTTCTGCGCCAGCCAACGGTCCAGATAGACCGTCCTGACAATGGGGCCGGCGCCATGGTCCGACATCACGATCAGGGTCACATCGGCAGGTACCTGATCCACCAGACGCTGCAGATGCCGATCGATGCGCCGGTAGACCTGGAGAATGGCATCGTGGTTGGGTTGCGCCGGGTCGGCCATGAGATGCCACGAACAGTGCTGGATGGCATCAGTCTCCATCTCAACCCACATGTAGAAATCCAGCGGCTCGCGATTCAACGTCCGCCAGAGCAGCTCAAAACGCTTGTCGATGCCTTCCAGTGTCTCGGCCAGGTACTGGGCGTGTGACTTGCCTACTGTGCTGACAGCGATGAAGTGTACGTCGTTGACCGCCGCCTTCAGCTCCGGCGGATAGGTATAGGGCGAGTCAAGACCGGGCGTATCGAGACCCGAAATCAAGAATCCCTGCACCGGTTCCGGAGGGAAGGTCATGGGCACGTTGACCACACCCACCCGCCGGCCCGCATCGGAAAGGATACGCCACAGGCTACGGCCCGAACGCCGGGCGGCATTGGTCAATTCCTGGTCGTAGGTGCCGGGAATGCGGCGGGCGAAATCGAAGATGCCATGCTTCCCAGGATTCATGCCGGTGATGAAACTGGACCAGGCCACGGCCGTCAGGAATTGCAGGGTCGAGCGCAAGCCGCCGTAGGCGCCCTCTGCCTGAAGCCTGGCCAACGTGGGCAGATGCCCGGCATCAATCCAGGGCTGCAAGAGCGTCCACGGCACACCGTCCAGACCGATGACCCAGACGCGGGAAACGCCTCGGGCCGGAGTCCGGGTCGACTTGGGAATTCGGAACGTGTCATGACGCAGAATCGAATGGGAAGACAGGACGGTAGGATTTCAAGAGCAAAGTGTCATGGTAGCACCGGCTGGACTGGGCAACAAGACGGCGCCCCCACCAGTGAGCAGCATCGCCAGCGCTTGCAGTCGCAGCCCTAACCAGGCTCTTCGCCGACGACCATCTGTAGCTGCATCGCCTCTCCATTGCGCAGCAAGTCGAGCTTCACGGTCTGGCCGACCTCGCGTGCGTTCCTGCAGGTAGGCGTCCAAATCATCCCACGAACGCAGGGGGACGCCGTCGATCGTCGTCACGATGTCACCACCAACCATCCAGCGACGGTTGCCTACGATCTTCTCGTCGGTAGCCCCGCGCAGGCCCGCCTGCTGCGCAGGCGAGTCCCGATAGAGTTGGGCAATCAGCAGTGCCTTCCTGCACTGGCAAGATCGAGCGCCTGCGCCAGGGCCGGTGTCAAGGCATACCCCAATTGCTCGATGCCGAGCCAGGGATGCCGGAAGTGTCCGGACTGGATGAGCACAGGCACCACACGCTTCGCCTTGTTGATCGGGATGGCCAGCCCAACGCCCGAGTTGACACCTGAGGGCGAGAAGATGGCCGAAGTCGATGCCGATGACGCGACCGCTGGAGTCGAGCAAAGGACCACCCGAATTGCCGCGGTTGATGGCGGCATCGGTCTGGATCACGCCGCGCAGCACCTTGCCATCGTCGAACTGTACAGTTCGGTCAAGGGCGCTGATGATGCCTGCTGTCAGCGTGCGCTTGAACTGGCCGAAGGGGTTGCCGATTGCCACCGCCACCTGACCGACCTCCAACGCCGCCGAATCACCCAGCGGCAGCGGTTGTACTCCCTGCGGCAGAGAGTCGACCTTCAGCACGGCCAGGTCATTGGCCGGATCGCTGCCCACCACCTCGGCAGGCATAGCCAGGTCATCGGCAAAGGCGACAACAATGCTCTGTGCGTCCTGGATGACGTGGTAGTTGGTCAGGATATGACCCTGGTCATCCCAGACAAAACCAGAGCCCGAACCACTCTCAGGCACGTTGCCGAAGAAGAAATCCGGTCGCATGACCTGGGTGGTGATGTTCACCACCATGGGGCCGGCGGCTCGATAGAGACGAATGAGCCGCTGCTCCGTTCCGCTTTCTTCGTCGGTAACTGCGGCAAGTGGAGGCTGGGGTGTGGCTGTGGGCAGGGGAACGGCGGCGAGCGCAGGCGTAACACTGGGCTCACGGAGACGGTCCCCGGTCAGATCTGCCAGGACCGGTGCTCGTCCTGTCAGCCAGACGCCTGCCCCAACTCCGCCCGCGCAAGTGCACAGCAGGAGCAAAAGCAGAACGAAAATGAGGAGAGTTTGTCGCGACATGGGTTAAGAATTCCGGCCATCTGGCGCCATGCTATAATGCCTGCGGCCCACTCCAAGCATACACCTTGTCCATGACCACATCCAAGATCACAGCGCGTCACGCCCCTTCTGCCTGGCCTTTCATCTGGTTGGGAGTGGTGGCGCATCTCATCTGGGGCGGCTATCCGGTGCTGGCGAAGGTGGCCCTGACTGGCGTGCCCAAGTACTCGCTGGTGCTTCTGGCGTCTCTGGGCATCACCCTGGCGGGTTTCGCCGTCATGCGCTGGCACGAAAAATGGCATATGGGTCGGGCGTTGCGTGTCCTGGCCTCGGAACGGTCGTTGTGGCTGCTGGCCTTCTTTGTGGCCGTGCGCGCCATCACCAATATTATCGCCATCGATCTCACCCGTTCAGTTTGGGTCCAACTTATCTACACCCTGACGCCTTTCGCCGTGGCAATCCTGGGCGCCCTGTTCTTCGGCCAATCCATCCCGCGCTACACCTTCACCGCCCTCTTCTTTGCCACCTTGGGCGGAGTGCTCCTGTTGGTGGAAGACTGGTCAAGCATGTTTGCCGGGTTCAGCCACCGCGAACGTCCTGGGCATGGGAGTGGCGTTGGTTTCAACACTGGCGCTGGCCACCTACTTCCAACTCGTACGTCGCTGCCGCCTGTCGCGGGCAACCGACGGTCTCATCCTGTTTCAGCAGGGCATGGCGATGACAGTAGGCTTCATCATCATGACGCTCTTGGCCGGCGAGGACTGGAGCGCCTGGAGCAACGCTTCCACAGAAAGTCTGCTCGCTGCCCTGGCCGTGATTGGACTGGTGCAGGTGGGTGGCAACTTGATTCAAGTCAAGGCGGTTGGCGGCACCAATCCCGCCCTGGTGACGAGCACGATGCCCCTGCGACTGGTCTCGACCCTGGCGTTGGCGGGACTCCTGCTTGGCGAACACCTGACCATGCCCACACAGTGGGCTGGCGCCGCCATCGTTGTTGCGTCGGTCTCGGCTTATCTCTGGGTGCAGCGGTAGCACGCTTGAGCGTCTAATCGTTTGAATGTTCCACCGCTGTACCCCGTCACCTCTTCATGGACACAAGCTTTCTCCTGCGAGGGCTTATCCTCGGATTCTCGATCGCTGCGCCGGTCGGTCCGATCGGCGTGCTTTGCATCCGGCGTACGCTGGCCAATGGCCGCGCCTCGGGTCTGGTTTCGGGACTGGGTGCGGCCAGTGCCGACGCCGTTTATGGTTCGGTTGCTGCCTTTGGTCTTACCGTGATCTCGTCGTTTCTGGTCGAACGCCAGACTGCGCTTCGCCTGGTGGGTGGGCTCTTTCTGCTCTATCTTGGCGTGCGCACGCTGCTGGCCCGTCCCGCCTCAGAGACGTCAATTGTCGCCAGCACCAGCCTGGGCGGCGACTACGCCACCACCTTCTTTCTGACCCTCACCAATCCCATGACTATCATTTCCTTTGCGGCCGTGTTCGCAGGACTGGGGCTCACGGCCAGTGCGGGCTATGGGTCGGCGCTGTTACTGGTCCTGGGCGTGTTTCTTGGTTCGGCCCTTTGGTGGCTTCTGCTTGTGACCGTCGTCAGCCTGGTGCGCCACCGCCTTACACCCGCCAGTTTGCGATGGGTCAACATCGCCTCTGGTGTCATCATTACCGCCTTCGGCTTGGTCGCCCTCGGCAGCCTTATGCGTTGACACGTTTGCACGTTGACACGTTGCACGTTTGAATGCGGCGACGAAGCACCCGCGTTCTTCGGGGAATGTGTAGTGATACCGGGCTCGTAGCTGTACCGCCCGTCACGATGCGGGACGATCTTTTTCCGATCCGAGCCAACGTGCCAACGTGCCTATAACGCGTCTTCCAACCACACGATCTCCAGCGCCTGGTCTGTGATGCGCCCGCCAGGCCAGGCAGCGCTCTCCCAGGGCGCCGGCGCGTTCATAGTAGTCTGGTTCCTGGCGGCGCTCACGTTCCGCTTCCACGTAGGGTTTGAGCCTGGTCCAGGCTTTCACCACCATGGGGTTCATCCAGGGCATGATCGTCGCTTCAGGGATCCAGTTTTCCTGGGTGAGAAAGGCGACACGGTCCAGCGAGTTCATGACCGTCTTCATAGCATCACGGTCTTGCTTAGACAGCGCCGCCTGTCCGCCGGCGGCGAATGCGGGCAAGTGCTGGAACACATGGCGGCGGGCAGCGATGTTCTCGGCCGAGTTCAGTTCCTGAAACAGCCTGTCAGCGATCTCGACGTGACGGCTGCTGGCGCTCTCATTAATCTCCTTGTAGGCAACGAATCCGGCTCCGACAACCGCGGCGGCAGCGACCGCCGTCGAAAGAGCCTCGATCATCAACCAGAGGCTTGTGTTGACGCCAACCAAGCGCAGTAGAGTCCAAACCAGGACGAGAAACAGCACCCAGACGACAAAACCAGCCCCGGTGAGGACTAGGATCAGTAGGAAGGTAAAGTACTGTGACCATCGCTCTGGCATGATGTGTTCTCCGGCAGTTGACCCTGACAGGGGAGGTGGCCGTGCCCAATGCATGAGTATAGAACAGGCGGTGCATGGCGACAATGCATATCCTGTAACGTTGCCCCGTCTCCCGCTGCATGCTATCATACGTATGAAAGCTTACCATGAACTTTCCGAGCCGATCGGAGTCTCTGTCATCGGCTCCCTGACTTCGGGCCTATTCCGTGCAGTCGGCCGTTCCTGTCACGCCTACGCTGCCACGCAGCGAGCGCATCGTTTCTCCCTACCTGCCGGTGTACGCGGCTTTGGGGCTGGCTGCGGGTGTCTGGCTGGGTGACCGGGCGCACGCCGCCGGGTGGGTTACCTGCGCCGGAGAACGCCTTATACCCAGCTCGCTGTGGCTGTTGGCGCCCCTGCCCATGTTGCTCCTGATTGCCGTGTCGGGTCGCGCTCACCGCCGGGTGTTGATTCCGGTCTTGTTCATGGTGATGATGTTGGTGGGCGCCTGGCGCTACCTTGGACACCCCTTTGAGTCATGCTGGGGTCCAAATGATCTTGCCTACTACAATGATGATCCTTCCCCCGGCCGGCCGGCGGTGCTTGAAGGCATCGTCGACAGCTATCCCGACCTGCAACCTGGTTTCTCGCAGTATCGGGTGCACGTCGATACGCTCTGGCAAGGAGAGGATCGCCTGCCGGTGGCCGGGGCTCTGCTCATTCGCACCGCTCCTGACCAGCGCTTTCTGTACGGCGACCGCCTGCGCCTTCGCGGCGCCCTTGCCACCCCGAACGTCTATCCGGATTTCGATTATCGCCGTTACCTGGCGAGGCAGGGCATCCATTCGACCATCCGCCGTCTGGAAGTTGACCGGCTGGCCGGCGATCAGGGACATCCTTTCTGGACGGCGCTCTACTCTTTGCGGGCTCGAGCCAGCGCTGTCCTGAACCTGCTCCTGCCAGAGCCGTATGACGCTCTGGCCAATGGCATGATCCTGGGCATCGACAGCGGCATCCCGGACGAGCTCGACGCTGACTTCAAGCTCACGGGCACGAGCCATGTGCTGGTCATCAGCGGCATGAACATCGCCGTGATTTCGGGATTCCTGCTTGTTGTCACCCGGCGGCTCTTTCGCGGACGCCAGGGTCCGGCCACGGCTGTGACCCTGCTTTGCATCGTTTTCTACACGCTGCCGGTGGGCGCCGGTCCGTCGTGGTGCGCGCTCGCATCCATGGGCTCGCTTGCTGTCGTCGGTCTCCTTTGGGCCGCCCGAGTGTTGCCCTGATCAGCCTCTTCCTGGCGGGATGGCCATGGTCTTGCTCAACCCGCTGTGGCTGTGGGACGTAGGTTTCCAGCTCAGCTTCATGGCTACGCTTGGCTTGGTCCTCTTCGCCGGACCTTTGCAGCACCGGTGGAAGGCGCGCACGGGCGATCGTCTTCCTCGTCAGGTAAGCGGCATCTTGACCGAGGGATTTCTTCTGACGGTGGCCGCGCAGATGACGACGCTGCCCTTGATCGTACTCTATTTTGGCCGGCTCTCACTGATCTCGTTCGTGGCCAACGTTTTCATTCTGCCCGTGCAGCCGCCCATCCTGCTGGCGGGCATTCCGGCGATCTTTGGCGGTTTCCTCTACCTGTCGTTGGGCAGGCTTATTGCTCTTCTACCTCAGGTCTGTTTGTGGTGGACGACCGCGGTTGTACAGCGGCTGGCTGACGTGCCCTACGCCTCCATAGAGGTCGGCGCTTTTGGACGCTTGCTCGCCATGGTCTACCTGGTCGTTCTTGGCGCCGGCTTCCTCTGGTGGTTGTTCCGGCAGGAACAGCAGGCGCCGACCCTGCTGCCCATTGGCTGGAGTGCTCCGGTGCGCTGGGGAGCAGCTTTGGCGCTGCTGACCACCGTGCCGGTCTGGATGGGCGCAACCTATGGTGAAAGCCAGGCAGATGGACGGCTGCACCTCTATCTGTTGGGGCGTGACCAAGCCGCAGCCTTTCTCCTGGTCACTCCCGGGGGACACCGCGTTCTGCTCGATCCGGGCCGCGTGACCCCGAACTACCCTCTGGCTGACATCCTCAGTCAACTCCCAGGCGTCGGACCTCTGGACCTGGTCATTCAGACGCGTCCTGGCGGCGAACCTGAGAGTTCGCCGCCGGCGGGTTCGGTGCTGGAAGCAACGACTCAGGCGCTGCAGCCCGGCGCCAGCCTGAACCTGGGGGACGATGTCACGCTGACGGTCCTGCACTCGCCCGTAGATGAACACGACTCTCTGCTGTTTCTGCTTCGTCACGGCGACTTCACGACCCTGATTCCGTTTGAGAACACCCAAGAAACCCAGGCGGCTGTGGCTGCGCAAGTGCCGGCAGGCCTGGCGCTCCTACCTGCGCCCTACCCCGGTACAGGCGCCTGGCCCAACCCAGATACTGCTCGCTTATCTGCGCCCGCAGGTGACCCTGGTGCCGTCCGGCGTGACCTATCCACCTGGCGTTGTCAGAGTCCTGGCCGCCCACACAAACCTGACTTCCATCCCCGCTGACGCGGCGGTGGAAATCAGCAGCGATGGCGCCACCTTTGCGCTGCGGGTCCGACCCTACAGCGCCGATGTGATTGGGGTGGATCGGTAGACCGGAGGCTGGGACATAGACCGTGAGGGAAGGGTAAACTGTTAGACCGGGTGAGGCGACGGACCGGGAAACCAGGAGGATTGCGCAGCCCCGGATTCGAACATGGTTTTCCGGTTTCCGGGCTTTCTGGTATGTCGGTTTTCTGGTATTCTCATTTCCTGGTCCAACCATGAATTATCGCCCTTTTGCCCGTACCGGCGTCAAAGTCTCACCTCTCTGCCTCGGCGTCATGAACTTCGGCGGTCGCGGCGCTGACGAGGATTCCGAGCGTATCTTCGACATGGCTCTGGCGGCCGGTATCAACTTTTTCGATACGGCTAACGTCTACAGCGACGGCGCCTCGGAGCGGATGCTGGGTCGTCTGGTGGCGGAGCGGCAGGTTCCGCGACAGGGTGGTCATAGCCACGAAGGTGCACTTTCCCATGGGCGCCGGCCCCAACGACCGCGGGAACAGCCGGCTGCACCTGCAGAAGGCGTGCGATGCGTCTCTCAAGCGGCTTGGCATTGAGACCATTGACCTCTACCAGATCACCGCGCCGACTTCGACATGGACCAGGAGGAGACGTTGCGGGCGTTGGATGACCTTGTGCGCAGCGGCAAGGTGCGCTATGTCGGTACGACGACCCATCCTGCCTGGCTGGTGATGGAGGGTTCGCGCTCAGCGAGCGTAGGACACCTGACCCGTTACGTGAGTGAGCAGCCACCTTACAACCTGCTCGACCGCCGCATCGAGAATGAGTCATACCTCTCAGCCAGGCCGCTACCATCTGGCGCTCATCCCCTGGTCACCCCTGGCAGGCGGCATCTGGCGGGCCGCTACCCGCCAGACGCCGAGTATCCCGCCCGACAGCCGGGCGGCGGTCGCCAGCTTCATGGCCGATCGAGCCAATTTGAGGGGCCGGCAGGCGGCAGAGGAATTGGCGGGACTGGCGCGCCAGGCTGGTCTGACGCAGGGGCAATTGGCGCTGCTCTGGGTTCTGCACCAACCCGGGGTGACATCACCCATCGTAGGACCGCGCACGCCGACCAATTCGCCGAGAACCTGGCGGTGCTCGACAAGGCCCCGCTGGAACCCGACTTACTGGCGGCGATCGACGCCATCTGCCCGCCCGGCACGGCTTTGAGCAATTTCCACAACAACTCGGGGTGGATGAACATGCGGGTGGGCTGACAGGCGATTCACGCTGCTAGCCTGGTAGACCGAACCGATCGACAAGCAAGGCAGCAACGGCCTGAGCGTCTTCCAAGCTAAATCGGGGCACCTCCGCAGTGGCAGTGACTCGTCGGTCACGAGTGCAAGCAGCTCGTCCACCGTGCACAACAACTCGGGCGAATGGCTGGCCCGGTGCATATTCGATCTTGGGGTAGGGGCCGGCGCTTGTAGCCCTCGGTGAGCACGAAGTCCAGCTCCGCACAGTGAGCAGTCAAGAGGCGTTCCAGATCGACCACACCCTCCTCGTGGCGGAAAACGGCAACCTGAATGCTGGAGGCCCCCACCACCACCTCGGCGCCGGCCTGGAAGTGGCGAAAGGTGTCCTTGCCGGGCATGTCGAACAAGGTAGGGTGGCCGTGCATGTTTCGATCACGCCGATGCGCAGCCCGCGGGCTCGGAGCGCCGGCACCAGCCTCTCAATGAAAGTGGTCTTCGTGAGCCGGATCTGCCGACGATGCTGACGACGTGTGGGCGGCTCGTTCATGCGGGTGAGGCGTCAAGCTGCGACGGTGCAGAGGTAGACGGCTTTCGTCTGTGCCGTCAGGTAAGCCACTTCAGCCAGGCTGGCCAGGGTGAAGGCCAAAATTTCGGGCTATGGCGATAAGCCGGGCCTCAGCCCGGGTACGCTCGGCGATCAGTCGCTTGTCGAGTTCAGGTGCGCGATATTTTTTTGAGAGCCGATATTTTTCCGCGGATCCCTCACAAAAAGTGACAATTGCTTCCGCCCCTTGTCGTTGAATTAAATTTGTCTGATGCGAATCACTCACTGCAGAATCTAGGGATTCCTTCTCCTTCCAGGTCACTTCGACTTCATCAGAACGAAACGAAGGATTGATCTGAGACGATTCTATTGGCAGAGCTACGCCGCTCTCCAGCATCAGTTTCCCGGTGTAGGCGATCATTGCGCCGTTATCGCCGAGATATTTCTGTTCGGGAACAAAGAACTCCGCTCCCCGCTCCTCGCACATGGTGCGAAGCATTTCCTGAAGGCGGCGGTTTGCCCCGACACCGCCAACGAGAAGGACTTCCCTTTTACCGGCAAGCGACAATGCCCGCTCGGTTACCTCAACGCACATCGCAAATGCGGTTTCCTGCAGGCTGTGGCAGACGTCGAGCTATCGGTGCCTGAGATTCCTTTGCTGCCGACATGAGACCCGAAAATGCGAGATCCATGCCTTTTACCGTATAGGGAAGGTCGAAGTACGATCCTTCCTTTGCCTTTGATTCGATGATTGGCCCGCCGGGATGCGAAAGATTTTTCGAGCGTGCAAACTTATCGATTGCGTTCCCGATTCCGATATCGAGTGTCTCACCGAAAATTCTGTACCGCTTATTCAGATACCCGATTACCTGGGTGTTCGCACCGCTCGCATAGAGGACTATCGGGTCCTGGCATCCGGTGGCAAACCGTCCAATCTCCACATGAGCTACACAGTGATTTACGCCTACCAGCGGGACATCAAGTGCAAGCGCAAGCGAACGGGCAGCAGTCGCAACGGTCCGGAGACACGGGCCAAGTCCAGGTCCCTGCGAGAATGCCACCCCGTCAATTTTTTCATGATCCTGAAGGATCTCGCTGATAAGCTCCCCGATCACAGATGCGTGATGTTGGGCAGCTTCACGAGGGTGAATGCCCCCATGCACAGGTTTGTAGGGTTTTGAAACCAGCGCAACGAGATCATGGTCAAAAAGAGCGGCACTGAGGTTCCATGCTGTCCCCTCAATACCGAGTATCTGCCCAAAAACAGGCATTGAAACTTTATTTCTTAAATTCAGTATATCCGCATTTGCCGCAGGCAACCCGGTCCTTGTGGTCTGCCATCAGGATTCCCGGTCCGCAACGCGGGCAGGACTTCTTGGTGGTGGTGACCTTCGTACCTTCAACCTTATAGTAGGCGCCCCTCTGCGGTCCTTTCGCCTTTGCTGCTGCCTTCTTTGCTGCCGGTGCTGCCATAATTATGCCGCCTCTTCCTTGGGCTTGGGCATCCCGCGAACGGACAGGTACGGCCTCTCGGTCTTAGTCCTGCCCTCTTCGCTATCATAGAGGCGTGCTGAACCGGTGATCTCGGTTTTCCCGAAGTTGCTCTTGAGCGTGTCAAGGGTCACCTGGTTCTCTTTTATGTTGAGCAGCGCGCAGAGTTTGCCGATAATCTGCATACGGGAGGGGGTTGCACCCTCGTATTTGAGGGTAAACTGAACCTCTCTTCTGGATAGAAGTTCATTTCTCTTATCGCTTGTTATCTCAAAGTCCATCGATATCCTGTAATTATTGGAAAGCGTGTTATTTAAAATATGACCTTGGTTAACCCTCCCAATTATCGGGGGGTCTTTACGGGACAGGCAAAAAAGAGAGATCACACATTGGTGCGGATAAAATGATCGAGGAACTTATTCGCGGTTGCCTTTGCTTCAGGATCAACCACGCGGAGAACAACGCCTCTTTTTGGTTGACCGTAAAGAACGACAGCTCCCTAAGGGAGCCGCGAGCACAAGCGGAATCACAGCAAGATCTTCTTCACCGTCAACAAGAATAGTTACCGGGGGATGCATAACCGCATGTATGAGTGCGCGCTCCAGTTCATCGGTAAGGGTACCGGCGGGATTTTTGACACGGATACATTCGCCCCTGACTGCAGGTAATCTGCTGCAGGGAGATCGCATTGTGTATCCGTCAACAATGGCGACTGAAGGAGTAATCCCGTTCTTGTGGAGATTGTGAGTGACCACGTCTCCGACAGCATAAACCGTCCGGTTTATGAGTTGGGGAAGTATCTCTTCGATTGAACTATGAAGTTCGCCAAACGGTTCCTCGAAGAGCCTGCGGTTCTCTTCGGGAAGTATAAGCATCAGCGAACCTTCAATGCATAGCGCCCGGGAAGCTTGATATTCATACGCTTTGCTACTTCTGAATTTTCAGGGTCGATGATGACGAGGTAACCTGACCAGTCCTCACTTAAGTTGGAGGTCCCACAGATTACACAGATTTCTCCTTCAACAACGCGGTGACAGTCCCGGCAGACCTTACCCTGTTTTTTCTTATTCGCCGGCGGCATGCTCCTTTCTCCTGCTCTTTGTCTTCTCCGGAGCCTTCTCTTTCCCCGTTCCTGCAGGTTGGCCGGCTCGCTCTTTTTCCTTCTCTATCTCTTCTTCGAGCCAGAGTGCCGTTCCGAGACCCGCCTGCCTCATGGTCAATCCGATCTTGCTGTCACGGGGCTCGCGTTCGTTTAAGCTGAGTGTGACGACGCGTACCCGCACAACATCCCCGACACCAATGAACCGCTTTGATTCCTGGCAAATGAGGCGCGCGTTCTTTTCATCGTAATTGATGTACTCATCCGAGATCTGGCTCACGTGCAGCATCGCATCGATCGGCCCCAGGCTTACGAAAGCGCCGAAACTGGTTGTTTCTACAACGAGGCCTTCGATGACTTCCTGGAGTGCGAGCCTGAGCACCATGGCTTCGAATTTTACATCATAGTAAACGCCGCCATCGCCCGGAACGAGTTCACCCTCGCCCACATCCTGGACCTTTGTGACGCAGATGAATATCCCGATTTCCTTATCGATACTTCCCTCAAGCTGTTCCTGCAGGACATCGAGAATTACTTTTTCGAGTTTCTCGCCAAGTCGTTGGGGGGGTACCCGGACTTTATCCTCAAGCATCAATCTGTGATACATCTCTTATCTCCGCATTAATTCCAGTTTTTTCTGATTTCTTAATGATATTACACCGATACCCCGTGCGAACAATGCGTCACGGATACGGCGGTCATTGGTCACTACGATACAGACTGTTCCTTGCTGCATATTCTATTACCTGTGCATCGACTGATTCCGATTTCAGGTCGCCTGTTTCCACGATAACACATTTCTCACCGAGAGCGAGGGCGCATCGTGCCGCGGCGCCGTCTCGCCCTTTTGCCCGGGAGAGTCCCGCGAGTTCGTTCATAACGCCAGACAGGATCACAGGCTCATACGACCCAAGAAGGAACCGCAGCTCGTCGAAAATGTCAACCTGGAATTGCGCCGGCATCATCAGAGCATTCGCATCCAGGATGACCTTCACTCGCCCAGCACTCCCATTCCGATTAACCGCCAGCGTGCTCCGACCTGACGGCTTATAGCAATCCTTGAACCGATTTCGGCACATACCGGTCGTTTCAGCTGAATTTCAACGAAGTCCTTCTTCGTGTTGGTAACAACACCAACCGTGACCGCCGTGCCGACAGAAAGCATCAGCGGCTCGCTGTGTTTCAGGGGTTCGATAACAAGTTCACTTGTTGCACCGACTACACGCTCCATAAGGGTAATTTTGCACCGTAGTTTATCCCATACCGGGGGAGCTTTCCCTCGTGACCGAGAACTTGGCCGGCCAAGGCGTCGCTTTTCGTGAGTGCAGGATCGAGTTTCGTCCCTACCCCAAGAAGTCCTCCCGGGGTCGCGACAGCCACTTTTTCTGATCCTGCATTGATTGATGTGATTTTGGTGATGATCGGGATCCATTTGATCTTGTTCTCAACCTGGGTCTGTCTGCCGGGACGAATTTCAACATCATCCCCTTCATGGAGATTCCCTCTGATGAGAGACCCCCCTACAACGCCGCCTTTTACATCTTTCCAGTTGACTCCCGGTTTGTTTACATCGAAAGACCGTGCAATCAGCATGACAGGTTCTGCATTTGGATCGCGGACAGGAACGGGAATCGTCTGGTCGAGTGCCTCGACAAGGGCTCCGATATTGATTCCTTTCTGGGATGAGACGGGAATGATGGGGGCATTTTCAGCGATTGTTCCTTTGACAAACGCCTTTATCTCCTGATAGTTATCAACTGCCTCTTTCTGGCTGACGACGTCGATCTTGCTTTGGACAATAACAATTTTTTTAATTCCGACAAGCTCCAGAGCCATCAGGTGCTCTTTAGTTTGCGGTTGAGGACATTTTTCGCTCGCAGCAATGACAAGCATTGCACCGTCCATAAGGGCTGAACCTGAAAGCATGGTTGCCATGAGTGTCTCGTGGCCTGGTGCATCAACGAATGAGATAGAGCGGAAAGGAATTCCTTTTCCACCGCAACCCGGGCAATCCGGTTTTGTCGAATAGGCGTCAGGACCCTCACATTTATCGCAGCGATAAAAGGTCGCGTCGGCGTATCCAAGTCGTATGGAGATTCCGCGTTTAACCTCTTCGCTATGCCGGTCTGTCCATGTGCCGGTGAGTGCATTGACGAGTGTGGTCTTGCCGTGATCGACATGACCCACTACTCCGATATTGACGCTGGGAACTGTCACATCATTCAAATGGAATCGAACCTCCTAGTATTGGAAAAAGGGCCAGCCGGCCACTCAAGCTCCTTAATTTTCTTTATGCACCTTCGTGAGATACCGTGGTAGCATCAGATCTCACCGGATATTAGCGCATAGGTGATCATCATATTGCGCGCCTGATACATAAATACAATCCCGCTGGACAAACGATCGAAATATAAAGAAATGCGGTTTTTTTAAGAGAAAATTTAAGATTACTGATTCACCCGCCTCCCTCACAGCTCTGATCGATGTTTTTCATGGCTTCCTGCAATTCTCCCCCTGAAGCAAATTCCCTCTCGCGCGCAATAATTTCCTTTGCATCTTCAATAATTGCCACCGTCGTTCTTTCGGTCGAAGATGCAGGTATAAGCTGATCAATTCGATAGAGAAGATGAGTGCTGTCCAGTTCAGCAAACGTCAACCCTCCGGAGAGTTCGATACGAAGGATTGTACCGGCAGTTCCCGTTCGAGGGTAGCGAACTCGCATACCGACTTCGATTTCTTCTGCAAGCATACAGGAATGTAATCTTCAGATGTCTATTAAAAAGATCCCTTGTTTTTCATATTGTCATTTTTTTAAGAATGGTAACCAGATCCCGTGTCACCTGGCGGGGTGCATCAGTCGATGGTGAAGTGGGAGCCCCCTGAAGTGAGGCGAAGATCGCACTGATTGCTTCCTGGTGGGACGGTCCGTACCCTCCTTCGAGAACTAAAGCGAGGGGGAGACCGGTACCATCCCGTAATATACCGGAGAGTGTTCCATAATCGCCCGGTACCAACAACATATCGCTTTTTGGATCATCGGATAACGCGTCCTGGCCAGCGGATATGATTAATGCGTCCGGTACAAAACGGTCGATTGCCGGAAGGAACACCTCTTCGAAAACAAAACGGTAATCGGCAATTGTCGATCCCGGTCTCATAGGTGCATTAATCGTGTATCCTTTTCCATTGCCAGTGCCGATTTCATCAACCCAACCTGAGTAGGGGAAAATATTCCCCTGATGAATAGAACAGTAAAGGACCCGATCATTATTATAAAAGATTTTTTGAGTGCCGTTTCCGTGGTGGACATCCCAATCAACGATTGCAACTCTATCAACCCGGTTGAGTGCGTTCGTAGCGGCAATTGCTGCATTATTAAATATACAATAGCCCATAGCCCTGTCTGGTTCAGCATGGTGGCCAGGTGGCCGTATAAGCGCAAAACAGTGTTCACCGTCGATCGAGCGCTGGAGTGCCTCCATCGCTGCTCCGGCAGCAAATGATGCAACATCAAAAGATTCTCCGGAGATGTACGTATTTTGATCGATGAAATGGTGTCCGCCGTGCGAAGAGAACTCTTTTATCATACGGACATAAGGTTTTGTGTGAACGCTGCAGAGGTCATCTGTATTCGCGCTTTTTGGTTCATAGACTGGTAAATCTTTTGGTATTCTGGCTTGGATCGATGAGAGCCGATCGCTACTTTCATCATGAGCTTCCAGATCATGCTGGTAAAAAATTTCTCCTGAAATGACAGAGCACCGGGCCATAGTTCCTTAACGAATACTATCTTTACTCATCTTCTAAAG
The DNA here is from genome assembly GCA_963758935.1 of uncultured Methanomicrobiales archaeon. Classification (GTDB taxonomy): domain Archaea; phylum Halobacteriota; class Methanomicrobia; order Methanomicrobiales; family Methanospirillaceae; genus Methanoregula. The sequence continues at coordinate 50,857 of CAVWXD010000007.1, read as the reverse complement.
TTTTGGGTTTTGTAAATCGAAAAGAGTAAAAGAATGGTTACTGGATCGATGATCCATCCATAACTGCCGATTCAGGAACCTCGAACTGGAGTCCTGTACCGATAATCTGGTATTTACCCGTTGTTTTGACCCCATATGTATTGCCATTGGTTGAGTAGGGGACAATAAATTCACCATTTAGGCTCTCCTGGCGATAAGTGAATGATCTTCCCGTGTTAGTGAGAACCGGGACTTCGATAATTCCATCTCCTTTGATATGCGCTCCTTTGACATATTCGAATATCTTGACGTATTTCACGTCCGGGGTTGCGGAATTAAAAACATTTGATGGAGATTCGTGCACAAGCCGATAGTGTCTAAGCGCCGGGACGGTTTCGATCGGGAGGGTTATTGCAGGACTCAACACGATTGCGTGATATCCTTCCGCCGCACCGAGATTGTATTTGTCTGCCCGCTGTTGTGCCTCGCTTGCATTCAGAGCAACCGCCGATGTTATGACTGGCAGAGCGACCTTGGTTATCTGAGGATCTGCGTATTCGACATAGTAGACGCTGGATGGCCGGGTCATGGATCCATCAAAATTATGGAGCCTAGAAACCATGGTGAGGTAATATTGTTGGTTATTAAGTAGGACCGACTGGAGAGAATTCGGATCATCCTGTCCCTGTGTAAGGAGTGTCATCTGGTAGGGAGTATTTGCAAGAGTAGTATTGTACCAGGTTGCCATAGCCCAGAATTTTCCGGTATCCATTTCAATATCGGTTACAACATATCGTGTTTTATCATTATCCAGAACAGTATTCGCAGTCTCTTCTGAAGTTGTAACGAAATATGTTGCTGCACCGTTTGGTCCTTCAACGCCTTGCTGGAATGGATTTGCATGGGGAATTCTTTTTGCGATATACGTTATCATATGGCCATAGTCCCACCATGACATTACACCATATGCCTGTGGTGGATACTTGAAGGTTTTAGGATCGTAGATTGTGAAATAGTTGACACCAGTATCCGGTGTATTGTTTCCCATCCATTCAAGCGATTCCTTCCAGTCTCCATTCATCTGGATTGGGCTTGAAACAGCACTCGAATAACTGTATGAAAATGATGTGTAGGAAAACATGATTGCAAGACCGGCGGTCAGGATCAACAATCCTAACATGATATAATCAGATGCTGGCCCCGGAGAACTTTTTTTGTGGATTTTCTTCTGTTTTTTAGTACGTGATTCTGATCCCTCGGATTCCTTTGCAGTTCGTTCCTCCTTTCCTGATAATTCCCCCGATACAATACGTTTGAGATCGTTCCATCCACGATCGAAAGTAAATCTGAGGCATACTGCGGAGAGAAGCGCAATATTTACGGCGAGATAGTATTCGTACCGGATGTGCTGCCAGGTTGAAAAAAGCATAACCAGGGACCAGACAAGGGCAAAGATCTGGTGGGGATGCTCTTCACGAATATTATTGTAAAGCATAACCAGTGCTCCACCTGCCATCAAAAGAAGCCCATAATTGAATGTGGCCCAAGCGAGGTCAAGTGCCCATCCCCGGGCTTCCTGAACGGTATTTGTTACGGCAGCCTGCCCAAAAAATGCGAAAAGACTCGCAATAAGTATGTTAAAAATCTGAGGACTGGCGATGTACAAAATCAAAGAGAATAGTAATGCTAAACCGGCAAGAACTGCGGGATAATAATAGCGTTCTTTTTCTTTAAGCAACCGGGAGAGAAGATATAGTGCCCATGTACCCCCGATAAGGGCCAGGTACGCAAGGATATGTCCAACAGAATAATTATTGAGTTCCATTCCCCCCGTCTTGAACCCAAAAGCAAGAAGACCAACTATTGCGATTGTGAAAATTACACTATTGATGACAAGAAGATATTCGCTTGCCTTGTTCCGGTACACATCGATAACAAACTGAATCAGGGTGAAGGTGCCGACAATCAGCGCGAAGAGGATCATCGTTGGCATCGTAAAAAGCCCGAGAAGATATGCAATTCCCGTTATAAAAGAAACAAGGAGTGTTTTTTTATAGGTTGAAATATTTTTCAAGTCGATTGCCGTATTTTTTTCCGAGCCAACTGCATACATATAAAACAGGCAGAATATGGTAGAGAAAAGAACCTCTGCGATGTGATGATCCATATACCCATAGAGAGATCGATAAAAAAACTGACCCGTTACAACTGCAGTTAGTCCTGATGCAAAAAGACCCGTCTTCCAGTCCCCAGATATTTTGCCTACAAAATACATTATGGCAACTATCAGCGCTGCCATAAGTGGTGGAATCAGCAACCCGACAGAAATAATCTCCGGCCTTGTTACCGACCCGGTGATAATGCATATAATAGCAATGATTGTGGGGAAGAGTGGACCCCAATAAATCAACGATCCATTGGGGATAAAGGTCATTGGATCATACCAGGAGTAATTTGGAAAGTTTGCAAGAATCTGTTCAACCTGGCGTAAATTGTAGAGCGGATCGTCACTTCCTACTGCTGTAAGAATGTCAGCATGCCCAAGGCTGAACATCGGGATTATCCGGATCCATAAAGCGAAAAGTGAAAAAAATATTACCAGGCCGGCGACAATATAGGTAAGTCGGCTTTTTACATTGAGAGAAACCATGGGATCAACCTTTCTTGATATTAAGTTTCAGTCTTGGCATTAATAAATTTGGATAAAATCACGGCGACAGGATTACGTTACATGTCCCGATGTTCCAACTATTAAATTCATCAAAAAATTCTGATTGACCAAAGAAAAATCTGAATATTTTCCAGGGAAAATCATTTCCTGGAGCTGATTGGTTTTATTACAATTATGTTCGAATTATATAAACCAATAGCAAATCTTAATGGTTTATTGTAAGATTAAAGCCGGTTCATGAATTGCGCCAGATTTATTCTACCGTCACGCTTTTTGCGAGATTTCTTGGCTTGTCCACATCTCGCCCCAGTGCCACTGCCGTGTAGTATGCCAGGAGCTGCAGTGCAACGAGGCTCGTCAGAATGCGGGTGAATGTGTGAGTTCCCGGAAGGGAAACAAAAAGATCTACTATGTCGCTCAGTTCTGAATCCCCTTCGCTTCCGAAAGCAATAACCGGTGCCCCTCGTGCCTTTATCTCTTTGATATTGGATATCATCACGCCATACGTATCTCCTGGCATGCAAATCGCAATAACCGGAGTTTCTGATGAAAGTAGTGCAAATGGTCCGTGTTTCAATTCTCCGGCGGCAAATCCTTCGGCGTGGATATAGGATATCTCCTTCATCTTAAGCGCACCCTCAAGGGCTACCGGATAGAATGATCCCCTGCCAACGAAGAATATGCTTCTTGCCTTTCTGCAGAGATTGACGGCATCAGAAAAATCCATTAAGAGGACTTCTTCGATCGACTTATGTCCATCGAGGAGAACCGTGTCATACTTCTTTTCGCATAACATGTTGATTATCTGCATGAGAACCGCGACTTGTCCAACAAATGACTTGGTGGCTGCAACACTGAATCTCCGGACCTGCCCGCATGAGAAGCGTATGATCTGCAATTCTGCTCACCGAACTTCCAAGGACATTTGTAATTGCAAGGGTTTTGCAGTTATGCGTTTTTGCCTGGCGGAGAGCCGATATCGTGTCTGCAGTCTCACCGGATTGCGTAATACCTATCACGAGACCTTCGATGGGCGGTGGGAAATATTTAAACTCAGAGGCGAACTCAACCCGGGCAGGAATTGTGCACGCCTCCTCTACAAGATACCGGAAGATGAGGCCCGCGTGGTACGAGGAACCACAGGCAACCAGGGTAACCGGCTCGTGGACAAGAGCGGCACAGGGGAGAGTTTCCTTCGTTACCGCTCTCAACGAATTGTAATACGCCTGAGGCTGCTCAAATATTTCCTTGAGCATAAAATGGGGGAAACCTCCTTTCTTTATTTCATCGACCTTCATGTCGACGAGTTCCACGTCCCGTTTCACGGGAATATTGTCATTATAGATCTCAATTTTTTTTAGCGTGATCTCAGGCAACGTCGCCGTCTTCCAGAAAAATAGCACGTTCCGTGTGTTCGATGAGTGGTGTCATGTCAGAAGCAGCAAAAAATTCCCCGTCACCTATACCGAGCACAAGCGGGCTCGCACGTTTTGCGGCAATGATCCGGTTATCCCCCTCCATGATTACGAGAAGGGCAAAAGATCCGATGAGTACGGGCAAGGTACTTTGAACTGCAGCGAGAAGACTTCTGCACTTCATGTAATTTTCTTCAACAAGATGGACTATTATCTCCGTGTCAGTGTCGGACCGGAATGTATGCCCACGGAGCAGAAGCTGGCGCTTCAACTCCGCATAATTTTCGATAATCCCGTTATGGACGATTGCTATGCTGTTCGAGCAGTCAGCATGTGGGTGCGCATTTACCTCGTTGGGAATACCATGTGTCGCCCACCGCGTATGACCGATTCCCACCTTTCCCGGAAGACCCGCAGCGATCGTTGCATTATCAGTTATTCGCCCCTGGTGCTTGGATATTTCTAACCTTTCACTGATTGTGGCAACGCCAAAAGAGTCTGTACCCCCGGTATTCGAGTTTTTTTAACCCTTCAACGATAATAGGCGCCGCTTCCCGTCGGCCGATATACCCGACAATTCCACACACGTTATATCACCTGGGAATCATCCGGAAGAATTCGGGAGATCACCCGGTAGCCAGAACCAATCCTGACATTATTCCCGGCAATGCAATTGTTGTATAATGCAAAAGATCCTCCTGTTACGTGATCCCCAAGAACCGCACCGAACTCGGGTTTGATGATTACTCCTTCGACCTCTATCAGACTCTCGCCAATTGATGTAGACGTGTGATCTGAAAGTGTGCATCGTTCACCGATAACGGTATCACAGATTCTGGAGTGAGATCCAATGAGCGTATCATCCATGATAAGACAATTCCCTACATACGTAAAGGGTTCAATCGTGATCCTCGAGCCGATACTCGTATTGGGCATGATACAGCAATTGGGGCCGATTTCGCAGTCGTTCCCGATAATGACCGGCCCCTTGATCACCGTATTTGCCCCAATCGTCGAACCTTTCCCAATCCTGACCGTACCCTGGATAAGACTCTGCCTGCTGAAATCCCCCTCGCGGGAAGGAGAAAGAGTCTTCAGGAGGCGTGAATTCATCTTGAGGAGGTCCCATGGATAGATCGCATCCTGCCAGTCGTCAGCAACAATAGCCTGGATATTTTCACCTGACTTAATCATACAAGAAACTGCATCAGTGAGATCGTTCTCTTTGATAAAGGTAAAAAAATTCTTCGTGAGGGAAAAGATTCCGGGTACTGACCATGAAGCTTGGTGTGTGCAGCGGTTTTTCGATGATGCTCGTAATACATCCATCTTTTATGGTCACGACGCCGAAATTGGAAGGACTCGGGTGTTCTTTAACGAGCATTGCATTTGTTACATCTTTTATCCGGGAAATAGACTGGGCGTCGATATAGTTATCTCCCGGGAGCAGGAGGAAATCCTCCGTGATCAATTTTTCAGCGCATTTCAGTGCGTGAGCGGTCCCCAGCTGCTTGTCCTGGATAACGACTTCAACGGGAACATCGAGTCTGGTTTAAGAACCTGATAACCTGTTCCTTGCGATATCCTACAACGACGATGATATCCCGGATGCCGTTCTTTACCAGGGCATCAATCACGAATGCTATAATCGGTCGGTTTGCCACCGGAATCATCGCTTTTGGCCGACTCCTCGTCAGTGGCCTGACCCGTTTTCCTTCTCCTGCCGCAAGAATTACTGCCTGCATCTTACACCTACCGGATACACGTGTTCTCTCCAAGGCAACCTTCAATAACCGAGCCCGGCCCAAACGACGCGTTACTGCCAATCATTGTACCAACATTTATAGAACAGTTTATCCCGAACTGGATGTTATCCCCAATCACGGCACCGAATTTTTTCCTCCGGGTATCTGTCCCGCATACTTTGACCGTTGCATGATCATGACGGAGATTTGCTACTTTGGTTCCTGCGCCAAAATTACATCCACTTCCAATCACAGAATCCCCGATGTAGTTGAAGTGGGGGATTTTTGTACCGTTCATAACGATTGAATTTTTTACTTCTGAACAATGGCCAATATGACAATTATCGCCGATGCTTGTAGAACGCCGGATGAACGCGTGGGGGCCGATCGTACAATCTTTTCCGATAATACAAGGTCCCTCGATACAGGTACCGGATTTGATTACGGAACCCTCACCAAGGATTACCGTACCGGTTATCGATACACCTTCCTCGATAACACCCATATTCTCTGATTTAAGGGTCTCCAAAAGTGTCGTATTCGCATCAAGCATGTCCCAGGGATGCCCGACATCCATCCATGACGAAAGCTGATATGCTGATAGTTTCCCCTCATCAATGAGGATACTGATAGCATCGGTAAGTTCGAGTTCACCCCGTGAAGATGGACGAACCTGATCAACGAGATCAAAAATACCGATATCGAAAAGATACGCACCAGCGTTTATCAGATTTGATTTTGGATGCTTTGTTTTTTCTTCAAGGGAGGCGACTTTCCCATTTTCTACTGCAACCACCCCATAATCCGATGGATGATCCGTCGAGCTTACTCCCATACACGGTGAAGGACCGTGTGCCAAAAGGGAAATATCCGAACTGGTCACGATCATGTCCCCATTCAATGCGAGAAACTTACCTGTCACAAAGTCCTTTACCGAGTTCAGTGCATCGGCAGTACCAAGTTGTTGTCTTTGGGGAGCGTATGAAATCTTCACCCCCCAGAAAGTGCCATCGCCAAAATAACGTCGAATCTCACGTTCGCCATAACCAACAACAAAAATAAAACTCGTGATTCCAGCATCCTTGGCCGCAAGAACCAGGTGCTCGATCATGGGGCGGTTGGCCAATGGGAGCATGACTTTAGGACGCTTCGTCGTGAGAGGGCGCATTCTCTTCCCCTCCCCAGCGGCGAGAACGACACAATCCATACGTAAAACTCGTACTACAAGGTTTAAGCAGTTTTCCCCTGTTTTACCCGGCAACGGGCTCGTTCCAGCATTGTTTTAGCCTTTTCCCGGGTTGTTCCCTCTGCAGTAATTCGGATCTTCGGCTCTGTACCGCTTGCCCGGATCAGGTACCATCCATCCTCATCAGCCACCCTGATGCCATCGGTCGGATTTTCCGCACCCAGTGATATCACTGTTTCGCGTGCTGTTTCACATGGCGTGGATTCGCGGAGAATCGGGTAGGAAGGCATTCTATCGATCTCCCCTGCAATGTCCCATTCTGACGCAATCTCGCAGAAAAGGGCGGCTGCGAACGGTCCGTCAGGGCAATACGAAATTTTCGGGAATATCCACGCCCCCGATGGCTCCCCCCCGAAATCGCCCCATTTCAGAAGTTCTTCGGAAACGAAAGTATCGCCGACCGGAGTTCGCCGTACTTCTGCAATATCCTCGATTATCATAGATGCGTCACTGGTTGTTACAACATTCTTTGCGCCGAGATACCGGGTGAACAACATAAGGAGGTGATCCCCGTCAATGTAACGTCCTTTGTTATCGAATGCCATCATACGATCTGCATCGCCATCGTGGACAACGGCACAATCGGCTCGTGTCGCATTGACCATCTTGCCAATATACTCCAGATTTTCTTTCAATGGTTCAGACGGTCGTGCAAAAATCCCTGAAGGGTTACAGTTTATACAGCTCGTTTTTACCCCGGCGTCCGAAAGTAACCCTGGTGTCATCATGCAACCGGCCCCATTTCCACAATCGACAACGACTTTGATCTCACTCTCGATATTTACTGCATCCAGAATCGCATTTTTATGGGGGGCGATTACGTCGGCTTGTTTTCTTATCCCCTGATTCTTCCAATCGGTCCAGTAAAACTTCTTTAGCATCTCCTCCATTTCCTGTTGCTGGGACGAGGAAAAAGAAGAACCATCGGGGTTGAAAAGTTTTATTCCATTATATTCTTCCGGGTTGTGCGAGGCAGTGATCATGCAACCGGATTTCGCAGCTCTCGTAGCGTAAGCTATAGAAGGAGTTGGTGCGATACCCGCGATGTACGCAGTCCCTCCGCTGCCAAGGATGCCGGAAACCAACGCGTTCTGGAGAAGAGGACCCGTGGTCCGGGTATCCATCCCGACGACAATTTCTGAGGACCGGTTTGCCAGGGCTGAACCAACTTTCAGCGCTAAATCGATAAGTGTATGGTCAAATTTTCTCCTGATTCCCGATGACCCAAAAAGCATGGAACAGTATTGAGACCGTGTTTTTAAAAAGAGTTCGCCCTTACTGTGCGGGATAAAAACAGGGAAAATTTATCTCCCGAATGGACAGAAGTGTTCAATCTGGTTGATCCGGGCAATCCCTGAGGTGGACGGTCCAAGGCAAATTATCCTTTTTGATGTTTTGAATGAATCGATGATATCCCCGGCGCCGTCGCCGATGATCCCATCCCCGTTAAGTATAATCACATCGGCGTCTTCCGGACTACTGACGGTGTATTGCTTCAAACCTATATCCGTCGGGGGCAAATCGCCCACAAAGTGGATTTTTTTCCCTTTGATCTCCTCTTTTAACCGATCAAGACACGATGAGTGAGCTGGTGCCGGGCATGCGTGCTGGATCCGGGTAAGAGAGAAAAACCCGGCAACGACATTGAGGATAGATCCGGCGGCGCTTCGCGTCTTTGGCGTATCAAGTGGGGCACCGAACATAAAAGAAATCCTGGTGCGAGCCTGGATCGGATTATCGGTTACGAATTCCGCGGTTTTCCCGCCGAACGACGCAACCATGCATGCCCCCCTCTCGTACTGGCAATTAACGACATCCGGGTTTTGTTCGAGAATAACGTCACCCTCTTCACAACCACAGTTCTCGAGCATCTTCTCGATTTTCTTTACGGATTCGACAATTATGTCCATAATTTATCGCCTGAATTTTTTAGTAATACTACGCGAGCCGGTGACCCGTCCAGTCCGGCGAGTCTTAGTGGAAGTGCCACCATCATGTATTCTGCTTCTTCAATTGTGGCGAGATCCAGAAGTTCGATGATACTGCACCCATGTCCAAGTATTTCCCTGTGGACCGTGCCATCGCAATGAAATGACTCGATTGATGGCGAATCTATACCAATACATTTGATTCCATCCTTCGATAAACGCCGTGCAGCAGTAATATCCAGGCAGGGATAATTCTCGATAAAACAACTGGTCCCGGAAAACTGAGTCCTCAGCAGGATTCGAGTGACACCCTCAGTTTTCCCATCAAGATCGGCAGAAGTAATTGTCTCTCCCGCATCGCTCACGTCAATGACTCTGCATTTCCCGATCAAATTATTAAGAGGAACTAAATCGATTGTCGACCCGGATTCCAGGTAATGAGCCGGTGCATCAATGTGCGTTCCGGAATGCGAGCTGAAGTGAAGGTCGCTGATCAGGTACTTTCCGGCATCTCTCTGCACGTAAGATGGAACTGAATCGCCCGGATATACGACTGTATCCGAAAAGAGGGATCTCGTCACATCAAAAATTTTCACGTCCACTCCTCGTTCCAGCCATGTTTTCCGATTAAGGGAACAAACCGGACTCCACCATGTGACGATCTTACGATCTTATCTCCTTGCCTTTCGATGGTTATCAGATCCTGCACATCTCTTGCCCCCATCGGGACAACCATTCTCCCGCCATCCGCGAGCTGGTTTACGAGAGGCTCGGGAATTTCGGGGGTGGCAGCTGTAATGATAATTACGTCATAGGGAGCATGTTCCGGATAGCCCAGTGTCCCGTCACTTACGATGATCTCGATATTATCAAAATGAAGTGCCGCAAGATTTCTCCGTGCAAGGTCAGCGACTTCAGGTATGCGTTCAATCGTTGTAACTCTCTTTACGATCCGGGATAAAATTGCTGCCTGGTATCCTGTACCTGTACCGATCTCCAGTGCATTATCAGAAGGTTTGGGTCTCAGCAGGCTCGGTCATCACTGCAACTATATACGGTTGTGAAATTGTCTGTCCGTTCCCGATAGGCAACGGGCTGTCATCATATGCATTTCGATCGTACGGAGGTGGAATGAAGAAATGGCGGGGGACCTCACGCATAGCAGCGAGCACGCGAGGATCACGGACTCCACGTGCCGCTATCTGGTAGTCTACCATTTTTTCCCGTTCTTCTTCGCGACCGTACGAGGACATGCTATCTAATTGTTTTTAGAACCCTGATTTTTCCGCGGTATCGATCGAGGCATCGATCTGTTTCTGGAGGGCGTCCGGGAGGCCGACAATCTTCACGTCGAGGAAACCCCGGATGATTGTTGCCGTAGCCTCGTCTTCGTCGAGCCCGCGTGACATGAGGTACTCAATCTCTTCCTGAGCAAGCTTACCGACTGCGGCCTCATGGGATAACTCTGTTCCAACAACCGAACCCTCTATTTCCGGAAATCGCATAGATCCTCCCGTCCTTGAGGATCAGGCCTTTGCATTCGAGGTGCCCGCGGGTTCCTGCCGTTTTGCCATTGATGTGGCCCCGGGATATAATTGTGCCGCCCTTGGTGATGGCGCGGGTGATTAGTTCTGCGCTCGCCCCTTTGCCCTCAAGTATCGCCCGGGAACCGAGATCCATGTACGATTCTTTCGAAGCGATTACGATGCTGGAAAAACGTGCCACCGAGTTCTCGCCTTTGAGTGTTGCCGCGGGATACATCTGTATTTTCTTTACCGGCTGCATGCAGACGTAATTTGAGAGAAACACGCCGTTTTCACCCACAACGGATGCACTTCGGGGGAATACCTCGATGTTCTCGCTCCAGTTGTGGATCATCGTGAAGCTGATCTTCGCATTCTTTTTCACGTAGAACTCAGAGACCCCGTAATGGGCGCCCCCTTTGCCAACGTGTTCCCCGCTCGTGCAGCCTGATATAATGTGAAGTTCTGCACCTTCCTCGGCGATTATGATATTGTGGACGTGCTGGATCTGCTCCCGCCCCAGGAACAGGCAGGCCTGGATCGGCACGATATTGCTCGATCCTTTGTGGGCGATTATAACGTATCCCTTAGGATCTTTCTGGTCTGCGATGTACTTCGTAATCTCATCTTTATCTTTTGAGACGACATTCCATTCGTATTCCTTCAGCCACTCGTATTTTTCCATGGCCTTTTTGTATGACAGGACTTCGATACCCTCTGCCGAGCACTCTGCGTGGACGATGTCCTGGTCGATCTGCAGGTAGTCTGCCACACCGGTTTGCCATGGAGAGATCGATTCCCGACTGGGCGAGACGATCCTGATCGGCTTTCGAGATGTTGGGGACATTCATTCCTGGCGGCATTTCAGACACTCCATATACCCATGTAGTTTAATATCTTTCAGGATTTCACGGGGATTGCCGTGGCATTTGATCTGCCCGTCGCACATGACGTGACCCTTATCGGTTTCAATATAGTCGAGAATGTAGCCGGTATGGGTTATCACGAGACCGCTTTTCTTTCTTTTTGCGAGATGTTTCTCCTTTTCAAGCAGCGAGCCGATTGCTGTTCCCATGAGAGAAATATTCTCAAGATCGACGCCACTCTCCGGTTCATCCAGCATTATGAAGTCCGGATTCTGGATCATGAGCTGCAAAATCTCGCTTCTTTTTATTTCTCCCCCGGAAAAACCTTTGTTGATGTCCCTTTCGAGAAATTTATCCATGTGGACGGACTTCGCGAGTTCCGGGATATTTTCTTCCTTGGTACGGGAAATTGCCGTGAGGAGCTTGCCCAGTTTAAGGCCGGAGATGGTTGGGGGTCGCTGGAAGAGCATACCGACCCCGCGTTTTGCTCTCTCGTGAGCATGCATTTTTGTTACATCCTCCCCCTTGAACCGTATCGTCCCCTCGGTTATGGTATAGTTGGAGAAACCCATGATGGTCATGAGGAGCGTGGTCTTCCCGGATCCATTGGGCCCCAGAAGGACGTGGGTCTCCCCTTCACCAATGTCGAGATTGATGTCGTGCAAAACTTCCTTGTCGCCGACTTTCACGTGAAGGTCCTTGATATGCAGCATAACGTAATCGAGAAGAGAGTATGGTGACTGCCGCATTAAACGTTTTTCACCGTGTGCGACACCATTCGTTCCGGCTTTTCAGACATTGTTGTCCTGTGGAGATTGCGGTGCCGGATACTGTTATCCTTTAACCCATCTTTGCATACATTAGAGGGAGAAGGTTTGTGGATATATGAGATCGGAGAAGGTGCAGGATAAGGAAGGGAAGGCGAGAGTCCGGAAGGGCTCAAAGAGTGCCAATCAGGGTATCACCGTCGACGACTCAAAAGAAATCGATCCGTTCATAAACCGGATCATATGCGGCGATGCCGGACGAGTGCTTGCCAGGATACCCGATCGAAGTGTGGACCTCGTTATCACCTCTCCGCCATACAACTTCGGGCAGTCCTACGCAAAGGACATGCATGATGACACCCACGAATGGAATGAATATTTCGAAAAACTGTTAGTAGTCTGGAATGAGTGCTATCGTGTCCTTAAACCCGGCGGTAGAATGGCGGTGAATATCCAGCCGCTTTTTTCCGATTATGTCCCGACTCATCACCTCATCTCACGGCAGCTCATGAACCTGGGGCTTCTCTGGAAGGCAGAATTTCTCTGGGAGAAGAATAACTACAATGCCAAGTACACGGCGTGGGGCAGCTGGAAGTCCCCCTCTATGCCCTATATCAAGTATACGTGGGAATTTATCGAGGTCTTTGACAAGGAGACACACAAAAAGACAGGTCGCCGTGAGGATATCGATATAATGGCAGACGAGTTCAAGTCCTGGGTGCTTGGGAAGTGGTCTTTTCCACCGGAAGATCCGGATGAAGGATTTCGATCACCCGGCAATGTTTCCCGAGGAGTTGCCCCGGCGACTTATGAAACTATTTTCGTACAGGAATGATATCGTGCTCGATCCTTTCAATGGCACAGGTACGACAACCCTGGTCGCACTGAAAAACAATCGGCGTTTTATCGGTATCGACGTGTCCCGGCAGGTACTGTGAGATGGCGATGAAAAGATTCGATGGAGTTCTAAATGACAACATCGGATCAGAACATTATCCGCACCCGTCACTCCTCGTTTTCGAGGAATGAACCCGGGGGATTTTTTTGGGACGTGCGGTAATCAGCCGCCGCTGAACCCCGAAAAGTCAAAGCTATTCGGGAAGCTCCATCAATACCTGTATCGTAGTAAAAAAATCAGCACATTTTCAACCAGAAGTGTGCTCTCTCTCATTTTTCCCCACGTTTTCCCGAAGAAGATGTTGTGTGTCCGCAATCGAGTCGATGATGTACGATGGTTTAACCAGTGAATTCGCGAGGACCTCGCTCTTGTATTTACCTGTCCTGACGAGGATTCCCTTCATACCGAGTTTCATTGATCCTCCGATATCTGTATGGATATCGTCGCCGATCATCGCTGCTTCCCGGGCTTTAAGTCCCATATCCTCAAGAGCAAGCCGGAAAAAATCCTCTGACGGCTTCCCGACAACGGTTGCAACCTTTCCGGTCGCAAACTCGAGAGCAGCAACAAACGGTCCGGCAGACAGGGAAAGCCCGTCTGCAGCCATCCAGTACCGGTCTTTCTCAAGGGCTATCAGTTCCGCTCCCGCGATGAGATACCGGAATGCCGCGTTCATACTTTCATAGGTTATCCGGTCCCCCGCATCCCCTACGACAACGAAATCGATCTTCTCACCCGTCCCGGAGAAACACGCGGAATCGAAGTCGAGGTGCGCATCTCCCGTGGTCAGAAGAAAACATCGGCACCCCCCTCCTTTCAGACAGGCCTTCTTCATATGGCCGACTGCGGCGAGAGGAGGGGTAAAAATTTGTCTCTCGGGAATATCAAGGCCCATCTCCGCAAGCTTCGCCGATATTGTCTTCCTGCTTTTCCTGGTCGTATTGGAGACGAACCGGAACGGGTAATCGCTATTTTCGAGAAACGCTATGGCTTCCCCGGCTCCGCTGACCGGCTTGTTGCCGACATACATCACGCCATCGAGATCGATGAGAAACCCCTTCACGTCCTTCATAGTTGCCACCCCCGGAGAAATGCGTCGATAAGTTCCTGGCACCGCCGGGTGTTACCGGAAAGGAGTGTGCGGCTCTCCGCGATTATTCCCGACCGCGTATCCGCGGGGAGGGTTCCTGCCCACGCCGATATGATCCCGGCATCTACTTCCGGATGAAATTGGACACCGACGGAACTCCCGATCCGGAATGCCTGGTTCTCCACGGAATTTCCCCGTACAAGGAGCGTTGCTCCCGCCGGGAAATTAAACGTCTCTTCATGCCAGTGGAAGACGGGAAACGTGCCGGGAAATATCCGGCTCCAAGCCGGCTCGCAGCACGTCACCTTCGTCCAGCCGATCTCGCGGGTTCCCTTCCGGACTTCCTCGCCAAAAGCCGATGCGATCATCTGGGCACCGAGACAGATCCCGAGTACGGGACGGTCTGCCCCGATCATCTGCCGGACCAGGGCTTTTTCCCGGACGAAGAACGGATACTCCGCGGTGTCGTTGACACTCATCTGGCCGCCGAGAATTATCAGGCTCTCCGGCAAAGTCTTGGGGATTTCGTCACCGGTGAAGAGTTTGAGGATCTCGAACGGGATCTCCTGCTCCCGGAGATACCAGGTTATTGTCCCCGGCCCTTCATCTTCGCCGTGCTGGAAGATGGTAATCATCTGGAATAGCATGGCACTCCGTGGCATTAGAAAATTCGCTTCACTTTCACGCCCCGCGGCCGGATCCTTTTACCTCCCTCAGGAGAATCCTTGTCCGTTACTATATGACCACGCAGGCTTCCGCGGGTGTCGGTGCGCTCTGGCAGAACCGCATACAATCCTTAAAGGAATACGAGGTTGTCCGGGACGGCAACGCCTTCAGTTCCGGCTTCTCGAACAACTGCGTATGGTCCTCGGAGTACGACGACGCCCGCCGGCAGCTCGGGCAGCTTATGGCAAAGTACGACGGGATTCCGTTCTCCCACGTCTTTACCGGTACAGATGAAGTTAACGAGGCAGGTGCATGTTTCTGTATCAGGAACGACTTTGATCTGCCATCCCTGCGCTTCGATCCCGGCCGGTTCCGGAGCGAGGTTTTCGCCGATCTCACACTCGTCCGGGGCATAGGCCGGAAGACCCGGAACCGGCTCAATGACCATGGGTACCGGACTCTCGACGACCTCGTTCGCCACCCGAAGTTCGGGGCCGCAGCATCCCGAGCCGTCTGGTGCCTGTCCTGCGGGGGTTCGGCAGAGACCATGGGCTTCATCGGGGCCCGGCACAAGAAGTCCCACCCGTTCGTTCTCGGGACCGCCGGGTTCCACGAGCCGGAAGAGTATGTCTTCATCGACATCGAAACCCTCGGCCTCTTCTCGCGCCCTATCACGCTCTTCGGCGTGGGACGGATCGAAGGCGGTCGGCTCCTGATCTCCCAGTACCTCCTTCGCGATATCGATGAGGAGCCTGCAGCCCTCGCAGCGACCGTGGAACATCTCGCGGGGGAGCACCCGGCGCTCGTGACCTTCAACGGGAAATCGTTCGATCTCCCCTACATCAGCGACCGGCTCGCGTATTACGGCATGTCGGCACCGCCGGGGATTCCCCATTACGACATGCTCCATTTCAGCCGGAATCGGTGGAAGGACGCGTTCCCCTCGTGCCGATTATCGGTACTGGAGAAAGAGCTGTTCGGGGTCCGGCGGATCGATGATATACCCGGGGCGATGGTGCCGGAGTTCTATGAGACGTACCTGCGGACCGGCAACAGCGGTCCCCTCGTCCCGATCGTGGAACACAACCGGCAGGATGTCCTTTCCCTTGCCCTGCTCTTCGTTCACCTCCTCGGGGATTCCTATGGCAATTGACGATCTCCTCCGGCTCCTCAAAGTCAACCCAGTATACCGGGCCCGGGTCGTGCACATCGGGACTACCGGGCCGGAACCAGCACAGTACGGCGCACTCGATCTCCCGGTCGACAGGGCCATCGACTCGTATCTCGGCCAGAAAGGGATCCGCCTGTACTCTCACCAATGCGAAGCAATCAACAGCATCCGGGCCGGAAACCACGTCATCATCACGACGCCTACGGCAAGCGGAAAAACCCTCGCGTTCAATATCCCGGTCTTCGACAGTCTCGCAAAGGACCCGGAGACCCGCGCCCTCTATCTCTACCCGACAAAAGCCCTCACCAACGATCAGCTCGGGTCGCTCGACGAGATGGCGCGGTTCACGGGGATTCGTGCGCTTCCCGCGATCTACGATGGCGATACGCCCCAGTCGCGGCGTGCGGCGATACGGGAAAATTCCCGGGTAATCCTCTCCAACCCCCACGAGCTCCACCAGGTTCTTTCGTGGCATGCGAAATGGAGAACGTTCCTCTCGAACCTCAGGTACATCGTCATCGACGAAGCCCACCGGTACCGGGGGGTTTTCGGCTCCAACATCGCCCTCCTCATCCGCCGGCTCCTGCGGCTCTGCCGGCACTACGGATCGTCGCCCCGTTTCATCCTCTCGACCGCGACCCTCGCAAACCCGGTCGAATTTGCCCACCGGCTCACCGGCCAGGAATTCGACCACATTTCGTCCGATGGATCTCCCCACGGCAGGAAACATTTCGTACTCTACAATCCCTGTTACGACGGCATTGGGGACCGGTCGACCGGCCAGGAGACAAAGGATCTGCTGGTGTCTTGCGTAAAGGAGGACCTGCAGACGCTCTGTTTCACGGGGTCCCGGAAGATGGCGGAACTCGTAACGGTCTGGGCTCGCGAGGATGCACGGAGGACGTCGGCAACCCTCGCCGACTCGATTGCCGCGTACCGTGCCGGCTATCTCCCGGAGGAACGCCGCTCGATAGAGAAGAGGCTGAAGGAAGGCTCGGTCAGGGGAGTCGTCTCAACGAACGCCCTTGAGCTCGGGATCGATATCGGTTCGCTGGACGCTGTCATCATCTCCGGGTTTCCCGGCACGATGATGTCCACCCGCCAGCAGGCCGGGCGGGCCGGAGGAAGGGGGGTGAGTCTCTCGCCCTCCTCGTCGCGCAGGCCGGCCCTCTCGACCAGTACTTCATGCACCACCCGGACCGGTTCTTCGACCGGACGCACGAATGCGCAATCGTGGATACAAAAAACCCGTACATCGTCTCGGGGCACCTCCTCTGTGCGGCCGCGGAACTTCCTCTTGACGAGAACCGTGACCGGGAATTTTTCGGCGATTCCCTCGATACCGTGCTCGGCGAGCTGGTCTCGCACGATCTTATCCGGAGAACGGCACGGGGGTGGGTGTACGCCGGCCGCGGAAGGGCGGCCGATGCGGTGCAGCTCGACGGCATGCCCGGCGAGAGTTTTCGGATTGTCTGTAACGGCAGGCTGCTCGAGACCATGAACCGGGGCCAGGCATTCCGGGAGGCGCACAAAGGTGCCATCATGCTCCACCAGGCCGAGACCTACGTAGTCAGCGAGATGGACCTCGACCTCCACACCATCCGGGTCGCACCGACCGAGGTTGACTACTACACCCAGCCTTTGAAGGAAGTCGACCTCACCATCATCAATGCCGAAAAGACCCGGACCATCCTGGGAGCAGACTGTTTCTTTGGTGAAGTGGAGGTCCGGGAGCAGTACACCGCATACAAGATCAAACGCGGCGACACCATCATCGGGATCGAACCCCTCTCGCTGCCCCCCCTCGTATTCCGGACAAAAGCTTTCTGGATTGTCCCGGCTCCGCATACGGATCAGAACATGGAGCGGGACAGTCTCGATCCTGCCGGCAGCCTTCATGGCGCGGAACACGCGCTGATCGCCATGATGCCCCTGCACGTCATGTGCGACCGGTGGGACGTGGGCGGGCTTTCATCGGCTGCGTTTGGCGATACCGGTAAGCCGGTCATCTTTGTCTACGATGGGTACGAGGGCGGTATCGGGTTGGCGGAGAAGGCATTCGAGACGCTCCCCGATCTCATTAAAACTTCTTGGGAACTGGTCCGGGACTGCGGGTGCGATGTGGGGTGCCCTTCGTGCATCTACTCCCCCAAGTGCGGGAATGACAACCAGCCGCTTGATAAGAAGGGGACGGTGATGGTGCTCCGGGATTTGTGTACTGGAGCCGATTTACCTGAAGAGCTGGTGGCTGCGGGTGCCGGGTACTGGGCCGGTGGTGTTTGTTCAGTGACGGAAAGTTAACGGCACGGAGTTCCATACCCGATTCATGAGTTGTCCAGGAGGCTTCTGTTTTGGTAACTATAAGGGAACCCTCTTTCCCCTTTTCAATGTTGGCTCCAGAATAGAATTTATTCAATCGCTTGGTTTGGTCAGAGTAAAAAAATGGAAATTATTCCCCAATAACCGACCGGACCGCCAAAAACACCGGCCCGCGAACATCCACCTTCTTATTCGCATCCGTAACAGCCCGCATCGCAAAGTCATCGATCTTCAGGTTGATATCACTCGGGAGCTTCGCCATCTTCACCTGGACATGGGTCGCCTTCCCGCACCGCGCCGCCTCCTCGATCCGGGCCGCGGCCAGCGATGCCACCGCGCTGAGGTAGGTAATGCCGGTAGTGATACCTTCGGTCCGGACCGTTTTCCACTTCTCGACATCCGGTACCCCGAGGATGGATCCTCCGTGCACGAAGATCTCGTTGGCGCACGCAGGGCCGCAGAGTTTCGCGGTGGATTCCGTCTCTTCGACAACGACCGACAGGGTTAATCCCCCGATCGTGCCTTTCCACGCTTCAAATGCGCAGGGGCCCTGCGCATCTGCGTGGGCGGATGCGGTCGAGACGATGGCCGCAGCGAGTATATTCCCTTCCGGTGTCACTGGTTCTTCCCGCAGCTTCACCGCTCGGTACGATCTCCGCGTCGGTGATTGCCCGGGGAAAGAACTGGGGGTATGAGAGCTGACGAACATCATTTGAGTTATAAGCGATCATCGCCAGCCGTTCAACACCAAGGCCGAGGTTCATGACCGGTACCCCGACACCATACTCGGCCAGGGCCGAGGGGGAGTACATGCCGAAGGTGGCGACTTCGACCCACCCGTGGACCGGATGTCGTGCATACACCTCGGTCTGCGAGTCAGGCATGTAGTACTTGGACCGCTTCTCGTCGGGCTGGAACCGGAAGTCGGTGTACCCGAACGCGGAGAGGAGTGCCGCACTCACTGCCTTCCCGTCGTCGATAGTTATGTCATCACCGGCAATGATGCACGAGGCCGAGTGATAGGTCATGAGCCGTGTCGGACCCTCGGCCTGCTCCCGCCGGAAACAGCGGTCGATCGAGAACATCCGAAGCGGCATCGGGGTCTTTTCCCAGATGGCCCCGAGCGTCATGAACCACCCGCTCGTCATGTGGCTGCGGAGGGTACTGCGTGAAGATTCAGGGGAGAGGGCCTTGAACTCCGGGAAGACGGCCTCGAGGATGTGGACAACGAGCGCGTCATCGACCCCGAGAACTTTGGAGAGCTCGAAGGTGAGTTCGTCCCCGTCGATCTCAGACTTCTTGTATGCGTGGAGGGTCTCCCGGAGTTTCTCTTCGGTCTCCGTTGTCATCGGTTGGTACGGCCCGGTTCCCTGCGAGCCATCGATACGGGTTGCCTCATGGGTGACCGGGTTCCGGTGGCTGACGATGATCTCGTTGATCTCATCGAGCTGTTTCCGGGCGATACCCACGTTCGGCCGGGGCAGGCCTCCGAGGTAGAAAACCCGGTCGAGGACCGCCATCGCCTCGGGCCCGAACTGCCGGTAGATATCCTTCTCTTCGATTATGACGGGGTTCTCTGCCTCGTCGAAACCAAGGGCGAGGTAGGTCTCCCGGAGTTTCTGAATAGTAGCATAGATCGGGTGTGCAACCGCCCGCTTATATGCGAGGAGCGGGTATTTTCCTGACTGCCCGGCGGGTGTCAGGACTGATGGGCCTTTGTGCCACGCACCTTCGAAATTCTCATGCGTTGCTTTTTTCCAATCCTCGGGGTTGAATCTCATGTAACACGCTCCAGGCAGACAACTCTGCTGAGCCGGTTCTCGTCCCTGATGACATAATCGCTTGCAGCAGCAATCCTTTCAGCAAACGAGCGCACCGCATCGTGCTCCGGCATATTCTCTCTCTTCAAACGATTTCTACTGTAACCCAGATACATATATCCCTTCACTTCCACGAACTTCGCGCCGGAATCCTGGAGGATCGCGGCGTACCGTTCAGGGGCGATATCGTTCAGGTCTTTGACAAGGGTTATCCGGACCGCAGACCGTCGCTTTCCGAGCATCCGGAGGCTCTCGGTCACCCGGTCCCAGGAATCCTCCAGCGGGCGGCAGACAGCCTTGTATACCGTTTCGTCCGGAGCATCGAGAGAGACGTACATCTGGAAAGGATCGCACCGTGCCAGCATATCCGGATTTGTCCCGTTGCTCACAAGGAACGTCGTGTAACCATTCCCGTTCAGGAGATCGATGAGTGCAGGAAGGCTGCTATAGAGCGTGGGTTCACCGGAGAGCGATATTGCCACATGCCGGGGATCGAGCGCCTCTTTCCACTTTTCATCGGTCACGGTGTTATCGAGAACGGCGTTATAACCGGCGAGTGCTTTCTTCTGGAATTTGTGCAGGCCATCCAGAATTACCTGGGGCGGGCACTCCACTTCATCAATCATCTCATGCTCGAAGGAACGCCAGCAGAAGAGACACCGCTGGTTACACCGCAGGGTCGGTGTCATCTGTACGCAGCGGTGGCTGTCGATCCCGTAAAACTGGTGCTTGTAGCACATGTCACCGCCTTCAAGCGCCCGCTTGCACCACATGCAGGGCTTGAGAGCGGCGGATGAAGTCGCATTAAAAAACTGGTAACCCTGCCGGCGCAGGGCGTCACATGGTGCTGATGGCATCGATCCCGAGCGTTTCCAAGGCTTCCTTAAGCGTGTTCTGTGCTGCCTTTACGAGAGTCAGCCTGCGGTTCCTTACATCCCCCTCGCTCCTGAGAACCGGTTCGAAATGGTAGAACGAGTTGAAGGTATCTGCAAGTTCCCGGGCATAGGTTGCAAGGATATGCGGCCGGAGTTCCGTGACAACCCTCTCGATAACCGCGGGGAATTTCCCGATCTGTTTTGCAAGCGCTATCTCCTGTTCGCTTTCAAGATCGTAACACCGGGGGAAATCTCCCGCCTTCTCGAGAATGCTGCAGGCCCGGGCATGGGAGTACTGGATATATGGGCCGCTCTGGCGTTCGAAGTTGAGCGCTTCGTTCCAGTCAAAGACCGTGCTCTTCTCGGGCGAGACTTTCACGATATCGTACCGGATCGCGGCAAGGCCGACGGACTCTGCGATCTCCCTGCGCTTCGTCTCGTCAAGTTCAGGCCTTCGTAGGGTCACTTCGTCAAACGCACGTTTTCTTGTCTCCGTGATGAGATCATCGGCGGAAATGAATTTTCCTGCCCGGGTGCTCATGGACCCTTCGGGCAGGGAGACGAATTCGAAGAATACGATCTCCGGAACTTTTTCCCCGATGAGTTTCAGTGTGCACTGGAGCTGGGCGCCGATGAGTTTATGGTCCGCACCGAGCACATCGATGACCCGATCGAAGTTTGCTCCCTTCCACACGTGAAAGGCAAGGTCACGGGCCGCATAGACCGACGTGCCATCGCTTCGCCGGATGACGTACTTGTTCTCGAACCCGAATTCGGAGAGATCGAGAGCGAGCGTTCCTTCATCCTTTACTTGGGGAAGCCGCTTTAGCTTATTGATGATGCGCTCGGTATTCCCGTTCCTGATGAAGTCGCTCTCCCAGACAAACCGGTCGTGCTTCACGTTCAAGTCTTTTAAGGTGACCGCAAAACCGTCGAGGCATCGGGAAACCTCTTTCCGGAATTTCTTAACGGTCGCCGGATCCCCGTTCTCCACTAACTGCATCAGGGTGTCTACCTGCTGGGTGATGGTCGGATCCTTCTCGATTTCCCGGTTCGCTGCTATATAGATGCGGGCGATGTGGGCGTCTTCCTTCTCTCCTTCGCGGATCGTATTATCGAGGTGATCGAATCCCCATACGACGATTGCAATCTGGCGGCCCATGTCGTTGACATAGTACTGGACTTCAAGCCGGTGTCCTGCTTTCCGGAATGCCCGGGAGAGGGTGTCGCCGATAATGGAATTCCTGATGTGTCCGACGTGGAGCGGCCCGTTCGGGTTAGCGCTGGTGTGCTCGAGCACGACCCGGGACGGTTTTGCCGGAAGCGATCCATACCCGGGTTTTACCGCATCCCTGATGGTATCGTTCACATAGGCATTGCCGAAGATAAAATTGAGGTATGGTCCTTTTACTTCGACCTTCACATCCATTTTCTGGAGTTCAGGGTTCGCTGAAAGTTCAGCAGTGAGATCCTTTGCTATCTGGACCGGCGCCATTTTTTTCTGTTTTGCGAGCGTGAATGCAACCGTGGTCGCGAGATCTGCGTGTTCGCCCCCATCGATAATCTGGACGTCGGTAATTCCGGTGGTCTCTCGTAGCACCCGTTCAAGGGTCTCTTTAGCTTCCAGTAACATTTAGTATCCCGTCCTGTACCTGAGGATCGCAGCGATCCCGCCGAACGCCGAGAAAAGGATCGATCCTTCCTCGAAATCATCCGATATGAGCTCCACTTTTGCACTGCTCTGGTCTGCTATCTTGGCGAGTTCGTCGACAATATCGATCTCTTCGTCAAGCACGAGCGGTGACGTACATTTCGGGCAGTTCCCGAGAGGGATATCCCGGACGGTCTTGCCGGCGGGGATACTCACCGTTTTTTCTTCGGTATATCCGCAACTCTGGCACTTGATCTTCAGCCGGGATTTGCGGAGACTGGCGGAGAGAAGCAGGGTATCGACAGCACCGATCTCCAGATTCTTGCGGATACTCTCCTCACCATACGCCGCGAGACCCCCGTCCTTGACAAGTTCTCTCAGGAACTTATCCATGAACGCCTTCTCTTTGGTGATAGTCATTCCCTTGAGCGCGTCTTTTGCAGCGTCAACGAGTTCCGAGAGACCGTCTTCGTTCGTATATGCTACGTCGAACAGCCCGATTATTCTCTTCTGGATCTCGTGGTGCAGGAAACTGCCCCGCTCGAACTCTTCTTTCGTCGGGCTCGGACCCCCTATGAGGACGCCCCGGAACCGCTCGAAGAAATCTTTCTCGGCAAGGAAGATCGCGCTTGACCGCTCCCCGACTTTTGTGTAGAACTCGTCGATTGCGATCTCACGGAGACGGCCGAACCGGGCTGCCGACTGGCCCCCTTTTCGCATTTTACCGGGTACTGTTGAGGTTGAGCCGCCAATCGGCTCTATACGGTTGCCGCGCAGGAACCCCCAGTAGGCCTCGCGGCGGTCGAGGACGAGGAGGCCATAGACATTCTTTTCCTCGAGCATCTGCTTGAGCGGCTCAAGTTCGAATTTCGAGCTGCACCGGTACATGTAGAGGTTGAGCGGTTCCGGTGGCTCGATGATGGTGCACTGGAGGTCGGTCCTGTCACCATAGGTCTGGATGGTCCCGCAGAAGATCGCCATGCCGTTCGCCGGCGGCCTCTTGTAGTACTTCAGCCGGGAGAGGATAGAGGAGATGGCGCTCTGGACATTGAGCTTGGTCTGCTTGCTCTTGATGTTAGCGCATTGCCCGAACTCGTCCTTGAGCTGGTTGGTAACATCGTAGATCTGCTTGTCGGGCGGAATATACAGCGTGATGAGCTCCGTTCCGCTCCCCTCGCCCGATTCAAGTTTTGCGAGCGTTTTCTTGAATTCGTAGCGCTTCCGCGCCTCATCCATCTCCACTTCTTCTGTCATTACCGGCACTCGACCTCTTCTAAAGCTATAACCTATTCACTCCCGGGTGCCATAAATTTGCGCACAGTGACCAATGATCAGCTCATCAACACCGGGATTGATGCCATGACCTCCGGAAAATTCAAAAAATTCCTTTGGTTCGTGAGCCTTCTGGAAGAATTGTTCTCCATATTCAAAGGAAATGATCGGATCGTCCCGTGAATGGAATATCCATACCGGCCGTGGTGAGATTTTCTCAAGGTAGGTGCTGGGTTCAATCGATGTGGCGAACCGTAGCGGATCGCCCGTGTATCCCTGCCCGCTTAATGAATCCCGGACACCCCAGTCACTCGTGGAGATCCCTATATACCCGGAAAATTTCTGATCTACTCCGGCGGCAACTGCGGCGTAGCGCCCCCCGTTACTTGAACCAATAGCATATACCGGGACCTGGAACCGGTCAGTAAGGATCTGCCGGGCGTTTACCAGATCACAGATACTCCGGTAATACTGCGGCCATTGCCCTCCTTCAAATTTAGTATAGTCCTGCTGGAATAATTGCGGGCTGAACGGTATTCCGGGCGTTTCCGCACCGTTTCCACGGGTGTCGACAAAAAGAAACCCGTATCCCGCCGAAGCGTACCGGATCATTCGTTCTTCATGCCCGGTTATCTTCTCACCGGCGCCTGGCGAATATACTATCATTGCTTCTGGCTGTTTTGGAGCCGAGAGAAATGCAATGACATCCCCATCACCGGTATGCATGACAAGTCTGGATTTTGTATAGGTCTCATTTGAAACAAGAATTTGTTCAGTAATGGTGATCGGAGCACAGGTCACCGAGAGAACACCGTTTTTATCGACAGAATACGATGAGGCCCCGTTCGTACTTGCACAACCAGAAACGAGAATTGCAATAATGATAAGAACAAAAAAAGTTCCCGTAACAAAAAGACGCTTCATAATTATTCTCCACACCGATGGTAAAGACAGATGGTCTTCGCGTCAACAATTGTCCCATCCCGTATCATAGTACCCTACTTCCCTGAGGCTCACATCAAAAACTTCGATTACCTCATCCTCATCTTTTGAGAATTCTTCTGAAGGATAGAGATCGCGTGCTTCGAAAAGGAATATTTTTTCGTCGGTAAATCCCGGCGTTGTATAGATAAATCCCCGGGGACCGATCGTCACGTGCGGCAAAACCGGTCTCTTCGATCAGCTCGCGGTGAGCGGTCTCAAGGGGATTTTCACCCCGTTCCATAGTTCCGGCGGGGGCCTCGACAATCTCCTGATCTATAGCGTATCTGAACTGCTTCAGGAGTTTACACGGTTGCCATCAACCGGAAAGATCGCAACAGCGTTGCTCGGGTGAACTATTACCTTCTCCCGCTCGCCCCCTTTCGGGAGAGGGATCATCACTTTCTCAACCCACAGGCGCCTGCCACGGTAGATCTCCATTCAGGCCTCGCAGTTTCTCATTTTACTCCGATAATTTTGTGCAACTGGAGCTGGAATCTTACTGGCAGGTTATTTGTGAGAATAAACTGGACAATATCCGAGTAATTGGATCCGGAGTACCGGATTAAAAAAGATCTCTCCGGCGATTTTGTGGGAAGTCATAATCTCCTGTGCATACCGGCAGTCCGCATCATCTCTCACGACAAACTTGACGCTGTCCCGCGGGCGGATTCGGCCGAGAAGGGAGAGATCACTCTGTTCATCAGAAGAAGGGCACTTCACATCCATACAGATGGAGGCATAAGTTTGCAGGCAGGTGAAATCGATCGTACCATTCGTTTCAATGTCGATCACAATCCCCTTCCTGCTGAGTGTAGCGAGAAGTGGTTCAAGTTCTGCTGCCTGCAGGAGCGGTTCTCCACCAGTAATGCAGATATAAGGGGGGTTCTTTCGCCACACCTGCTCAAGAATAGCATCGGAACTCATCTCCCTGCCACCAGTTCGTGCATATTCCGTATCGCACCAGCTGCAATTGAGATTGCATCCGGCGAGACGGATGAACAGGCATGGTTTCCCCTGATTTTTCCCCTCCCCCTGGAGGCTCCAGAAAATCTCAACAACCTTCATTAAAAACTCTGGAGCGGGGTGTCATCGAGATTCAGTTCCGCATACGAATTTGGCGACTCCCAGACCCGGATTTTTGGTATCTCTACTTCAATCCCGTGGATTTTACAATAGGCATAAAGTTCCTTTCGAATCAGCAATGCGAGCAGCTCGCTCGTGGGGTCTCCCGGTGTCGTAATAACCGGCTGGAACTTTTCGATGAAGGGGACCATCGGATCTTCTGCGTTCAGGATAGTCTGGTGATCGTACTTCCCTACAATTTCCTTGATAGTATTGTAATCGATCAGAATATTGGTCCGGCTGTCGGGCTCCCCTTCAACCCACACCTCTATCTTCCAGCGGTGACCGTGAAGGTTGGCACACTTCCCCTGGTAATGGAGCAGCCGGTGGCTCGCATCGATCTGTACCTCTTTATAGATCCCGATTTTCATTCTGTACTCATTGGCTGGATCAGGATATAATATTATTATGGGCGAGGGATAATAGTATAAGGCACGCTGGTGGATTGCCACAATTTATAAATTGGAACCCCGCGTTTGTATATATCTCAGTGTGGGTTATCGATAACTCAAAAAACAACTTAAATGAGGCTATTTAATGGGACAGGGTAAATTTGCAGCCAGAAAATTGGTTCGGGACTCAAATAAGTTCCGGTGGGCGGACAAGAATTACGCACGCCGCGAACTCAACCTCGATGTGAAGTCGGATCCCCTTGAGGGAGCTCCACAGGCGAGAGGTATCGTTCTTGAAAAGGTCGGTGTTGAAGCAAAACAGCCGAACTCCGCAATCCGGAAGTGCGTGCGTGTCCAGCTGATCAAGAATGGCCGACAGGTTACTGCCTTCGCATGTGGCGATGGTGCAATCAACTTCATTGATGAACACGATGAAGTTGAGATCGAAGGCATTGGCGGCCGTCTCGGGCGTTCCATGGGAGATATCCCTGGGGTCCGGTACGTCGTTACCAAGGTGAACAATGTCTGCCTCCACGAAATGGTAATTGGCAGGAAAGAGAAACCGCGCAGGTAATCATTATGACAACAACCGAAGCAACGCCAGCAGGCCAGAAACTGCTGTTCAATAAGTGGGATGTGTCCGAAGTCAAGGTCACCGACCCAAGCCTCATGCGCTATGTCACCCTCACCGCCATGATCATCCCCCACACCTGCGGAAAATTCTCCCGCCAGGAGTTTGGCAAGAGCAATATGATGATCGTCGAGCGGCTGATCAACCGCCTCATGCAGACCGAGAATAACACCGGCAAGAAACAGCTGGCAATCCGGATCGTGCGGGATGCATTCGAGATCGTCAACAAGAAGACCAAGCGCAACCCCGTCGAAGTTCTCGTTGAGGCTATCGGGAATTCCGGTCCCCGGGAAGAGACTGTCCGCCTGAAATACGGTGGCATCAACGTCCCGAAGTCTGTCGATACTGCCCCCATGCGCAGGGTCGACACAGCAATTGGTTTCCTTGCAGAAGCAACCCTGAAGGGGTCCAGCACGAGCAAAAAGAGTGCGAGTGCAGTCCTCGCCGACGAACTCATTGCCGCCTCGAAGGGCGACATGAAGTGTTACTCGGTAGGGAAAAAGGAAGAACGCGAGCGCATTGCAAAATCCGCCCGTTAAATATCTTTTTTGAGGTCATTTCATGGTCCGCGGCAAAAAATCAGTTGAGCGCGTAACTCAGCTCATGAAGGAACCGAAGCACATTCGGAATATCGGTATTGTGGCACATATTGACCACGGCAAGACGACTCTTTCTGACAACCTGCTCTCAGGTGCCGGCATCATCTCTGAGGAGCTTGCAGGAAAGCAGCTCTTCATGGACTCAGATCCGGAAGAGCAGGCCCGTGGTATCACCATCGATGCCTCCAACGTCTCGATGGTCCACGAGTATGAAGGTCAGGACTACCTGATCAACATGATCGACACGCCCGGTCACGTTGACTTTGGTGGCGACGTCACCCGTGCAATGCGTGCGGTCGACGGTGCAGTGGTTCTCGTCGATGCAGTCGAGGGCACCATGCCCCAGACCGAGACCGTGCTCCGGCAGGCCCTCAAAGAGGGTGTCCGCCCTGTTCTCTTCATCAACAAGGTCGACCGGCTCGTCAATGAGCTGAAAGTCGATGAGATGGAGATGCAGATCCGGCTCGGCAAGGTTATCGACAAGGTCAACAAGCTCATCAAGGGCATGAACGAGGAGGCCTACAACAGCGGCTGGAAACTCGATGCCGGTGCAGGTACGGTAGCCTTCGGGTCTGCGCTCTATAACTGGGCAGTTTCGGTACCCTTCATGAAGAAGAGCGGGATCTCCTTCAAGATTGTTTTCGACAAGTGCCGTGCAGGCGACATGAAATACCTGGCAAAGAACAGCCCGCTCTCGGATGTTCTCCTGGATATCGTGGTTAACAAGTTGCCAAACCCCCTTGAAGCACAGAAGCGCCGTATCCCGATTATCTGGCACGGCGACAAGGAGTCCAAGGAAGGAAAGGCGATGATCGAGTGCGACCCCAAAGGTGCCGTCGCGATGATGGTCACCGATATCTCCTTCGATCCCCACGCCGGCGAAGTCGCCACCGGGCGCCTCTTCTCAGGCTCCCTCAAGCGCGGCGATTCGCTCTATGTGATGGGTTCGGCAATGAAGGAGAACCGTCTCCAGCAGGTCGGTATCTTCATGGGTCCCAAGCGTGTCGAAGTCGAGGAGATTGTCGGGGGCAACATAGCCGCGGTTACCGGTCTTCGGGACGCGTTCGTCGGTTCCACCGTCACGAACCTGCTCGAAATCACACCGTTTGAATCCCTCAAACACTACTCGGAACCCGTCATGACCGTCGCCGTCGAAGCGAAGAGCATGAAGGATCTGCCCAAGCTCGTTGAAGTGCTCCGGCAGGTGGCGAAGGAAGATCCGACCCTGGTCATCACCATCAACGAAGAGACGGGCGAGCATCTCATCTCCGGTATGGGAGAACTGCATCTGGAGATCATCTGCGGGCGTATCAAGCGCGATAAAGGTGTCGAGATTACCACCTCCGAACCCATCGTGGTCTACCGGGAGACGGTCACCCAGAAGATCGAAGCTGTCGAAGGGAAGTCCCCGAACCGGCACAACCGGTTCTACTTCGATCTCGAAGTACTGCCCGACAACATCGTCGATCTGATCAAGAAGGGCGAGGTTTCCATGAACCAGCCGATGCTCGAGCGCCGTGATGCGCTCATGAAGGCAGGCATGGACAAGGATGAGGCCAAGGCCATCAAGGACATCAAGGCCACCAACATGCTCATCGATAAGACCAAAGGTGTCCAGTACCTCAACGAGACAATGGAACTGATCATCGAGGGTATCCACGAGGCACTCGCCGGTGGCCCCCTCGCCGATGAGCCGGTCCAGAACCTCAAGATGACCCTCGTCGATGTCAAGCTCCACGAAGATGCGATCCACCGTGGTCCCGCTCAGGTCATCCCCGCGGTCCGCAGTGCAATCAAGGCTGGTATGCTTATTGCAGGCGACTCGCTGCTGGAACCGATCCAGAAGATCCAGATCACCGTCCCGATGGACCAGATGGGCGCGGCAACCTCCCAGATCCAGGGCCGTCGCGGTCAGGTTTTTGATATGCAGAGCGAGGGCGATACGATCACTGTCGTCGGCAAGGCACCGGTCGCCGAGCTCTTCGGTTTTGCCGGAGACATCCGGTCGGCAACAGAAGGCCGTGCGATGTGGAATACCGAATTCGCAGGATTCGAACTTGTTCCCAACAGCATGGTGAAGGAAGTCGTCGTTGCAATCCGCAAACGCAAGGGCTTAAAAGAACAGATGCCCACCCCGAGCGATTATCTCTCGGCATAATTATCCCATATACCCCCCCATTTTCTTTTTTCTATAACCTTACTCGAACCAGTTCCGACCGAAACGGTAAACTTCTTTCTCATCAGATTTTATTCATAATGGTCGACGGGAGTAAATGCAAAATTGTAGTTTTTGGCGCGTTCGGAGCAGGGAAGACTACGTTCATCAGGACAATCGATCCCGAGTCAAAACATGTTGAGGCAAACTGTGCGGGCGGGACGACTACAATAGCGCTCGATTTCGGACGTGTTGATGTGAACGGGTGCAATGTTCACCTCTTTGGAACGCCGGGACAGGAACGGTTCGAGTTTGTCCGCGAGATTGTCGGTAAGGGGATGGACGGTGCAATCCTTATGGTTGACGCGACCTCCACCCCCGATCGCCATACCCGTCATTTTTATGATTCCCTTGTTGCAGAGAAAGTACCATTCGTGGTTTTTTTGAACAAAGGTGGGAGAGCAGGTTCTTATGAAGAGATATTACGGCAGCAATTCGTGCCGCATCCGGTCTGGGTGGTATCTGCACTCGACAAAAATCAGTCTCTTGAGGCGCTTCAAGAATTCCTGGGGACCCTGCACCTGGATCCGGCAAGACATAACCAAGGACACTGATTTTTAGTGCCTGCCTCTTATCTTCCGGCACAGTCGTGTTATTTTCTTAATCCGGAACGCTAGAACAGTTCCTGCTCGACAGGTGCTGGAAGTGGTTTTATTTTAAAATATGGTGATAAAAGGAAAATCCGGGATCAGACCATCACTGCATGAAGAATTGTCACATTCTTCACGGGGCGGTCTCCTGGTCCTGTCTTCACTTTTCCCATCTTGTCGACGATATCCATCCCTTCGACAATCTTCCCGAATACCGGGTGTTTGCCATCGAGGAAGTTGTTGTTCACGAGGTTGAGGAAGAACTGGGATCCCCCGGAGTTCGGCCCGCTGTTTGCCATCGAGATGGTGCCACGATCATTCCGGTTGTTTTTCGTGAATTCATCCTTTATGGCATAACCGGGTCCCCCCCTGCCTGTTCCCGTTGGATCCCCGCCCTGGATCATAAACCCGTCAATGATACGGTGAAAGATCACTCCGTCGTAGTACCCTTTCTTGACGAGCGTTTCGAAATTTCCTGCCGTGATGGGCATCTCTGGATCGAGTTCGATGATGATGTTTCCCATGCTTGTCTCGAGCCGGACCTGTTTCTTCTCTGTACCTACATCGGTCATGTAATATTCCCGTAGACTATAGGGTGCCTGCACTTTTTCTTTTTTGCGCATCCGTGCTGTGTTGAATTCCGGGGGAATTCACGGCAATCATTTTAACAAAATCAGAAAAATGAGTTTCCCCGTGGATCAATAATACAAATAGAGAAAAAAAAGTTCAGATAATTTCGGCCCGGATGATCGTTACGGGTGTAACTGGCCGGTTCCCTGCCCCGGTTTTTGTTTTGCCGATTGCGTCGACAACATCCATTCCTTCAACCACTTTCCCGAAGACCGGGTGCTTGGTGTCGAGATAGTTGTTATTGACAAGGTTGATGAAGAACTGGGAATCTCCGGTGTTTGGTCCGGCATTTGCCATTGCGATCGTTCCCCGGTTATTGCGGTTATTTGCAGTAAACTCATCTTTGATGGGGATACTGGACCCGTTTGGGCCAGAACCGCCGGAACCCGTGCCGGTTGGATCCCCGCCCTGGATCATGAACCCGTCAATGACCCGGTGGAAGATTACACCGTTATAGAATCCTTTCTCCACGAGCGATGTAAAGTGACCGGCGGTGATGGGCATGGCGGGGTCGAGAGCAACCGTGAAACTGCCCATACTGGTCTCGAATTTTACGAGTGTCCCAGACGCAGCGGATGCCGCGGATTGCGAAGTGGACTGAACGCCTGTCGTGCTTGATCCGGCAGGTTGTGTGCATCCTGTGGAAAAAATGAAAGCTGAAGAAAGCAGTACGACGATAAGAACAGTGTACCATGAAGACATGTGATGAGTGATACGAAGTAATGATATTAGAAATTAATTGAATTATGACATTTGTCGGCGTTCGCGATCTTAAATGATAGTCCGCGATTGGGTAATTCCGGTGACAAAGAAAATTGAATTACATCGTCTTTATGACACCGGCGAGCCGGTGTAACCCTTCCTTTATCTGTTCTTCAGAAGGCGATGAGAAATTCAGGCGGATTGTATCGTTGCCGCCCCCATCCACATAGAACGGGACGCCTGGAAGAACTGCAACGCCATGCCTGACACCTTCATTAAAGACCTTCCGTGATGAAAGCCCATGAGGGAGAGTAGCCATCAAAAACATACCTCCTTCAGGATTCGTATGCGTCATATCCGGAAGAAGATCATCCAGCAGATCGCACATCAGCCGGCAGCGGTTTTTGTAAACTTTCACGATTAATTGGATATGATCGTCGAGATTGTGGGTAGTCAGGTATCTGTGCATGACCTTCTGGCACAGGAAGTTTGAGTGAAGATCTGCGGCCTGTTTTGCACTGTTGAACCGCGAGAGTATTTCTTTTGGGGCAAAGATCCAGCCAATTCGCATTCCCGGAGCAATGATTTTCGAAAACGATCCCGACATAACACTCTGGTCCGGAAGGAATTTCTTTACCGGGTCGCGGGGTTTTCGGTCAAAAAAGAGTTCGCCAAACGCATCGTCTTCGTAGAGTACTGTGTTGGTTCCGGAAAGGAGTTTAGCGATGGCTCTCCGTTTCTCCTGCGTCCAGGTGATTCCCGACGGATTTTGAGAGTTGGGGATGCTATAAAAATATTTCAGGGGCACTGATGCAATAAGATGTTCAAACGAGATGACGTCGGGTCCGTCATCTTCCATGGGAACGGAATCGATTACCGGTTCGTAAAATGAGAAGGCTTCCACCGCTCCAAGGTAACCCGGGCGTTCGATGCCCACATGGTCGCCCGGATTTGTAAAGATCTTGGCGAAAAGATCGAGGCACTGCTGGGAGCCGTTAACAATTTGGATCTCCTCGGCGGTGGCAGGTATTCCGAGCCGGGACTGGTATCGCTCTGCGATGTACTCCCGTAAGGGAAGATAACCGTCTGTTGTTGAATATTGCAGGGCGGCTCTTCCTTCTTCGTCCATTACGGAGATAATCGCGTCCTTAATTCCCCCGACGTCGATGAGTGAGGATGACGGAAGACCCCCGGCAAAGGAAATTACGGACGGATCCGCGGATACCCTGAAGAGTTCTTCAAGAAATGACGAAGGGACATGGGTGAGCCTGTTCGCAAAATGGTAATTCATGGAGCACAACCTCCCGAAGGTTTGCTGTGAATGATTATCTTTGATTGGTTATTACGAGAGAAAAATCTATAGTATTGACCTGAAACCGGCCAAGTCCTTATGCCCGAAATTATTACTAAGCTTTGTCAATCCATCAACAAAACCAACACTGGATCGTATTAGTAGCAAAGAAGGGCATAAGTCAGATTGTTGCCAAGTACTATCCATGAAATATACGGCACGACATATTCAGCGGTTTATCGAGCAGGGGAAGATAGACCCAACGCTCTGGACCAATCACTTCCCCTCGTTGCTCCCTTCGCAGGTTCCTACCTGCGAGGATTGCGAGGAATATAAGGGCAGAACATGCAAGGGAGAACGTGAGCCCGTGGAGTGTTTTCTCTCGAAAAAAGCAGAAGAAGATTCATCTAACACAGAAAAATCCCCCAGGAAAAAGTCAAAAGACCCGATGCTTGGTATAGGAAGCCGGAGAAAAATTATCCCCGGCGGGGCAAATAAAACATACGACCAGTCGAAGATCTAAACCGGAAAATCCCGCAATTCCGGACAATACTTTTTTTCAAAAATCCGGATCTCACCTCATTTGGTCGTTCGGACCGAATCTTCCTCAAAAAAATGTTTTCTATAAAGTGCTATTTTGTGTCGAACAGCTCCATTTTATAAAATCCAAGTAAATTTGCATTATGGAAATTTTAAACACAATATTTATTTGTACCCCGTCAGAATTTCCAATATGAAAAGAATAGTTTTGATCACGGTGCTTGCCGCGTTGCTCATGTTGACCGTCGGTATGACCACCGTGATGGCCAAAGGCCAAACGACGACGGCGCTCAGCTGTGAGGCACCCACGATGCCGTCGCCATTGATCGGACACGAATTTCAGATAACGGGTATCCTCACCGAGGGGACGTCAAGCGCACCGGTTCCCGACAGGCTCATCACCGTGAACATGTTGACAGATGAGAAGAAATGGATGGAAGTAGGCTCTGACAAAACGGACGAATCCGGGCACTACAGCGTGACAACGATCCAAAACACTTCGGGACGGTATTACTACAAGGCGGTGTTTGACGGGGATAAGATCTTCAATAAGGTCACCTCGCCGACGAGCGAGGCAACAGTTAACGGACCAGTCAAATCGATTTATCCGCTTGCCGACGTAACCTATTTTGAACTGCATAATAATGGCTGGTTTGTAGCTAAGTTAGCGTGTTATTATAGCACCGACGGTGGTGCCACGTGGACAGAGTCCAGTCATACGGGATCGATAGGGATGACGTCCTATGTTTTTGTTCCTTTATACACCCTTGGCGTGCCGGATGGTGCATTGGTA
Organism: uncultured Methanomicrobiales archaeon; assembly: GCA_963758935.1. Lineage (GTDB taxonomy): Archaea > Halobacteriota > Methanomicrobia > Methanomicrobiales > Methanospirillaceae > Methanoregula. Next base: position 16,466 of record CAVWXD010000007.1, on the reverse strand, counting down.
AAGATCCACGTCATCGTCGTGGGAGGCAATGATAAGACCGGGAGCACGGTGTTTGAATACTTCAGGGGTAATTCCAATATGCCTAATCGCCCCATATGGACATACTACATTACCGGCACAACACTCAATCCAGACCTGGACGGTCCTATTGATGGGAATCCATAATTGATGCCCCAAAAAAACCATTGTGCCAAAGGGGGGGGAATAGCGCTCCCATTCTCCACTTCATTTTCTCCAGAACTTTTCTTTCTCTTCTCCTCAAATTCTCTTATTTTTCCTATTCACTTCTCGGATGTTTCATGCCTTATCCCCGGCTTCTTTCGCAATCTCTTTTTCGATTCCAGGAACCTCAATTTCCGTTGATACTGATCGACCGATTGTTTGCGGTTTAAGATCTATTCAGTAACCGTTTCATAATATCCTTCATGCCGGAAAACTCCTCGTTCGATGTCATAGACCCGAAAATATGTGATCTACATCCTCGATAAAGATATGATTCGGAAGATATCGAGTCAAAATTTGATATCTTTTAAATAATTCAACTGGACGTGGTTATTTTCCTCATATTCATCAGAATCGAAAAAATGTTTCCTATGTACTGTTTCCGTGTAAGCTTCATTATTTCAGCCGGATTTCTCACGTATCCTTATCCAGCTGGTCCTGGATCTTCTGCGCAACCGGTTCCGCCTTCTTATCGAGTGGTACGAGATTGATTTTATCTGCCGAAGAGATTCCTACCCCCAGTTCTGCGGCTCTTGCGATCTGTTCCAGTCCGAATATCTTTCCTTCACTGACGTCGTGAGATGTACCATATGAGCGGAGAAGTGCGACGCCTGCCGCGTCAATCGCTACCCGGTCATGCCCTCCGATAATCACATTCGGGTGAATGAGTTTACCGGTGTCCGGCCCACCTGTGGAAAAACCCTCGGTGGCATCCATTATCACCAGGTCTGTCGGGTAAAACTTATTGATCTCTGCTATCATTTTCCGCTGGTTGGGTGAGCTGTGCAGTTCCCCCATGAAGTCATAGTTCACGCCCGGGACTCTCTTTGCGATAAGCCCGACGGAATTTTTCAGTGACATCGTAAAATGTCCGCCATACCGGTGTGTCTTGAGACAGCAGGTCTGGATAATACGGTCGGATTGAGTGAAGAGTTTTGCAATAAAAAATCCGCGGCTCCAGTGAAGCCCTGCTGACTGTACCTCCTGCCATCCGGTACGATCGAGTTCATCGAGAACAATCACAGAAAAACCAAGTTCCTTTGCGAGATCTGTTATGCCCCGGAATTCGAGCACCGACCTCGTGTTTCCCATCCCGCTTCGTTCTGCGAGAGTAAGCCGTGCAGGTTTCTCATTGAGAACCGTTTCCGCAATTCCCCTCACCGTATCAATATGGCTCGACGCCGGAAAGGCATCGTCACTGTTGTAATTAGCCTTGAGCGCAACCTTCGCCCCGGAAAAAACCGAAAGATCGTATTCAGCGAGTATTGCTTTCAACCCGGAGAAACGATCTGATGAGTCAGCAATGAAAATGTCAGCCTTTCCATTCATAGTGCCACTAATGAACCCTTATTGTGTCACATTAATATGAATGGTTGCATTTTTTGAAAAGAGTCTTCGAAAGATGGTACTTATTAGCAATTGGTAGAAAGACACGATTGGCGTGGGCAGTGAACAAGACAGGATTCGTTCTTCAAGTATTTGTCAGGAATAGCCTAATTTGGGGGAAATCCACGACGTTTCCAAAATCGTAATTGGATCAAATTATTGTTTTCGTGCTTCTTTTTCGATACGCCCAACCGCGATTTCGCAGTATCTTGGGTCTACCTCGATTCCGATGGCCTTCCGGTCGCAGAGCGAAGCAGCGACAAGGGTTGTGCCACTTCCCATGAATGGGTCGAGGACTGTGTCGTCAACAAATGAGAAGAGCTTCATGCACCGGGAAGGCAGTTCCACCGGAAAAGGAGCCGGGTGCCCGATCTTTGTTTTGCGTTCTCCATTGAAGGTCCAGAGTCCGTTTGTCCATTCCATGAATTGTTCCTTTGTTATATCCGATTTTAAGGACCCGCTTGTCTTTTTCCACGTATTCTTATAGAGGATTACTATCAATTCCACCGGTGCGATGACATAAGGAGCCGACGCACTAACCCATGAACCCCATGCTGTTCGCCGTGAAATGTTTCCTTCATTCCAGATAATTGTCGATTGGTATTGGAAACCGGCCTCTTTTGCAATAGTAGTCAGATCTGCCCCGACACTCTGATGGCCTCCTTTATTCTTATCGAGGGGAATATTGAGACAGAATCGTCCGTCATCCTTAAGCCATTCAAAGCATTTCTTCATCCATTTTCTACTGAATTCTTTGTAATCGTCGTACGTCAGCTGGTCGTTGTGTGAATTGTATTTTATATCTATATTATACGGGGGTGAAGTAACGATGAGATCAACTGACCCATCCTGAACAATATCAGTTGAGAAAACGCTGTCATTTATTATTCGTAATGAATCATTTTCGAAAAAGATACCTTCACTCAAAATTTGCCTCACCTATGTGTAGAATCTATAACTAAATTAGTTCATGCGGTTTTTAAGCCAATGTCGCAGGGAATGCGTTTCTCTCTTGCAGCGACTGGGCGAACCTTGACGTGAACCATTCCTTTCGGATTCTTTCTTACGGGTGCACCGGTTAAAAGAAATCTTACGTAAATCTGGTGCAGGACTTTATTCATGCATAGTGAAATTCCGGGCATCCACAAAGCCCGGATGAAACTTATTGGCCGATCTGGCAGGCCGGCAAATAAAAAAATTCGTGGGGGGTCCGATTTTTTTCTTGAGAAAAATGGGGGGGGGTCTGCTCCGGACAAAAAATAATTTTGTGGGGGGTAGGGGCCGGCAAATAAAAAAATTTGTAGGGGGTCCGGTTTTTTTTTTAAAAAATAATTGAAGGGTGTCCCTGTTTTCCGGAATCCTGTTCAGACGGGAACTTCCCGGTTCGATGGGGGGTCGGATACAAATTTTTAGTCCACGTGGGGGGCCTGGCAAATAAAAAAATTTGTGGGGGGTAGTGCCCGGCAAATAATTTTAATCGTGGGGGGTCCGGTTTTTCCGGTAAAAAAATTGGGGGGTAACTCATCGCCGTTTTTTTTATTTGTGGGGGTCCGCTTTTTTTTCTTTCTGGATGGTTGATAAAATTTTTATCGAGAAGTGGTGCAGTCAAATGGTAAAAATTGATGCAGCTTATAAACAATCACCCTCATTGCTTTTTGTAACTTCCTGAAACCATTCAAATAGAAAATGGAACGTTGGTATAACCAACGGGTTCAATCATAGAACCTGCCTGTTCGTAGAATAACCTGTACGATCTTGGCAATATTAGTGCTGAGGTAAGTAACTCTTCCACCACACGACTCTCCCGACGGAGAATCAGACTGTTTCACGGGGTCCGGGCATGAAAAAAAAGACAATTCTCAGAATTTCGGTGATGCTATTCCTGCTCATCACGCTGGTATCCCCACTGGTCAGCGCATCGTCTTCGGGTTCGCTGAATTCGCAGGATTATCTGGCAAAGGATGACCCGCAGATTATCGCGGCGCTCAAATCCCACATCGTATATCTCGGAGCATCTCAGCAGGCCCGAATGGATGGCGTGATCCGATATGCGTATACTATAAGCAACGGTACCGGGATCGATGAACTCCAGTGGATACAGGAAGACTACCTCACCGCCGCTTCGTCAATCCCCCTTATGTATACTGCAGATGAGATCAATACTGCCCGGATTGAGATGCAGGATCAATCGATCCTGTTCGCGGATGAAACAGCAAACCAGCTCGTGCAGTTTAATGGGAATGTCGACTCTATGCGAGGGTTCGTCAATGAATCAATGCAGGGACTTGACGAATCCTTCAACGACCCGAATCATACACCATGGTTAACCACCGCACGAGCGCGACTGACAACATTCAACGAAAGTGCAAACGATCGCAATGCGACTCTTGATGCACTCAGGGCGTCAGGGGGTCGATGTAACGAGGGCAGAGAAGATTTCTGACGAAATCAATGCAGAGCATGCTGATCTGATGGGTGTCCTTACCCACAGAAGTGACATGACAATACAACAGGTGAACAGCAACGTCAGGATACTCAACCAGAATTTCCGCAACGTGATCCGTGAGTATCGGGAAAACGTGCAGATTCAGAACCAATTTACCCTGATGCGGGCTATTAAGGAGTAACCACCAATCATTTTTTTTAGTCGTCTCTTGATGACGCCGATAAATTCTAAAACCGTCCGACTTTACAGAATTTTTCGTACCCAGCCAGTCCGGGCTAAATTTTATCCTGAACGTTCACTTTTTTGAATAGATATTGCCGAGTCAGAGGGAATTTTTATACTTCTGTCGCTGATTTTTTATTCAGTATGTCCGAGACGACGACGTTCCATGGTATTACCGGTCTTTTGCGCCCGTTCAGGGAATTTCTCCAGCAGAAAGGACTGAAGGCCGGTGATTCAAATCGTATATTATGGGTGCGTTGGAACCTGCACGCCTTTTGTTGAACTCTTGGCAATCGCTGTTCGGGGATTCGGTTATGATCAGGTATTCGTCCCGCTGATCGATGAATCGAAAGCAAAAACTCTCGAGGAGATACCCGACGTCGGGATGCAGGTGAGTACGGTTCCCGCCGAACTAAACCCGAAAGTCCTGGTGATACTGGGAGGCCTTTCGATGCCGTATGTACCCGTGACAAAGGAGCAGGTAAAAGGTCTTATCGGAAAATACGAAAATGTAATTGTTATCGGTGTCTGTTTTATGAGTATGTTCGAAAAAGCGGGTTGGCTCGACACCGTTCAGTTTGATCTCCTGATTGACGGAACCCTTGATCCGGTGACGATCACGAAAAGATAAGGATTACATAAACGGGTTGTTTTTTCCTCTCCACTCTTGTGATTCAGTCATCAAACCGAACTTTTTCCGTTTTTTTAAAAAAACGTTTGCCCGTTACGGCGTGTTTATTATTTAAGGAATGACCTGCAACCCCCTTATAGAAGTGAAGAAATGACAACAACTTCCGAATTAGTCAAAGAGATGCAGGAAGAAGCAAAAACCGCATGGCTGGTTGCAATTGCTGTCGGATATCATGACGATACACGGTTTGTCTTCAGTTCATCAAAAAATCCTGTTGAAGAACTGGATAAAATGGTCAAAGAAAGAGGATTTCCCATAGGTTTGCTGCGCTTTGAGAAGGAAAATAATGCCATACAAGGATCGTACCGTCCGTTCAGAGAGTATGAACAGGTTGACTGGGTCGGAAAATACCTCGCCGATCTTCTGGACCATACTGATACAATCATCGCGCTCAGCATGCATCAGGAGGAATCGCCAAAATCTCAATAAAGAAATTATTTTAATAAAATCCTGGCTTCTGGGAAAACAAATGAACTTAATTTGAATTTCTCTATACTCATTTGTTCTCAAAAATGGCAGGTTATTTTACAATCCAGATTGATTTTCGCTTGAAAAACCGTTCAGACTGGTAAATAATCTGTAATTTGTTTTCGCTTGCTCGTGGAAAATAATTTCTTAAGCCGGAATTATTCGTCGTAGAACTCTGACAACTTTTAACAACTGCATCAAGAATTTTCTCTTTCCTTTTTCCCGAATTAAAAAATCGAATTTCCAAATAGACGCGAAGAATCATAAACCCCTGAACCTGAACAAACCTATATTTCCCGGGTCTACAACTGTCATGTGGATATGATAGTGATGAGACGACCCGCATTGCTGATCATCGACATGCAGAACGATTTTGTTCTCGAGGGAAAGATGTTGAACGTCGCCCAGGGGAGAGCGGTCGTTCCTAAAATTAAAGAGGTTCTTGATCTGTTCCGTCGAAGCATCTCCCGGTGTTTTATATCATCCGGTCCACCGGAGTAACGGCTCTGATGTAGAAATCACCCGCCAGGAACTTTTTAAGGACCACCCATTTGCTGTTGAAGGGACACCCGGTGCGGCTATTGTCGATGAACTCTCACCCCTTCCCAATGAATATGTTATCCCGAAAATCCGGATGAGTGCGTTTTTGGGCACGGACCTCGATTTAATTCTCCGTAATCTGGGTATCAGTGAATTGATCGTAACCGGGATCCAGACTCCCAATTGCATCAGGACTACCGTCTTTGATGCCGTTGCCCACAATTATCCGGTAATCCTCGTAGAAGATGCAGTCGGCGCAAAGAATGACGAAATCCATCACACCAATGTCAGGGACATGATCAATATTGGAGTCAAAGTCGTCGATACCCGGGAAATACGCAGTGCCATGGAAGATAAAATCGGATAATCCAGAATGGTTACCGGATCCGAGATCGTACTTGCCGGCATTGCTGCCATAGCCGCTGGATTCATCAACGCAATTGCAGGTGGGGGGAGCCTTGTTTCTTTTCCGGCTCTTGTTGCCCTCGGTATTCCTGAAGTGGCGGCAAACATCACAAACACTGTCGCACTCTGTCCGGGCGATTTCGGTGGTGCAATCGCCCAGAAAGCCGAATTGAAGGGCCAGGCCAGGCGCCTGTTGCCCCTGATCACGGCAGGCATAATCGGGGGCTTATTCGGAGCGTTCCTCCTCTTGAATATCGGCGAAGGCATATTCCACGTGATCGTCCCGATCCTGATTCTCCTGGCATCGGGACTGTTGGCAATCCAGAACCGGGTCAGGACATGGATTACGAATTATTCCGAAAAACGAAAATCCAGTTCAAAAACCAGAAGAGGTATTTTCTTCCCAATCACGATATCTGCAATCTATGGGGGATACTTTGGGGCAGGACTGAGCGTAATAGTCCTCGCAGTTCTTGGTGTATTCTATGACGATTCCCTGACCCAGCTCAACGCGTTCAAACAGTGTATTTCACTTGGAATTAATGCCGCAGCAGCAGTAGTCTTCATTTTCTCCGGCATGGTGGTATGGTCTTTGGTTATTGTTATGGCGATCGGAGCGCTGGCCGGGGGAATTATCGGGGGGAACGTATCAGAACGGGTAAATCCGGAACACTTGCGGTGGTTGATTGTCCTTGTCGGATTTACCATTGGGTTGGTGTTACTGATCCGGCTTTAGATCCGGATATCCTCGTAAGATCGGACATCCGGATAATTTTTAAGAACCCAATAATTCGGAAGTTGCCATCCAATTCAAATTGATCACCGTGTTAAAGAGTGATATTCAGAGTTATTTTGGCAATTCACAATTGTTCATATGTTTTTTGGTAATTTTTCAGACGACGATTCGCACAAAGATAACTTATAAATAACTTAATCTGGTATTGACAGATCGCAGATGACTAGTCCATCAAAATTCAGTTTTTTAAGGCTTATATTAGCAAACCTGACAAATCGGCCTCACCGGAATATTGCGACCATAATTGCGTTTGCGATCATTGCAGCGACACTCTTCTCTGCACAATACCTGATGAGCGGAGCACAACAGAGTCTGGACGCAGGTATGACGAAAATGGGTGCAGATATAATGGTTGTTCCCTCGGAGTATAATGCGAAGGCTGAGACGGTCATCCTCATGGGAGAACCAGGTACCTTTTTCTTCAATGATCTCCGGGTTTGAGAGGATCTCAAAAATAGCGGGCGTTGCCAAGGCAAGTCCCCAGATCTTTGTCGCGACGCTGTTTGGGCAGGCATGTTGCTCAGGCCCCGTCCAGTTCATTGCAATGGATCCATCAAATGATTTTACGGTATCTACCTGGCTGAAAGAAAATCCCGGTGTGACCATGGAAAAAGACGATATTATTGTCGGCAGCAAAATTGTTGGGGATATCGGTTCGGATCTCAAGTTTTTCGGACACACCTATCATATTCTGGGGAGGCTCGGGCAGACTGGCATGGGTATAGACATGGCAGTATTCGCGAGGACTGAAGATGCCTATGTCATGGCAGATGAATCCGCGGACAAAGCAGTCCAGAAGGTGACTATTCCAAGGGGAATGGTATCTGCAGTCCTTGTCAAGCTCGAACCCGGGAGATCCCCTTCCGCAGTCGCCGACGAGATCAGGTCAACAGTACCAGGAACTAAAACCATTACCCCGAATGGTCTCCTGGGAGCGGTCACCGGACAACTTGGGGCTGTAACCCGCCTTTTGTATGGTTCAACCTTTGCAGTCACTGTCGTATCTATTCCTCTTCTTGGTTTTATCTCTGCAATGGTTGCTAATGAACGAAAGCGGGAAATTGCGATACTCAGGGCTATTGGTGCAACAAAAGCACATGTCATGCGCCTCATGCTTGCCGAGTCATTCTCGATATCTATTATTGGCGGCCTTGTCGGGATTGGTGTCGCGGCGATAATCCTCATGTCCTTCCAGGACTTAATTGCTGTAAGCCTGAAAATCCCGTTTATTGTACCGTCCCCGATGGCTATTGCCTATAACGGCGGGACAGCATTGCTGCTTTCGGCAGGAATCGGAGGAATTTCCTCCATTTATCCCGCGATTCTTATCAGCCGTTCAGAACCCTACGATACAATCCGGAAGGGAGAATCATGATAGACGTTACCGATGTCACAAAAGCGTTCAGGACCGACAGCACAGAAGTTCTTGCAGTGGAAAAAGCGAATCTTAAAGTAAACCCGGGAGAGTTTGTTATGATTCTTGGAAGATCCGGCAGCGGAAAATCCACGCTTCTCGGAATGCTCGCCGGTCTTAGCCGCCCAACAAGTGGTATAGTTAAACTGAAAGGTCGGGATATCGGGATACTCTCTGAAGATGAGATTGCCGGTGTACGGGCCAAGGAGATTGGATTTGTTTTCCAGTTCTCGGGCCTGATTCCTACTATAACCGCTCTTGAAAATGTGATGCTCCCGACACTGTTCTGCCCGATGGGAGCCGGTTGCAGGGACCGTGCTGTTGAACTCCTTCGGAAAGTCGGGATGTCACACCGGGAATCTGCCTACCCACGCACGCTCTCGAGCGGGGAGATGAAACGTGTCGCTATTGCTCGGGCGTTGATCAATGACCCTTCAATTGTTATCGCTGACGAACCTACCGGCGATCTTGACGTTGATACCGAAATTGAGATCATGGAGCTCTTCAAGAATCTGAACATGGAGGGAACAACCATCGTCATGGTCACTCATAACCCGGACCTCGTTCCCTATGCCACGAAAACGTACACGATGGACCGCGGAAAACTGACAGATGGAGTATCCCCCGTTCAGGGGAACAAAGCCCGCCGGCCTGCACCTCATCACGCTCGAAAGGATTCTTCATGAAACAGAAAATGGATTACGTTACGTTCATTGTGGCCAGTCTGAAGAATAAGCCCGGCCGAAACCTGGCGACAATTTTTTGTTTCGCTTTTATTGCCGCAAATATTTTTTCTGCCCAGTACCTGATTTCCGGTGCTGTCGGGAGTTTTGACCGGGGTGTCTCCCGTATGGGCGCAGATATCCTTGTTGCCGCCCCGCAGTACTCAGGATTTTATCGATATGCGGGACCGGAAAATACAGCGGCCATAGTGAAAGTAGAATCGTCTCCCCTGCGCATCAATGCCGGGGCAGTTGATGCTGCACTGAGGGTAGACGGTGTCGCAAAAGCGAGCCCGCAACTCTATGTCGCTACACTGAACCTGCCGGGCATCTCCTCATCTTCATCCGTGGATATTTTCGGAATCGATCCGGTAACGGATTTCACCATACAACCATGGCTTAATCGTCCCCTTGATCATCCCCTCGGCTCGAAGGAGGTCATCGCAGGGAGTTCCATTACAAGTCCGGTGGCGGATCAAATTTCGATAAATGGCCATCCCTACACTGTTGCGGGAAGACTCGATCCGACAAATACCGCCGTAGATTCCACGCTCTTTCTGCGTATGGATGATGCGTACTCTCTCGCGACAGAAAATGGAATCCTCCCGCCTTCGGCACCAGGGATCTCTCCAGGGGATATCAATGGCGTCCTCATAAAAGTAAAACCCGGGGCAGATGCTCCAATGGTTCAGGCAAGAGTCAAAGCGCCGAATGCTGCACTCACCGTTATCGGAAGACATTTCACTCTTGACCCCGTCTCAAAAGATATCCAGGGATTGCCAAATCTCATGGGCATGATTGCAGCAGTCGTTGTGCTCGCGGCTTTTCCTCTTATTGCACTTATTTCTGCGATGGTTGCCCGCGAGCGACAGAGGGAAATCGGTCTCCTTAAATCAATCGGGGCTCAGCAGAACCATGTATTCTTCCTCGTAATTTCAGAATCGCTGGTGCTCGCAGTTCTCGGAGGTCTTGCCGGGGTTGGCGCTAGTCTAGCCACGCTTCTCGTTCTCAATATGCAGGGTACCCTCGACCAGGCACTTCATGTTTCCTTCCGACTGCCAACGGGAGTTGAAACGGGACTGATGGCAGGTCTTGCGGTTATGGTTGTTGTCGTGATTGGAAGCATCGCATCGCTCTGGCCTGCATACAGAAGCAGTAAGATGAATCCGTATGATGCTATCAGGAGCGAGGGGTAGCAGGCACTTACGATTTTTAGTATATTCCTGGCAAATCTGATACCGAGCGAACTTGGATTTTTTGGTCTTGATTTATTTTGTAATAATTGTTTAAAGTTTTCTGATTATTTTTGTCATCACATGTTTCTTGTTTTTCGACGTGGGGAACAGAGAGGAATCACATTCCTACGAATTCTCTCACGAAAAGGTCAGAAAATTTACGTCTGACTGGATAATTAAAATCAAAATTTTTTCTCTACAGCCGAGAAGTTTCCTGTTCGGAAAAAAAGTTGCCGGGGAAAAAATCATTGATTAATGAATATAATCACGGAGCTTCTGGACGAGAGCAAGTCGTTTTTTTGCTTCTTCTTTCTTCTCTTTTTCAATGCTGCTCATGATCTCCGGGAGTGGTTTTGCCAGTTCGTAAATCTTGATTGGACGGCCCCGGCTTTCTGCCTTGCTCTCGCTATTGGTGACCCACCCTTGATCGCTCAGGTAATGCATTGCAAGACAGACTTCCGGCTGGCGGAGATCAGTACCGCGTTCGATATCTCTCGACGTCGCATGAGCTGAATTAGCCAGGAATACGAGGACCTTTGCAACGCTCCGCTTGGTTCCGATGTCGATAAGGAGGTTTGCAAATTCTTCCTCTTTTTCGGTGAAATACATAACTTTCTGTGTTCTCATTTTTCACATCCAGGTCTCATTTCGAAATTCTAAACAATATCTATCAAAATAATAGTATATCACATCTTGGTTTTTGCATAATTTGTAAATATTAAAGATATTCAGGAAAATTCCGATCAGGTCAAAAAAAGTGCGATCAGGAAAGTGAGCGAGAATCTAATCTTCGTTTCAATTTTTATTTGGAACATCTTTTGCATAAACTTACCGGAGGTTTATTTACAAAAATCAGGAAATTTTCCAACCAAATGTAACGTGCAGATGTCTGGTGGAGAGATGATAAGGAATTCCGGACGAAAAAGCAGGAATACAAGGAGCTGAAACGGAGTTCTCTTAACCCTGAATATGTGTCTGAATCCAGTCAGGGAGCTCAAGTGCTTTCCTCAACCAGAGAGAGTTTTTTTTTTAAAAAACAGGAAGATCTACCATTCGAATTGCATTCCAACGCCCACTTCCCGGACAGGACAATACTTCGCGAGTGCTATTTTGGCCTCAGGCGAGGTACAGTGACATGCATGAAGAGACTTTCAGGTGAAGGCGGTTCAGGTATTTTCCTGTCCTTATAAGCCGATCTGGCTCCGGTGAAATCAGGTGGAGTCCGCCGATGATATCGGCCACCTGCCGTTCCCCGAACACCTCCCTCGCATATTCCGTGATGTTGCAGATTCCTGTATGCGAGCAACCGGTGATGATAACAAGCCCCGTTCCGGCGCGGAAGGCGAGGGCTGAGTCATCCCGCAGCTGATCGGGTTCCACACTCCCGTCAGGCAGGATTATCCTGCGTTCTCCCGGTTCGTTTCGCTCGAACGGAAACCTCTTCGGAACCTCCCCCAAAAATACCAGATCGTCAGTTATCCAGACAGGTCTGTCAGAGAGTTTTACCTTGAAAAATCCCCGTGCTTCTCCTTCACTCAAAGGCGAACCGGAATTACGAGATCTGGCCTTTTGACTTTGGGTAGAAACAGCGCGAGTGTGCGATAAGTTCCGGCACTTGAGAGGGACGGGTTGGGTGTTCATCGACTGCCCGATGACTTACAAGCGGGACAAGTCCTCCGGTGTGATCATCATGTCCATGCGAGAGAACAACATAATCAAGATCCCGGAGATCGATTCCCAATACGCCCGCGTTGGCAAGGAATAAACGGGACGATCCGGTGTCGAAAAGGATGTTCTTTTCCCCGGTTCTGACGAAGAACGAGAGCCCAAACTCGCCGACTAAAAGATTGTCAGTCGATTTGGGTCCATCGATGAGAACGGTGAGGTTGAGATTCGAAACCATGCAATGATCTCCCCGTGTAAAAAGATTTTTTCACAATGAACCAGTTGCTGAAATCACTCCTCTCGTGACATCCCGTACCGGTTTTTAGTCGTGTATTCTTGTAAGATGCGATCCTTTAAATGATTTATGCGCATATGAGTAATTATACCTTCACAAAATTTACAGGTACAACTATGCCAGAACCCATCATAAACAACGACCGGAAGAAGATTTCCGGAGAAAAACAAGAAGATACAACCGAACACACCTGCGCGTGCGGCGAGACGCACGAACAGATCCCGGGGGTTAGTCACCGGGAAGAATGCACGTCCCCTAAAAAGTTCGGCAATACCTGCTGCTGTGGATCCGGGCAGGAACCCAACGCCCGCACTCCCTGCGGCCACGGCCCACGTTGTCATTAACGAATCCAGTCTCCCTTTTTTGCGGGTCGGCCGCAGAAGCCATGTCAGATTCCTTGGATCTTCCGGATTTACTGAACTGGTATATGGAAAATTCCGGCAAATCGGAGCAGTGACTTACCGTTAGAGATATACGGACTCGTTATCTTCTGCCTGAATCAAAAGGATCGGCAATCTCAGGATTCTTAAGTAAAATCCGTTCGGGGGCATTCTTCTCTTCCCGGTACAAGGTGTCACGGATGGAAAAATTTCAGGAAGCGACAAATCCTTACCGGACCATCAGGAAATATCTGGTTTCTGAGCGACCCGTCCAGAGATGCCATCAAGTCGCCAAAGCAGAAAAAATGTCCGGAATTCCCCGGTAAATCTGTTATATTATTCCGGAGACACAACTATACTCTAGGAGCAGGGAATGACCAAGGATGAAACCAATGTGGAGAAAGAATGTCCCCGGCGGGGAAGGCCCCGACTCCGGCGCATTATTACCGCAGCATCTGAATCCCGATGCTACAAACCCTGCTGTTGCCCTGAGGAAGTGGGAACGGGAATCTCGCTGAACCCGGATGAGATCGAACTGATCCGGCTCATTGACCTCGAAGGTCTTGAACAGGAAGAGGCGGCGGAGAAACTCGGGGTCTCGCGCAAAACAGCCTGGCGTGACCTGCATGAAGCCCGTCGGAAGATTGCCGATGCGCTGGTAAATGGCAAGGGAATCGAGATGGCTGGATGCACGAAGGCTGCGGAAGGCAGGTGCCCGAAGTGCCCAAAATAGCAGAGGCGGAACGGCAAATTTTCATCTGACGCATGGGAAGGAATCCCCCAACCTCTGTCCCAAAGCGGAAGACTAAAAAGCCTATGTGCCGGTCCTGTGAAGGGACCGGGAGATGCACTCAGGCTTTCTCCCGCCTGTTCTCTTTTTTGTTCACGATCCTTAAATCTTTATGCTCATATGCGTAATAATCCCCTGCGAGTTTTCCATGACAAAACCATTCATCAGTGTACACGACCTCTGCATGGACTTCGGAGAAACCCGGGTCCTGAACCACGTGTCTTTCGAGATTCCGGAAGGAGAGATCATCGGAGTTATCGGAAGAAGCGGGGCGGGGAAAAGCGTGCTCATGCACCTCCTCCGGGGCGTTGAACAGCCGCCGACCGCAGGATCTATCGTGTATCACATGTCAGCATGCGACCGGTGCATGTTCATGGATGTCCAGAGCCATGCCGGCGGGAAATGCCCCGAATGCGGCGGTAGTCTCGTGACCGTAGACGTGGATCTCTGGGGTAAACAGACCGACGGTATGAAGTCCCGTGTCATGAACCGGACCGCGATCATGTTCCAGCGGACGTTTGCGCTTTACGGTGATGACCGGGTTATCGAGAATGTACTCCATGCCCTCGATGACATCCGTTACCCTCAAGATGACGCAGTTAACCGGGCAGCCGACCTCATCGACCAGGTCAGACTTTCCCACCGGATGATGCATATCGCGCGCGACCTCTCGGGCGGGGAGAAGCAGCGGGTGGTCCTGGCCCGGCAGCTGGCCAAGAACCCGGCCGTGCTTTTTGCAGACGAACCGACCGGGACGCTCGACCCGGAGACGGCCGGACTGGTCCACGGAATGCTTACCGACGTGGCAAAGCTGAATTCGATGGGGATGGTCGTCACTTCGCACTTCTCACAGGTAATCGAAGAGATGGCGAACCGTGCGATCCTCCTTGTTGACGGTGAGATCGCCGCGATTGGTTCACCAAAGAGTGTAATCCGTGCGTTTGCCAAAAATTACCACGAGATCGAAGAGATGGCCCCTGTTGAACTGGGGAACAAGATCCTCTCTGCCAGGGATGTGGTCAAGAAATACGTATCGCACGATCGGGGTGTCGTGAGGGCGGTCAACTCCGTTACCTTCGATGTCGCAAAGAAAGAGATCTTCGGCATCATCGGTAAGAGCGGGGCAGGCAAGACGACCCTCTCGCAGATAATCTCCGGCATTATCGAACCCACGAGCGGCGAGATGAACATCCTGATCGGTGACGACTGGGTGGACATGACGAAACCCGGCATCGACCAGCGGGGCCGGGCAAAGGAGTACATCGGGCTCCTGCACCAGGAATACGACCTCTTCCCCCACCGCACCGTGATCGACAATCTCACCGACTCGATCGGTCTGGATTTCCCCAAAGAACTGGCGATTCGTAAAGCGGTCATCACGCTCCGGATGGCCGGGTTCAACGAAGAGAAGGCCCGGGAGATCCTGAACCGGTATCCCGGCGAACTTTCGGACGGCGAGCGGCACCGGGTCGCCCTCGCACAGGTGCTCATCCGGGAGCCGCGCCTCGTGGTCCTCGACGAACCGACCGGCACCATGGACCCGATAACAAAGCAGGATGTGAAGCACTCAATCCTGCAGGCCCGCGACGAGATGGACGAGACCTTCATTATTGTCTCGCACGACATGGACTTCGTCAGGGATGTCTGCGACCGGGTGGCGCTGATGCGGGGCGGGAAGATAGTCGGTATCGGGCCGACGGCGGAGATTCTTGCACAGGTCACCGATGACGAAAAACGCGACTGATGCCCGTACGAACCGCCACAATTATTTCTGAGATCAATACCATGACACAACCACCTACGAAGAAAGAAACGACCAGCGGGAACTGCAGTTCGTGCTCATCCGCTCAACTGCACAGTGCCCCCCAAGGGCTGCCACCGAAAGCGAAGATCAATGTTAATCACGTTATTCTCGTCCTCAGTGGGAAGGGTGGGGTGGGGAAATCCACCGTTTCGGTGAACCTTGCCTTTGCCCTCGCCAACCATGGAAAAAAGGTCGGACTGCTCGACCTTGACTTCCATGGCCCTAACATTCCCAAGATGCTGGGCATCGAAGATCAGCGTCCGGCGGTTCTTGCAAATGCTCTCGAACCGGTACATGTAACGGGAAACCTTTCGGTCATATCCATGGCGTTCCTCTTACCGGATATGAGTACGCCGGTAGTCTGGCGTGGCCCGATGAAAATGGTAGCGATCCAGCAATTCCTCGCTGAGGTGAACTGGGGTGCACTTGACTATCTCGTGGTCGATCTCCCGCCCGGCACCGGTGATGAGGCGCTCTCGATTGCCCAGCTGGCACCCAATGTCCGGGGAGCCGTGATTGTCACGACCCCGCAGGATGTCGCGGTCATGGACGCGATCAGGGCGGCTAAGTTCATCGAAAAACTGGAGTTGCCGGTCATTGGTGTCATCGAGAACATGAGCGGGATGGTCTGCCCGCACTGTCATGAGACGATCGATTTGTTCAGCAGAGGTGGAGGAAAGAAGGCAGCCGACGATCTTGGCGTCCCGTTCTTAGGTGCGATCCCCCTTGACCCTGAGATGGTGAAGGCCGGGGACGAAGGGCGGCCGTATATCCTCAGGCACGCAGATTCCCCGACTTGGAAAGCGGTGAACGCAGTTATGGAGCGCCTGGTCAAACTCGTTGAATCCTAAAAGCACCAACCAGACGGCGGCAATGGATAAGCTGGGAGCTGCCCTGGACTCGGGCAAAACTACCGCTATCGGGACTGCTGCGGTGGCGATCAAGGGGCCGTTCTCGATCCTGTTCTCGTCATTCGGGAAATTCC